>UQUV01000006.1 GCA_900544305.1 uncultured Porphyromonadaceae bacterium
GATATTTCCAAGGCACTGACTTCAAAATTGTTGGATATAAAGTCCACAATAGTGTCATTGTCAGGGTCATAAACGCGGACAAATCTCATGTCTTCGGGATACAGCTTGCTTGAATTATATCCTGTCACCCTTATACGAGAGTCTTCCAGTATGCCAGACTTGACATCGGAAATATCCATCTGCTCGACAGTATCGAATTTCATGTTCTCTTTTGGACGTGATACCCAAAATGACTGAGCCTGATGAAATCTAAAAAGTGCTTTAAAGTCAACATAAGCCTTATCCATCACGTAGAAAGCATAAGGCTCCGGTGTCAGAGAGTCAAGTTCGTTGCTGTCATGCCACTTGCCGTCCGTGATATGGATATTGGCAGGTATGTTGCCTCTCAAATCCAACAGGGTATGCATCTTGACTGCTCCTTTGCTGTATTTCCCCAAAGCCCACGTTGCAAGCTTTATACTGGTCGATATGGTCGTGGAATCAAGTGCATATATCTCGTTGTCAATGGTAATTTGAGACAGTTGGATATTTGAGTACATCGGTCTGAGCATGTCAATCAAATAAAGACCCAACCCTTCAAAGATGCGGTAATCCCTGTTTTCGTTTGCACGAGACAATGAGGTATGGTTCACTGACTTACGAAAGCCGAGATGATAAAGCATCTTGTTATGGGCTTCGAGGCATAGACAAATATCCCTCAGAGAATCACATCCTGTCAACTGTCCGAAAAGGAGATGAAGAAGGTGGCTGTAACTGCTGAGATTTTTGGCATGCCAATCTCCTTGATATTGCTTTACGAGTTTATCAAACTGATATCGCGGTATATACTCGACAACTTGGGAAAATACAAACTTGCCCTGATTCATAATCCTGATATGTTGAAACTACAGGACTAATAAATCATTTTCAAATCAAAAAATCAATGAACGCTTATATTTGGTTTAAAATTAATCGTTTAACTACAGTGATGTGGTTTTTATCGCACCACTAATAATTAGCAATAATAAAATGCATTGTCAAGTCTGCCGGACAGATTTATGGGTAAGTTATTGAAAATCTATATGAATTGGAACTGTTAATAGGACATTGACTTTCTTATTGTTGTGTATCCCAGGTGTCCAATCCTGCATTTGTTCCAATGCTTTTAGTCCGGCTTTTTCAAAATTTGTCAACATGTTTAAGCCTTTGTTGTAAATTCTTGCGCCAATTAGCTGCCCTTTCGTGTTGATGACAAACTGGACTCGAAGTGTTGTCTGAATGTTTTCGTTCTGTTCGGGTGCATAATTGAAATGCGAAATAAAATCGTTCATAAAAGCACTGTTACTGCCTTTGTAAGAAGGCATCTGCTCGACAGTAGTATACGCATATTCATTTGTCATCTTGTCAAACAGCAGGGTTTCATTTGTTTGTTGGATTCTTGCGGTATGACAAGATAACATTAAAAATGCAATTACAATAAGTATGCTATTTATATTCAATAGGCGTGCCTTATGTATTGAGCTAATAATTTTCATAATAACTTTAGTTTAGGTATTATAAAGCTGATTTGTCCTTTTGTCAGTGAATTTTGACTGATACAACTGAAGGCTCTGTATCAAAGGCAGTTTTGGTTAATACATCACTTTTGTTGTAGGGGTATATGATGACTGTTGGAATGTTTTTACCAGGTTCAAAGATTTCTTTTGTTTTGAGTGCTACTTGCATTGTAGCTGTATTTATGTGGGTGGAGGTTAAATCGGCATATTGTTGGTTGCCTTTTTTATAAACAACAGCTTTTACGGATCTGACAGCACTGCTGTTAGGTTTTTCGTCGTATGTGTAACGTATTCTGGTGGATATCCATCCTTTGCTGAATGTTTCAGAAGAAGACAAAAGTCCACGTTTTTCACTGTTTGAAAAATATGGATCATAGGGGCCGCACTCTGTGCTAAGTTGGCAAAAACCGGAAACATCCATGACACCAGTGTCGAAATTTGTGAAGTTGTAGCGCGTGGAAGTTCCGTTTGCGTTCATTTCGATTACCTCTGTATAACCAATGTGTGAGCCTAAAGCATTATTGCCACCGGGCAAGACCGATTGTGCACTGAAAAGCGGGAGGTATTTGTCCGTATGCTCTTTGTCGTTTATGGAGAATTTGTTTCCCGACAGTTCGTATTTGGGATAAAAATTAAGTACACCGCTTGATGTGGTTCCTTTGTTATAACTGTTGACATAGAAAAATTTTTTAGTGACGATTTCGTCTGCTGTATCACCGGAACTACTGTTGCATATCTGTTTAATTCGAAGACCGCCTACTCTTTTCTCTTTTTCAAGAGTTGTTATGCTGGTTCTGTCGTCTGAAACAATTTTCATGCATCTGTTGGCTTCAAATTCCAATCGTGTATACTCTCCGTTCGGGTATGTTATTTTTTTCAGTATGCCGTATTTTATTTTGTCGAGATCCGATTCCCTGTTGTTGAAATATTGAGGATCTTTTGTATCGGCTTTCTTCCCGTTGTAATATCCCCAATGGTCAACCATTTGTGACAGATATGGCGGAAGGGAGTCGGGATTGTTGTATTCGAATTTATAGTGTTTGGGAGTTCCGGTTGCCGTTTCGTCAGAAAATCCATTGAGCATAAGCCTGCTTCTCGGATTGTCGGTATATTCAAATTTGAAATTGCGTATACATTTTCCGGATGTGTCGTTTATCGTTATTGCTGTAAGCTTTCTCCATTGCAGGTCGTCCAGACATTGTGGAAATGGGTTGGCGACTTGTTTTGCATAGATTAATGCTGTCAGGTAGTGGTTGTTTGGGAAACTGTTCGTTAAATAGTCGTATACAGCAGAAAGTTTGTGTTGGTTATAGCGCAGTTCGTTAGTCCGTTCAGACGAGAAACGGATGTTGCCTTCTGCAAAGTCTATTTGTTTCAGATAGGCAGGGGAGATGAGGTGTCCTTTGATACACAAAGAGTCGGCGGGGGAAATCGTATCGCATACCATGAATCGAGAAATGCCGTTCGCCGGTTCTGTTATATTAACAATGTTGGAAATGGAATATCCCAACTGGCATATGTATTGGCCTCGGTCGTATTTAAAACTGACGGTTTTTCCGTCAGGATATGATATTTGTGTAAGATGCCAGGCTGTGGCAATCCATTCCTGATTTTGCTGTGTCCAGAAGTTTATGGAATATTCGACGGCATTGTCATTCATCCCAAAAGTGTAACGTGTCCCGTCGTCTGTTGTAATGACAAAACCGGTGAACGGGTAGATGTTGTCCGTCTGTGGCATTCCGTACCCCATAACATCTTTAGGAACATAAACACTGTCCATCTTTATTTCAACTGTTACGTTTCGATTGCATTTTACTTTCGTTTTCCCGTGGTGGTCAATGTAGAAATTTCCGTGACAGTCGTTGAACCGGAAGCTGAACTTATCCGGTTGGGTGTCTTTCCTGAATTGGTCGTTTTTAAGGATTTCGGGTATCAGTGTTTTGTCGGAATACCATTGCTCATTGTCCAAGAAATCGTGCGTGTAATAGAATCCTAATTTTTTATATTGCGGCATTCCGTTGCTCTCGCAGGAATATTCATCAGGCAGACCGTTGACAATGCGTGAAATGCTTCCGCCGCAAAATAATGTCCAGCCTGTGCCTGTCCAGCCCGGATGCTGTTCCGGCATTATGCCGGCGGCATGATAGGAAAGTGTAATCGGCAGGGTGTTGGAGTCGATTTTGATCTCATAAATAGGCAAGTCGATTTGGGGAATGCCGTTAAATAATGACACTTCAACATCGTCGTATCGGCTCATGGAAGCTACGTTCGGACTTTGCATCGCGATGGATTCTGTCGGGACTTGTCCAAAAGACTGCTTGGAGCAAGCGATAAGCGTTGCAATTATGATGCTGATATATATTCTTCTTTTCATAGCATGAAATTCAATTGTTGGTGATGATGTTTGAAAAACAGTTTATTTTTCGCATGAATTGGAAAGAACCTGGAACATAATGGTATGGAGTCTCCAAGCTGCAAAATTATACTTGTCGGTATGGCGAAGTGTCGTCGGATTGAAATAGAAAATTTTTGTCGACGGCAGGATTTGGATGCTGTTTTCCGGCACTTTGTCAGAAAGAAAATAGGTCAGGCCGTTGATGACGGTATAGTAGGTAAGCAATTTGGCTATATTTTCGTCTCCGTCAAATTTGTCAAGTGCCAAAACCAGGCCGGTATCAGCGAGGGTTGGTTGGAAAAAGTTTAATGTGTAGAAATTATCTTCTGTAAAACATTCTGGGGCATCTTTTGCCATTTCCGAAATTACGTCGCGGAGGTGATGGTCTGAAATCTCGATTTGTTGAAGTTTCAAAGTGATTTGATCGTTGGATTGTGCCATGCTATTCAACGACAAGAGCGTAATTATATAGAGTGATAAGAAATATTTCATAGTTCGTTTGCTTTTGTTATTTATGTGTCATCTTGCATTATCCTATTCTCCTACCCCGCAGTTGTGAAGAATTTGGTAAGCGTTTTCTTTGTTTTTCTTGATAATTCCAATGTATGGTCCTCCAACTGGTCCTAAAAGGTCGTCACTTTTTAAAAATGTGAACTTCTTTATGGTCGGCAGAACTTTTATGATGTTGGAAGGAATCTCTTGTGAAAGGAAAAAGAAACAGCCGTTGAAGACACTATAGTAGGTAAGCGCATGTGAAAATTTATTATCGGGCGAATACTCATAGACAAATATAAAAGATTGGTCAACGGATAAACTCGATTTGTAAAAATCCATGACAAGATGTTCGTTTTTTTGGTACTCGTCTGGTCTGTCTTTAGCCATTGACAAAAGCGTTTGTTTGAAACTTACATCAGTAAATTCAACTTGTTGCAGATTCAGCACAACTTGTTTATCGGACTGCGCCATGCAATTCAACGATAATATGACTGTGATTAGAAGTAAAGCAAATCTTTTCATGGTTGCCTGTGTTTTTAGGGTTGAAAAGTCGGAGTAAATTATTGAATGGCAGAAGTGTTTTCCACAAAGTTAACAATAAAATGCAATTTATTCAATATCGGTCCTTGGAATTAAACTTAAATCGGTCATAAAGTCTAATGACTGATTTGGGTAAAAGGATATTGTGATTACTCAAAGATGTCAGTAGGGTTGGGTGTTTTCGTTTCTATTCGGATTCATTTGCTAAAACTTACTAAGATGTTGTTAAACATATAATTTTATTGCTTGATAATGATAAAAATAGTATATGTTTGCATCAGCATAGTTCAGCACAGTAATCGTAGTGTTTTTATGGATATGACATTGGGGCAACAATTGACGAAAGTAAAACAGTTGGCAGATTTGTTGGAGCACGAAATCGTTTCCGGCAAATATTCCGAAGGGAGTTGTCTGCCCTCAATTAACGGTCTGAGCAAGGATTATTGCGTGTCGCGTGATACCGTGTTTAAGGCTTTTCTTGAATTGCGTGAACGTAAACTTATTGATTCTATTCCGGGAAAAGGTTATTATGTTACCAACAGGCAGGAACGTGTATTTCTGCTTCTTGATGAGTATTCGCCTTTTAAAAATACACTTTACAACAGTTTTGTGAGTCGTTTGGGAAGACATTATAAGGTGGATTTGTGGTTTCACCAATACAATGAGCATATCTTCAATACTATTTTACGAGAGGCTATAGGCCGATATAATTATTATGTGGTGATGAATTTCGACAATGAAAAGTTTTCTCCTATATTCAATAAAATTACGCCTTCAAAATTGCTGTTGCTCGATTTTGGAAAATTTGATAAAAAAAACTATTCCTATATTTGCCAGAATTTTGATAATTCGTTTTATGCTGTGCTGTGCGAAATGAAAGAACGTTTACGGCGTTATCGACGTATTGTGTTCCATTTGCCGAAAGAATCGAAGCATCCTTACAGCTCGGTTGGTAGTTTGCAGCAATTTTGTGCGGAGATAGGAATGGAATGTGAGGTGGATGACAGTAATGCTCTTAAGTCTGTTGATGCCGGCGTTGCATATATGGTTATACGTCAGACGGATGTAGTTGATATTATAAAGATGAGCCGGGCCAAGAAGTTGGAATGTGGCAGAGACTTTGGTCTGATTGCTTATAATGAAACTCCGGCTTATGAGGTGATTGACAAAGGCATAACATCATTAAGTGTCGATTGGGTGAAAATGGGAGACCTGGCTGCACAATTTATTGTGACAGGTGATCCTGTCCAGATCTTTTTACCTACGGAACTGCATTTGAGGGATTCTGTGTGATTTTGATTATTTGAATTGACAGATATTTTTTTTTGTGTACATTAATCAGCACAGTTCAGCACAGTTGCTGGGAGTATAAGGCAAAACCTAAACAAACCTAATAATTAAAAAAATGAACAAGTATCCAAAAATTGGGATTCGTCCCACAATTGACGGCCGCCAAGGCGGAGTTCGCGAAAGCTTGGAAGAAAAAACTATGAATTTAGCGAAGGCAGTGGCCGAATTGATCTCTACAAACTTGAAAAACGGTGATGGCAGCCCTGTTGAGTGTGTCATCGCTGACTCTACAATCGGTCGTGTGGCAGAAAGTGCTGCATGCGCTGAGAAATTTGAACGTGAGGGTGTTGGTGCAACTATTACCGTAACATCCTGCTGGTGCTATGGCGCTGAAACTATGGATATGAATCCTCATTATCCGAAGGCTGTGTGGGGATTCAATGGAACGGAACGTCCGGGTGCCGTTTATCTGGCAGCGGTTTTGGCAGGGCATGCACAGAAGGGATTGCCGGCATTCGGTATCTATGGCCGTGATGTCCAAGATATTGAGGACAATACGATTCCTGAAGATGTGGCTGAGAAGATTCTTCGTTTTGCCCGTGCGGCTCAGGCTGTAGCAACAATGCGCGGCAAGTCGTATCTGTCAATGGGTAGCGTTTCAATGGGTATTGCCGGTTCTATTGTGAATCCGGACTTTTTCCAGGAATATCTTGGCATGCGTTGCGAGTCAGTCGACCTTACTGAGATTATCCGTCGTATGACAGAAGGTATCTACGATCAAGAGGAATATGCAAAAGCAATGGCATGGACAGAGAAGTACTGTAAAAAGAATGAAGGCAAAGACTTCAATGTCGAATCAAAAATGAAAACCCGTGCCGAAAAGGATGCCGATTGGGAATTTATTGTGAAAATGACCATTATTATGCGCGACCTTATGATTGGTAATCCGAAGCTGAAGGAATTAGGCTTTAAGGAAGAAGCTCTCGGACACAACGCTATTGCAGCCGGTTTCCAGGGACAACGTCAGTGGACTGACTTCTATCCGAACGGCGATTATTCGGAGGCGTTGCTCAACACTTCTTTCGACTGGAACGGAATCCGCGAAGCTTTTGTTGTGGCAACTGAAAATGATGCCTGCAACGGTGTGGCAATGTTGTTCGGGCACCTGCTTACAAACCGGGCACAGATATTTTCCGATGTACGCACTTTCTGGAGTCCGGAGGCTGTGAAACGTGTGACGGGCAAGGAATTGAAGGGCCTGGCTGCCAACGGTATCATTCACCTCATTAATTCTGGTGCTACGACATTGGATGGAACAGGACAACAGACAGATGCTGATGGCAATCCGACAATGAAGCCGGCTTGGGAAATTTCTGAAAAAGAGATGGAAAAATGTTTGGAAGCTACAACGTGGTATCCGGCTAACCGTGATTATTTCCGCGGTGGTGGTTTCTCTTCCAATTTCCTTTCAAAAGGCGGTATGCCTGTGACGATGAGCCGTTTGAATTTGGTGAAAGGACTTGGTCCGGTATTGCAGATTGCTGAAGGTTGGACTGTTGAAATCGATCCGGAAATCCATAAGCTTCTTGATGAACGTACCGACCGCACATGGCCGACTACCTGGTTTGTTCCCCGTCTTTGCGACAAGCCTGCTTTCAAGGATGTATATTCAGTGATGAACAACTGGGGTGCCAATCACGGAGCCATCAGCTATGGACATATTGGTCAGGATTTGATTACTTTGGCTTCTATCTTGCGTATTCCGGTGTGTATGCACAATGTGGACGATGACAAGATTTTCCGTCCGGCTGCATGGAACGCTTTCGGAATGGACAAGGAAGGATCTGATTACAGAGCTTGTATGAATTATGGACCGATTTATAAATAACTAATACCGTGAAAACTATGGTTAGAAGATTTATTTTGAATGAAGTGTCATATTTCGGACCAGGCGCACGCGAAGTGTTGCCTTCTGAAATTTCACGCTTGGGATTGCATAAGGCTCTTGTCGTTACGGACAAGGACTTGGTGAAATTCGGTGTTGCCGAGAAGGTTCTGGAAGTTCTTCGTTCGGCAGGTATTCCTTTTGAGGTATTTAGTGAAATCAAACCGAATCCGACAGTGGCGAATGTAAAGGCCGGATTGGTTGCCTATGCGTCATCGGGTGCTGATTTTATTATTGCAATTGGTGGCGGTTCGTCGATTGACACGGCTAAAGCTGTGGGAATTGTGTCCAACAACCCTCAATTTTCCGATATCGTGTCGCTTGAAGGTGTGGCCGATACGAAAAAGAAGTCAGTTCCAATCATTGCTTTGCCCACAACAGCCGGTACAGCAGCTGAAGTGACAATCAATTATGTGATTACTGATGAGGAAAACCATAAAAAGATGGTGTGTGTAGACCCTAATGACATCCCGGCCATAGCAATTGTCGACGCTGAATTGATGTATACGTTGCCGAAAAGTCTTACGGCTGCAACCGGTCTTGATGCACTGACTCATGCCATTGAAGGTCTGATTACAAAAGGCGCATGGGAGATGAGCGACATGTTTGAAATCAAGGCAATTGAAATGATCGCCCGCTATCTGGAAACGGCTGTTGCCGAACCTTCTAATGTGGAAGCGCGCAACGGAATGGCTGTTGCGCAATACATTGCCGGTATGGCGTTCTCGAACGTAGGCCTGGGCGTGGTTCATGGCATGGCGCACCCGCTGGGAGCAAGATTTGATATTCCACATGGCGTGGCCAACGCATTGCTGTTGCCTATTGTGATGGAATTCAATGCACCTGCTGCCCTTGAAAAATATGTGGAAATAGCAAAAGCTATGAATGTGTATGTTTCGGGCATGACTGCAGAACAGGCGGCGGATGCTGCTGTGAATGCGGTGAAGGAATTATCGGTGAAAGTCGGAATTCCGCAACATCTGTCAGAACTGGGCATTAAGGAAAGCGACCTTGAGATGCTTGCCGCTGATGCATTTGCCGATGTGTGTACACCGGGCAATCCGCGTGAAGTGAACAAAGAAATAATTTATGACCTATACAAGAAAGCGTTATGATAACAAATGAGCATATAGAAAAATTTATAGAGCAGGCACACCGTTATGGTGCAGCCAGACTGACATTATGCAGCAGCGGTAATCTTTCATGGCGTATTGGCGATGAAGTGCTGGTTTCGGGAACCGGTTCGTGGGTTCCTACTTTACCGAAAGAAAAAGTGGCAGTTTGTCGTTTGGAAACCGGTGAAGTGCTCAACGGAGTCAAGCCGTCGATGGAAAGCGGATTCCATTTAGGTGTTTTGAGAGAACGTCCGGACGTGAATGTCGTGTTCCATTTTCAGTCGTGCTATGCTACCGCAGTTGCCTGTATGAAGAATATCCCGTCGGATTTCAACGTGACGGCAGAAATTCCCTGTCATGTCGGCGCAGAGATTCCGGTAGTGCCGTATTATCGTCCGGGTTCACCGGAACTGGCAGCTGCCGTGATAGCAGCCATGAAGGACCACAATTCTATCTTGCTCCAAAAGCACGGTCAGGTGGTGTGCGGTGAAAATTTCGAACAGGTGTTTGAACGTGCGACTTTTTTTGAAATGGCATGCCGCATCATTGTCTTGTCAGGCGGTGCATACAATACGTTGAGCCGGGAAGAAATAGATGATTTGGAAACTTACGTTTTAGGTAAGAAAACAAAATGACAGAAGCGTATTTGGCTGTAGATTTCGGAGGTGGTAGCGGCAGAGTAATAGCCGGCTACCTTTCCTCCGGTGAACTTGTTGTTGACACTGTCTATCGCTTTTCAAATAGGCAGGTGCGTTTGGGAAATCACATTTATTGGGATTTCCCGGCACTGTTTGCCGATATGAAGCAAGGCCTGCGTATGGCAGTGGAGAAAGGATATCGCATTAAGAGTATCGGTGTTGATACTTGGGGCGTGGATTTTGGTCTGATTGATAAAGAAGGCAATCTGATGTCCAATCCCGTTTGCTATCGTGATAGCCGTACTGAAGGTATCCCTGATGAGGTGTTCTCGCAGATTGATGTGGCGGAACATTATGCGGAAGCGGGAATACAGATAATGGAAATCAATACTCTGTTTCAATTGTACGCATTGAAAAAGTCAGGAAAATGGCAGTTGGAAAATGCTGACAAACTACTGTTTATGCCTGATTTGTTCAGCTATTTCCTTACTGGTGTTGCCAACAATGAATATAGTATTGCCTCTACTTCAGAATTGCTGGATGCGAAAACACGCCGTTGGAATTATCCGCTGATGCGTAAGTTAGGTATTCCGGAACATATTTTCTGTGATATCGTAATGCCCGGTGACAAACGGGGAAAGCTGTTGGATTCTATTAAGGAAGAATTAGGCATTGATTACGATGTGGATGTTATTGCTGTGGCATCCCATGATACGGCAAGTGCAGTTTATGCCGTTCCTGAGTCGCAGAAGTCCGGCAGTAAAGCGTTCCTCAGTTCTGGAACGTGGTCGTTGTTGGGGGTTGTCCTCGATGAACCAGTATTGACGGAAGAGGCACGGTTGGCCGGATTTACCAATGAAGGCGGCGTGGGAGGCAAGATCTGTTTTCTTCAGAATATAACGGGGCTTTGGATTTTGCAGCGTCTTGTGTCTGAATGGTCGGCAAAAGGACTGGAATCAGATTATGGAAGATTAGTCGCTTTGTCGGAAGAGGCTGAAATTATGTCGGTAATAGATGTTGACGACAGTGTTTTTCAGAATCCGTCCGATATGGCGGAAGCCATTGCTGCTTATTGTGGAAAAAGCGGTCAGCAGATACCTCAGTCTGTGGGGGAATATGTGAAATGCGTGCTGCTGTCGCTTGCGAAACGCTATAAGAAAGGCATTGACGGTTTGAACAGGCTCTTGCCAGAACCGGTGGAGTCACTTCAAATTATTGGTGGTGGCTGTCAGAACCGTTATCTGAACCGTTTGACGGAAGAAGCTACCGGTTTGCAAGTTGAGGCTGGTCCGGTTGAGGCTACGGCCATAGGAAACATCCGGCTGCAAATGAAATCCTGTCAGAAATAAGCCTAATACCCCAATTGTATCTGTAAAGGGAATAAGCGTGTAACGGGAAAACCCTTTGCAGAATAAAAAGATAGAAATGCTGGTCGTAATATGCCAGTCCAGACAGAATATGTCTGTGTTTTTTTAAGTTCAGACCTTAAAATCGTTGTCTGTTTAGAATATGTACCAATGCGGTTCCCTTCCTTTTGTTTATGGCAGAGGAAGGGGGCCATAATAAATCTCAAACAATGAAAAATGATAAAGAATCCATAATTTCAAAAGATGGTGTAAACTATCTTGTGCCGTTTATTCTTATTACTGCCTGTTTTGCCTTGTGGGGATTTGCTAACGATATCACGAATCCGATGGTGAAAGCCTTTTCAAAAATTTTCCGCATGAGTGTGACCGAGGGGACTTTTGTTCAGGTGGCATTCTATGGAGGATATTTTGCAATGGCTTTTCCAGCTGCTATGTTTATCCGCAAATTTACCTACAAGTCTGGGGTGATTCTGGGGCTGGGGCTTTATGCCTTAGGTGCACTCTTGTTTTTCCCAGCTATGCATATCGGCACATATCTTCCGTTTTTGATTGCGTATTTCATTATGACATGCGGCCTGTCGTTTCTTGAAACCAGCTGTAATCCTTATATTCTTTCAATGGGACCGGAACATTCAGCTACGCGTCGTCTGAATCTTGCTCAAGCGTTTAATCCGATAGGGTCGCTGCTTGGTATGTTCGTTGCCATGAATTTCATTCAGAACCGTTTGAATCCGATGGATACGGCAGAACGCAGTATGCTTGACCATGCGGAGTTTGAGCAAATCCGTGATTCCGACCTTGCTGTGCTGATTGCCCCATATTTGGTAATTGGATTTATTATAATATTTATGTTGCTGGTGATACGTTTCACAAAGATGCCTCGTACGGGAGAACAGGTGCATTCCATTAATTTTTTGCCGACACTGAAACGTATTTTTTCCATTCGCCATTATCGGGAAGGTGTGGTGACTCAGTTCTTTTATGTGGGAGCTCAGATTATGTGCTGGACGTTCATTATTCAATATGGTACACGTTTGTTTGTTTCACAAGGGATGGAAGAACAGGCAGCGGAAGTATTGTCGCAGCAGTATAACATTGTGGCAATGGTTATATTCTGTATAAGCCGCTTCATCTGTACTTTCATGTTGCGTTATTTCAATCCGGGAACGTTGCTGAAAATCTTGGCAATTGCTGCTTGTTTGTTGACTTTGGGTGTGATTTTCTTTACTAATATTTACGGACTTTATTGTCTGGTTGGTGTATCTGCCTGTATGTCGTTGATGTTCCCGACTATTTACGGCATTGCATTAGGCGGTTTGGGGGACGATGCAAAATTCGGGGCAGCCGGCCTGATTATGGCTATTCTTGGTGGCTCTGTTCTGCCTCCGCTCCAGGCACGTATTATCGATATGCATTCTCTGTTTGGGTTTCCGGCGGTAAATGTGTCGTTTGTCCTTCCGTTAGTATGTTTTGTGGTAATAGTCGCTTATGGCCACCGTATGCGGAAAATTAAAAACTGAATATCCTGAAAATCATTGTAAACAAAAAGAAAGCCTGCATCATGGCGGTGCAGGCTTTCTTGTATGATGTAAAAATAAGGATTAGCAATATTCTGCCCAGTTGGTGTTCTGCATGTTTCCTGACTTGATGAATTCTTCGTGGAAACCGAATGCAGCCTTGAGGCAGTGCGGAGTGTGACCGCCTTTGCCGAGCTTCATGTAGTCGCGGAGCAACGGACGGTAAGCCGGGTGAGCACAGTTTTCGATGATGAGTTGTGCTTTTTCTTCCGGATCCTTGCCGCGGAGGTCGGCGATACCCTGGTCGGTGATAAGAACGCTGACAGAGTGTTCGCTGTGGTCGAGGTGAGAAACCATCGGCACGATTGTACTGATTTTGCCTTCCTTCGTTACTGACGGACAGCTGAAGATAGAGATGTAGGCGTTGCGTGTGAAGTCGCCAGAACCACCGATACCGTTCATCATCTTAGTTCCGACAACGTGAGTAGAGTTGACGTTACCGAAGATGTCGGCTTCGAGGGCAGTGTTCATCGTGATAAGGCCGAGACGGCGGATGATTTCCGGATTGTTGGAAATTTCGCCCGGACGGATAACCACTTTGTCGCGGAAGAATTCAATGTTGCTGAAGAATTTGTCCATTGTTTCGTCCGAGAATGTGAGGGAGCAAGTACTACCGAAGCGGCATTTGCCCATTTCCATCAGTTCGAGAACGGCATCCTGGATAACTTCGGTATACATGTCGAATGCAGGAATTTCCTTGCTTTCGCCAAGTCCGTGGAGCACGGCGTTTGCAATGTTGCCTACACCTGACTGCAACGGGAGGAATTCTTTAGGAATACGTCCGGCACGGAGTTCGCCGATGAGGAACTTGCACACGTTTTCGCCGATGCGCATGGTTGTTTCGTCGAGCGGAGCGAAACCGTGAACGTGGTCGCTGCTGTTTGTCTTGACGATACCAACGATTTTAGCCGGGTCAACTTTCAGGTACGGAGTACCGATGCGGTCGCTTGGCTTGTAGATAGGAATCTCGCGACGGTAAGGAGGGTCGAGAGGAATGTATATATCGTGAAGTCCGCGGATTTCAGCCGGGATATGTTCGTTAAGTTCAATGATGATTTTGTCGGCCATATGGGCGAAAGTCGGGATATTGCCGACGCCTGCACCCAGCAGGATTTCACCGTTGTCGCTGACTTCGCGGGCTTCGATAACTGCAACGTCAATCTTGCCGAAGAATCCGTAGCGGAGGTTCTGCGACAATTGTGAGAGGTGCATGTCAAAGTAGTGGATTTCGTGGTTGTTGATGCTGTTTCGTGTATCTTTGCACGATTGGTAGGGAGTACGGATATTTACCGCATTGGCACGGCTGAGTTCGCCGTCGATGTTGTCATTGGTAGACGCACCAGTAAAAACGTTGATTTTGAACGGGCGACCTTCTTCGTGTTCCTTTTTTGCTTTAGCGGCAATAGCTGGAGCGACGAATTTCGGAGTACCGGCAGCTGTAAAACCAGAGAAACCGACGTTATCGCCATTTTTTACAAATTCTGCAGCTTGTTCTGCAGTGATAAAAGGAAAAGCCATATTAATTAAAATTAAGTTTAGTTTTTCGTTGTCGAAAAATAAAAAGTCTATTAATTTTAGTATTTTTGCACGATGCAAATTGCGCATACTATGCCAAGTGCAAAAATACTAAAATATTTGAATTTTGGCATAAATGGTGCAATAAAAGATGTACGCTAAACAAAATAATCCGGACAGACGTTTGAAAAGATAATTATGGACGAACAAAGACAATTTGACAAAAAGTTATTTATAGAAACTTATGGTTGCCAAATGAACGTTGCCGACAGCGAAGTCGTTGCTTCGGTGATGCAAATGGCGGGTTACGAGTTGACAGAGGAATTGGAAGAAGCCGATGCCGTGTTCTTGAACACATGTTCAATCCGTGACAATGCCGAACAGAAAATTTTTTCACGTCTTGAATATTTTGCCTCGTTGCGTAAAAAGCGCAAGGGACGCAAACTGATTGTAGGCGTGCTGGGCTGTATGGCTGAACGCGTGAAGGACGACCTGATTGCCAACCACGGTGTGGATATTGTGGCAGGCCCTGACGCTTATCTTTCGCTTCCCGACCTTGTGGCTTCGGCTGAGGTGGGCGAAAAGGCCATCGATATCGAACTTTCGACAACGGAAACCTATCGCGACGTAATTCCGCAGCGTATCGGTCATAACCGTATCAGCGGTTTTATCAGCATTATGCGCGGCTGCAACAATTTCTGTTCCTACTGCATCGTGCCTTATACCCGCGGCCGTGAACGCAGCCGTGAACCGCAGAGCATCCTGAACGAACTTGCCGACATGCGTGCCAAAGGTTTCAAGGAAGTGACGCTGCTGGGACAGAATGTCAATTCCTATCATTATGAATATCCCGACGGCCGTGTTCTCGGCTTTGCCGGCCTGCTCAAGCTCGTTGCCGAGTCGGCACCTGAAATGCGTGTGCGTTTCACAACTTCCCACCCGAAGGACATGAGCGACGAAACAATTCAGGTCATTGCTGAAACTCCGAACGTGTGCCGCCACATCCATCTGCCGGTGCAGTCGGGCAGCAACAAGGTGCTGAAGGCGATGAACCGCAAATATACCCGTGAGTGGTATCTCGACCGTATTGCCGCTATCCGTAAGGCAATGCCTGACTGTGGTATCTCTACTGACATGTTTACCGGTTTCCACGATGAGTCGGAAGAGGATTTTGAAGAAACGCTGAGCCTGATGCGCGAAGTGGTGTTCGACAGTGCGTTCATGTTCAAGTATTCCGAACGTCCCGGAACGTTTGCCTCCAAGAATCTGCCCGACAATGTGAGCGAAGAGGTGAAGATAGACCGTCTGAACCGCATGATTGCCTTGCAGAACGAACTTTCGGCAGAAAGCAACCGCCGCGATATCGGCAAAACATTTGAAGTGCTGACGGAAGGCTACTCCAAACGTTCGCGCGAACAGCTTTTCGGTCGCACGGAGCAGAACAAGGTGGTGGTATTTCCCCGTGGAAACCACCGTATCGGCGAGCTTGTCCGCGTGAAGGTGAAGGACGCTTCATCGGCTACGCTGATTGGCGAAGAAGTGGAATAGTATGGCTTGGGAGCAGGGCGTTTGCCTGCTCCGGCTGACAACATAAAAACGAATCTGTGTATGACTAAAGAAGCAATTTCCGGCAATGCTCCGGATTTCGACCCGTATGCAGTGGCCGATGGCGACAACCGCCTGTGGAATCGCAACTATGTGTTTGTCATGCTTGCGAATTTCCTGCTGTTCTTTTCATTATATAATTTGATGCCGATTCTGCCGATTTATCTTGCCGACGAGCTGGGGGCAGGGCGCGACATCATCGGAGAAG
The DNA here is from genome assembly GCA_900544305.1 of uncultured Porphyromonadaceae bacterium. Classification (GTDB taxonomy): domain Bacteria; phylum Bacteroidota; class Bacteroidia; order Bacteroidales; family Muribaculaceae; genus Limisoma. Next base: position 16,226 of record UQUV01000006.1, read on the forward strand.
TGATGGGCGGCTTTATCATTACCGGACTGATGATTCGTCCGTTTAGCGGTTATATCGTCGACAGCTTTCCGCGCAAGAAGGTGCTGATGGTGTGCTATCTGGTTTTTTCGCTGTTCAATATTGGATTCGTGGCCTCTACTACCGTGCTGATGTTCGGACTGGTGCGTACGCTTCAGGGGTTTGCTTTCGGGTCAACTTCGGTGGCCAACAGTACGGTTGCCATTGACGTGCTTCCTTCAAGCCGCCGCAGTGAAGGCATCGGCTATTACGGTATCAGCAACAATCTGGCAATGGCAATAGGGCCGTCGGTGGCTTTGGCACTATACAATAATATTCCCAACATTCATCTTGTATTTGCAGTGCCTTTGATTTCTTCGCTGATTGGATTCGCCTGCATAATGATGGTGAAAAACAAGCCTCGCGCCATCGTCAAGAACCAAGTGCCGTTGTCGTTCGACCGCTTTTTCCTGAAAGTGAGCCTGACAGAGGGTTTCAATTTGATTCCGTTCGCTTTCGCCAGCGCGACGCTTACCACTTATCTTGCCATTTACGGAAAACAGGAACTCGGCATATATTCCGGCAGCGGGGTGTTCTTTCTGGTGCTTTCCGTGGGACTGATACTTTCGCGCGTGTTCACGAACAAGTGGGTGCGCAGGGGGTATATCATTGAAAACGTGAAGGCCGGAATGATTCTGGTTGTTGTCGGCTTTCTGGTTTTTGTCGGAATCAGCCATATGGCCGCTTTCTATGTGTCGGCACTGATAATCGGGCTTGGCTACGGCACCATGTGCCCTTCCTACCAGAGTATGTTTATCAATCTTGCGCCCAACAGCCGGCGGGGTACGGCAAACTCTTCCTATCTGACTTCGTGGGATGTGGGGGCCGGTATCGGAATCTTCAGTGGCGGCTATATTGCCGAGCGCACCAGCTATCATTTTGTGTATTGGATTTGCTTTACCGCATGTGTCGTCGGTGCTCTTATTTATTTTGCCTACACCTCAAAACATTTTAATCGTCTAAAAATTAGGTAAAAAAACAAAATAAAACTATACAGGCAATTGACAAAGGCACTTTGGCGGTTGTATCTTTGCATAAGATAAGCTGCGGTTCGGCAAAGTTAAACTGAAAACTGCGTTTTCGTTTGCCTTTGCTCTCACCTTGCATTATCTTTGCAAATAATTTTCTTAAATTTCCCGTTTTATGTGTAAACGGGTAAAAGTACATAGTGATGAGCAAAGAGAAAAAATCGAAAATATCTTATTTTCAGTCAAATTTCACGTCGACAATCAGCGTCGCTTTGGTGTTGCTGCTTTTGGGAATCATTGCATTCCTTGGCATACTTGCCAATACATTCTCAAAGGAACTGAAAGAAAATATAGGTTTCAGTGTGGTTTTGCAGAGTGAAACCACTCCCGAACAGGTGGCGGCGATGGACAAAATGTGGAAGGCTTCGCCTTACGTGTCGGATGTGAAATTCATTTCGAAGGAAGCTGCGTTGCAGAATTGGCAGGCAGAAACGGGTGAGAATCTGGTGGAACTGTTTGGTGTGAATCCGCTGAATGCCGAGTATGAAGTGTATGTAAAGGCCGAATATGCCAATCTTGACAGTCTGCAAGTGATTGAACGGCAGTTGAAAACTATCACTTTCGTCGACGAAATAGCCATGCACAAGAGCGAGGTGGATGCCGCCAACCGTAATATCAGCAATGTGGCATTGGTGCTGTTTGTCATCGCTGTGTTGCTGATGCTTATCTCTTTCGTGCTGATTAACAATACAGTGCGGTTGACTGTGTATTCCCGCCGTTTCCTGATACATACAATGAAACTTGTCGGTGCAAAGCCGGGATTTATCCGTCGGCCGTTTGTCATAAGCAATATGCTGAACGGTTTGATTGCCGCATTCGTGTCGATGCTTTTCCTGTTGGGTGTCTATCTGTTCCTTCAGAATATCGACGAAGCGCTTGTTGTTTCGTTCTCAGCATTGGAAATTGTGGCCGTGTTCGCAGGACTGATAGTGCTGGGTGTGCTGATATGCGGTTTGGCAGCCTTTTTGGCCGCTGACAAATACATCCGTCTCAGCTACGACGATTTGTTTAAACGATAATCATTTTAAGCTTAAAATTATATATGGAAGAAATCAACAATGTTTCCGGACAGCAACCGGAAACTACCAAGACTTTGACTAAGGCAAACTTTCTGCTGATGGGGGTTTCTGTGGTAATGATTATAGTCGGCTTTCTGCTGATGGGCGGCGAACCGAGCACCGACGAGGCGTTCAATCCCGATATTTTCAGCACCGTGCGTATTGCTGTCGGACCGACAATTTCTTTTTTAGGGTTTGTGCTGATGTTTTTTGCAATTTTATATAAGAAAAAGTAGACGTAGCGTATGAATGTTATTGAATCGGTAATTATTGCAGTAGTAGAGGGACTTACAGAATTTCTTCCGGTTTCTTCAACCGGTCACATGATAATTACACAGCATTTGCTGGGTGTTGAAAGTACTCCTTTTGTGAAGGCGTTTACGTTCATTATCCAGTTTGGTGCAATTTTGTCGGTTGTATGGCTTTATTGGAAGCGCTTTTTCCGGTTGAACCATACGCCTGCTCCGGAAAATGCGACTCCATTGAAGCGTTTTCTTCACAAATATGATTTTTATTGGAAACTTTTTGTGGCGTTCATTCCGGCTGCTGTGTTGGGATTGCTGCTTGAAAAATATATTGATGCCATGCTCGAAAGCGTGGAAGTTGTCGCCATCATGCTTATTGTGGGCGGTGTATTTATGATTTTCTGTGACAGAATTTTCAATAAAGGTTCGGACAGCACTGAACTGACAGAGAAACGCGCATTCCGTATCGGTTTGATGCAGTGTATTTCCATGATTCCAGGTGTGTCGCGTTCGATGGCAACGATTGTTGGAGGTATGTCGCAGCGATTAAGCCGCAAGAATGCTGCTGAATTTTCGTTTTTCTTGGCGGTGCCTACAATGTTTGCTGCTACTTGCTATAAGCTGCTTAAGTTGTATATGGATTTCGGTTCTTCTGTCATCATGGACAACCTTGCAGTGCTGATTGTCGGTAATGTTGTGGCGTTTGTGGTGGCAGTGTTGGCCGTGAAGTTCTTTATCGACTATGTGACAAAATATGGTTTCAAGCTTTTTGGCTATTACCGTATTATTGTCGGAGTGGTGATTTTGGTAATGCTCATGTCAGGAGCAAACCTTACAATAGACTAAAAATTGATATATGCTTCATCCCGTAGAAGGAGAAATTTTTTATGTTGACAAACCGCTTCGCTGGACGTCGTTCGACGTTGTGAAGCGTATCCGGGGTGCACTTTCACGCCGTACCGGATTGAAAAAACTGAAAGTAGGCCATGCCGGTACGCTCGACCCGTTGGCAACTGGAGTGATGACTGTGGTGACAGGGCGTGCCACCAAGCAGATTGAGGCACTTCAGGCGCATACAAAGGAATATGTGGCGACTATCCGTTTAGGGGCGACCACGCCTTCTTTTGATTTGGAAACGGAAATAGATGCCGAATATCCGTGGGAGCACATCGACCGCCCGATGGTGGAAGGAGCTCTGAAAAAGTTTGTCGGCAGCATCAAGCAGGTTCCTCCTGCCTATTCGGCCTGTAAGATTGACGGCAAACGTGCCTATAAAATGGCGCGGAAGGGCAAGAAAGTGAACATAAAGGCCAAGGAGCTTGTTATCGATGAAATTGAGCTGCTCGACATGCAGATGCCGGTCATTGTCATTCGGGTAGTGTGCAGCAAAGGCACTTATATCCGTGCCCTTGCGCGTGACATCGGAGAAGCGTTGGGCAGTGGCGGACACCTGACGGGCTTGCGCCGTACGCGAGTAGGCGATGTGGCAGTGGAAAACTGCCTTTCGGTAGAGGATTTGATGAAACACTTGGAAACAGCCGACATTGAATTGCCGGAAGAAAATCAGTAGAAAAGAAATTTAAAACAAGAACACAAGATATGAAGCTTTCACAATTTAAATTTAAATTGCCGGAGGAATTAATCGCACAATATCCGGCCCCGGAACGTGACGAGTCGAGACTGATGGTTGTAAACCGTAAGACTGGAGCTATTGAACACAGAGTGTTTAAGGAAGTTCTTGACTATTTCGACGACGGCGACCTTTTTGTGTTTAACGATACAAAGGTTTTCCCTGCCCGTCTGTACGGCAACAAGGAAAAAACCGGTGCAAGAATTGAAGTGTTCCTGTTGCGCGAATTGAACGAGGAACATAAATTGTGGGACGTATTGGTAGAACCTGCACGAAAGATACGTATCGGCAACAAACTGTATTTCGGAGAAGATGAGTCAATGGTAGCGGAAGTTATCGACAATACCACTTCCCGTGGCCGTACACTTCGTTTCCTTTACGACGGTCCGCACGACGAGTTCAAGGATGCCTTGTTCAAACTCGGACAAACTCCGCTTCCTGAATATATTACCCGTGAACCGGTGCCGGAAGACGAAGAACGTTTCCAGTGCATTTTTGCCAAAAATGAGGGTGCAGTAGTGGTTCCTGCCGCCGGTACACACTTCAGCCGTGAATTGCTGAAACGTATGGAAATCAAGGGTGTGAACTACGATTTTTTGACTATGCATTTCGGATTGGGCAATTTCCGTGAAATTGATGTGGAAGACTTGACAAAGCACCGTATGGACTCAGAACAGGTGGAAGTGGGTGCTCATCTGGTTGACTTGGTGAACAGTACGAAAGATGCCGGAAAGGCAGTCTGCGCTGTTGGCGCTTCTGTGCTTCGCGCCATGGCAAGTACTGTAAGCATGGACGGACATATCAAGGAGTTCAGCGGCTGGACAAACAAGTTTATTTTCCCGCCGTACGACTTTACGGTCTGCACTTCAATGATCAGTAATTTCCATTTGCCGTATTCAACGATGCTTATGCTCGTTGCTGCATTCGGTGATTACGATATCGTGATGAATGCCTATAATGAAGCTGTGAAAGAAAAATATCGCTTTGGCGTATATGGTGATGCCATGCTGATTATCTAATCGGTTGCATCAATAAACAGTCAAGGGGCTGTATCGGTTTTTCCGGTACAGCCCCTTGATGTTATCTTGGTCATTGTTTCGGTTATTGCCAGGTGTAGTTGCCGGCGTGACGTGATTTTATGCGGGCTATGCAGTTTCTGAACGGACGAACGAAACGCAGTACCGGTACGGTAAAAAACAACATGCGTCCTTGCAGCAGGCGTGCGGTCTTGCGGTAGGTCAGTATGTCGGAAAGCTGTTGAACGATAAACAGCAGTAGCGCAGCGCCGCCGATGGCTCCTGCTTTCCAATAGTCGGATATCTCATTGGTTTGTAAGGCAATCCATGCGGCATAGCCTATCGTGCAGGCAACGGCCAGAAGAAATAAGTAGTAGCAAGCTTGTCTTACCGTTTCTCCGTTGATGAGCGGGCGTGTGCGCCGTTGGGTAAAGCATCGGAACAGTTTCTGCAAGCGGAATTCGTAACGGAAATCGTCGTGGTGTTCCAGCAGGATAGTTTCCGGCGACAATTCGACCGCAGTCTTTCCGCGGCGTGCTATCTCTTTCAGGAAGATGTCGTCGTCGCCGTACTTCAGATTCAGCGAAGAAGAGAATCCACGGTTGTCGAAGAACAGTTGCTTGCGGTATGCAATGTTGCTTCCGTGACAGCGGAACGGACGGCGGCAGAGAGCAGCATTAAGATAGACGGCAGCTTCTTCCGTTTCGTCATAGGCACGGTAGCGCCGGCCTCTTTCCATGTCGTTGTCGAATTCACTGTGGGCGTAGCCGACAACGATGTCCGCGCCCTTGGCAAAATGACGTGCCATGCCCGTCAGCCATTGGTCGGATTTCGGGCGGCAAAGGGCTGACGTAATCAGTACGAAATCGTTGACAGCCGCTTTGATGCCGAGTGTGATGGACAGCTTCTTTATGGAAACATTGCAGGAGTTTTCGGGAGTGAATGTCGTGCGCAGGTGGGGATATTCCAATCCCAAACGGGTGAGGGCGTCGCCCACATGTCCGCATTTGTCGGCGTTGACCACAATTACTTCATAGTCAGGATAATTTTGCTCCATCAGCTGTGGAATCATTGTTTGAAGGGCTTCGCTACAGTTGGCAGGGGCGTAGACTATTACAGAAAGTGCGGGCAAATTTGTTCTGGCATTCCCGTCCTGAGCCAATGATTTTTGATTTATCCATCTGCCGATGCGGCGTGGCAGAGCGGCGGAAGTGGCAATGACGACGATTGTCAGCAGGAACAGGCAGGAAAGTGCCGAAAGTTCCAGTGTCGTTATGTTGAAAGGAAGTGCTATATCCATGTGGGCTATACTTAAAAATGTCGTGCAAAGTTAACGAAGACTGTGGAAATATTGATTGCTTTTCGGCTAAAATAAAAAATAGCCGTGCAGTAAAACTGTTGTATGACCGTTTAATAAAAGATTACAAGCCGGAAACATAATAAAATGTTCGTGGATTCGTTTTAATTAAAAATGTGCATATATGAGAAAGAATAATATTTTGATACTTTTAATCGGAGTGTTTGCCATGTTGTTCACTTCCTGTAGAACAGGAGAAAGCCTTACTTATTTTCAGAATGCCGATGAGGTGGGCGAAAGCATCCGAAATGTGGACTATGCCATCGAAATAGTTCCTGCTGACGAACTTTTCATATCGGTCAACTCTCTTGTTCCTGAAGCAACTGCCATCTACAACCTTCCGTTGTCGAATCCGGCGCAGGCAGGTAGTCTGGAGCTTACAACTTCGCCGAAGAATCAAACATATATTGTCAATAAGGATGGTAATATCCAGTTCCCGGTATTGGGACAGCTTCATGTGGCCGGCATGACCATTCACGAGCTGACGGAAATGCTGACAAAGGAAATTTCCAAGGATGTGGAGAATCCGATTGTCCGTGTTCAGCTGATGAACTTCCGTGTCAATGTGTTGGGTGAAGTGAAGAATCCGGGACAAATTGTTGTTACCACAGAACGTTTTTCCATTTTTGACGCATTGGCAACAGTAGGCGACTTGACAGAATACGGCCGCCGCGAGAATGTGACGCTTATCCGTGAAGTGGACGGTGTGCGCACTTACCATCGCATCAATCTGAATGATGCCAATGTGGTAAATTCGCCTTATTTCTATCTGCAACAAAACGACGTAGTCTACGTTGAGCCTAACCGGGTAAGAAAAGACAACTCAAAATACAATCAAAACAATACATTCCGTATTCAGGTCGTTTCGACAGTCGTGAGTCTGGTGTCCGTTATTTCGTCACTGTTGATTGCGCTGGTTATCAAATAACAAATTGATTACGGATGCTGGACATTAATCGGACATATTTCTGGCTGTTTTGCTTTATGGTTGTCGGATTGTTGGTTGAACCTGTGTTATTTAAACCAACAGACGAATTATGTCTGTTCTCTTTTGCAATTTTGGGATTCTTTGATATGATATATAATCGTAGGTGGCGTGAGTATACACTTTTTTATATATCATTAGGAGTCATGTCGTTTTATTTATTTTACAGTATGCTTTTTTTGAACTATAATATTAAATGGGCAATAATAAATGATTTCATTATTCAAATGAAACCATTTATAGCCTTTTCCATAGCCTATGCTGTTTCTCCTAAATTCTCACAGAAGGAAAGATGTATATTGAAGAATGTTGTTCGCGTTCTCTCTATATGTTCTTTGTTGTTGATGTTGACAGGTCTTTATAGATATATATTATACCATCCTTATTATCAGGGATTGTTGTGTGTGGGTTGCGGAATTGTTTACTTACTTGTCACATATGAAGAACAGAACAGCCATAAATGGAATAAAAAGGATATTCTTTGGGCTGTTGCAATCTTTTCAATGGGATTAGCCTGTACACGTGCTAAATATTATGGTTTCTTTGTATTTGCTATGTTCATGCTTTTGATTTATAAACCTGGAATAGTCAATTTGAAGAACATGCGCAATATGATGGTATTATTAGTGGTTTTTATCGGTGTTGTTGTTGTTTCATGGAGTAAAATTGAATATTATTTTATAAAAGGTAATGCTGATACATTTGATCCAGAAGTGGCAGCTTCGTTTGCCCGTCCGGTCTTGTATGGCGCATTTTTTTTAGTACTTAGTGAACACTTGTTGTTTGGATCTGGCTTAGCATCGTTTGCTACGTATTTTTCATCTACTGATATCAATTATTCATCATTATATTATCGTTATAATTTAGATGCTGTTTGGGGGCTGTCTCCAACATTTGATGCATTTATTGCTGATACCTTTTATCCGGAACTCGCACAATTTGGATTGGTTGGCATTTTTTTGTTTTTTCTTTTTTATTGGTGGATGTGGCAACGATATCGTTTGCTGTTGCATAATGGTTATATTTGTTTATTTACAATTGGGGTATTGGGTCTTCTCTTTCTTATGATAGATTCGATTGCCAATTGTGCTATATTGCAAATCTCTGGAGAATTGATTATGGTTGTACTGGGTATTGTTGTATCTAATACGAAAAAGATAAATAAGGAATGCTGATGTCTTGTCAATTGGTGAGCGAATATGATTATTTGGAAAATAAAAGAAACGAGATATGAATAAAAAATCTGACAAAATTGATTTTTCGAGAACCATCTATGAAATGAAGCAACATTGGTATTATTACCTGATTGCTTTCGTATTCATTATGGGATTTGTTGCGTTTTATATGTATAAAAAGAATGCTGACTACCTGTTTCATGCTAATATATTGATTGAACAGGAAGACGGAGGTGGTGCAGCAGCAGGAGGGATGGCGCAAATGATGCGTACCTTTTCGTTGGGCTCTATCGGTGGTGGTTCTGTTGACGATGAAATTCTTGTCATGCAGTCGCACAGTTTGCTTTGCGAAATGATTTCCGAATTGAAATTGAATCGTACCTATCGCGAAGAAATTGCGATGAAAAATTATTCATTGTACAAAAAATCACCGGTGGTATTGTTGGCACCGGATGAACTATTTGATACTTTGAAGTCCGGATTCCAAATGACTGTAAAGCTGCGTCCTGACGGTTTAGCTGATGTGAAGGCCACTAAGGGTTTGTTAAAAACAACATTGTTTGAAAAAAGCGGTGTGACACTTCCATTGACTATGAATATACCTTCTCGAGGTATTTATGTTTTGGAGAAAACCGCAGACTATGTGGAAGGTGAGGAACGCAATTTGAAAATAAGTGTGGCCGGTAACAGTCAAATAGCAGAAGATTTTGCTCGGGAGCTTGTCGTCGATTATTCTTCAAAGAATTCGAATGGCATTACATTGGAAATCGAAGACAATGATTTGCAACGGGGTAAAGATATCTTGAACAAGTTGATTGAACTTTACAACAATCGCCGTACAAATGAGAAGAATTTGAAAACTTCCAATGAATTGAAATTTATAGATGAACGTTTGGCATCTCTTACCGGACAGCTTCATGATGCGGAAAAGAAAGTGGAAGATTTTAAAACTTCAAACAATGTGACTGACATTGAAGTGGAAGCTCGCGTATTGCTGGAACAGACAAGTGCCAACAAACAGTCGATTGTGCAGATTCAAACACAATTGGCTGTATTTGATATGATTTGCAAGTTCTTGGATGATCCTGCTAACCGTTATTCCATGATCCCTATTACAAGCGGTGTAGAATATGAAGGTGCAGCAAAATCGATTGAAGCTTATAATAATCTGGTTGTCAAACGTATGGAGCTGAATATGTCTGCTAAGAAGGACAATGCTTCCTTGATGTTGCTGAATGCCCAAATTGACGGTATGCGTTCGGGTGTTGTTGAAACAATCGAGAAGGCTCGTGCAAGTACGGAAATAGCCTATAATGACTTTGTGAAAGAAGACGGCAAGTTTGCTTCGCGTTTGAAGAACTTGCCGACTCATGAACGTGAATATTTGAACCTGATGCGCGACCAGACGATAAAGAACAATCTTTATGTATTCTTGCTTGAACAGCGGGAAACCAGCGTTTTGAAGCTGGGTTCGAATTATCCGATGGGACGTGTGGTTGATGCTGCTTATCACGATGTGAAGCCGGTTGCCCCGAAGTGGAGCGTCATGGGCGGTCTTGGTCTGTTGGCAACATTGCTGTTGCCAACGTTTTGGTTCGTTTATAAAGGTGCACGTGTGAAGCGTATTGTTCTTCGGAATGATGTTGAAAATGTTATCGGTGTACCGGTTTGGGCTGAAGTTTGTTCCCTGCTGCAGGATAAAGTGGATTTCAAAAGTAATGACGGTAACGCTGCTGAATTCCGCGCACTGCGTAATGAGTTGCTCGCTGAATCGGATAATGTCTGTTATGTAGCTTCTATGGCTGAAGGTCATAGTGGATTTGTGGTTTCCAACTTAGGAATGCTGTTGGCGTTGACTGGCAAACGCACTGTCGTGGTTGAACTTGATGGTTTTAATTCCGCTTCGCTTTTGGCGGATCAGGGAGGCAAAGGCGTGGTCGATTTTATCAAAGATGAAACATTGGCTGTAAAATCAGTAGTGAAAGTCAGTGAATTACACGACAAGCTGTTTGTCGTGTCCAAAGGACTGCATTGTGATTATCCGATGGAAGCATTGGTCTCCGACCGTTTTGCTACATTAGTACAAGAATTGAAATCAACATATGATTATGTATTGATAAGTGGATTACCAATATCTCAAGAAATGCCGTTGATTATTGTGCCGGAAACTATGGGCTTATTGGTGGGTGTCGTGGACAGCTATTGTCTAACGTCTAAATGTAAGGCTGCATTTGGCGCTTTAGGAGAAAAAGAACGAAAAATAGTTGCGATTCTTTGTGTGTAAAATAGTTATGAAGATATTAATTGTCAACAAATTCTATTATAATCGTGGCGGGGATTGCGTTTGTGCCATCAGTCTGGAGCAGATGCTTCGTGAACAAGGACATGAAACAGCTGTTTTCGCTATGCAGTATGCAGGGAATTTCCTGACACCACATAGCAATTATTTTGCGCCGGAAGTTTCTTTTTCCGGTGGCATAGGTAGTAAGTTGAGGGCGGCATCCCGTATATTCGGCGGAGCCGGTGTGAAGGCTGCTTTTGCCCGGCTGCTGAAGGATTTTTGCCCGGATGTGGTGCATTTTAATAATATACATTCCTACCTTTCCCCAGTCATCGTCAAAATGGCGAAGGATTTTGGGGCTAAGACGGTTTGGACGCTGCACGACTATAAGTTGGTGTGTCCTTCGTATTCCTGTCTTTCGCAGGGAAAAGTTTGTGAAGAGTGTATAGGCGGCAATGTTCATGGTGTTGTCGACAAACGTTGTATGAAAGGCAGCCGTGTGGCAAGTCAGCTTGCTTATTGGGAGGCCCGTTATTGGGACCGTCGGAAGTTGGAGGCGTATACCGATGCTTTTGTTTGTCCGAGCGATTTTATGGCTCGTAAAATGGAGCAGGGCGGGTTTGACCCCAAGAAGTTGAATGTGGTATGCAACTTTGTCGATCCGGAAAAGGTCAAGGACTATTCTGTCGTAAAAGAGCGGAAACCTTACTACATTTATGTCGGACGCCTGTCGGAAGAAAAAGGTGTGAACACGTTATTGGAAGTTGCTGTACAACTTCCGTATACATTGAAAATTGCGGGTGGAGGGCCTCTTGTAGAAGAACTGAAAAGTAAGTATGCCGGTTGTAAAAACATTGAGTTCCTTGGACACTTGAATGCAGGGCAGGTTCGTCAATATCTATCGGAAGCGAGATTCTCGGTAATACCTTCTGAATGGTATGAGAACAATCCTTTGAGTGTGATTGAGTCGTTGTGTTTTGGAACCCCTGTGGTAGGTGCACGCATTGGTGGTATACCAGAACTTATCTCTCCGTCTACGGGATTTTTGTTTCGTTCCGGTGATTCGGATTCGCTGAAGAAAACTTTACAAGCAGCATGGAATTCGCCTTTTGATTATCGGCAGATTGCGGAACAGAGCATTGAGCGATTCGACCGAAAGGCTTATTTGCAGAAAATAATGGGTTTGTATCGATAATCGTCTGCTGCTTAGAAGCTTTTCAACAATGGTGAATATTGTTCTAATTTAAGACAATAAAAATGTTGCCAATGCGTTTAAATATATAATTCTTGGCAATTCTAAAGATATAGATATGGCAAATATAGTACAAGGTAGCTTGATTACGACATACCGTTGCAATGCAAAGTGCAATATGTGTAACATCTGGCAGCATCAGACAAAGGCGGAGGATGAAATAGACCCCTCGTTTTATGAGAAGTTGCCGGCAGGATTGCGTATCAACATTACGGGTGGCGAATCAACTATTCGTAAAGATATAGATCGGATTTTTGAGATTCTTTATCCGAAAGCTTCACTTTTGGAATTGAGTACGAACGGTTTTAATACGGATACGATTGTCCGATTGGCAAACAAATATCCGAATATACTGATTCGTGTTAGTCTGGAAGGTCTGCCTGCATTGAATGACAAGAAACGTGGTACGATCAATGGTTTTGACCATGCTTTGCGTACGATGTTGGAATTGAAAAAGACAAAATGTAAGAATATTGGCTTCTCGGTTGTTATCTCTCCAGACAATTATAAGGACTTGCTTCATTTGTATGAATTGTGTGTAGCACTGGATGTGGAACTTGGTAATTCGGTAGTACACAATTCTTGGTATTTCCATAAGGATGACAACGTACTTGTGAGTGAAGACGCTTTGAAAGAGCATGAAAAGTTTGTGGCTGCATTGCTGACTTCAAAACGTCGTAGCCTAAAGGGCCGTCTGAAAGATATGGGTCGTGCATATTTTAACCGTAGTATCCATCGCCGTCTACGTGGTGACGAACCGGGGTATCGTCCACCTTGCGGAGCTTTGACTGATTTTTTCTTTATCGACCCGTTTGGCAACGTTTCGCCATGTAACGGTTCGGGAGAAGAATGGATTATCGGAAATATCAAAGAGGACAGCTTTGAGAATATCATGAAGTCGGAAAAGGCGAAGAAGGCGCTTGAATTGGTGAAAAACTGCAATCGTAATTGTGCGTTTATTGTGACCGAACGTCATGATATGAAGCGTCGTCCGTGGATTCCTATCAAATGGATTTTGAAAAACCGTTGGCGTGTAAAACACGGAAAACCAATTTGCTGGGATTAAATTCTGGTATTTACCAAAAAAGAAGGCTTTATGAAAATTGATGTTATCGGTACGCGAGGCTTTCCTGGTATTCAAGGGGGAGTGGAACGTCATTGCGAGCGGTTGTATCCGTTGATGGAGAACGTGAAAATCCGAGTGTTCCGCCGCAAACCGTTTATAAATAAAGCCTATAAGGGTACAAAATATGACAATATACAGTTTCTGGACTTGCCATCTACACGGGTGACAGGACTGGAAGCTGTTTTTCATTCTTTTCAAGCTACGTTGATTTCTGCTTTTTCCCGTTCGCAGGTTGTGCATATTCACAATATCGGGCCGGCCATGTTTGCCCCTTTGCTGCGGCTTTTCGGGAAAAAAGTGGTGTTGACGTATCATAGTGCCAACTATGAACACGACAAATGGAATTGGTTTGGGAAACTTGTTCTTCGACTGTCGGAAAAAATTGCGTTGTCGGCTTCCAATCGGATTATCTTTGTCAATAAGTTCCAACTTGACAAGTATTCGAATAAAGTGAAAGCCAAGTCGGTTTATATTCCCAACGGAATTGTTCCGCTCCAGAGGAATACTGCAACAGATTTTTTGCAAAAATTGGATGTGGAGCCGGGTAAATATATCCTTTCTGTTGGGAGAATCACTCCGGAGAAAGGGTTCGATTTGCTGATACAGGCTTATAATAAGCTGAAAACGGATGTAAAACTTGTAATAGCCGGTGCACCAGATCAGGATACGGCTTATTTCGACAATCTGAAAGCAATGGCAGGTAAGAATGTTGTGTTTGCCGGATTTGTGGACGGTGGAAACTTGTCACAGCTTTATAGTCATGCACAGGTTTATGTTTTGTCGTCGCGGATAGAAGGTTTCCCACTTGTTCTTTTGGAAGCAATTAATTTCGGGTTGCCATTACTCGTTTCTGACATTGAGGCGACTCATTTATTGGATTTACCGAAGAAATCCTATTTTAAAGCATCGGATGTGTATTCTATGCAGTTGAAATTAGGTGAGTTCTTGGCAGAAAACAGAGAAAGCTATCTATGTCGTACTGTAGATGTTGCGGATTATGACTGGAAAAAGATAGCAGATCAGACATGCGTTGTCTATAAAATGTTGGAAAATGAATAGAAAAAAACATCTGCTGATTGTTCGTTCATCGCTGACATCAATGAACTTGTCTAGTTACAATGTTCAGGAGTTAGGATTGGCTAAAGAACTTCAAAAACGAGGATATAAAGTCAGCGTTATAATGGGAGCTGGTGAAGAATCTGTTTCTGAAACAGAATTTTGTACTGTTTATTTCTTGAAATATAGAAGAGTTCAGCAGGCTATTGGATATTTTATTCATTTGAATAAGACCTTAAAAGAAATAAATCCGGATCTTATTCAAATTCATGAAATTGGAATGGTGATGTCGGCTTATGTTGCATGGTGGGCGAAACGTCATGTTGTTCCTTGTGTCTTGATTCAAGGGCCATATGATGAAACCCGCAAACCGTTCCTAAGGAGGTTGGAACAATGTTTCAATGCGACAATTGGTCGTTATATTCTCCATACAGTTGGAAGTGTGGGATGCAAAACTCCTGCAGCAGCAGAATATTTGAAAAAATATGGATTGAGAAAAGGTGCTGAAATTACTCCGGTCGGACTTGATGATTCCAACTTCTCTTTCAAAGATGGAGAACTAAGTGATTGGCGAGAAAGAAACGGAATTGGATCAGAACGAAAGGTTCTCTTGTATGTAGGATCTGTTGAAGTCAAGCGTCGTCATGTGGATTTGTTGGTGGGTATGATGTCATTCTTACCGGAAGAGTACCTTCTAGTGATTGTTGGAGACGGAAGCAGTCGAGCAGGGCTACAGTCGTCAACGGTTTCCGAACGTGTTTTTTGGACTGGCGCATTGCCACAATCTAAGTTGCCTGATATATACAAGTGTGCAGACCTTTTTTTATTAGCGTCAGACTTTGAAATTTATGGAATGGTCGTTTTGGAGGCCTTGTATTGGGGTGTTGCCGTATTATCTACACCAACAGGGGGAGCTTGCTCCATTATTGAAGATGGTCTTACCGGATATTTGATTGATAGTTTTGACGAAAAAGAGTGGGCTCGAAAAGTTGTGTCTATTTTTGGGGAGCCGGAAAAGCTGCATTACATTTCGGAGTCTGGACAAAGACATGTGAGAAACCATCTGTTGTGGAAGCAAACAGCTGACAATTTCGTTGCTCTATATGATAATGTCTTGTCGGCTGTTAAAAAAAATAAATAATGCGATTATAACTGATTGGTAATAAGTGATTTTTAACCTCTTTTGTGAGAAGGCGAATTTCAGGTATGTTTGTTGTAAAATAATACTATTGCCCGTACGTTTCATTGTATAGACAAGCAAGGAAATGAGCTATGGGTGTATTTCGTCCTGAAACTTATAAGAATGGCATTATGTGGTCTTCTGCTTTCAATATCTGTGGCAGAAGTGTAGCCTTTGTACAACAATGGCTTATAGGATATTATTTTGGTGCATATTCGGGGACGGATGTCTTTTTCTTTATCTATAATCTGATACTTTTCATCTCTTTCTTTTTCTTGAATTTCAGTACGGCTGTATTGATTCCCAAAAGTATTCGCTTGCGGATCGCTGAAGGCGAACATAGTTCAATGACTTTTCTGAATGCCTTTATCTTTTTGTATGGTGGTATTGGTATTTTGTTGTTTTTGTTTGCATGTATAGGAACCCTTCCATTTGTTTCTGCGATTTCTTCATTTTCGAAGACTTTGATTGACGCGAATGTTCATTTGATTCGTTGGATTCTGCCTATTCTTTTTCTTAATATGCTAACGAGTCTGATGACGGAAATACTTGCCTCATATAAGTATTTCACATTTCCTAACCTAATAAATTTGATTAATTCCTCATTGGGAGTGTTGTTTGTACTCTTGTTCCATGATATGTTGGGGCTGAAGTCTGTTGCCATTGGATTGGTTTTTGGATATGTGGTAAATATTCTGTTGGTTCTTATAATGATGAAGCATCTGTTGAAATGGAAAATGTTTTCTGTTTCTTTTAAACATGTGAAAAGTGCTTTAAAGACAGGATGCTATACCCAATTGGGCTATTTAGTTTATTTGATGGCAATGTTTGTGCCTCAATATTTTTTTACAAGTTTTCCGGAAGGAAGTCTGACTGCGATATCATTTGCTGATAAAATGACTAATATTCCCAGTATATTTCTTGTTGGACAGATTCTGAGTGTTATGGCAATTAAGTATAATAACCTTGTAGGAAAAGGGCATTATCAAGAAGTAGCACGGTTGACGGAGAAGCTGTTGCTGTCGGTGATGTCTGGCTTATTTGTTGTCGCGGTTGGGGTTTCTCTGTTAAGTGGGTGGCTTGTAGAACTGCTTTTCGGTATTGGGAAATTTACTACCGATTCACTTGATTTGACTGCCAGGATTTTGTCTATGCAGATTCTGTATCTTCCATTTTTATTTGTGTATAATATGTTTATGCGCATTTTTAACGCTTATCAGTTACAACGGGTATATGTTTGGGTTCAGTTGTTTGCTCAAGGTACGATAATAGTTCTTTATTGTTGGTTAATTCCTGAATATGGAGCTATCGGCTATCCGCTGTCGCTGGCATTGCCTTATATTACGGTGGCTTATTTTGTGGTTCCTTTGTTCAAACGCTATTGTCCGGAAATGCGTGTGGGACGCTACTATGCTTTTCTTGTCGTGTTCACGGTTGTGTTCGCCGTGTACTATTACCATGCGTTTTTTGCATAAAAAAGAACGGCAACATTTTGTGAATGTCGCCGTCGGTATTGTGGAGCATAGCGGACTCGAACCGCTTACCTCAACACTGCCAGTGTTGCGCTCTACCAGATGAGCTAATACCCCGTTGTTGTATTGCAAAGATAAGTCAGGATTTTCAATGTGCAAAATTTTCGGCAAGAAATTAATGATTTGTGGGGAATAATGGGAATTTGTGCAAATTTTATGTTAATTTTAGCGCTTGATTAAAAAATGCAGACAATGATACTTGATATTCTTTTCTTGATAGGCGGGTTGGCACTTATCCTTGTGGGTGCCAATGCGTTGACCGACGGTTCGGCGGCAGTGGCGAAGCGTTTCGGTATTTCCGACCTTGTTATCGGTCTTACGATTGTGGCTTTCGGAACATCAGCTCCCGAACTGGTCATCAGTGTGCTGTCGGCTATTGGCGGCAGTGCGGAAATGTCGATTGGTAATGTGGTGGGTAGCAATATTTTCAATGTGCTGATGATTATCGGCTGTACGGCGCTCGTACTTCCTATAAAGGTGGAGCGGAGCATTATGACGAATGAGATTCCGCTCGTGATTCTTTCTGCACTTGTGTTGGCATTCTGTGCCAACGACATTCTGCTTGACGGTGGTTCGGCAAATGTCATCAGCCGTACCGACGGCCTTGTGCTGCTGATGTTTTTCCTGATATTCATGCGCTATACGTTTGCTATTGCCAAAAGTGGGGCAGATGCGGGAGGTGCGGATGCCGAAGTGAAACAGATGCCGGGATGGAAGTCGGCTTTGTTTATTGTTGGCGGTCTAGCTGGACTGATTTTTGGCGGACAGCTTTTCGTTGACGGTGCGAGCGGCATTGCGCGTGCCTGGGGCGTAAGCGAGTCGGTGATTGGCCTTACACTGGTGGCCGGCGGAACGTCGCTTCCCGAGTTGGCTACGTCCATTACTGCCGCATTGAAGAAAAATCCGGGCATTGCGATTGGTAATGTGATAGGCAGCAACCTGTTCAACATATTCTTTGTGCTTGGATGCAGCTCCACAATCATTCCGCTGCCGATGGGGAATATCGGCAACTTCGACATGGCGGTGCTTGTCGGTTCGTCGGTGCTGTTCTGGCTTGTCGGCTGGTTCTTCCGCAAGCGTACGATTACGCGTCTGGAAGGTGCGCTGATGGTGGCATGCTATGTTGCCTATACGTCGGTGCTGATTATGCAGCAGGGATAGGAGAATAGAATGAGTTACAAATAAAAACACCGGGAATCCGCATTGGCGGGTTCCCGGTGGCGTGTATAAATAGGGTATGTAACGTATTTCTAAACGTTGAAGCGGAAGTGCATGATGTCGCCGTCCTGTACGACATATTCTTTGCCTTCGATTCCGATTTTTCCGGCTTCACGGCAAGCTGATTCACCACCGAGGGCGATGTAGTCTTCGTATTTGATTACTTCCGCACGGATAAAGCCCTTTTCAAAGTCTGTGTGGATGACACCTGCACATTGAGGGGCCTTGCTGCCCTTCATGTAAGTCCATGCACGTACTTCGAGCGGACCGGCCGTAAAGTAGGTTTCCAGGTTCAGCAGGTGGAACGCGGCGCGGATAAGGCGTGATACGCCCGATTCCTTCAGGCCGATTTCTTCAAGGAACATCTGGCGTTCTTCGTATGTTTCAAATTCGGCGATTTCCGATTCTGTCTGTGCTGCCACGATAAGGATTTCAGCGTTTTCGTCCTTAACGGCTTCGCGCACCATGTCAACATATTTGTTGCCTGTCACGGCCGATTTGTCGTCAACGTTGCACACATACATCACCGGCTTGTTGGTAAGCAGGAAGAGGTCGTGGGCGCATTTCTGCTCGTCCTTTGTTTCAAACTGTACGGTACGTGCAGCCTTGCCTTGTTCGAGGGCTTCCTTGTAGCGGCAGAGCACTTCGTACTGCACTTTGGCGTTCTTGTCGCCGCCGGTCTGTGCCTGTTTCTGCACACGGGTGATGCGGCTTTCGATGGTTTCCAAGTCCTTCAACTGCAATTCATAGTCGATGATTTCCTTGTCGCGCACCGGGTTTACAGAGCCGTCGACGTGAACTACGTTCGGGTCGTCGAAGCAGCGGAGCACGTGGAGGATAGCGTCCGTTTCACGGATGTTGGCCAGGAACTTGTTGCCCAGTCCTTCGCCTTTGGATGCGCCTTTCACAAGTCCGGCGATGTCGACGATTTCAACGGTGGCCGGCACGATGCGTTGCGGATTGACGAGTTCGGCAAGCTTGTTGAGGCGTTCGTCAGGTACGGAGATAACGCCTACGTTCGGCTCGATGGTGCAGAACGGGAAGTTGGCCGATTGTGCCTTTGCGTTTGAAAGACAGTTAAATAGAGTGGACTTTCCTACGTTTGGAAGTCCAACGATACCACATTGTAATGCCATATTTGTTGTTAATTTCCTATATTTTCGACTGAAAAATTGCGCGACAAACGTCCTTATCGCAGGTTCGCCGCTTTTGTCGCGGCAAAGGTACTCATTTCTTCGACAATATCAAAGGGTTAGCTGGCGCAACTGCCGGAGCGTTGCGTTAAAATGATGTTGTCGGGCTATTCCTGCTCGTTGGCGTTGCCGGTGAAGGTTGTGATGTCGATTTTCTCCAGTTCGCGGAACGGCTCCTTGCGATAGGTGCATTCCGTGTATCCGCAATGGCGGCAGCGCGGCTGTTCGAATATGTCGCAAGGGTCGAGGTGGATGGTCATCTGCACGCGGTTGGCATATTTGTTCTGCACGATTTCCTTCAATCTGGCTCCCGAGCGGTGGCCTTCGGCAACGGTGAAATACCAGGGAATGGTCAGGTCGCAGTCCATGTGGATGCAGTTGCCGTATTTGATGACCTTGGAATTATGGATGTCCACCCATTCGCGGCTGCGGTTGGCGTTCAGCAGTTCGGCAAGTTCCGTCAGTAGTTGTTCGTCGGCCTTGTCGAGCAGGTTGGCAATGGTTTTGCGCAGGATGGAAATGCCCGTAGCGATGATGACAGATCCGAAAATAAGGGCCAGTGCGCTGTCGATCCATGCCTTCCCGGTGAAGAACAGGATAAGCAGTCCGGCTACAAGTCCGATGGTGGAATAGGTGTCCGACTGCAGGTGCTTCCCGCCTGCCACCAGAGCGATTGACCCGTATTTCTTGCCCATACGGACGCTGTACCAGCCCATCAGATAGTTGAGCACGCCCGATGCGCCGACGATGTAGATACCCACGTCGAGTTTCTGGATTTCAGCAGGAAGAAACAGCCGTCGTCCGCCTTCGTAGATAATCATCAGTCCGGCTATCGTTATCATGATACCTTCGGCGGAAGCTGAAATAAGTTCCATTTTACCGTGTCCGAACGGATGGCTCTTGTCGATAGGTTTCGATGCCCAGTAAAGGCTGTAGAGGCTTAAAGCTCCTGCAAGCACGTTGACAATGCTTTCCATAGCATCGGTGAGCACACCGACGGAGTTGGTCAGAAAATAGGCGATGAATTTGCCGATGAGAATCAGCGATGAAACGATAAGAATCCATCGCTGAACTTTGATTTTCAGCGCGTTTTCGTTCATATTGCGTAGGGTTTAAAAATGTTCTTATACTTTTTTGCGTGGAAATGCGTCGATGAAACTTTCCGGAGTGATGTTCCACACTGTTGCTCCAATCGAGGCGGCATAGTCGCGTATCACATAGTAGGACTTGAACGCCACATAAAAGCTGTAGATGATTTGGTGGAGCGGGTAGTTCATGTATTCCGTGTTGACACGCGCCGTTTCCTTTTCGTTGTCCTTGTAGAAATGCGGCTGGATGGACACTACCTGATTGCGGTCGTTCACCGAAAGCGTTTTCATCCACGAATGGTCGGCACCTGCCACATACACAGTGCGGAAACCTGCATTGAGTGCCAGCATAATGGACGGAATCAGCACATTGCGCGGGCGCGGCATTCCCAGTCCCATGCGGTAGACGGCGTTGCGAAACGCCTTGAACCCTTCGATGGGAGTCGTGTTGTAGCGATTCACCGTGATATGGCTGTTCTGTTTCAGCCGGTCGAGATGGGGGCTTTTGATGCGTGTCGGCACGAAAAGCGTCATTTCCCAATCAACTTTCGTCAGGAATGTATCCCACAGCTTTTTCACGTTCTCATTGTCGGAAGCCTGAAAAAAATGCGGGTCGGCAAGCACATAATATTCCGGTTTCAGGTCGAGAAACAGCGGAGTGTTGGCAGCAAAGTTTACCGCCAGTTTTTTGCGCGAAGCAAGAAACGGCATCGACTCCGCTACAGTCTGGTTGAGCGACGGACCGTTGCCGAGAATGACGATTTCCTCGTTGCCTGCCGTTTTCCGCACCGTAGGACGGCGCGAGAGCAGCACGATTTTAATCAAGCTTGCCAATGTTTGCGACACATTTCCGCAAACGGCTGATAGTTTGTCCAGTATAGCCATAATTCCAAATCAACCGGCAGGCATGGTTGCCGTAGTTTTACGGCTATTATCCTGCACACTGCAAAGGTAAGTGAAAATCGGCCGATGTAGGTTTATTTTTTGCTTGAAGTTGCGATTTTAAGCAAAAATAACCATTAAATTTTGAAAACAGCCGGAAAATGCTTACCTTTGTGCCCACAAATCGGGGCGTAGCTCAGTCCGGTTAGAGTACACGTCTGGGGGGCGTGTGGTCGCTGGTTCGAATCCAGTCACCCCGACTGATGAAAGAGGCAAGATGTTGATTCTCAAGCCTCTTTTTTATTTTTCAACACTTTTTTCAATACCAATTTATAGAAAGAGGCGATTACGTCAAATGTTGTGTTATATATGCAAAATAACGCAAAACGAATAAAAGTGAATATCCATTTTGCGTTATCTGTTTGTGCTAAAAAGACAAGTTGTAATTTCTGTTCAATTTAGTCTAAAGGGTTGTTTGAGTTATGTGTGTGTAATGTAATTCGATATTTTCCTTGAATTGAACGTCTATCATTGTTCTTGTCACATTTGTAAACACCATCAAATACTCCTTCAATTTGAACATTGTCCCCAATCTCCTTTATAGAGTTAACTTGATGCGTTCCACTTGTTAATTCATAATAAGTACCATATTCGAAAATCTCCAGATCAGTAGCTAATGTGAAATTTTCACAAGTGGAAACTCCTCCAGTTTTCCAGATGTTATTAGTATGTAAATATTTCCCAGGTTTGGCTGCCATTAAATCTGTCTTTTTTGAATAATATGCAATCATGGGAAAAAATGAAAAACCATATTTTTCATATAAGTCGACTATTACGTTGTTGACAGAAATAGGTTTGCCGGAAGAGTCTTTATCGGTGGCATCAAAGTAGGAATATCCCCAATTTGGGATTTTTTCTCTATAGGTTTTTCCATTAAGTGTTACTTCTAAATAGTCGGAAGTCTCATCAATGGGATTGTCTTCTTCATTGCATGAAGGGAGAACCAAGAAGCAAAATATTGTAATTAATAGATAATAAAGTCGGTTTTTCATAATAAAGAAAATTTGAATATTAGTTAATGCTGTGTTTTAAAATTTATATCCGATTGAAATTGTGAAGTTTTTGTTTTTACAGCTTGAAGTCAAATCTAAACCACCATCTTCGGCGTCTTCGCTATGACCTTTCCATGTATTGACTAAACCAAAATCATATCCAAGCGAGATTACGTATTTTTGTTTGAATTCAGCTCCAATTCTAAAGCCCAAACCAGCATCAAACCTCTTCATTGAATCGAATGTGTTGTAAGAATACTCGTTATATATTTCATTACCCTCATAATCAAAATCAAGTTCAGTTACTTTATGTTTTCCTCCTAAACCAAAAGCAAAATAAGGTCCAAATTCACCGAATAAGCTAAAATCTTCATTCAAATTATACTTGTATCCGATATGAATCGGCAATTCCAAATAGTATGCATTCAATTTTACTTTTCCCAAATCGCCCAAATCCAATTTAGCTCCCTTTTGAGATACTAAAAGGCCTGCATTGGTGTATAAACCATTGACGAGTGACGGTAATGCAAATTCTCCTCTTACGCCGATATGAAAACCTGGCTTAGAATCATAAACGTCCATTTTGGCTATATTCATACCAACTATACCTTCAAATTTTACATTGTTTTGGGCCATTCCATTAAGGCCGAGAATTGCAGCACATGTTATTAATAATACTTTTTTCATTTGTTTTTGTTTTTAATTAGTTCGTAAAAAATATTGAATGGTCCAGAAGCGTAAAATAGACAATAAAAAAAGCGTGGACCAAAACTTCGTATACGCATTCAAAGGTATCGCCAAACACCGCACAGTCATACACGAAGATAGCCCACGCCTGTATACAGACGTGAGCATTAGCCTCGATTCCTGACTGTTTCATTTAATTTGGCGATTTTATGAATGCGGAATTGTAGCTAACGCTCTAATTATTATATGTCTTTAATCCTTTATTTACATAGGCAATCGTTTTTGTTGGTTTTTGCAAATTTAAGAAATTATATTAATATAAAAAGAGATTGATATATAGAATTTTAATAAGTTATGGCAAGGAGGAAAGGGTAGTTGTGGGGTTGGTTGCCTTTTCTGTTTTTGGTTGTCTGCATCTGTTGGGGGCAGGCAGTAATTTCTGCTCGACTTATTTTAATAATTGACTGTTTTATATTTGTAAGTACGGAAATAAGTACGTATATTTGCCGTGTAACAAAGGAGGATTTATGAGAACGGCTAATTATTCGGATTTAAGGGCAAATTTAAAGGGATATATTGACTCTGTAATCGAGGATTGCGACACGGTGGTTGTTAACCGCGGAAACGGAACCGGTGTGGTGTTGATGTCATTGGAGGAATATAATTCTTTGAAGGAAACGGAATATCTTATGTCGTCGCCCGGTACGATGGAAGCTATTCGCAAGGGTGAAAAAGACATAAGTGAGGGTAATTGCGTGTCACAGAAGGAAGGAGAAAGTGTGGATGAATTCTTAAAGCGGGTGGCATGTACAGAATAACATTGTCGGAGCAAGCACGGAAAGAGTACCTTTATTTTCTTCAAAGTGGAAATAAGGCCATTGTTAATAAAATCAAGATTTTACTGGAGGATATTGCTGCGCATCCTTATACAGGAATTGGAAAACCGGAACCACTTAAATATGAATTGTCCGGCAAATGGTCACGAAGAATTAATGTGGAACATAGAATTGTCTATGCGGTACATGATGAAACTATAGAGGTCTATGTGTTTTCCATGAGGTATCACTACGGCAGGAAATGATTGTCGGGATGGATTAACGGAAAAGGTAGCCGCGGGGTTGGCTGCCTTTTTTGTTTTTGGAGGTGCTGAATGAGGTGTTTCGGGTGTCAAAAAAATTTACGAAGGTGTATGATTTTTTGACAGTTGGAAAAATGCCTATTTTTGTATTTCGTTGAAATGTAATGTGTTGCCTTTTTGGTATGGTTATGGCAGGGTAATAGGCAAAACGAAATGCAATGAAAGTACATTTGATGACAATAGGGGTGATGATGGCGGCTGTATTTGCTGCGGGAGGTCAGGAAAGCTGGACGCTTGACGACTGCATGCTGTATGCTGTTGAACACAACTATGAAGTGAAGAGCTCGCAACTGGCTTACGACGACACTCGGAGCGACTATCGCAGTGCGGTGGCTTCGTTTTTCCCGACGGTCGGCGCATCGCTGGGGGCGGATTTCAATTTCGGCCGTTCGATTGACCCGGAAACGAATACCTACAACAATCTGAAAACTTTCAACAATGGCTATTCGCTCAGCGTTTCGTGGAATATTTTTGCCGGTGGGCAGATTGTCAACCAGTTCCGTAAGGCAAAAGTACAGAAAAGTCAGGCGCAGAATGCCTGGCAGGACAGTCGCGACGATATTGCCATAAAGGTGATGGATGCTTATGTGAACCTGCAATACTACGACCGTCTGTGTGCCATAATGGAGGCGAAGCGCGACGACAGCTTTGCCACTCTCGAGAAAACAAGAAAAATGAAGGAGCTGGGCATGAACAGTGCCGTTGAACTGAGTCAGGCGCAGGCGCAGTTTGCCGGCGACGATTATGCGTTGGTCAATGCGCAGGGACTTCGCGAAACGGCTCTGCTTACCTTGAAGCAAACGATGAATTACCCGGTTGCCGACACGCTTGTGCTGGCAGAAGTTTGTGATGGAACCTCGTTGGCCGCCGACAGTTGTACGGCCGACGAGGTGTTTGTCTTTGCCCGCCATAACAATCCGAAAATCCTTCAGGCTGCCTATGAGCGTGATATGGCCGTCTACGATGTCCGTTCGGCGCGGGGTGCATTTGTGCCGTCGCTTCGGCTGAGTGCCGGTATTTCCAATTATTATTACCGTCATTTCGGCTCTACAAACCTGCCTTATTCGGAACAGATGGATTTGAATTTCGGGCAATATGTCGGTGTCACGCTGAGCATTCCTCTGTTTAGCGGGCTGAGTCAGATTACGACGCTGAAAAAGGCAAAAAACCGCAGACTTGACACGCAACTGGCCTACGACGACCAACTGCAGGAACTTCGCATCAGCATCGAGCAGGCGGTGATTGACTTCCGCAACCTTTCGAAAGAGGCTGTGAAAATGGAAGAAAAAGCAGTCTCTGATTCCATTGCCTACACGTTTGCCAAGCGGAAATACGAAGAAGGGCTGATGAGTTTCCTCGATATGCAGCAGACGGCCAACACGTGGTACGAATCGCAGGCGGAATTGTTGAAAACCCGGCTGTTGCTGGGCGTAAAGCGCCGATTGCTTGACTATTACCGGACAAATACACTGATTGGAAAATAAAAAAATACGTTGAAACATGGATATACAGTTGAAAAAAAGAAAATACGGAACGCCGCGGCAATGGACGGTTGCAGGAATCGTATTGGCGGTCGTAGTGCTGGCTGGAATGTTTTTCTATGCCAACCGGGGCACGGTGGTGCGTATTGACACGCGTATAGTGGCCGTCGACAGTGTGCGCAAGGGCGAATTCAAGGACTATGTGCGTGTCGTCGGTCAGGTGCAGCCTATTTCTTCCCAGCAGTTGAGCCCGGAAGAAGGCGGTATCGTCGAAACGAAATTTGTGGAGGAAGGAGCGTCGGTTACGGCAGGACAGCCCATCCTGCGGCTGCGCAATTCCAACCTCGACCTCGAAATTCTGAATGCGGAAGCCAATCTTGCCGAGAAACAGAATTTTCTGCGCAACACGCAAGTGACCATGGAGCAGGACCGGTTGAACAATCAGACGGAGAAAATTCAGCTCGACATGGATGTGCGCCAGAAGAAACGTACCTACGAACAGTACAAGCGTCTGTATGCCGACGACCTCGTGTCGCGCGAGGACTATTTGAAGGCTGAGGAGGACTATGGTCTGGTGGTGGAAAAACGCCGTCTTGTTGCCGAGCGTCTGCGTCAGGATTCTATTTACAGAAGCATACAGATTTCCCAACTGGAAGACGATTTGGAAAATATGCGCCGCAGTTTGGCCATGATACGCGACCGCCGCGCGAAACTGACGGTCTGCGCTCCCGTCGACGGCGAACTGGGACTGCTCGACGTGGAACTCGGCCAGAGCATTTCCGCCGGGCAGATGGTGGGGCGCATCAATGTGCTGTCGGGGCATAAGATAGAGGCGAAAATCGACGAGCATTATATCGACCGCGTGGTGCCGGGACTGAGCGGAAATTTCGAACGTCAGGATTCCACTTTCCGGCTTCTGGTGAAAAAGGTGTATCCCGATGTGCGCGAAAACAAGTTTCAGACGGATTTCGTGTTTACCGGCAAGCGTCCCGACAATATCCGTACAGGACAGTCGTATTACATCAATCTTGAATTGGGTGCGCCGTCGGAAGGCATTCTGCTGCCTCGTGGAGCGTTTTTCTCCGAAACGGGAGGTACCTGGATCTTTGTATTGTCGGCCGACGGAAAAACGGCCCATAGGCGAGCCATACGTATCGGCCGCCAGAATCCCCGGTTCTATGAGGTGCTCGACGGCTTGCAGCCCGGCGAACGAGTGGTGCTGTCGGGATATGAACAGTTTAAGAATTGCGACAAGCTGATTTTAGAATAATATAAAAACCAAGAAATCATGATAATCAAGACAACGAATTTGAGCAAATCGTTCCGGACGAGCGAGGTGGAGACGATTGCCGTGAACAACCTTAATTTTGAAGTGGAAAAGGGCGAGTTTGTCGCCATAATGGGCCCTTCTGGCTGTGGAAAGACAACATTGCTGAACCTGTTGGGACTGCTCGATACCCCGACAGGCGGCGTTTATGAACTGAACGGGCGCGACGTGTCGAAGCTGAACGAGCGCGACCGCACGTATCTTCGTCGGGGCAAGGTTGGCTTCATCTTCCAGAGTTTCAACCTGATAGACGAGCTGACGGTTTTTGAGAACATCGAACTGCCGCTGACCTATCTGAAAATAAAGAGCGGGGAGCGCCGCCGCATTGTGACGGATTTGATGCGGCGCATGGAAATCAGCCACCGTGCAAGCCATTTTCCTCATCAGTTGTCGGGCGGTCAGCAGCAGCGCGTGGCGATAGCACGTGCCGTAGTGAGTTCTCCGGAACTGATTCTTGCCGACGAGCCGACAGGCAACCTTGACTCGAAAAACGGCGTGGAGGTGATGAACATCCTGTCGGAACTGAACGCCGGCGGAACGACGGTGGTGATGGTGACCCACAACCGCCGTGATGCGGAGTATGCACACCGTATTGTGGAAATGTTCGACGGCGAGATACTCGGCAGCGAGCAGACGGCAAACAGAAAAACGAATATTTAAACCTGAGAGGCAATGAAAACACTGTATAGAAATCTGATGTTCGTGTTCCGGCGTTTCCGGACCTCGACGTTGCTGAACGTGATAGGGCTGTCGGTTGCCCTGGCGGTGTTTATGGTGATAATGCTGCAGGTGTATTACGACCGCACTTACAATGGCTGTATTCCCGGCAATGAGCGGATATGCGTCGTTTCGTGGCCGGATGAGGAAGAACACGTAAATTATGCTTTTGTGAGCCCGAAATGGAGTGAGACGATAGGAGGATTGTCGCCACATGTTGAATCGTATGCCTATATTGAGGCTGGGAGCGTGGCGAGCGACAAGCTGTTTTATATCAACGAGCAGCCTGTAAAAGGGCGATATTTATGTGTGTCTGAAAGCATTGTTGATGTTCTGGAACTGGAAATGATTGCAGGCGATGCCCGCTGCTTGAGAAATCCGAACACGGTGCTTGTTCCGGAAAGTTTTGCGATGAATTGTTTCGGGACGCTTGACGTGATAGGAAAAACAGTGGACAGGGATAGGAAAATGGCGATTGGCGGCATTTATAAAGATATGCCGGAGAACAACAGTTTTAAAAATTGTGTCTATGCCGGTATCGACAGAACGGTTTATGGCGAGCAGTGGGAAAATTGGCATATGAACGGCTTCGCGTTGCTCGTGAAGCTGGATTCCGGCGACGCTGCAGCCGGATTGAAGGAGCAGGCCAACAACTTTTTGAAAAATGCGAAGAAAGAAGGAACACGTTTTTTCTGGAATGAATTTGAACTTACTCCCCTTTCTCAGATTCACTATATGGAGAATATTGCCGGATGCCATTGGTTTGACGCACCGGTAAAGCAGCAGACTGAAGACATATTGGTGTTCATATCACTGTTGATTATCCTGATTGCGGGCATAAATTATGTGAATTTCTCCAATGCCTTAATCCCGATGAGGGTTAAAAGCGTCAATACACAAAAAATATTGGGTGCGACCCGTTTACGCTTGTGTATTACGCTGGTGGTCGAGTCGGTGGTTGTCTGTCTGTTTTCGGTCTTGCTTGCATTCGGGTTGGTTTATACCTTCTCTATTTCTTCGTATTCGTGGTTGGTGGAAGCGGACTTGTCGTTTGCCGATAGTCTTCCGGTTGTAATCGGAATGGTAGTTGTTGCTGTATTGGTTGGAGTAATTGCAAGCGTAGTTCCGGCTTTGCGTCTTACATCTTATACTCCGGCTGTGGTGCTGAAAGGTAGTTTTGGCGTATCAAAAACCGGACAGGCTGTAAGAAAAACAATGGTGGGTATTCAGTTTTTTGTGTCGTCTGCATTGATTGTCGCCTCGTTGTTGATGCATAAACAGCAGCAGTACCTCATCCGAACTGCCGATTATGGTTTTGAGAAGGATGAATTGGTTGCCTGCAATTTGGGGCAGGTTTCGGAGTTGCCCGAAGATTTGACCGTGGTGGTCAATGATATGCGTGCGTTGCCATTTGTCAGTGACGCTTCTCTTTCTTGGAGTCCGATGGGTGTGGACGGGAATACGCAGGGGTGGGTTTTTCAGTCGCCCGAAGGAGAAAATGTGGAGCCGGCAACAATGTTTGCATCGGCTGACTATTTGAAAACGATGGGAATCAAACTTTTGGCAGGTCGGGATTTTAAAGAAGGAGATAAAAATGTCGTTCTTGTCAATAAGCTTGCCAGCGAAGCATATAAAGAAACTCTTTCAATAGGGCGGGAAATATTTTTTGGAAAAAATAAATTTACCGTTATCGGAGTTTTTGATGATGTGAAGTTTGAATCGTTGCGGCAGTATTCGAAGCCGTTGATGATTGTCAATATGCCTTATTCGATGCGGGTGTTGAATATTCGTATCAAAAAAGGAACCAATATGTTTGATGCGGTGGACAATATTCAGAAGGTTTTGAAAAAATATGATGAGAATTATCCTTTCGAGGTACGCTTTTATGAGGAGGTAATGGAGAAAGCTTACCAAAAAGAACGCAAAATGACGGGTTTGATTACTTCATTCTCCTTGCTGGCGGTGCTGATAAGCATTATCGGAGTATTTGGTCTGGTGATGTTTGACTGTGAATACCGCAAGCGTGAGATTGCCGTGCGGAAGGTGTTCGGTTCGACGACGAGCGATATTGTCAGGATGTTCAATGTGAAGTATGTAAAAATACTACTTGTGAGCTTTGTGCTGTCAGTGCCGGTATCGTATTGGATAGTAAGCCGTTGGCTGGAGAATTTCGCCTATAAGACAGAGATGAGCTGGTGGGTGTTTGCCCTGGCGTTTGTTCTCCTTTTGGTGGTAACGGTGGGTACGGTCACTTATCAATGCTGGCGTGCCGCTCATACGTCGCCGGTAGAAAATCTGAAATATGAATAAGTTGGCTTTTGAGCATAATACCAATTTCTTATAAGCGGAAAGGGCAGAAAATACGAATCCATTTCGTGTTTCGGCCCTTTTTGCTTAAATTTGGATAATATAGGATGCGGTTCGGGATAGTCAAACTTGAAAACTTTGTTTTCGTTTGTCTCTCCACTCACCTTTCGCTATATTTGTAAAATATAGGTTGCGTAGCTATATTAGGATAGAAGAACGCAAGAACAGATTTTGAATTAATAAGCATGGAAAGTATGTTCTTCTGTCAAATATCAACTTGAACATTGAAAACGTTAATGACAGTGAGAAAAAAAGGCAAACTATTGGTGGTCGACGACAATCGGAATGTGCTGGTTTCGGTGAAGATGCTGCTTTCTTCGGTTTTTGAAGAGGTGGAGACTCTGAATTCTCCGAAGCGGATGTTGCAGACGGTGGCCGACAGCGCGATCGATGTGGTGCTGCTGGACATGAACTTTGTGTCGGGAGTCAACAACGGCAACGAAGGACTGTTTTGGCTTCGGGAGCTTCTGCGCCGGTTTCCGCAGGTGCCGGTGGTGCTGTTTACCGCCTATGCCGACATACAGCTGGCTGTGCAGGCCATGAAGGACGGCGCGTTTGACTTTGTGGAAAAGCCGTGGGACAACCGTAAACTGACGGAAGTGCTCTGCAACGCGTACGACTATCGCCGGAGCCGTATGCCGAAAGCGGTCGGACGGCGCGAAGAGGCTATGTACTGGGGCGAATCGGCCGCGATGAAACATCTTCGTTTCATGGTGGAGAAAGTGGCGGCAACTGATGCCAACGTGCTGATAACCGGAGAAAACGGAACCGGCAAGGACCTGTTGGCAAAGGAACTGCACCGGCTTTCCTCGCGAAGCGGGCAGAAGATGGTGTGTGTCGATATGGGGGCGATTACCGAAAGCCTGTTTGAAAGCGAACTGTTCGGCCATGTGAAGGGGGCATTTACCGATGCCCGGACTGACCGGAAAGGATATGTGGAGGAGGCCGACGGGGGTACGCTGTTTCTCGATGAAATAGGCAATCTGCCGTTGCGACAGCAGTCGAAGCTGCTGAATGTGTTGCAGCGCCGCTGTGTGACAAGGGTGGGAAGCAACAGTCCCGTTGCTGTCGACATCCGACTGATTTGTGCCACCAACAAGAATTTGCCGAAAATGGTGGCTGACGAAGAATTCAGGGAAGATCTGCTTTACCGTATCAACACGATACACCTGGAGCTGCCTCCGTTGCGTGAGCGCAAGGAGGACATACGCTCTCTGGCAGAGCGTTTTTTTGCTCATTTTTCGGAAGTGTACGGAAAAACGGTCGGGGCGTTCGCTCCCGACGCTTTGGCGGCAATGGAGAGCTATGCTTGGCCGGGAAATATCCGGGAGTTGCGGCACACGGTGGAAAAGGCTGTGATTATTGCCGATGGCGATATTGTGGGAAAAGAAGAATTGCAGATTTCGAGAGGTGTCACGTCGGAGCCGGCTACGGGCGGCACGCTGGAGGAGATGGAGCGCAGCATGATTCAGGAAGCGTTGCGGCGTTGCGACAACAATCTGTCGATGGTGGCTTCATCGCTGGGAATTACCCGACAGACACTTTACAATAAAATCAAACGGTATAACATTAAGTTCTAATGAAGTTTGCTTTGGTTCAGATAGCGATGTCATTGTTGCTGGCCGTTGTGGCAGGTGGCGGATGCTTTTGGATGTCGGGCGACACGCTGTTGTCGTTTGCCGTGGGGGCGTGTGCGGGTTTTGTCGCCGTGTGTCTTGTGTTTGTCCATGATGTCCGCCGGTCGTTGTCGAAGTTGGGAGTGATGGTGGAGGCATTGCGCAACAGCGATTTCTCGATGCGGTTCTTCGACCGCGGAAAAGCCGACTACAACCGTGCGCTGGAGGAACTGGCCGCCATTTTCAAGACTGAAAAAATGAAGCTGAAGGCAAACGAATATTTCTACGGGCTGATTCTGGATTCGGTGAATGCCGGGGTGATAGCTGTAGAGGAGAACGGAAACGTGCGGCTTTGCAACCGTCAGGCATTGTCGCTGCTGGGAGTGAGCGTACTGACCAACGAGGTGCAGCTCGACAGGGTTTCGGAAGGGCTTCGGCATGCTTTCCGCACGATGTCGGTGGGGGAAGTGCGGCTGGTGACTTTCCCGTCGGCGGAAGGTGTGGCGAATGTGTCGGTCGGCCTGTCGCAGATTACGGCAAACGACGGCCACCGTATCAATATCTATATTCTGAACAATATCTATTCCGTTATCGACCGTCAGGAAGTGGATGCGTGGATGAAACTGACACGAGTGCTGACACATGAGATTATGAACGGCATTGCTCCCATCAATTCGTTGAGCGACAGCCTGCTGCATAAGACTTCGGCAGAGATGGACGATATTCGGGAGGGGCTGGATGTGATTCGTTCCACATCCGACGGACTGATGCGCTTCATCCGGTCGTACCGCAGTTTCTCAGCCATACCCGAGCCGAAAAAGCAGTTGCTTTATGTGGCGGATGTTGCCAGATATGTGCTCAGCATGCAGAAGCACGAGTTGGAGGGCATGGCGGTGGAACTTGTCATTGCCACCGACGACTTGATCGTGAATGCCGATGAAACGCAGCTGTATCAGGTGTTGTCGAACCTGCTGAAAAACGCCGTTGAGGCCGGTGCGAAGAAATTGCGAATCAGTGCGGAAACCGACAGGGACGAGTCGGTGATTATAGATGTGAGCGATGATGCGCCGGTTGTCGACGACGAGTGCCTGCAGCAGATTTTCGTTCCGTTTTTTACCACTAAGCCGGAAGGGTCGGGAATAGGGCTGTCGGTGGCTCGGCGTATTCTGAACCTTCACGAGGGCACGCTCCGGTTGCTACAACCCTCACCCTACAGGCATTACACGAAAACTTTCCGTTTGCAGATTCCTTGACGGAAGTGGCCGGAAAAATGGCTTTCGTTCTTGAAATGCTGAGGGAAAATTACTATTTTAGGAGTATGAAAAAGCTATTGTATGTGCATGGGTATAACGGTTCTCCCGACGGCGGAAGCTGTAGGCTGTTCAAGAAGCATAAGCCGGAAAACTGGGAGGTCATCGGCATGGACTATTGCCAGGATGACTGTGAGCTGGCGTTGCGCCAGATTCGTGAAACGATTGAACGTGAGGGAATTGATGTGGTTGTCGGCTGCTCGTTGGGCGGATTCCTGACGTTGCTCACTACGGGCGTGCGGCGTTTTGTGGTCAATCCGTGTTATCTGCCTTCTGTCGAGCTGCCGAAGCTGAAGCCTTTTGAAGGATTTCCGGCACCATCACCGGAACTGATAGCCACTTATGCGGCTCAGGAATGGCGGCTGAAGCAGTTGCCCGATGAGGACCTGAAGAACATCACGCCTCTCTTTGGCGATTCCGACGAGCTTCTGGGGCTGAAATACAAGGATATGATGGCGGACGATTTGGGCATTCTCGGAAGTATCGTTCCGTCGCAGCACCACATATCGGAAGAGGCGGTGCAGTTGGTTTGCCAGATGCTTTCCGACGAACGGATGAAGGATGCCCACCGGCATTCGTTTGAAAACGAGGAAGAAATCAAAGCATCGGAAACCTGCGGCTGCTTTTCGTGCTGCCGAACTTTCGCGCCCATTGAAATAGAGGACTGGGTGGACGATGCCGACGGGAGAACGGCCCTTTGTCCGTATTGCCACACCGATGCCGTCATCGGCGACGCCTCCGGTCTCCCCCTCGACAAAACCTTCCTCCACGCCATGAACCTCCGTTGGTTTTAGAATTAGTGGAAAGTTGGATATTTTGATGATTTTCCGGGAAATTATGTTTAAAAACGGTATTTTTATGTCTGTTCTTAATGTTATATTGTCAGAAAATTGGTGATTCATTTGATTTCTTTGCATTATCTTTGTCTCCAAATTAGTTTACATTTGGTGTTATGAAAAATTTAATGTGTTTTTTGTCAGTGCTTGCAATGAGTGTTTTTCTTTTTGCATGCTCTGAAGAGGAGCCGGCTACGCCGGTTGGAACTATCGACTTTACGGTGAAGGCCGATGGGGCTAAAGTGACGCTGGAATGGACAGCCGACGGAAAGGCTTACGACATTTGGCGTGCTTACGATGCCGTGGTTTTCGAAAAAGTTGCGGAAGGGGTGAAGGAAAGCCCTTATGTTGAAACATTGGATGTTGCCGACAATACGGAGGTGACATACCGTATGGTAGAAAAAGGCGGCTATCCTTATAGCCAGGAGGTGAAAATGAAAGAACAGTCGGTTCGTATCGGTCTGATGACGGACGACGAACTGCTTGACCTTGTGCAGGCTGCTACACTGAAGTATTTCTATGACTTCGCTGAGCCTAACAGCAAGATGGCCCGTGAGCGTGATGCGAGCGGTGACGTTGTGACTACCGGTGGTACCGGTTTTGGTATTATGGCGCTGATTGCCGGAGCTGAACGTGGCTTTATCACACGTGATCAGGCATACGGCCACATCCGTACGATTACAGACTTCCTGATGCGTGTAGAACGTTTCCATGGTGTATATGCCCATTGGTATAATGGTAGCAACGGTACGGTGAAACCTTTCAGCCAGAAGGATGATGGTGGCGATGTGATTGAAACTGCATTTTTGATGCAGGGATTGCTGACTGCCAAGGAATATTTTGGAAACGGTAATGCGGAAGAAAAGAAACTTGCCGATGACATTGAAGAAATATGGAAAGGTGTTGAATGGTCGTTCTATACTCAAGGCAAAAACTGCCTCACATGGCACTGGTCAAAGAACTATGGATTTGAAATGAATCTTGATATCCGTGGTTGGAACGAAGGTTTGATTGCCTATGTGCTTGCTGCAGCTTCTCCTACTTATCCTATTACAAAGGATGTGTACGTTGAAGGCTTTACAAGCAACGGTGGCATTAAGAACGGACGTACTTATTACGACATCGTGTTGCCGTTGGGTAGCGACGGTGAAAAGGGCGGACCGCTGTTCTTCTGTCATTATTCATTCCTCGGACTTGACCCGCGCGGTTTGAAGGACCATGTATGCAATGACTATTTTGAACAGAACAAGGCACACACGCTCATCAACCGTGCTTACTGTATCGACAATCCTAAAAACCATGTAGGATATTCTGAAAATTTCTGGGGTCTGACAGCTTCCGATTGTCCGATTGCCGGATATATTGCTCATGCTCCGGGTAACAACGACAACGGTACGGTAACACCGACTGCTGCATTGTCATCAATGCCTTATGCTCAGGAAGAATGTATGGCTGTGTTGAAGTATCTCTACCGTGATTTGGGTGATATCGCCTTCGGTGAATACGGTTTCTATGATGCCATCAATTTGGGTGCAAATGATAAAGTGGTTGAATCATATTTGGCAATCGACCAAGGTCCGATTGTGGCAATGATTGAGAACTACCGTTCACAATTGCTTTGGAACCTGTTCATGCAGAACGAGGACGTTCAGCGTGGTTTGAAACTCTTGGGCTTTACTTCTCCGTACATCCACTAACGGAGTTGATATAAACGAAAAACGAGCTGTCTGCAGCGTGCAGACGGCTCGTTTTTGTATGTTTGGGTGGATTCTTACACAATCCTTTTTATCTTGTTGTTTCGCGGCTTAAAACGAATGTACGCGCGGCTGGTCAACCCCGTTAAGGATAAGCGACAAATTCGGCAGGGTTTTGCTTGTATACAGCTCTTCCAATTCTGAAATCTGACCTTTTTCGAACAGGTTTGCGCGTGCGATGAAGAACGTTCTGTCGGCCATTCTCGCTATTTGTTTTGTGTCACTGATAATGTTTATTGGAGTACTGTCGATAATGATAATGTCGTAACGTTCTCGTATCTGTCCGATGAGCGTTTCCAGACGGCTGCTTTCGAGCAGTTCGGCAGGATTGGGTGGGAGGAATCCTGCTGCTATGATGCTTAGATTTTTAATGTCTGGTATTTTGTATATAATATCGTCAGTTTCATTTAGATTATTGAGATATTCGCTAATGCCGATGGCGGGTGAATTCACAATTTTACTTAGCGTGCCATATCGTAGGTCAAGGTCGATTAACAGCACTTTTTTCTTCTCAAAAGCCAACGAGGTGGCTAAATTCAGGCAAAAGAAAGTCTTTCCGCTTCTTGGTGCGAATGATGTGACAAGTATTGTCTCTTTTTCTCCTCGAGTCATAAAATTGACACTAGTACATAAACTGCGGAAGGCTTCGTTGACGGGTACGATTCTTTCTGTGTTTTGTCTGACAACAATCTTGGGCTGTGAAGCTTTTTTAGGAGCAACATGAAACAGGTTTCGGATTGCTTCGATTCTAGATGGCTTGTCAACTTGTGGTATAACTGCTATAGGTTGCAGGAGACAGTCTTTGAAATCTTGTTTCGATTTGACGGTTTTGTCAAATGTTTTTTGAAGAATGAAAAGTGCCATCGGGATTCCGAACATGCCCATCAGTAGACATAGAACGAGGAGTAGCGGACGCGGAATATCATTTGACTTTAAGTCGTTGGCTTGTGATATGATTCGTACAATATCCGCGTCAGTGTTAATTACCATCAATAGAGTTTCTCTTTTTTTGAGAAACTTTAAGTATTCATGTTCTTTATTTTGTCGTAGGCGAGTCAATTCAGTCAGGACAAGTTCGTTTCTGTTCGACTCTGGTATTTCTGACTTTAACTGCTTTAGTTTCTTTTGTATGTTGTTTAATTCTGCTGTTACAGTTGCTTTTTGGCGGTTTACTGATGTGATGATGTTCTTTTGTTGCTCGGATAAAAGTTGGTGTAGTTCTTTTACGTTTGGGTTACTATTTCCAGATATTCTTTCCAGTTTCTTGTATTCAAACAATTGGCGGTTATAGTCCGTAATCATTTTTAGTAAAAATCTATCGGCCATTTCACCCGGAAGGGAAATAGGCTGAATGTCCTTTCCGTTCGATTGCGAGAGTATTGCCGTTGTAGCTTTCAGTTTTGTCTCCAGCTCAAATCTTGCCTGTTCGTACTTTTGTATTTCAGCCAGAGCGTCTTTATTGTCGGTTTCAACCGAAATTATTTTATGCTGTTGCATATAGCTTGCAATTTTCGCCTCGGTTTCAAGTAATTCCTTCTCAACTTTTTCCATACGTTCTGCCAGTATAGGCATAGCCTTGCGGGCACTGGTGTTTAGCTCCTCTCTCCAGTGACGGTTGTAGATAACAGGCAGTGTGTTCAGAAAGTCTGTTGCCCTTTGTTTGGATTCGTCGGTAAACGTAAATTCGAGAACTGTCGAGTATTTGTCTGTCATTGTGTATGACAGACGCTTGCGTAATTCGTTGATGGTCAAAAGTGTCGACATGTATTGTATGTCAACCGTCTTACCGATGTAATTCGTTGTGAAATCGGTTGTGTCGATTATTATATTTCCAATCTGACTTGAGAATGGAACTCCTGCAGTAGCTTCAATGGTTTCGATTTTAATACGCTTGTCATTGGCGCGTAATTCTGTGATGAGGAAATGGTTGTGAGCTGCAATGCGGATTTTTAACGATGCCGTTTCCACACCGTTGTGCTCAACTTCGAGAAAAGTAACTTTTATTGGTGATTCTCGGTATAAGTCGTTTGCTCTGCCTATACCAGATTTTTCATAATAACGGTACTGGAGATGTAAAGAGTCGGTCACTTCTCCTAATAGACGATTAGAATTGATATATTCCATTTCATTCTCAAAAGACGTGTTCATTCTAATTTCAGAGAAGTTCATGAGGGTCGCAATGTCATAACTCATCGGGAATCCCCTGTCGGTATATTTTAGGGTGAATTGTGATGTCAGAGTATTTGATTTGGGTAAAAAGAGCAATACGGTGATGCCTCCAAGCAGGCACATCACCGTAATAACTATTATGGTTTTCAGGTGGTTTCTCCACCATTTTATGAATGCCGATAAACTTAATTCTGTAGAATATTTGTTATGGGCATAATCATTCGATTCGTTTTTCATTAATTGTTTTTAAAAAGCAACAAATACAAAAAAAGACAACCTATTTTTTCACCAGATTAACCACGAGAATAGAAATTGACGTGAGTAATGAGGTAATGGATAACCATAGGCTGATGGAGCGCACGCTGTTCTGGTTGATGGTTGATTGTCCGGCGCGCACTTCGTTGGGTTTGACATATATAATGTCGTTCTGCCGCAGGTAGTAGGCTGGCGAGTTGAATATGTCTTTCGAGCGGAGGTCGAGTTTGAAATTCTGGCGTTCGCCGTTTTCTTCACGGATGACATACACCTCGTCGCGAAGCCCGTAGATAGTCAGGTCGCCTGCCATAGCAATGGCTTCCAGTACTGTAACTTTATCGCCCTCAATGCTATAAGTGCCTGGATTTTTCACTTCGCCGAGCACCGAAACCTTGAAGTTCATAAATTCTATGGTTACAACCATATCTTTCAGCAGGTCACGTTCCGTCAGTTCGCGGGTTATTTTCTCTTGCAATGCCCAGCGGCTCAGTCCTGCTGCATGAATTTTGCCCAATACTGGGAAATCGATATCTCCGTTATTGTCTACCACATAGCCTGACAGATATTGATTGGTGTTATATGTTGCAGTCGGAGCTCCTGCGCGGTTTGCCTGCACCGACATGTTGAACATTGCCGCCAATTCCGGATCTTTTGTTGAAACTATGATTGACAGCATGTCTTTCGGTTGTATGATGATACTTTGCCGGCTCTCAATCGGCTGCGTCACCCCTGGTTCAACATCCTGTATGTAGTTGATTTTTTCCGGTGTTTTACAAGCCGTCAGACATGCAATCAAGCATATAATTAAAAATAAACGATTCATATAATTGGTATATTTTATGCAAAGATAAAACAAAAACTCAATTATTAGGTACTATTCTGATTTAAATGTTATATCATCAGTGCGAGGATGTACAAATTCAAATTCCAAAGTTCTTGCCAAGCCTTCTCCTAAAGTATATGGAGCTTTAAATCCTGATTTCAACATTTTCGAGGAGTCAAATTCTGTTGTTGCGCAAAATTTCTTCACACGCACGGAACTGATAGTTAGTTTCTTTCGAGTTACGAATGCCAATAAATCAAAGCAATATCCTCCCAACATTCCTAACCAATAAGGGAAATGTGTAGTTGGAATATGTTTGCCTAAAACTTTACTAACATGTCCAACAAGTTCGTTCATCGTAAAATCTGGTTTGTCGATGTAATTGTAGACATTATATCCTGTTGTACAGTGCTCGATAATGAATTGGACGAATGCAACAATATTACCAACATATGCCATTGATTTTTTGTTGTTTCCGCTACCAATCATTGCAAATTTACCACTGGAAATTTGTTTTAATAGGTTATATACATTTCCACGGTTCCGTTCACCGAAGATAACTGTAGGCCGAACAATATTTATATTCCAGTCTTTGTGTGTTTTAGCCCATTTTTGAAGAACTTGTTCTGCTTGCCATTTTGATTTTCCATAGTGATTGAATGGATCTTTTTCATGTTCTTCATTCGGATTGATCTTGTTGAGGCCATATACAGCAACAGATGAAAAGAAGATGATGCGTTTAACTCCATTCTTTTCCATTGCTTTTAATGTAGTTTCCATTCCGCCTACGTTTACATCGTAATATAGTGATACCGGAGAAACGTCATCTCTGTGTTGGGCGGCCAAAAGTATTACGACATCTGCACCTTGAAGTTTCTCGTCCATTAGTTTTTGATCTCTAACGTCTCCAATTTCTGTGATGTCGTTGAAGAAATGACTTGGCAATAAATCAATATTTTTTAATTCGTATTTGCCTGTGGGTTTCAATAAATCCAGAAGTCTTGTTCCTACAAAACCACTGGCTCCAATCATTGTAATTTTCATATCGATATATTTTATAGATTTTTAATAAAAGTGTAGCATCTTTGCATTTGTGTATCGAAATCAAAGTCATTTTTAGATACATTGATGCAATTTGCTGATAATTGTTTGTATTCATCCGTTGAAAGGGAATTTAATTTGATGATATTCTCTTTCAACTTTTCATAATCTCCAGGATTTGATACATATCCAACCTTATATTCCTTAATGATTTCAGCACCTTCGCCTCCTCCGCAAAAGATTACAGGAATACCGATGGGAAGAATGTCAAAGATTTTTGAAGGCACAGCTCCTTTGATTCTCACGGCTAAAGGCACTATTGAGGCATCATATTTTGAAAGTTCTTCGGCGATTTTATCTTTTGAAACATACCCATGATAAAATACATTACAATCATGTTCGGCAATGTAGCTTTCAATCTCTTTTGCTTGGTTTCCGCCTCCGTAAAGATGAAATTCGATGCCCAAATTTTTGAAGTTAATATTTTTAATAATTCCTAAAATGTCTTGCGCTACACCTAAAAGGCCAGCATAGACAATTTTTAATTGTGGATTACGCTCTTTGTATGCAATGTCGATGTTGTATCGTTGTAAGTTTCGGTATAAAAATTTAGCTTTTGGTGATTCAAAATCAGAAATATGTTTTAATATTTCGTTGGATTGACCAAAAATACCATCCGATTTTCTATAAATGAATTTCTCAATTTTGGCAAATATTTTATGCATTTTACTGCCTTCTTTCATTGCTCCCAATTCAATCGCCGACAATGGCCATAAGTCGGAAATGTTTAACAACGTCTTTCTTTTGAATAGGCATTTGAAAAGCATTATGGCAGAACATGAAACAAACAAAGGTGGACTTTGTATAATAACTCGATCGTATTTTCTAATGGTTCTTGGTTTAAATGCAAATAGCCACATCATAAGAGCAAAAGAAATCATACCCCATGCTCGGAGTATAGGATTCTTGGATACAGAGGCATAAGTCCAATAACGGTAAATTGTGCTTCCGTTTATTTGCTCTTTTTTATACAATCTGCCTCGATATCCATCAAATATTTTTCCTTTCGGATAATTGGGAAGGCATGTTAATACGTCGACTTCCGCTCCTTCTTTTTTCAACCCTTCAGCCATATTGGTAATTCGAGAAGGTGCGGCTCCTAATTCTGGATAGTAATAAAATGAAACTAATAGAATTCTCATAATCTTAACGTATAGAAATATTATAAGTTGTTGTTCCTTTGAAATGTATGTCGATTACTTTTGTCGAGTGAAAAGTATTGTATTCTGTTGAAATCATTGCATCGCGGATTTCGATGTGTATTGCATTATTAATACTGATTCTTGCATGCGTCGTGATGATTTCATTTTCTGAAACTTGTTCCACCTCTTCTTTATGCCACAGATGAATGTGGCTGATTGCTTCCGCTGCTATTTCATCTTCAACTGAAAACGTATTGCCGTTGATTCCGAATTTTCTATTGCAGGCTATTCCGAATCCGTTGTGAGTGGCTTCGATACTGTTTTCAGTATCTTTTAATAGCTTGACTTTTGCTCTTTTCCCGACTCGGAATCCTCCCCACACTTCACTTGAATTACGATTCCCGATGCTGACCGTGTTGTGTGCAACTGTGCTGCGTTCATATTGTCTGCGTGCAGTTTTATTGTAGGTCGATATGCCTGTGTCGACAACAATTGGCATTCCGTCAATACGGAGTTCATAGTTGAAGGTATCGGCGTGTGTATGTCCCGGTTGATAGGTGGCGGTAATATTTCCAGCATCCACAATCGCTTCTATCCGTTCCGATTTCAGTTTCCGATACCCGCATTCGTTTAATGCTATTTTGTCCCACTTTAAGTTTAGGCGATTGGCGTATGCCATTAGCATTTCAGGCGTTGGTGCTATACCATTTGCAGCATCGTTGAACAGCGGATAGGTCTTGTCTTGGTAAACAATACTTTCCAGATGTCCTAACATCAACACGCTGTAGTCTTTGAGTTTGTTTGTGATGATGTTTTGATCAGTAAACCGTTCATTGTTGACAGAAAAATTATAACAGTCCAAAAGACGGTCGAGCAGAATACAATGATACATAGGCGACTGTTCATAATGTGAACCGTCGGCGAGAATCTGTTCTTTTAGTTCCTTTAGTAATAGCTTGGAAGCCTTGCTGAACATTCGCTTGTCATTGAAATAGATGGCACTGATGAACCATGCATAGGAGTCTTCCAAAAGATGGTTGCCGAGCAAATGGAATTCCAGTTTCTTTTCCAGTAGTCGGACTTGTGAATATAACGGGTCATTCCACCTTTTCAAATGTTCGCTGTCTGCATTATGTTGTGAAATGAATTTTATCCAATTAATGCTCCGTAGGGCAATCGGGTAGGGGTCAAGACCGATACGGTTGTGTGGCAGTTCTTCAATAAACTTGTCAATCCATTGGCTGGCTTCTGTGTAGTCAATACCCTCTTGTTGTAGCCAGTCCATATAGTTTAGGTTATAAGTCCAAAGCATTCCGTTCTCCGTATCGTTCCACGAAACAAAAGGCGATGAAATATTGAGAAACGAGAATTCTCCGTTTTCATAGCATTTGTATTTCGGAATAAATGGTACACAATGGCAACCTTCGACATTTTTATCGCATACAAATTCCTTATAATTCGCT
Source organism: uncultured Porphyromonadaceae bacterium (assembly GCA_900544305.1). Lineage (GTDB taxonomy): Bacteria > Bacteroidota > Bacteroidia > Bacteroidales > Muribaculaceae > Limisoma. The sequence continues at coordinate 58,823 of UQUV01000006.1, forward strand.
TTCCCCAAGCGATTCTTAATTTGAAAAGCGATTTGTGTGGGCTTGATATGTCTAACCGTCCGAAGTATGAGTGGAATGTTCATTTTGTTAATAATGAAGTGTATAAGTTTTTGATACCAGTGACTGTTGCTTCTGTGAAATCTGAGTTATATGTCTTTATTTTTGCTTGTTCGAGTGCTTTGGAAAAACTTTTTGAATTATTATATTCAAACAAAATTACCTCTTTGGGACGGGGGACACGGTTTGTTGCGATTGTAGGCTTCTTTAAGTATAGTGCTTCTTTTATTGATATGGCATCACCATCGGTCGCAGTTGCACGTATCATTACGTCTGCATTTTTTAGAACAGCAAAGAAAGAATGGATTTCGGATATAAAAATAACATTCTTGAATGGTTTGTTATAGTGTTTTATATAGTCCTTTGATGGGTCAGATACAATTAGAATCGAGTCATTAGCGTAGTCTGAAAAGTAATGGATTAAAAAGTCAATACCATAGATTTCTTCTCCTTTATTTGTGAAACTTCTTGCAGATGCATTTGTGCAATAAAGGGTTTTTCCATCCTCCTTTAATTCTGCAATTTGTTGTAAGTAACAAGTTGGAACAAATCCATCTTCATAAGGAGGAATGAATGCTGACATTAATTGTGTCTGTTTGTTCCATTTTTTTGCTTTCTCAAAACTTTTGTCATTGATGACAATTGGAACTGTGCATAAACTGACAGCGAGTTTGTCAATCCAATTTTTTATAGCAGAAAAGCGTCCAAGATCTCCATGAACTGTTAAAATTGATTTCTTTCCGAACAACATGCTTATTGCGACATAAAAAAGTCTTAATATCGGATGTGACGCATGGATATGAATAATTTTATGTTTTGCAATTTGCTTTACTTGTTTATTCAACGATGTTGCCTTGTAGTCACAAAGGTCTACATCAAATGATTCTTTTTCTAACCATTTGATTAGTCGCTCAATATGAATAGTTACACCGCCAATTCCTGCAGTTTTGGGGAGAGTGCCGATAATAAGAATTGGAGAATTCATAATTGGTTAATTGTTGTAATATATTGTTGGCAACAGTGTTGCATGTTGAATCTTTCAAAAGTTTTTAGTGAGTTGTTTTTCATCTTTGCAATTGTTTCATCCTTTAATTCAAGAAACCGTTTGAGAATTTGTTCAATGTCTTCTTGATTAGAGCTTCTGGCCAGAAGTCCATTTTCTCCGTCTTGAATCATATTGATGATACCACCCACTGGTGTGCATAATGGAATAGCCCCTACAGAGAAACATTCGATAAGAGTAATTGGCATTCCTTCGTAGATGGATGACAGGCAAAATGCATCAGCAGCACGCATATAGTCGCGAGGATTGGTTCGTACATCTAAAAGATGAACGTAGGGTGAATTGAGTGCTTCGATGTCATTGACAATCTGCTTGTCGGCTTTACTACCTATAATCGCCAACTCAACGGCGTAGCTTTGTTTATTGAGGTTGTCTACAGCTTTTGCCAGTGTTAATTGATTCTTGGCAGGGTCAATACGCGCAACATTTACAATTATTTTTGCATTTTTATTTGTTTTGCTCTTTTCAAGTTCCTGCTGAACTGTAGAGATGTCTGTATTAAAATTATATTCCGGTCGGCCATTGTAGATTAATGTTGACGGAAGGTAGTAGAATTTTTCAAACGAGTGTTTCGATTCTTCCGAAATTGTTATCGGATGCACTAGTTTTGTGCCAAAAGCAAATTTTCGACACCATTTACTGATTCCTCCTCCAGCTTCTTTTTCCGCATCGCTGTGAATGGTATGAATAAATTTGATTTTTGAAAAGAATGTGAATGATAGTATTGTATAGAGAATGGCACGTAGATGTGTGTGCACTACGTTTGGCTTTTCTTTCTTTATCAATTTTGCAATTCTAAAGAATAATTTCCAATCCATTCCCATTCGCTTGTTCATGCTGATGAGGCGGATACGCTCGCTTAATTCTTTTTGGAAGAAGCCGTGATTGTCCACGTTGTGTAGCACAACAAGTATAACTTCGTGCTCTTTTGACAATTCGTTGCAAAGGTCAATAACAAACCGTTCTGCTCCTCCTTGGCTAAGTTGTGGAATTATTTCGAGAATTTTCATGCGTTATAATGTTTTGAAGATTGCGTATGATAGTTGATACAGATTTGAGAGTATCAATAAATAAAAACAGTTTTTAATAAAACGAGAACGAGGCTTTTTGTATAGATATCCAGCAAGGAAAATCGTTAAAGGATATAGTGAAGTGTCCCAAAATCTGTTTGTAAGAAATGCAGAAACTTCTTGTCCTTTAAATAAGTAAGATATATAAATAAGCCAATAGGTGTATTGTAAAAATACTTTTAATCCGTATTGAATTTTCTCTTTTTTAAAGAAAATGTTCCGTATACTATAGAAAAGTAAGAGAAAAATGGGAAGACGTGTGATGAAAAGTTGTATAATGCCATTAATGTTTGCTTCTACTCTAAAGTTTGATTCCAAATACCCAGTCCCGGATTCTTGTGAGGTTTCGTTGGCAAACGAACTGAGTAATATATAAGAAGAAATATAAGTAACAGATTTATATAATAAGGGAAAGGCTATTAAAGATGTTATAAATAGTTTCTTTCCTATAGGTATTAGTGCAAATCCCATTAAAAGTATATACATAAACATACTTTTGTGTAGGGAGAAAGACCAAATAATTAAGATGATACCGATACACAGTGAAAAGAATTTGTTCTTTTTGTTTGGTGAAAAAATGATGACAAATGCAAGATATAGAACAACATAGCCTAATGTGTTACGAGGAACTGCAAAATATGTCATCAATAGAAGCGTGAATATAAGTGCAGAGAAGTCAAAGGGACATTTTAACTTTTTGAAAATTAATATGATGATAATTGTGGATGTTGTCCAAATTACAAATCGCCATAAATGATAACTATGTGGAAGCAACTGTGTGAGGTAATAAAAGAATTCTTCTACATGAATTGCATAGGAAGAGCGATAAAGATTCTCATAAAGTTCTCTATAACTATAATAATCTCCTGGCATAAAGTTAAACGTGCAGAATAGAGTGACAATAAGCCAAAAGAAAACATATGATTTATTCTCAAAAGTCGTTTTTTTTATTTGAGAAAAATAACGAATTAGTAAAATAAACCATAAACTAATTGGAACAAGAATCGCCTGTGTAGTTGGTTCCATATGTTAACCTAATAATATTTTAGTGTATTTGTTTTTATTTAGAGCAGAGCTGAGAATACATGAAAGAATAAATGTTATTATAAATCCAATCCAAGGGGTCATAAAATCTCCAATATATTGAGTGATTTCTAATTTGTAATAAAGAATCCGGAGTATAATCTCTTGTAGAATATAAATGCCAAAGGAAAGCGAAGACAACGACAATATTAAGCTTCTCCATGTTGAAGATAACTGAATATGTGTACCAATATAATAAAAAATGAGAACTGCTAATAATGAGTAAATGAAACGGAAAAGATTATTGGTATAAATTAATCCAAATTTAGGAATACGTGGTGTTGTACTGTCAAAAAGTATATAATTATCGTTTACATAAGACAATGAGAGAAAAGTAACAATATAAAGGATACATAAAAACAAAAATTTTTTTGTTGTGAAATATGATATGATAAACTCCTTGTTGTTAGCTATTATAGTACCTAAATGAAAAAAGAAACAATAATATAAATTGAGCTTTAATATTGGTACCGTAGGAAGAGGTATGGCTGATAATAGTGCTAATAGAAGTGTATATTTTTGAGGAATATGCCTGCCAATAAAAAGTTCAAAAACCATGCACCAAAAGAGCATAGGAAGGAACCATAAGTGGGCAATTCCATTAAGAATAGAGACAAAGGATGTAGGTCTTGTAAAAAAATGGATGTTGCCTAAAATTAAGATGAAGATTATTCCCCATATTATGGTAGGGAAATATAGGCGTTTGATTTTTTTTAAGACTATCTTTTTGTAATTAATCTTTGGTTTGTGAAATGTGAATGAAAAAATGTAGCCTGATATCATTACAAATGTTTCCAACATTCCACTATAAAAGAATTTGCCCAACCAATAGTATTCTTGAATATTACAATTTGTATAGGGGATTTCTTCCCAGCCTTTGGTGTATGGGGCGAAGGAATGGAATAGGACTAAAAGAATAATAACAATACAACGAATGATATCAATTTCGATAATTCTACTATGTACTACTTCTTTTTGCATAAATGAGTTTTTAAAATTCTTGTGGAACGCAAAATGGATAGTGTTAATGACAAGTGGCAGGTTAATAATATACCAGCAATTTTAAGTATTTTACTTAATGCTGGTTTTGAAATGATGTCTCTAATACAAACATCCTTAAATAAGAAAGCCTCTTGTTTATAATATTTTAAATTACCATAAAGGGCAATGGAGCAGATGATTCCTGCTTTGAAGAATCTAAAAGCTTGCTGAAATTCTTCTGTTATTGAATTATCGTTAAAAAATGATCGTATCAAGCGAATAAGTTCAAATGCATTCTTTTGATGGGCAAGGCTCATCTTTGTTGCCGTGTATGATGTTGTATTTGTTAATATATAGTTGTAGAATGGTTTAGATATGTAAGCTATTTTTTCTGCAAAATATAACAGACGAAACATAACGGAGAGGTCTTCTCGCATATTCAAACCTTCGATGAAAGTAATGTCATGTTTAAGATACAATGTTCGATTAATGAGTTTATTACATAAAGAAGAGTGCACTTCTCCGGTTAAAACTTGCTGCAATAGTACATGTGGATTTAATGACGGATTTACATGAACATGTACGGAATGTGTTGTATAGATATTCATAAAGTCACACACTGTTATGTCTGCTTTCTCTTTTTCTGCTATAGCAACCATTTCTTCTATCATTGTGTTTTCGACATAATCATCACTGTCAAACTGAATGCTATATTTGCCAGTTGAATTCTTTATTCCAACATTCCGAACAGATGCAACACCTTGATTCGTTTCAAAATTTATAATCCGTGTTTGCTGCTTACGATGGGGGTAATCTTTTAATACGTTATTGAGAATCTCAATACTATTGTCTGGGGTACAGTCGTTTACGAAAATGATTTCCAGGTTTTCGTAAGTCTGTTCGAAAATCGACCGGACACAACGTTCGATATATTTTTCTACTTTGTAGACAGGGACGATTATTGATATTTGGGGTTGAGTCATTTGCGAAATAGAATAATACGAAGTAACTTGCCAAAAATTTTACGACATTTGATTTTGGGGGAGTTAAAAAAGTGGTTATATGTTTGTTTTAAAGATTTTTCAAACAAATCGTGAATGGCTTTTTTTCTATCTCTTGGACGCAAAGTCGGAGTGTGCAGTTGATGATTTACTGCTAACGCTTCTTCCCATTCCCGATATTCATAATTTGCATATTGAGAAATCCGGTCAAACAGATTCTTTCCTTTCTCGGTATTGGTTAGAACTAAGGAACATCCTTTTTTAGTTTCGTAGTTGAATGGTTTGTTTTTACCAATTCCCCAAAAATCAGCAATGGTAATGTCGGAAACGCGTTCTTGTGAGGTATAAGGGCAAGAATAGCAGCATGGGCGTTGAAGTCGTGCTGAGAAAAACAGACTCAAATAAACATTATCTGCATCTTTTAAAATCTGTCTTTGGGCATTATGTTCGAAAGATGCGTTGTAACTACCCCATTGTTCCAATAGACGGAATTGAAATTTCTTTATATCGGAAACTTGTAATCCTTTTTGTTGTGCCAATTTGGAAATATAGGTTTGAAACATTGTATTTGAAGGAGTGCCGTGGCAGACAATATCAGCTGTGTATAACAACCGGCAATCTACGCCTCGTAAATAGTTTGACAGGCCGGCAATCTGGCAGGGGGTTCCCGTATAAAGGACAGGATGCCCTTGTTTTAAGTATGATTTTACTTCTGCAAATGTTTTTTTGGTGTCGCTTTGTGCATATTTTGAACCGCGAAATTTTTGGATTTCTTCGGAATTTTCTGCTTGACTATGATAAATATTGAATTCAGAATCCATCTCAACGCCAAAAACAACCCCACCTTGTTGGAGAATCCATTCCGCAATAAGCGAAAATACGCCTCCGGATGTACTCTTTAGCAAAATGTCTTTGCTCTTATTGATTAAGGCTATTGGCTGTAGCGTTTTCGGATGTTTCTTGACTGGGTTTAGAGGTGGACATGCTTTTTGACACAAATGGCACTCAATGCATCGCTCGTGATTGATGGATGGACGAAGAAAACCTTCGTTATCACGAAACATTGTAATCGCATTTTTAGGGCATATATTGTAGCATGCTCCACATCCGGTGCATGAATTGTTGTCGCAGAGTTCTATCATTTCTCTATTGCATTTTTAAGATACTCCAATCCGGCTTCCCGTTCTTTATTTAATAAAGCCGTAGATTGGGAAAAATCACAGTTAAAAGCTGTAGAAATTCGTTCGTTGATGTTCTCTTTTGAGATAGTGCGGTGTGTTAAATCGGTTTTTTCAAGAAATGTTTTCATTCGATTGTCTTTTTCCCCGTTTACCGCAAAAAAAGGGCGTTCGAATAAAGCCGAAAAAACAACGGCGTGAAAAGAACCGCAAATAACTAATTTCGCATTACTGAGTATATTGAGAAATTCCCAAGGGCCTGTGGTTAATTTGCATTTGACATTCCACAATTGTGGATATCTATTTAGAATGTGGTTTGTCGTATAAACTGGAATTGTTGTCCTTTTTCCAATCGTTTTGGCGATATCATAAACATCCCTGTTAAATCCAGGTGAATAAACCAATATATAATCCCCCGAAATGATAGGTCTTTCATTTAAATGATTTATCCATTCTTTTTTTGTTAAAAGAAGTGTCGGATCAATAGTGATATTTGTGGATTCTCCCGTTAAATCGTCAACAATTTTTTTTGTCCCTTCTTCCCGTACTGCAATGTGGGTAAATTTTGATAAGTAATCTTTGATAAGGGCTCTGTTTGTTACTTGTTGTTCCGCATGGGGTCCCATACTGGCGGAGTATGAAATTTTTTTCTTGTCTGTGAATGGTAGATAAAAGCTCCAGTCGAAATCAAGGGGTTTTGTATTCCATAACTGATCTCCACCGGCAATAAAACAGTCATATTGAAGATTCGCTTGTTCAATTTCTTCTTTTGTCGCAAACTCTTTCGTTAGTGTTAATTCTTGAGATAAGAACTCCTCAAACAGGTCGTATTTTTTTTGAAGATCTTTATAGTATGGAAGTGTCAACAACTGTTTTATAGCTTGTTTGATTGATTTAGGGAATGCCAATGATGGTCTGGGATAATATTTTTTTTGTCGCTCAGTGCGGAGATTTATAATTTCATTTTCGTGCCCAAGCTTCTTGATAGCTTGTTGCAAGGCAAAGGCTTGCAGCATTGAACCGTAGTTGTGTGAAGCGTGAAATGTTATTGTTGCAGTTTTCATTATCTGTGAATATATTGTCTGAATTTTTTTGAAACTAATTGCTTCTCTTCTTTCTTAAGTCCAAAAAGCAGTATACATATCGTAGAACAGGTGAAAGCAGATATAACGGTGATGACTACTCCGATGAAATCAGCTATTATTGTGTAAATAAAATAAGGAATTATAAATGATATAATGGATATGGCACCGCAAATGAAAACCACTTCCTTTATATATCTAATTATTGGAAATTTATAGAGTCTGTTGAGGTAAATAACTCGTGCTGTTGCTGTTATGACGTTAATGCCGATACGTACTATTAATGCGATTTCTGGATTGTCGAAAAATAGAAACAGTATGTATATAATTGGGATATTTAGAAGAATCAAGGAACTCATAAGCAATTGATAGTTCCGAATTCTTCCAGTTGCCTGTGCGGAAACCCAAAGAGGGCCTTGTATGGCATCGATCAGTGAAAATATCAACATTAGGCGGCAAAATTCGACAGCATGTTCGGGTACGCTGCCTAACCAAATTTGCAATATTTCAGGAGTGCATAGGTATACTGGTAATGCTAAGAAAAATAGCAACAGGAATGAATATCGTGAGGTGTTAAGAATAAGATTTATGAAATAATTTTTATCTCCCGCCGCGTATGATTTTATGATTTGCGGATTGAAGGCCGTTTGAAAGCTACTGACAAATTGGTAAATTGCAGCGTTGACCTGGTTTGCTATACCCATGGCTGCATTTATGGCAACTCCAAAAAACATGTTTAAAAGAATATTTGTTCCTTGCTGACCACCCATATTTGCTACTGAACCGAATAGGCTCCATCCGGAAAAACTTGCAATGGAGAGATAACGTTGCTTGTCGTATTCAAATTTGTATCGGCAAATTGGAAATTTCTTTCGACAAAAGAGGTAATAGCCTCCGAAGACAATTAGAGTGACAATTGTTATTAGGGCTGCATAGGAGATTAGTCGGTCGGCAAACAGATAAACGAGATAAACAACCAACAGTTTTAACACTACTTCTATAATGCTGATATAAGCGTAGAATGACATTCGTTCATGAGCAATAATCGAAGCGTTGTAGGGAGTCCGTATAATGTTGATAATAGATGTGATGATTGTAAACTGATATACCCAATTGGCTGCTGTTTCTCGTCCCGGAGGAATTTGGATGTAAGTATTTAAAAACCATAATCCGACAGTTTCTGCAAGAATCAAAAATACAGCAGCAATGGCAAAATGGATGGATAGGCTGGCTGAAAATACTTTTTGAGCTTCTTCCGGATTGTTTCTGCCTAATTCATAGTTGAGAAAACGTTGAGTGGAGGCAACCATCGCATTGTTTATAAAAGTAAACAATACGACAACTCCGCCAACAATATTATAAAGTCCGAAATCGTCAACGCCCAATGCCTGCAAGATAATGCGGGAGGTGTAGAGGTTTACTCCCATTATCAAGAGCATCCGGATGTAGAGCATCAGGGTGTTTTTAGCTATGCGTTTATTGTTTGCTGAGTTATCAGACATGAATTATGTTTACAGTTTACGGTTTACAGTTTACTGCTTTTCCTGGTTACCGTGTTTATGACTTATGAATTACAGTTTACTGCTTTTTTCTGTTGACCGTTTACGGTGTGCGGATTAAAATTTACAGATTACAGTTTACGGTTGGATGTGTTGCCGAGTGGGGCTGTAAACCGTAAACTGTAAACAGTAAACCAGTGATTTATTTTAATCGTTCTACGATGCGTGAGCAGGCGAGGCCGTCGCCGTAGGGGTTGACGGCTTGCGACATACGGGCGTAGGCGGCTGCGTCGTCGAGAAGGGTCGACACTTCGTTGAAGATTTTTTCGCGGTCGGTGCCTACGAGTTTCACTGTGCCGGCTTCGAGGGCTTCGGGGCGTTCGGTGGTGTCGCGCATGACGAGCACAGGTTTGCCGAGTCCCGGAGCTTCTTCCTGGATACCACCGCTATCGGTGAGCACGATAGTGGATTTCTCCATGAGGTAGACGAAGCTGAGGTATTCGAGCGGCTCAATGAAGTGCATGTTGCCGAGGTTGCTGAGGTCGTCGCCAAACACTTCGTGGATTGGACGGCGCACGTTCGGGTTGAGGTGCATCGGGTAGACGAAGTCGACGTTCGGGTAGCGCTCGGTGAGCTGCTTGATGGCCGTGCACATGTTGATGAATCCGTCGCCAAAGTTTTCGCGGCGGTGTCCGGTGATGAGCACGAGCGGACGGCCGTCGGCAAGGCAATTGACATCGTAGCCGGCATGGCGGAGCACTTCTTCAAGCTCAGCGTCGAGGGAACGGTCGTTCTTGATGCGGTCGACTACCCAGTAGAGGGCATCGATGACGGTGTTGCCCGTAACGGTGATATTGGCATCGTCGACGTTTTCCTGCAGCAGGTTCTGACGGCTGAGTGCTGTCGGAGCGAAGTGGTAGGAAGCGATGCGGCCGGTAATCTGGCGGTTCATCTCTTCGGGCCACGGGCTGAGGATGTTGTGCGTGCGGAGTCCGGCTTCTACGTGTCCAACGGGGATTTGCTGGTAGAATGCGGCGAGGGCGGCGGCTGTGCTGGTTGTGGTGTCGCCGTGAACGAGCACAACGTCGGGCTGCGCTTCTTGCAACACGTCGCGCATGCCTGTAAGCACGCGGGCAGTGACATCATAGAGATCCTGCCCTTGCTTCATGATGTTGAGGTCGAAGTCGGGACGGATGTCGAAGATGTTGAGCACCTGGTCGAGCATCTCGCGGTGCTGACCGGTGACACAGACAATGGTCTGGAATGTATCGGGATGTTTCTGGAACTCCTTGACAAGCGGCGCCATTTTGATGGCCTCCGGACGGGTTCCGAAAACGAGCATGATTTTTTTCATAGGTAGAGGGTTTACAGTTTACGGTTTACGGTTTACAGATTGGGTTTACTGTTTACGGATTACAGTTTACCGGATTGTTCTGTAACATGCGTTTCGTAAGCCTGCTATTAATTTTGAAGTTGTCTTAATTTTTTCGCCAATTTTTTTGAATTCAGTTTCGCTTAGGTAGCCTAAATCTGTTGCAATTTCAAGCTGGCAGAAGGTTTCGAGCAGTGAAGCATAGGCGATTTCATAAAAATGTGCCTGCTCTTTGGGATGCTGACGTCCGCTTCCTTCCGCAATATTTGAAGGAACAGATATTATTGCCCTTCGGATCTGACTTTTGAGTGCAAAATCTTCTTTGCTCGGAAAGGTATCGATAAGTGTATAGACTTCTTTAACGATACTTCTTGATGCTTTATAGGCATCAAGGGTTTCGAATGCAAAAAAGTTGGACATTGTTGTGTTTAGGGTTTACAGTTTACAGATTACAGTTTACGGATTACGGTTTACATAATGCAGCTTTACTGTTTCCCGGTTACGGTTTACAGTTTTCATTGATTGTTCGCCGTTGGGCTGTCTAAGACTGATTAATTCTGTAAACAGTCTGTTAACTATAGGCAGTAAACTTCTTCAGAGTCTGAAGACTACCTGTAAACCGTAAACTGTAAACGGTAAACTTTTTTATTTTTTGAAGATTCCGCAGAAGTCGAGGATAACTTTGTCTTCGCGGTAGGGCAATGTCTTGAACGGATCGTGGGCTGTGAGGAATACGACGATGTCGGCACGGTCGTAGGCTTCGCGGTAGTCTGTGAGTTTGAACACGTTGTGTGACGTTATGTTTGGCTCAACGACGAGAATATCGGCATTGTTGCATGCCTGCATTACCTTTGTTGTGATGTATTTAGCCGGTGATTCGCGAAGGTCGTCGATGTTTGGCTTGAATGCCAGACCCATCATGGCCACACACGGTTTGCGGTGGTGCTCCAACTCGAATTTCAACATGGCGTTCTGTACTTTCTCGGCACACCAGAAAGACTTGTAATTGTTGATTTCGCGTGCCTTGCCGATGAGTTGTGACTCAACAGGGAAATCGGCCGTAATGAAATACGGGTCAACAGCAATACAGTGTCCGCCTACACCGCAGCCCGGTTGCAGGATATTGACACGCGGGTGCTTGTTGGCAAGGTTGATAAGTTCCCATACGTTGATGCCTGCCTTGTCGCAGATGAGCGAAAGCTCGTTGGCAAAGGCAATCTGCACGTCGCGTGAAGAGTTTTCAGTAAGTTTACACATTTCAGCAGTCTTGCTGTTTGTCTTGTGCAGCGTTCCTTGTACAAACTGGCTGTAGAATTCGATAGCCTTGTCGGTTGAAGCTTCGTTGATACCGCCGATGACACGGTCGTTGTGAACGAGCTCATAGATGACGTTGCCGGGAAGTACGCGTTCCGGGCAGTAGGCAATGTAGATTTTATCTTGCAGTTCCGGACGTTCGGCAAAAATGAGGTCTCTCATTTTTTCTGTAGTTCCAACCGGAGACGTCGATTCAATGACGTAGAGGTCGCCTTCCTTCAAGAAGGGGATAACGGCACGTGTTGCAGCTTCTACGTATGAAATATCTGGCTCATGATTTCCTTTAAATGGAGTAGGTACCACCATGAAATAAGCATCACTTACTTCTGGGGTAGTAGATGCTTTCAGGCTACCGGATTTTACAACTTCTTGTAACATTTCTTCCATTCCCGGTTCGATAATATGCAGATGACCTTGGTTAGTCATTTCTACTACTTTAGGGTTAATGTCAACCCCTGTTACAGTAACACCGTGTTTTGCAGCGATAATGGCAGTTGGGAGTCCAATATATCCCAAGCCCATAAAACAAGCTTTCATATTTTAATAAATTAAGAAGTTTATCAAACGTGTCTAAATTATATTTTTTAAAATTGCAATTTCTTTTTTTGACAATGTCGGCGTGTATAGGATTTGTTGAAGTTGCTTCAGACTGTGGATGTCACTGCCGATACAGTTATACCATCCATTCCCTAATATGTTTTTTGCAACACTTTGTACTTCTTTCCCGTATCCTCCAACCAGTGAACCTAAGTTGAGTTGAAACAGTACGCCTTTGTCTTTTAGCCGTTTGTATTGATTAGTATTCATATATCTATACCTCTCAGGATGGGCCAACAGTGGGGTATATTTGCTGTTTAGAATATCGCCCATAATGCCGTCGAACTCCATCGGTGGATTGAAATAGGATGTTTCGATCAGCAATATGTTGTTGTCCATCGGCAGTAGGTTGTCTGCTTCGAACCGCTCTATGAAGAGGTTGTCAAGCATGTGTTCGGCTGCGATGTGCAAGTGGATGCAGCCTGTGTATGCAGCTTTCAGCTCTTTGAATTTTTCTTTGAGTTGTGCAGGCTGGTTCGGATAGTCGGTCATTATATGTGGTGTGAGCCATGCCTCCTTAACTCCCAGCTCTTGCATTTTCTTCAAAGCTTCAAGTGAATCGGAAAGCTTTTTAAACCCATCGTCGACTCCGGGTAGGATATGTGTATGGCGGTCGACAAAGTTGTCGAGCAGGCCGGAATCGGCGATGGATGTTTTTTTATTGAGGAACGAAAACATTTTAATCGTTGTCGTTTCCGTAACTGTATCGGCCGTAACTATATCCGTATCGGCTATATCCAAAGTTTGACTGTCTGCTGCTGTTGAGCAGTATTGTCATATTCGGATATTGTTTGCTGTCTTGTATTTCCTGAATTTCAGGCAGCTGGCGACGGTCGAGAACACCTACGCGAATAATAAAGATTGTGCGGTCGACTACTCTTGCGATGATGGATGCGTCTGCAATAATTCCAGCTGGAGGGCAGTCGAGGAAAATATAATCGTATTTCGTTTTTAATTCTGCAGCAAGCTCGTCGAGACGCTTTTCAAGCAGAAGTTCTGACGGGTTCGGCGGCAATGTTCCTGCCGGGATAACATCCAAGCCTTTGACTCCGTTGGCATTTGTTATTGTTATGTTGTCAAGTGTGGCTTGATTGTTCAGGTATGCTGCCACTCCTTTTCGCGGAGAATTCACGAATTTGCTTAGTGTCCCTTTGCGTATATCAAGGTCAACGATTGCAACTCGTTTCCCTTTAAGTGCCATTGTTGCAGCTAGGTTTATGCCGCAGAAGGTTTTGCCACTACCGGCATGATATGATGTTACAAGCATAATTTGTGCAGATTCGGCTGTGTTAAGAATAAAGTCGAGATTGGTTCGGACAATACGGAATGCTTCGTTGGCAATATCTCGGCCTTTTTCTTTCACTAACAGCGTGGGGACGTTGTCGTCTGATTTGTCACGCTGTAGCATCTTTCTAATTTGTGTATAGCGTTTTGCTTTACCGATTTGTGGAATCTCGCCAATAATAGGAGCCGTGAGAGACTCAAGATCTTTTCGTCCACGAACGGTTGTATTCATCATTGATGTGAGGAACATATAGCCGAATGGAATGACTAAGCCCAAAATCAGACCAACGGCCAGAATAATTGGCTTTTTAGGAGAGATGGGGGCTAGCGGGCCGCTTGCCGGTTTTAACAGTCGGGTGTTATCAACGACAAGGCTGGACGAAAGTTCATTTTCTTCTCTTTTCTGGAGAAGATAAAGGTAGAGCTCTTCCTTGATTTTTTGTTGGCGTTCAATGGAAAGAAGTTCTCTTACTTTGCCAGGGTTATCGGAGATACGATTCGTTATTTTATTCTCCTGTTCGGCGATTTTGTCAACCTGAATTTGTAATGTGTTGATGAGGTTGTCAATAGATTTCAAGATTGTTGCTCTCATCAACTTGAGCTGGTTGTTTAAATCTGTGACAAGTGGGTTGCTGTTGCTGCTATTGTCTGCTAAGCGTTGACGATCGAGTAGGAGTTTGTTGTATTCGCCAATAAGACTTTCTACATTGTCATTTTCAATTCCAGAGTTTGATGGTAGAAGTTCATATTCCTTAGTGTTGTCAACCAAATATTCACGAATGAATTTAGCTATGTAAAGCTGATTGTTCATTTTGAATGCCTGGTCGGAGTATTTGCTGGACTCTTCTGTGACCATTGCCATTTCCGCTGTTATATCCAACAGCTTATTGTCGCTCTTGAATTTTTCAATATCTTTATCTACGGTTCCAAGTTCTTGCTCAATAATTGCCAAACGCTCTTTAATGAATTCTGAAGTGTTTAGTGTCGATTGGTTCATGAATTCTACCCAATCTTCATTGTAAACCTTCAGCAATGTGTTCAATATATCCTCTGCTCGTTTTGCAGAGTTGTCTGTGATGGAAAAGTTTATGACTGTTGCTTTTTTATCTGCAAGCTCTGCCGATAATTTTGTTAAATAGTTCTGTGCAACTATTTCTATCGGTGCATGGCTAATTCTTATCGGGTCATTAAAGTTTTCAAATAAAGCGGTAGGAGTGATAGTTACATTTCCAATCGGGGTTTTGGTTGGAATATTTGCTTTTGCGACAATTTTCTCGGACTCTATTTTGTCGCCATTGGCATAAAATTTTTGAAGAATAAATTCTTGTTTGTTTTCACCTTTTGTAACAGTAAAAGAAAAACTTTGAACATTTTTTCCTTCTATTTTTTCAGTTAACTCTGAAAATTCTGCTTTAACTGGTGTCTGGTCATACCAATCAGTGGTTCTACCTATCCAATTCTTACTTTGATATGTAGTGTTTAGCCCTAATCGTTCAACCACTTCTTCCATTAAGATTGGAGAGCGGAATGCTTCGATTTCATTGTATACGTCCATGCCAGTATTGAACATGCCCATGTCTTCGAATATGGCTAATTCTCCCATTTGGGCTTGGCCGTTAACGCTGGTTCTAAGCATAACGCTTGATTCACGCTTATAAATAGATGGCGCTCTGTATGAATAGAATAAAGCAATAAACACACATACTATTACAGAAATTGCAATAAACAATTTATGTGAAATAGCCCATTCAATAACGTCGCTAATCTGGATGTCAGATTTTGATTCTTCAATGTGAGTGTTGTGATTGTCTTCCATTTCTTTTGTGGATTTTTTGTTAAAAAATTAATTAAGCAGATTTACAATCAATACACCCACTGATGAGAGCAGTGATGCAATTGAAATCCATAACCCTACTGATTTAATATTATTTTCGTTAATTGTTGATTGCCCGGCTTTTACCTTGTTTGGTTGTACATATACTATGTCATTCTGTTTTAAATAGTAAACAGGAGAATTGAACAAGTCGGTAGAGCGTAAATCTACTTGATATGTAGTGCGGGTATTGTTTTCCTCGCGGATTACATATACCTGATCGCGTCGTCCGAAAATTGTCAGGTCCTTAGCCATACTGAGGGCTTCCAGAATTGTTACCTTGTCGCCTTCGATTTTGTATGACCCGGGATTTGTCACTTCTCCTAAAATGGAGATTTTGAAGTTCATAAATTCTACGGTGACAACTAAATCCTTGAGCAGGTCGCGGCTGATGATTTCTTTTTTGATTTTTTCCTGAAGTTGCCAACGCGTATATCCTGCTGCTTCTATTTTCCCTAAGATTGGGAAATTGATAAAGCCCTTTTCATCGACAACATATCCCAAAAGGCGTTGTTGCTGTCCTCCGGAAACGATTTCGGAACCGGCTTGATAGCTGACAACGGGAAGGTTAAACATTGATGCCAATTGGGGGTCTTTGCTAGAAACAATAATCGAGAGCATGTCTTTGGGCTGTATGACAATGCCGTGACTTGAGTCGACTTTTTCTTTAGTTCCTGTTTGGATGTCTTGGAGGTAGACAATCTCTTTAGAGGTATTACAGGATGTAATAATGCTTATTAAAGCGAAAAAACAGCAGATTATTTTAATTCTTTTTATCATATCCTGAAAATTTGCTTTGTTTGACAGTGTGCATATCGAGGGGACACTAAACCATGAAAAATTGATTTAGTCTATTGTGTGTAATGTGTTCGTTAATAAACAATTGCATGAAAACACTCTATCTCAGAATGATTTTTCGTGTGCAAAGATAGATATTAGTGCTGAATGGGCAAAAAGAAATGCTTAATTTTCTTGAAAAAGATAATAAAAACTTTTAAATGTCAGTTTGATACGATTTTCGTATGTCTATTTCGTCGTATCATTTGAATGTTGTGGTGAGAATACATAGGTGCTGTCCTTTCCTGCCTTTTGTTTGGCATTAATGATGTACAGGCAGTTCTCGTAGGCTTCGTCAACGAGGGTGGTAATGCCGAGTGTCTCCAGATAATTTCTTGTCAGCAGACTGTCGCGGTCGTTGGCTTGCTCGTATAGACTTTTAATCCGTAAGGCGTAATTGTGGGTTTGCTCGAAATCAAGAAGCGGTTCTGATGTTAGCGATATATAGGCAATGGCGAGTTTGATGGACTCGATGGCTCCCATTTTTTGCCTTTGATTTGCATACAGATTCTCTGCTTTTATTCGGGCTTTTTCCCATTCTTCCTTTTCGATGGATTGCTCAATTTCCGACAGGCTCATCTCTGTTGTCGTTTCTTGTTGGGCGTTTGCTTCCTCCTGGCTGCTTTTTGTAGGCGAGCAGGATGCGAAAATTAAAGTCGCAAGGATGAAAATATGCAGTATCGCTTTCATAGATGATGTTTTGGGCAAAGGTAGTGAAATAGAAGAGAATGAGAATAGTGATTTGCCTCAAAAGAATGCACATTTGTATATCCTTGTTTTTGGAGCAGTGTCAGTCTTTATACTTGTTTTAGTGAGTCGCAAATTGGAGTAAGGTTATGTGTAATATGTTGTTAATTAATTGTCTATTGGTTTGTGTTGTGTTTTTGTTGTGTGGGTATGTGAGTTTCTGTGAATCTGTTTTTGCCCTTTGAAGAAAAGAACAAATATAAATTTGCGGTACAAAACTTTTAAAATTTAAAACTATGAAGAAGAAACTATTACTAATGTTTGTTTTTGTTTGCGCCTCCTTCCTGTATGGAGTCGTTAATGCGCAGACGTATGAAGGTTTTATTGGGGCTGAGGATTGGAAAACTGTCGGAACTCCGCAAGGTTCCGAGGAAGGATATGCTCCTGATTTCAGTTATCAAATTTCAGTTGTAGACGAGGGAAAATTGCAAGTGACGGTTGATTTGTCTGCAACATGTGTCGGACTTGTGCCGCAGTTGTTTGTCAATGGTGGATATTTGATGGATTTGAACCCTGTTGCCGGCAGTTCTTCTCAGTTCGCCAACACAACACCCGACGCATACGAAATAGGAGAAACATTGAGCATCAGTTTTTATTTCGCCTATGGACAATTTTCAATGACTAAGCCGTTTGACTATGTAGTTGGCAGTGTAAATGAAACATTGGACGATAGCGAAGCTCCTGTGGTTTCAATGCTTGAGTTGGAAGGCGTGTCGTCGACGAAGGCTGATGTGCGTTTGCTTGTCAATGATAATGTGGCATCGTCTGTAAAGGTGGAGTTTTCTGTTGACGGTTTTTCTTCTGTGCTGCAAAGCCAAAAGGTGGCTGTAGGAACGGAAACAGTCTGCACCTTGTCAGGTTTGACACCGGCCACTGCGTATGTTTTGGCTGTGCGTGCTACCGATGATGCCGACAATGTCAGCGAAGTGAAGACTTTGTCGTTCTCTACGCTTGATGCTGATGCTGAAAGCTATTATTATGGTGTTGTCGCTTCTGCTGATGAATGGGAAGAAAATACTGGGGATTATAGGCCTGTTATCAATTATATAGTAAAAACGACAGCCGATAATCAGTTGGAATTTACAATGACTTTGGATTCTGGAACAGATGGCCTTGTCAACCCTGAAATTTGGATCGACAATGTAGCATATGGAACAACCCCTATCTCTGGCGAGGAGTTGGCTTACACTTATACTACAGAAGCTTCTTTTGAACGTGGCGCAACAGTGACCTTCTATTTCCGTTTGGTTTATGCCGGTGGCGGCGCTTCTGCTACACTTCCTATTTCATTTGTTGTAGGCAGCGCCAACGAAAAACCGGCAGAAGATGTTGAGGCTCCTGTCTTGAATTCCGTAAGTGCGGGCAATGTTACTGGTTATTCGGCTGATATTACTGTCAATGCAACCGACAACCAGTCTGCATCGTTGACGGTTGAAGTTGCTTCCGATGAAGCGTTTGAATCGGTTTTGGCTACTTCTCGTGTTGCTTCCGGTGAAGACGGTGTCTGCACGTTGGACAACTTGTCGCCGTTGACCGATTATACATTGTATGTCCGTGTGTCCGACCTTGCCGGAAATGTGAGTGAGGTGAAGACCGTTACATTCTCAACATTGGAACCGGCCGATGCCGTTACTTTTGTTGGCAGCATCGCAGCCGACGGGTGGGCTTTAACGGGTACTCCGGAAGGAGAGGCCGAAGTGTTTGCTCCTGCTGTCAGCTATGAAATCGTGACAACTCGTGAAAACCGTTTGCAGTTCCGCCTGTCGCTCGACCGTGTTTGCACAGATTTGGGGGTAGAGGTTTGGATCGATGGTGAATCGTACTTCCGCTTGCAGCAGCCGCAGGCTGAAAATGCAGTTAATCTGTTTGAAGGAGAAAACTCCCAAAGCTATCCGCGCGGAACGAAGCTGAATATCCATTTCCGTTTCCCGTTCCCTGGCGGTGTTTCCGAAACCAAGCCGTTTGAGTTTGAGGTCGGTTCAAAGTCCGGAGGTTCTTCGGTTGAAAATTTTGCAGCTGATGCCGTTCGTGTTTCAGGTTCAAACGGTGAATTGCGCATCTGCGGCGCTTCAGGCAGCCAATGTGTTGTATATGATTTGTCGGGCCGTTTAGTGATGAGCTGCTTGGTTGACGGTCAGGAGGCAGTTTATTCTTTAAATAAAGGTTTGTATGTTGTAGTGGTTGGAGGCAGTGTGAGCAAAGTCGTTTTGTAGGCTCATCTGTTTGACATGAACCGGGTGCAGGATGTCTTGTACCCGGTTTTTGTATTTTTTAAGTGTCAAAAACGGATAAAATATAAAAATATGATATATATCATTTCTATATCAAATTCTAAGCTATTAATTTGTAGTTGAATGTCGAAAATCCAGATGCGACAAGGCAACTACAAGAAAAAAGCGATTTTTTTTGAAAAAAGTGACGAAAAAATTTGCAGATTCAAAAATTTGTTGTACCTTTGCATCGCTTTCGGGAACGAAACGGGCGTTTAGCTCAGCTGGTTCAGAGCATCTGCCTTACAAGCAGAGGGTCGGCGGTTCGAATCCGTCAACGCCCACTACAAGGAGAACGACATGTCGTTCTCCTTTTTTTGTTTTGTCATTGTCGTGTTAGGATTGCGGGATACGTGTTGGAAACTCTGCAGAATACTGTGGAATGCATGCGTGGACTTTATATGTGTTAAAATTCATAATAGAAAGTTGATAGTCGACGTTTGTCTGTGACATGTCTATTCTGCTTGTCGTTATTAATGATAATGACTAACATTGTGTTGAAATTGGAAACCTGTAATTATGTTTTTATAAATGAATAAGATGTTTTCGCGGAAGATTGTTGTGTCGTTGTTGGCGGTTTTGTTGCCCGTAGCAGCTTTCGGGCAGGCAAGCAGCGATTCTACAGTGTATTTGAATTTGGACAAGGCGATTGAAATTGCCCTTGATTCCAGTCCTATTGTAAAAGTTGCCGATAAGGAGATTACAAAGCAGGAGTATTCGAAAAAAGGCGTGTTGGCAAACTTGTTTCCAACATTGGATTTCAGTGCAAACTATAACCGTACTATCAAGAAGCAGGTGATGTACATGGGCGGTAGCATGCCTGGAATGGAAGGTGGTGGCGATACCGGTTTTGAAGTGGGCCGTAGTAATACGTGGTCTGCCGGATTTGCAGCATCCATGCCGATTGTTTCAGCTACGTTATGGCAGCAGTTGAGCGTTTCCTCCGATGCCGTAGAGTTGGCTGTCGAGCAATCTCGCTCATCGAAACTTTCTATGGTCAGTCAGGTGAAGCAGGCTTATTATGGCGTATTGCTTGCCAACGATTCTTATACGGTGTTCAAGGAAACATACGACAATGCGATGGAAAACTATGTGGACATCAAGCGTAAATATGACCAGGGGCTTGCATCGGAATACGATTTGATTCGTGCTGACGTGAGTGTGAAGAATGCCGAACCTAACATGTATGATGCGCAGAATTCCATTGTTCTCGCAAAATGGCGTCTGAAAGCTCTGATGGGAGTCGATTTGGATATGCAGATTGAATGTGAGGGAAATTTGATGGACTATGTCGATAGCCTGTATGCCGACTATATGTCGGTTGATACGACCATGATTGCCGGCAACAGTTCTTTGCGTCAGTTGGATATTCAGCACAGCCAGTTGGTTAAATCTAAGAAAATAGCTCAGGCGGCCTATTATCCGTCATTGAACCTGTCGTTCTCTCACCAGTGGATGGCCATGTCCGACAATTTTAAATTCGGTGACTATCGCTGGAACCCGTACACCACATTGGGCGTCAGCCTCAATATTCCTATCTTCTCAGGAGGTAGCCGTTATAGCAATGTGAAGCAGTCGAAGATACAGCTTGAACAGTTGGAACTCAACCGTATAGATACGGAACGTAACCTTATGGTGGCTGTCCGTCAGTATGTTGACCAGATGAAGACTTCCATCAAGCAGTATCAGGCATCATCCGACGGTGTCAGCCAGGCAAAGAAGGGTTACGATATCGCCGTGAAACGTTACGATACAGGTGCCGGAACATTGCTGGAAATCAATGATTCCCAATTGGCGTTGACCGTGTCGCAGAACAACCGTAACCAGGCTATCTATTCATTCCTGGTGGCCAAGGCGTCGCTCGACGAAACTTTGGGCACGGACTACGTAGCCGAATAAATTACTCCCCAATTCTATAGAAAAATAATAAAGCAAACGATATGAAATTTTTTCAAGCAATCAGCAGAAAAGGTCTGTTGTCGACAGTTGTGTGCATGTCGGCGGCGTTGACAGCTTGTTCCGGCGGCGATAAGGCTGCAACGGAAGAGCAGGCGGAAACAGCGGTGAAAGTTCAGGTAGCCCAAAGTGTTTTCCGTCCGGTGGAACAGTTGAACGTGTTTAGCGGAACGGTAGAGGCCGATGTGGTCAACAACATTGCGCCACAGTCGCCTGTACGTATCAAGAAGGTTTATGTGGAAGTGGGCGACCATGTGCGTGCCGGTCAGAAACTGGCAGATATGGACCCTGCCAACTTGGATCAGGTGAAACTTCAGATGGAAAACAATGAAGTGGAATTCAAACGTGTCGACGAACTTTATAAAATCGGCGGAACTTCCAAGTCGGAATGGGATTTGAAAAAATTGAACTACGACGTTGCAAAGCGCAACTATGAAAATCTTTTGGAAAACACGGCGCTGGTGAGCCCGATAAGCGGTGTTGTAGTTGAGCGTAACTATGATTCCGGCGATATGTATTCCGGCGGAACCCCGCTTTACCGTGTAGAAAAGATTCGTCCGGTGAAACTGAAAATCAATGTTTCAGAGTTGTTGTTTACCAAAATCCACAAAGGTATGGAAGTGGATGTGCAGTTGGATGTTTATGGCGACGAAAAGTTCAAGGCTAAAGTCGACATCATCTATCCGACAATCGACCCGACATCACGTACATTCCCGGTTGAACTCCAGATTGCCAATGCCGACGAACGTGTACGTCCGGGTATGTTTGCACGCGTGACTCTCTGCTATGATGTCGTTGACCGTGTCGTAGTGCCCGACCGTGCTGTTCAGAAACTTACCGGTTCTGGCGACCGTTATGTATATGTCGTTGAAGGCGGAAAGGCTGTTTATCGAAAAGTGGAACTTGGACAACGCATTGGAAACGAATATGAAATCCTCAGCGGTGTCAACAAGGGCGAAACCGTAGTTACAACCGGTCAGACCCGACTCAAGGACGGTTCGCCAATTGAAGTTACTACAGTTCAGGACAAAACAGACAAGAAATAGCTATGAGTGTATATCAGGCGGCTGTAAAAAGGCCGATTACCACAATATTGATTTTCCTGGGAATTGCCATTATGGGGCTTTTCTCGCTGAGCAAGTTGTCCATTGACTTGTTCCCGGAAATTGAGACCAACTCTATCATGGTGATGACCACCTATTCAGGTGCGAGTGCGGAGGATATTGAAACCAACGTTACCCGTCCGCTTGAAAATATCCTGAATGGTGTGAGCGACTTGAAGCACCTTACTTCCAAATCGCGTGAAA
Organism: uncultured Porphyromonadaceae bacterium; assembly: GCA_900544305.1. Lineage (GTDB taxonomy): Bacteria > Bacteroidota > Bacteroidia > Bacteroidales > Muribaculaceae > Limisoma. Next base: position 81,394 of record UQUV01000006.1, read on the forward strand.
ATATTTCGCTCATCACTCTTGAGTTCGAGTATGGTATTGACATTGACGTCGCCACTAACGACGTGCGCGATAAACTTGACCAGGTGACGACGTTGCCTGACGGGGCAACCACTCCGATTCTGTTCAAGTTCGGAACCGAGGATATTCCTATCCTTATTCTGTCGGTTACGGCCGATGAAAGTATGTCGGGATTGTATAAGATCCTTGACGATAACGTAGCCACTCCGCTGGCGCGTGTTTCCGGTGTGGGTACAGTTTCTATTTCCGGTTTGCCGGAACGTGAAATCCAGATTCTTTGCGACCCGTATAAACTGGAGGCTTACGGCATTTCGATTGAAACACTCGGACAGATCATTGCGAACGAAAACCGCAATGTGCCGGCCGGTTCCATCGATATCGGTTCGAACGTATACTCTATGCGTGTGCAGAAAGAGTTTACCGATGTCAACGAAATGTTGAATCTGGTGGTTGGCTATTCCAACGGTGCCGCTGTCTATCTGCGCGATGTGGCTCGCATTATCGATGCGCCGGAAGAACGTGCGGAAGAATCATTCACGAACGGCACGAAAGGCGGTATGATTGTTATTCAGAAGCAGGCCGGTGCCAACTCTGTTGACATTGCTAACGAGGTGAAGCGTCGTTTGCCGCAGATTCAGAAGACATTGCCTTCCGATGTGAAAATCGGCGTGATTGTCGATACTTCCGACAACATTATCCTTACGATTGAATCATTGAAGGAAACCATCATTACCACGATGTTGATTGTGAGCCTTGTGGTGCTGTTGTTCCTCGGACGATGGCGTGCTACGTTTGTGATTGTGCTCACTATCCCGATTTCGTTGCTGGCGGCATTGATTTATCTGTTGGCGTCGGGCAATACGTTGAACATCGTGTCCATGAGTGCCTTGTCAATCGCTATCGGTATGGTGGTCGACAACGCGATAGTGGTGTTGGAGAATATTACCACCCATATTGAGCGGGGTAGCCGGCCGCGGCAGGCTGCCATGTTTGCAACCAACGAGGTGGCCATTTCAGTTATGGCATCTACGCTTACCACTATTGCCGTGTTCCTGCCGTTGACCATGATTGAAGGTATGGCGGGTGTGATGTTCGGCCAGTTGGGTTGGATGGTAACCATTATCCTTACCGTTTCCACTATCGGTGCCATTACGCTGACTCCGACTCTCTGTGCGTTGATGTTGCGTCTGTCCAACAAGCGTAACATGTTCCAGAAGCTGGTTTCCGATCCGTTCGACAGAGGCTTGAAGAAGGTGACAAGCGTTTACGGATGTCTGCTCCGCTGGTGTGTGGGCCACCGTATGCTGACTATCGGCTTTATGTTGCTGTTGTTCGTTGTGTCAACGTTCGTACTGTTCCCGTTGATTAAGTCGGAATACTTCCCGACACAGGATAATGCGCGTATCAGTATGACAGTGAAGCTCCCGACCGGAACACGTCAGGAAATCACCCGTGATTTGGCAATGCGTATTACCGAGCAGTTCCGTGAAAAATATCCTGAAATTGAGAACATCAACTTCTCAGAAGGTCAGGCAGGTGAGGACAACGTGTTCGGTAACCTTTCCGATAACGGTAACAACATTATTAAATATAATATCCGTACATGTACGTCAACGCAGCGTGAACGTTCCTTGACGGAAATCTGTGATGAAATGCGTAAGGATTTGGCCGAATATCCTGAAATCCGTACATTCCAGGTATTGGAAGGCGGTGGTCAGGGCGGTGCCGGTGGTCAGGCTGCTGTCGACATCGAAGTGTATGGCTACGACTTTGCTAAGGGTGACGCACTGGTTGCCGACATTGCCGAACGTATGCGCAAAGTGGAAGGCTGTTCGGAAGTGAATATCAGCCGTGACGAGTATACGCCGGAATACCGTGTGGATTTCGACCGTGAAAAATTGGCTCTCCACGGACTGAACATGTCGACTGCCGCTACTTATCTGCGTAACCGTATCAATGGTAACGTGTCGTCCTACTATCGTGAAGACGGTGACGAATATGATATCCGTATCCGCTACGACCGTCAGTTCCGTGAGTCTGTTGAGGATATTGAAAACATTACCATCTACACTCCGTCCGGACAAGGCGTGAAGATTCGTGACCTCGGACAGGTGGTTGAGGCTCAGTCGCCTCCTACAATCGAGCGTAAGGACCGTCAGCGTGTCATCACTGTTTCCTGCGTTGTGGGTCACGGATATGCGATGAGTGATATCGTTTCTGCTGCCAACAAGGTGATGGATGAAGTAGAAATGCCTACCGGCTTCAACTGGCAGTTTGGTGGTACGTTCGAGGATCAACAGGATACATTCTCCGACCTCTTTATGTTGATGGCGTTGATGATCATTCTTGTGTTCCTCATCATGGCATCGCAGTTCGAGTCGTTGACCTATCCGTTCGTTATCATGTTCTCTATTCCGTTTGCCTTGACCGGTGTGTTTATCGGTCTCTATGTGACCGGAACACCGATGAGCGTAATGGCGTTGCTGGGTGTGCTGATGTTGATTGGTATCGTGGTGAACAACGGTATCGTGCTTATCGACTACATCATGCTCTGTCGTGAGCGCGGATTGGGTATTGTGCATGCGGTTGTCACTTCCGGTAAGTCACGTCTTCGTCCTATCTTGATGACTACGCTTACTACAGTCTTCGGTATGATTCCTATGGCAATGGGTACCGGCGAAGGTTCGGAAATGTGGCGTTCGTTAGGTTTGTCAGTGGCTTGGGGTCTTTCGTTCTCCACATTGATTACCTTGATTATCATCCCGACAATGTACAGCTCGTTTGCAGCCCGTGGCGTGAAACGCAAACGTAAAAAGGAACTAAAAAAGATTTCAGCTAACAAATAGAAGTAAAGGAACTATGAAAGCAGTTTTTGTATCTTTCAATCAGGCGCATCTTGAAGATGTCAATTTGGTAATGCTGCGTTTGGGTTTGAAGGGCTTTACCGGATGGGAAACCGTTATCGGTGCCGGCTCTAACAGCGGTGAACCGCATTTGGGCTCACATGCCTGGCCAACGCTTAACAGTGCCTACATGGTGATGGTGCCCGACGAACTGATCGACAGTTTCTTTGCTGAGCTGAAGAAAATCGATGAAGGCAGCCATCAATTGGGATTGCGTGCTTTCTGCTGGACAGTAGAGCGTAGCCTGTAATGAAATGTTGGATTGTCACCACAATGCTGTTATAGGTGGCATATTTGAATAATTGAGGCGGAATATGTGTGTTTTTCTCACATATTCTGCCTTTTTTGTGTGAATCCGATGAATTTTTTGCTGAAAATATTTGTTTTTCATAAAAATGTTGTATATTTGTAGTGGATATACAATAAAACTGTATAAATATAGAATTATTATGAAAGACGAATCAAAGAAATTCTTGTTGGCGGAAAAAGAAATACCGGAAGCATGGTATAACGTAGTGGTCGATATGCCGGTGAAACCGCGTCCGATGTTGAATCCTGCCACAAAAGAACCGTTGAAGGCTGAAGACTTGTACCCTCTGTTTACAGAGGCTGTTGCGAACCAGGAAATGAACACTACCGACCGTTGGATTGAAATTCCGGAGGAAGTGCGCGACATGTACAAGATTTGGCGTCCTACGCCTTTGGTTCGTGCGCGTGGTTTGGAAAAGGCGTTGGACACTCCGGCGCATATCTATTTCAAGAACGAGAGTGTCAGTCCGGTGGGTTCCCATAAGTTGAATTCCGCTATAGCGCAGGCCTATTACGCCAAGCAGCAGGGAGTGACGAACATTACCACTGAAACCGGTGCCGGGCAGTGGGGTGCGGCGTTGTCATTGGCAGCCAAGCATTTCGGGTTGGCGCTTGCCGTGTATATGGTGAAGGTGTCTTTCAATCAGAAGCCTTACCGCCGCTCCATTATGCAGACCTATGGAGCTGAGGTCATTGCCTCTCCAAGTATGTCGACAAAGGCAGGGCGCAAGATAATTACCGACAATCCGAACTATCAGGGCTCGTTGGGTACGGCGATTTCCGAGGCGGTAGAGTTGGCCATGTCTACGCCCAACTGTAAATATACACTGGGTTCGGTGATGAACCACGTGGCGCTCCACCAGACAGTCATCGGCCTTGAAGCAGAAAAGCAGATGGCTATGGCAGGCGAGTATCCGGATGTGGTAATCGGCTGTTTCGGTGGCGGAAGCAATTTCTCGGGTATTTCTTTCCCGTTCCTGCGCCATAACTTTACGGGCGAACGCAACACGCGCTTCATTGCCGCAGAACCGTCGTCCTGTCCGAAACTGACACGTGGTGTATTCCAGTATGATTTCGGTGACGAAGCCGGCTATACGCCGTTGATTCCTATGTGCACGTTAGGACATAATTTCTCTCCGGCCAATATTCATGCCGGTGGCTTGCGCTACCACGGAGCAGGGGCGGTAGTCAGCCAGTTGAAGGAAGACGGATTGATAGACGCTGTCGACATTCCTCAGCTTGAAACCTTTGCAGCAGCCACGCTTTTTGCTCAAACCGAGGGCATTATTCCGGCTCCTGAATCGTCGCACGCCATTGCGGCTGCCATTCGTGAGGCTAAGATGGCGAAGGAAGCGGGCGAAAGTAAGGTGATTCTGTTCAACCTGTCGGGCCATGGGCTCATTGACATGGCGTCTTACGATATGTACCTGTCCGGCGATCTTGCCAACTATGAGGTGACTGACGAAATGGTGCGTGAAAATACGAAGGATTTGGAAAAGTTGATATAGAAACGGCAGTCTTGCTGTTAAACCCAAAACGGTCATTAGACCGCCAAACAAGGTTGGGCTGTTGACGGTATGCTTTTGTTGGCTCTTTAATAGTCTTCCGCACTGCAGTCGGCATCTTGCTTCCTGCTTTTTCTCGATGTAGCCCGCTACATCTTCGACAAAGACAGAAATCAATCTGCCTGACAGCAGCACGAAATCCACCATAAAGTCTAATGACCGATTTGGGTTAAAATGAAAGGCATTCTTCTCCGACCCGCTCGGGAAAGAATGCCTTTTTGCGTGTGGCAGAATTGCCTTTGAGTGCACGCAATACTGCTACGGCGTCAATATTTCATGTTTCCGCAGTCGCGCGGAAGTTGTTTTAGATAAGGAACAGGCATCACTGCCTGATTTTTTTACACTTCTTCATTGCGGTTGTCGTAAAAATCCCATACGTCTACGCCGTTGTCAGTCCATTAGTTGTCCGACGGGCTTCCGCCCGAAATCTACATATAGTCTAAAATATCCCAGAACGTCGCTGGTAGTAGTACGTTAGTGACATCGTAGGCCGCCTTGAAAAGTGGGGCGATGTCGGTATCTTTAAATCCTGCTATGCCGCAGCCGATGCGGGTGACAAGAAATTTCAGTTCCGGATGGTTCCGTGCATAGTCAAAAAAGTCGTTCACATAGGGGACGATTGTTTCCACTCCTCCCTGCATGGTCGGTATGGCGTAGCATCGTCCTGTCATTCCCACGCCTGTTCCCGGCTCTGCTCCGAAGCGGTCCATGGCGTAGCGTGCCGCGCCGCCGTTGTGCATTCCCCGCAGATTGCTTCCGAACACGAACACTTCGTCGGGTTCGAGGGTGATGATTTTCGCCCTTGAAACGCGCGGACGGCCTTTGACTTCGTCGGCAAAGCGGTCGAACCTCCGGCAGGCGGCCGTCATTTCGGCAGGAAGACGATTGGATGCCAGTGCCATCAGATAGTCAGGGATGTGGCGGTAGAAGGCATAGGCCATCGGTCCCGCTATGGCTCCCATCGTGTCAGCATCGCCGCCCATCGAGTAGCAGAGTTTCAGGCAGTCTTCAAAACTTTCCGATTCCAGAAAGCAGAGAATAGACTGCGGTACGGTTTCCTGACAGGTTTCGTTGAACTGGTAGGTGGGTCGTATGTCATCGAGTTTCGTGTTGGCGTGGTGCGGATAATAGGCTCGCAACACCTTTTCGCGGACAAACTCCTTGTCTTTTCCTTCCATTAAGTAATAGATACAGAGGGCTGTCGCTACAGCTCCCTTGATGCCTTCCGGGTGGTTGTGGGTGAAATGGGCGGATGCCGTTGCCAGATGAATGCACTCGCCAACGGAACGGGCGCAGAATCCGACAGCCGAGCAGCGCATGGCCGAGCCGTTCCCGAAGCTGTTGTAGGGCGCTCCGCCGCCGTTTTTCAACCATTGGTAGAACATTGTGCCATAGTTGCTTGCCGGATAGCGGTTGCACCATTCCAGTGTGGAGTCAACCATGGTTTTTCCCGACATCAGTGCGTCGGCCACCGCGATAGTGCAGACCGTGTCGTCAGTAAAAAACGAGCGGCTGTCCGTCAGGTTGATTTTGTCATAGTTGCGTGTCGGTCTGAATTCATAGACAGAGCCACATATATCACCTATTATAGCAGAATAGAGCAGATTTTTCATTGAGTTCTATCATTAAAATGAGTTAAAATTCCAAACGCATACCTTTTTCTTTCAGTTCCCAATATTTTTCCTCGTTGAAGGAGTAGAGCTGTGACGCCCGGCCTCCGGTGGCTATTTTTTCATTGGTAGGCTCTACAATGCCCAGCGACAGGATTTTCTTGTTGAAATTCCTGCGGTCGAATTTCACGTCGAGAATGCTTTCGTAGAGCCGTTGCAGTTCCGACATCGAGAATTTTTTGTCGAGAAGCCGGAAGCCTATCGGTTCGAAATGGATTTTCAGCCGCAAGTGTTTTAGCGCATGGCGGAGAATACGGTCGTGGTCGAATGCCAGCGGCGGAATTTCTGAAAGCGGAAACCAGCGGGCTTCGGCTGCATCGTCGCCGCCAATCACCTTATAGTCGGAGTGGCGTATTAGCGCAAAGAAGGCGATGGTCACTACGCGTTCGCGCGGGTCGCGGTCCACATCGCTGAAGGCGTGGATCTGTTCCAGGAAAATGTCGGAAACGCCGGTTTCCTCTTTCAACTCACGGCGTGCGCATTCTTCAGCAGTTTCCGTAATGCGCATGAAGCCGCCCGGAAAGGCCCATTTGCCTTTGAACGGGTCAAGTCCCCGTCGAATCAGCAGCAGGTTGAGGCGGACTCCGTCAAACCCGAACACCACACAGTCGGTTGTGATGGAGGGATGGGGGTGTTTGTAGCAGTATTTTAATTCCTCTGACATGATATGTGTTGTTTCTACACAAAGATAGAACGTGAAAATGAAAAATCCAAATATTTTGCGTAAATTTTACACAAAATATTTGGATTTCCGTTTTTCAGAGTGCTACATGTATCCATGTGCCGTTGCCTTCGTTGATAAGTTCCGTGTGCGGAAGCCGGCGGAGAATTTCCATCAGCTCTGCATTTCGGTTGGGGCGTGTGGTCAAGTCGGCGGCACGCCCCTGGAGATGATAGGAGCGCCGGGCACCGCCCACACGGCGGTTGAGTTCCGGGCAGCGGTAGCCGCTGTTCACGTAAATGGGAGCGTTCAGTTGCTGTCGTGCCGGGTTGAGTACGGTGTTGATGAGCCGTTTCATATTGTCGACAGCCGTCTGTGGCGGCGTGTTGTCGATGCCCTCGCGTGCGGCCGTGGCCGAGCGGGTCAGTTCGGAGATGGTAAAGTAGGACATAAGGTTTACGGTTTTTATGGTTTACAGTTTACTGGTTTGGGTTTACAGTTTGCAGATTACGGTTTTGGGTTTACTGAAATGGGGGCATGACTTTTACCTCCGTCGTAAACTGTAAACCGTAAACTCTCATTTAAGTTTCTCAAGAATTCGTTTCAGCCGGTCGTTGTCGGCAATGGATTCAAGAAGAGAAACGAGTTCTGCCAACTGTTGTTTTTCCTTGTCGTCGCCTTTTTCAAAAATGCTTTTCACTTCGATAAACGCCATTCCCAGCGAACCGATGAGCGTAAATACGGGGATGGTCGGGACATCGTAGCCTTCTACCGTGCGCAGAAACACTGCCGCCGTGATTTGCATCGCATCGACCACCGTCAGCACAATCAGCACGTTGTAGTAGCGTGCCAGTTTGTCGACCGTGCGTCGCAGTGCCCGGCTGCGCGTTGTTTCGCCTCGCCGTCGCGCCTTGCGCAGGCCACTTGCCAGGTCGGCTGCCGCAGCCGCCAGCACCAAAAAGTATTCCGCCACTACCGTGGCGAGTATCCATAGCAGCCGTTCCGTCATTTCCGCTGTAAAAATTGTGTTTTCCATGGTTGTTTCTTTTCCGCAAAGTTATGTTTTCAGCCGCCCTCCTTCGCGGAAAAAGGGGAAATGAGACAATTTAGGATGATAATTAGAAAGGGAACTTTAATTGTGCTTTAAGTGTTCAACTATTATGTTATAATTATCAGTTCCAATATTTTTTTCTGATAGACATTGGTTGCGATAATGTTTGCTAATTAATAGTCTGTTATTCTCTTTAAGGAAATTCCATAATCCTTTTCCCATTAATTTTTTCCATTGAGAAGAAGCACGAAGAACAAGAAATTTAACATTTTTGTTAGACGTCGCTAAATAGAGTAATACCATTTTGGTAAATCTTTGGGACGGAAGCAAGTCTTTGATGTTAGGGGATTCTATTGAAGAATAGGCAAGGTACTGACATAAAGAAACTTGTTTAAAAATTTTTTCTTTGTTTTGTTCTCCATAAATACTAATCCCTAAAGGAAGAATATTTTTTCTCCAATAATAGTCTCCTAATATTCTTGTTGGCTCATAATAGTCAAACATGCTTCCTTCCATTGATAAGACCTTTCTTTTGTCTTCCAGAATTTCCTCAGCCATTTGAGGTTTAAACATATTTGCAAGATTTTTATTCAGATGTTCTATATATCCCGGATTTAAAGATAGTAAAACTAATTTAGAATTGAGTATGTTCCCGCTCCATGGTTCAGGAGGAATATTTAATATTAATTGTTTGTTGGGTTTGTTTTTGTTGAGATTGTTGTATTTGTAAACAGACTCTTTGTCGGCAGGAAATATAATATCGTAGGTGAAATAAAGATCATATCCAGAAAGTTTGGGTAACAACTCTTTCCAACAATTCAAATATAAAATAGAGTCCTTACAAATGGAGGCTTTGCAAATTGTTTCTTGTGATGTTAATAAGTAGTTTGAACATGCAATTTTGTCATCTGGAGACCTTATGTTAAAACGTTGAATTATTGCTTCATAATCAATAGGAATACTTGTAAATCGTATGATGTGTTCTGATTTTTCAGTGGTACGTTCATTGTAGCGAAGTAAAATCTCTTCAATCACTAAATCTACCAGTTGTTTTAAATCTATTTTGTTTTCTTCTACTAAGATTTTGGTTAAATCTTTTTCTGTTTCCCTCAAAAAATCAATATAGGTAAATAATGTTTTTATTGCATTTGATTTATAATTGCTGTATATTGTACGTTCATCAATATCTTTTTTGATTTCGGCATATAAATCCAAACCTTTGGTTATAGCAAATCCTATATTACATAGCTTTTTTTCTATTGTCAATTGTTTGAACTCATTGGAATAAGGATCTATATATGCCCGCATACGATTGGGGAGAACTACGACATTATCATTAAATGGATAAAAACTCTGTTCAAAAATCTTTTGCTCTTTAAAAAGGTAATTCATAATTTTAGTAAGGTGATGTTAGCGAAATGTATAATCTTGAGAATGATTATCTACTTATGGGCAAAACTATGAAAAATTGAAAACAAAAACAATTGATACAAAATAAAAGCGTTTATTGAGGTTTTCTCGGTTAGGTTTATAATTTAATTTATATCGTTGTTTCTCCAATATTTTTTGCTTCATTCCATAGATTTTCTGTAAGTTTGTGGTTATGAAACGGAATTTGAAAGTGACTTTCGATTTTGCGCGTGAGGCGACGGTGATGTTGCCGGCGTCGAAAAGCATCAGTAACCGCGTGCTGGTCATGAACGCTCTGGCGGGTGGCGGAGGAAAAATTTCCAACGTTGCCGTGTGCGACGATACGGATGCCATGCAGCGTGCACTTCGTGAGACGGGCGACTATGTGAATATCGGAGCCGCAGGTACGGCCATGCGCTTTCTTACGGCATATTTTGCCGGATGCGAGGGCAGGACGGTGACGCTCGACGGCACGGCACGCATGCGACAGCGGCCTATCGGTGTGTTGGTGGATGCTTTGCGTCAGTGTGGCGCAAAAATCAGTTACGAGGGTGAGGCGGGTTTTCCTCCTTTGCGTATTGAAGGGCGGCGGTTGCATGCCGACGGCCCGGTGGAACTGGCGGGAAACGTTAGCTCACAATATATTTCAGCCCTGATGATGGTGGCTCCGTATATGGACGGAGGACTGACATTGCGTCTGAAGGGCGGCATGATATCGCGTCCGTACATCGAAATGACAGCTTCGCTGATGCGCCGTTTCGGCGGTGAGGTCGAGGTTGCCGACGGCGAGGTGCGTATTGCTCCGCAACGTTATGCGGTGACCGATTTTTCCGTGGAGAGCGACTGGTCGGCGGCAAGCTACTGGTACGAAATGCAGACGCTGATTCCGCAGCTGAAGGTGCGTTTGAGCGGACTCCAGCAGCGGAGCGTGCAGGGCGACAGCCGTGTGGTAGAGTTTTTCGCCTGTTTCGGAGTGGAAACGGCTTATGCTGAGGAAGGAGTGGCATTGAACTGCCCGGCAGGTCAGCGGCCTGCTCGGGTGGATTTCGACCTTTCCGGTCAACCCGATTTGGCACAGACACTTGTCGTGACGGCTTGTCTGGCCGATATCCCTTTCCGGATGACCGGCTTGTCGACATTGAAAATCAAGGAAACCGACCGCATAGAGGCTTTGCGTTCACAACTGGCAAAACTGGGTTATCCGCTCGATGTGGAGCCTGACTATTCGCTCCGTTGGGACGGCCGCAGAACCAAGCCGCAGGAGAAGCCCGAAATCGAGACTTTCGACGACCACCGCATGGCAATGGCATTTGCTCCGGCGGCCGTGAAATTCCCGGGGCTGGTGATTCGGGATGCCGGTGTGGTGAGCAAGTCGTACCCCGACTATTGGAAACACCTTTCGGATGTCGGTTTTAGAATGGAGGACGAGGAACAATGAAAGGAGCATTGATAATATTGGCGGTTACCGTCGTGTTCGGACTGGTGCTTTACATCACCCATACTATCGGCGAAAAACGCCGTAAGGCAAAGGGCATAGAAGAGCCGGAGGAAACGCCTGCCGCTGATAACGGCGGCAGCGAGCCGGGCTGCTGCGGCATGCACATCACCTGCGAGCGCGATTCGCTGTTGCAGGGCGTGTCGACGGAGATTGTCTATTACGACGATGAAGACCTTGATGCCTATGCCGGCATTCCTTCCAACGGCTATAACGAAGAACAGATTGAGGCTTTCCGCGATGTGCTGCTGACGTTGCTCCCCGACGATATTGCCGGATGGGCACGCTCGTTGCAGCTGCGCGGCATCAACCTGCCCGACATCGTGAAGGAAGAGCTGCTGCTCATCGTGCGCGAAGAGCGCGAACGCAAGGTAAACGGATAGCCGTTTGCCCGATGAATGAAAAAGGAAACGAATGGAAATACTGGAATATACTTTCTTTAGAAATGCTCTGTTTGGGCTGATGCTGATAAGCGTGGCATCGGCCATTATCGGAACGTATGTCATTATCCGCCGGCTGATGTTTGTCAGCGGCGGTGTCACCCATGCCTGTTTCGGCGGATTGGGATTGGGCTACTATCTGGGAATGAATCCCTTGCTGATGGCCGGTGTGTTTGCCTTCGGCTCGTCGTTGGGCGTGGAATGGGTGTCGACACGCTACCATGTGCGGGAGGATTCCGCCATTTCCGTCGTGTGGGCGTTGGGCATGGCCATTGGCGTGCTGTTTATTTTCCTTACGCCCGGCTATGTGCCCGAACTCAATAATTTCCTGTTCGGCAGCATTCTCACCATCAGTCAGACCGATTTGCTGATATTCGCCGCTTATCTGCTTGTGCTGTTGGGGTTTGTGGGCGTGTATTTCCGCCCGATTATGGCTTGTGCTTTCGACAGCGACTTTGCCCGCACCATCGGTATGCCCGTGCGGCTTATCAACAGTGCGATGATGGTGCTCGTTTCCGTGTGCATCGTTCTGACACTGAAACTTATCGGCATCATGCTGCTGATGTCGCTGTTTGCCATACCGCAGATGATTGCCGAAGTGTTCACCACGCGCTTGCGCCCGATGATAGCATTGGCTGTGGTGGTGAGCCTGTTCTGCTCTGTGGCCGGATTGTTCATTTCCTACTACACCAACGTGCCGGCTTCTGCCACTATCGTGCTGACACTGATAGCCGCTTATGCCGTTGTTCGTATTGGCAAGGAAATGAGAAAGCGGCAGTGCGCAAAATGAGTGCTGACAGGCAATAAATTGCAGCTAAAAACGTTAGAATAATTGATTAAAACAGACTGAATTTTGACACGTCGTCCTATATATTTTCTGCTTTTCTTAGCGATGTTCTCGATGGTGCTGCCTTCGTGCAGCACAAAAAAGAATACCGCCGGGTCGCGTTTTTACCAGGCGTTCACGACACGCTACAACGTGTATTTCAACGGAGAGGAGCATTACAAGGAAGAATTGAAGAAAATGGAGGACGAATACGAGGATGACTATTCAGACCTTCTGTTTATCCATCCTGCCGAAGCGCATGCCGATTCGAAGGCAACAAAGCCGTCGGCCAATTTTGACCGCACATTGGAAAAGATGCAAAAGGCCATTGCCCTGCATTCCATTCAAAAGAAGCCGAAAAAGGACCGCAGCAAGATGCGTGACCCGAAATACCGCGAATATCTGAAACGCGGCGAATATAATCCATTTCTCCACAATGCCTGGCGGCTGATGGGCGAAGCCCAGTATCTGAACGGCGATTTTCTCGGAGCCGCTTCCACATTCCGCTATGTGGAACGCTATTTCAATTGGTTGCCCGAATTGGTGACCGAGGCGAAAATATGGCAGTTGCGCTCCTATTGTGCCCTGGGTTGGACCAACGAGGCGGAGAATGTGGCTACCCGGCTGAAACCCGAAGAACTGACCACCAAGAAACTGCGTGGAATGTACAATATGGCGTATGCCGACTATCTCATTAAGGCTAACCGCGGAAAGGATGCCGTTACCTATCTGTCGCAGGCAGTAAATGCCGCCGGAGGTGTGCAGAAAACACGTATGCGCTTCCTGCTCGGACAGCTTCAGGAGCAGAACGGTATGAAGGCGGAAGCCTATCAGACTTTCAAGAAAGTGGCCGATGCCTCGAACGCTTCCTACCGCACGAAATTCAATGCCCGCATCAAGCAGAGCGAGGTATATATGGGCACGAACATCGAGCCGGAGGTGAAGTCGCTGGAACGGATGGCGCGGCAGGACCGCAACAAGGACTATCTCGACCAGGTGTACTATGCCATCGGTAACCTGTATCTCTCGCGCGGCGACACGCTGAAGGCGATTGACAATTATGTGCTGGCCAACGAAAAAAGTACGCGCAACGGCATTGACAAGGCCATCAACTCGATAACCCTCGGTGGACTGTATTTCGACCGTTTCGAATACGACAAGGCACAGCCGTGCTATTCGGAAGCCGTGCCGCAGTTGCCCGACGATTATCCCGACTACGCCATGCTGAAACGTCGTTCCGATGTGCTTGACGAACTGGCCGTATATTCGCAGAACGTTACGTTGCAGGACTCCTTGCTCGAATTGGTAAAACTCACACCTGAAGAGCAGCGGAAAGTGGCGGAACGACTGGCGGAAGAACTGAAGGAAAAGGAACGGAAAGCGGCTGAGGAAGCCCGCCGCCAGGAATATCTGGCACAGCAGAATGCCGCCGGAAACCAGTTGCAGAGCAACACTACCACCTATACGCTCAACACCGACAAGTCGTGGTATTTCTATAATACAGCTACGAAAAATGCCGGTAAGACACAGTTCCAGAAAATGTGGGGCAGCCGTAAGCTGGAAGACGACTGGCGACGCTCGAACAAGACAACTTTCTCCATGTCGGATTTCGAAGAAGCCAACTACGAAGAGGAGGAAGAAACCGTCATGACCGACTCGCTGGGTAATCCGCTTTCCGATGAGCAGATAGCCGAGGTGAAAAAGGCGGAAGAAGAACTGGCGCGTGAACAGGACCCGCACTATCCGGAGTACTACTTGGTGCAGATTCCGAAGACGGAGGAGGAAATACAGACTTCTCACAATGTGGTGCAGGAAGGTCTGTTCAATATGGGCATTATCCTGAAAGACAAACTGGAAGACGTGAGAGCGGCTGAAAATGCGTTCAACGAATTGTTGGAACGCTATCCCGACAATATCTATCGTCTGGATGTGTACTACAACATGTATCTGATGTATATCCGCTACGGATTTGCCGACAAGGCGGAACAGATGCGGCAGCTCGTTTTGCGCGACTTTGCCGATACCAAATACGGACTGGCGCTTGCCGATCCGAACTACATCGAGAACCTGCGCAACATGGAGCGCGTGCAGGAGGACATGTATGCCAAGACCTACGACGATTATCTCAACAACCGTACGCAGGCCGTGCACGATGCTTATGCCGAAATGATGCGCCGTTTCCCGCTGTCGAAGATTATGCCGAAATTCATGTTGCTTCACGCCATGTCGTATATCCCGGAAAAGGATTACGAAAAATTCCGCGAAACGCTCAAGGAACTGCTTGTACGCTATCCGGAAACCGACATTACGCCGCTTGCATCATCCATTTTGAAGGATATGGCGCAAGGCCGTAAAGTGAACGAAGGGGCAACGAGCATGCGCGGCATGATTTGGTCGATTCGTCTGACTAACGACACGACGGCTACCGACCCGAACCGCGAACTGACACCGTTCGACCCGTCGAAGGAAGGACCGCATATCTGTCTGCTTACCTATCCGACAGACAGTGTTTCATCCAATCGTCTGCTGTTTGATGTGGCAAAACACAACTTCTCAACCTATGCCGTGCGCGACTTTGATATTGACCGGATGACGTTCGGCCAATTGGGTATCATCGTTATTAAAGGCTTTACAAGTTTCGCCGATTTGGAACAGTACAGCCGTGAACTGTTTGCCGACAAGCAGGTGCGGATTACGGAGAAAGTGAAGCCCGTATTTATCAGCGAAAAGAACTTTGACCTCCTGCTCAAAGAAGGCCGTTCGTTTGAAGAATATTTCCGTTTCATAGCTGAGCAGTCGGACGATGCAGTCGAAGAAAAGATTCAGCAGGCGGAAGAGCGTATTGAAAATGGAGAAGAACCGGAGGAAAGTTCCGGGGAAGAATAAATAGATAATTATGGAAAACGGTAAGAACAAACGTTGGCTGGTTTATCTGGTCATCTTTTTTGTGATTTTGGCGGCTATTATTCTTGTGTGCCGGTTGTCGCCCTCGGAAAGCGGAATCGACAGCAACTTGTTGGTCAACTCGGTAGCTGCACTGTTCTTTACAGGAATGATTGCTCTGATTGACAATGCTATACGCCATTGGAAGAACAAAAAATAGAAACTTTGGTAAGTCTTTGAGTTATGAATAGAAAACGGATTTTGTATTACGTTCTTGCTTTCTTCGTGTTTCTGTTTCTTAATGGCCTGATTCGCAGGCTCTCGCCCTATGAAGAATGGAAGGACGGAAACCTGTTGGTTAATTCCGTGATTGCACTATTCTTCACGATAATTGTTGTGCTGATTGACAATGGTGTGCGCCATTGGAAACGCCGACATAAGAACGCCTGACTGTTGTTTTACTTGAAATATACTCCCTCTCATCTTTGGATTTATGACAAAATGGGAGGGTTTTATGTTTGGATCTGTTACAAGATTTCTGTATTTTATGTTTGGATTTGTGACAAAAATGTTCCGTTTTATATTTGGATCTGTTACAAAATTCTTGTGATTTATGTTTGGATTTGTGACAAAATGATGTATATTTGCCAAAAAAAGATATGTTCAGACGAAGCGCAATAGACTGGTTAAATACTTGGAAAACAAAAGAGAACAGGAAGCCGTTGGTTATTCGTGGAGCAAGGCAGGTAGGAAAGACATCTTTGGTGGAAGAATTTGGCAAACAATTTGACTTGTTTTTGTCTTTCAATTTGGAGAAGTCGGAGGATTTGGCTTTGTTTCAGCGTGAACTGCCGGTGAAGGAGCTTTTTGAACTGCTGTTAGCGATGAAAAACCGGACAAAGTCAAAAGGTGCGACACTTCTGTTTATTGATGAAATTCAGAATTCTCCATATGCCATCAAATTGTTGCGCTATTTTTATGAAGAAATGCCGGAAATTCATGTGATAGCCGCCGGTTCGTTGTTGGAAACGATGCTGAACCGTCAGTTGTCGTTTCCGGTCGGCAGGGTGGAGTACATAGCTTTGCGACCTTGCACTTTTGTCGAGTTTTTAGGGGCATTGGGTGAAACGGCTTTGGAAGAAATGGTGAAGAATGCGGCGGTGCCTGAGCCGTTGCATCCGAAGGCGATGTCGTTATTCAACAAATATGCCTTGGTCGGAGGAATGCCACAAGCTGTAGCCGACTATGCGAAAGCACGCGATTTGGTGGCACTTGACGGTGTATATCAGTCGTTGTTGACAGGATATCGCGATGATGTGGAGAAATATAAGTCGTCGGAAATGTCGCGAAATGTGCTTCGTTATATCATTTCGCACGGTTGGAATTTCGCTGCCGAGCGGATAACTTTTGAGCGTTTTGGGAACTCCAATTATAAAAGTCGTGAGGTCGGTGACGCTTTCCGTACATTGCAAAAGGCAATGTTGCTGGAGTTGGTCTATCCTACAACCGAAACCCGATTGCCGTTGAACAGTGATTTGAAAAAGCGCCCCAAATTGTTGTGGTTGGACACAGGCTTGGTGAATTATTCGGCCGGTGTGCAGTCGGAACTGTTAGGAAAGGAGGATATAAACGATGCGTGGCGTGGAAGAATAGCGGAGCATATTGTCGGGCAGGAAATTTTAGGGCAGGACAATGTGTTTTTGAGCGAACGGAGTTTTTGGGTTCGGGAGGCACGAAACACACAGGCTGAATTGGATTATCTGTATAATTCACGTCGCTACGGTTTGGTGCCGATTGAGGTGAAAAGCGGAACAAACGCACGGCTGAAATCTTTGCAGCTGTTTATGGAGGAAAGTGCCGGACATGTTGCGTTCCGTTTTTGGTCGTTGCCATTTTCTTCCGATACGATTCGTCTGGATAGCGGAAAGGAATATAAATTGTATTATCTGCCTTACTATTATGCCGGTCAGTTGGAGAAAGTATTGGAAAATGTCATAACCTTGTGATTGTTTCCCAAAAAATGCTAACTTTACGGAAAGTTGCGTTTGCAGAAGAACAAAGCATGGACTAAATTTGTAGAATCTAAAACGATTTGACAGAATGGAGAAAAACGGCACTATATTGTGGGCAGACGATGAGATTGATTTGCTCAAACCTCATATCATGTTTTTGAAGCAGAAAGGCTATGAAGTGACAACGGTCAACAACGGCAGCGATGCGCTCGACTGTGTGGCGGAACAGCATTTCGACCTGGTGATACTCGATGAAAACATGCCGGGTATCAGCGGTTTAGAGGCGTTGTCGCAAATCAAGCAGCTGCATCCCGATGTGCCGGTGATTATGATTACGAAGAGCGAGGAGGAAAACATCATGAACCAGGCTATCGGCAACAAGATTGCCGACTATCTTATCAAGCCGGTCAATCCGAACCAGATTCTCATGTCGCTCAAAAAGAACCTGCATTCCGGTACGCTGGTGTCGCAGAAGGCCACTTCCGATTATCAGCAGGAATTCCGCCGCATCACGGAACAAATCAATGAGTCGTATACCATCGAGGACTGGTATGAACTGTACAAGAAACTCGTTTTCTGGGAAATGGAGTTGGCACAGACGGAAACGAACATGGACGAGCTGCTGATGATGCAGAAGAACGAGGCAAACTCCACGTTCTGCAAGTTCGTGAAAAAGAACTACGAGTCGTGGGTGACAACCGACAAGCATCCGCTGATGAGCCACGAGATTTTCAAGACAAAAGTGTTCCCGCTGCTTGATGCCGGAGAAAAGGTGTTCTTCATTCTGATTGACAATTTCCGTCTCGACCAGTGGCGTATCATCAAGCCCATTCTGTCGGAATATTTCAACGTGGAGGAGGACCTTTATTGCAGTATTCTGCCGACGGCTACGCAATATGCCCGCAATGCCATTTTCTCGGGGCTGATGCCGTTGCAGATTGAAAAGATGTTCCCCGAACTGTGGGTGGACGAGGATTCGGAAGAGGGCAAGAACCTAAATGAGTCGCCGCTTATCCAGACACAGCTCGACCGTTATCGCAAACGCTATAAGTTTTCCTACAATAAAGTGTATGAAACTTCCTACGGCGAAAAACTGCTGCAAAATTTCAGCAACTTTGCCAACTACGACCTGAACGTGATTGTGTTCAACTTTATAGATATGCTTTCGCATGCGCGTACCGAGTCGAAGATGATTCGCGAACTGGCAGTCAACAATGCCGCCTATCGTTCGATTACGGAATCGTGGTTCCGCCATTCTTCGGCCATCGAACTGATGAAACGCATAGCTGAAAGCGGTGCACGCATCGTGTTGACAACCGACCACGGCACTATCCGTGTCGACAATCCTATCAAGGTCATCGGCGACAAGAATACGAATACCAATCTGCGTTACAAGGTGGGTAAGAATTTGAGCTACAACGAACGCCAGGTTTACGAAATAAAACGTCCGGAGCGTTACGGACTGCCTTCGCCAAACGTGTCGTCGACTTATATCTTTACGCTGAACGGCGATTTCTTTGCCTATCCGAACAACTACAATTACTATGTCCAATACTATAAGGACACGTTCCAGCACGGCGGTATCTCGATGGAGGAAATGCTTGTGCCGATTGTGACGATGAAGGTAAAATAGGGCAGAACGATGGCGACGCGGGGAGTGATAGCTGACAAGGATTTCGGGCGCATCGTGCTGCGTACCCGGCGTGGAGCGCGTGGTGTGACCATGCGCGTGAAGCCCGACGGGCTGTATGTGACGGTGCCGTTCATGAGTCGGACCGATGAGGCGATGAAAGTGGTGGAGCAGTATCGTGCGAAACTGTTGGAAAGCTATCGCAAAGTCAAGCCGGCTGAGATGGATGCTGATTTTCGCATTGATGCCCCTTGTTTCCGGCTTTCGCTACGGCCGGGTGCATCGCGTAATTTTATGTTGCGTCGTACCGACGACGGGGCTGTGATTTTCTACCCTTCCGGCGCGGATTTTTCTGACAGTCGTGTCCAGCAGTTGCTGAAAGCGGGTGTTCTGCGGGCGTTGAAAGTGACGGCTGCCGACTTTCTACCGCCGTTGCTCGACGAGTGGTCGCAACGCTACAACCTTCCGTACAACAAAGTGAAAATCAACGGTGCGAGGACACGTTGGGGTAGCTGCTCGGCAGCGCGTACCATTAACCTTTCCTGCTACCTGATGCTTCTCCCGCCGCATTTGATGGACTATGTGCTTCTCCACGAACTGACCCACACGCGCGAAATGAACCACGGGCCGAAATTCTGGGCGTTGCTCGACAGCATGACCGGCGGTCCCGGAACCGCAAAATCCCTCCGCGCCGAACTCCGTAATTTCTCGATAGGGTTTTGATTTTGGCAATGATTAGACAGTGTTGAAAAAAGAAATAATAAGAAAAGATCTAATACAATGGGACTTAAAATAGTACTATCTTCGAGTCGCAGACTTGATGAAAAGAACAAGGTTATTGAAAAACTTAAATTGATGGACAAGGCATTGTCCATGCTTGGTAATCAGGGTAAGCGAATTGAATATATTTATGATTGTGAAACAGCATCAACGGTCTTCGGATTGATGCCAAAACAGACTGAAATTAACAACTGTCTGATACCGAAATGTGACTGGCTGATTCTGTTGGCTCCGTTAAAACATGTCGGAGATAAAACGGCCGGAGAGCTCGTTGCTGCTTATAAAGCAATGAAAAATGGTGCAAACCTTGTCATCAATGTTTTTGCCTGCAGTGATCCGTTGGGTGCGAAAAATGAGGAAGAATATCAGCAGAAACTTGTTGAAAATGATTGTGTAAAAGCGGATTCTGATGTGTATTTGGAGCAGTTGTTACAACTGTTGCGAGATAGTTATGAGCAGATAGATGAACATTATGTGGTTGATTATCGGTACGATTCCGATTGCTCTTCTTTGGTGAATAAGGTTAGTGAACAGTTTGACCTGTTGGTGTTGGAGAATCGTTTCCCTGTTTTTCGTGTCGACGGAATGTCGATACCGGGTCATGCTGTCAAGGCAAAGGAGCTATATTATGATGAAAATCGGGCAGCGGAAGAAAACGGGTTTAATGAGAAACTTTACTATCAGCGGGAGAGCGTGGATGTCGCTTTGCAGAATAAAATTACCGAAGGTGGTCGCATTGTAATGATTACCGGTATGCCGGGAGCAGGAAAAACTCGTGCAGTATATGAATTTGTACGACATCGGATTCCTGACGAGAAGGTTATTTTGTTGAATTATGGGAATGTGCACGATTTGATACGCCGATTTAAAACGGATGTGGACTATAATGTTGCCGACGGTTCCGGTGAGGTGCGGAAGACTCTTGATCGTATATATATCATTGCTGACCAGGTGCGTGACGTGTTTGAAATGGCGGGTATGGAGAGTTCAGAAATACTGGATTTTTTCCAAAGACTGCTGAAACATAAAAATATTGTGTTTATAGGCACTTCCATAAAATCGGCATACGATAATTTTAAGAACAACAATTCGAAGGTTCGTGACCTGTTGATGGCCAACGACAATTTGTGCCAGGAACTGGAAATAAAACCGATTGGAAAAAGTCAGGCTGATGCAAAGTTTGTGGCATGGTTGCGTATGCATTTCAAATATTCAAGTGGAGAAACGGTTGGAGATTATATTCCTCGACTGAATGACTATGTGGAAAAAATTGTCAATCGGTTGGTTAGTCAAAAGGATACGGAACTGCACCATTTTGTGAAAAATTTTCTCAGGGCGTGTCAATTGGTTTCCACGTTCCGCTATTCTTCGCCGTTGTGTCTTGTTGTGATGCTGGTGCGTAAAAAGTATGAACAGATGTCGGCCGATATCTTCTCAAAAAATCTGTTGGCGTGTATAAAATATTTGCAGGACAACAATGCCGTTCTTTTTAGTCATGAATTGAACGGGAACATGATTAATTACAGTGCTGACAGTATATATGATGGGGAAAAGTTGTATTCGATTGTTCCGGTAAATATCAATTTTGCTTTCAATGAATTGGTCTGGGAAGAATTGCTTGTCAGAGAAAAAACTGTTCCGATCGCCGAACGGCTGTTATACGATTGGACAAATTTCTTTGAAGCGAAAAATGCCATTTTAAGTTTCTATGAAACATTTCCTACTGCAACATCATTGAGACGAATGGTTGCCCGTTTGCCTCAGACTGAAATCTATAATGAGTGCCTCGAAGAATGTCGAAAAATAGCGAAGGAAAATTTATCGGTATTGATGGAAGAGGACAAAGAGGAAATGGGATTTTTTTATAACCTGTTGATTGGACGTGCAGAATCTCGTCGTGGAGTACGGATGTTGATACGTGAAATGAGGGAAAACGGGTTGCCTGTCAATGAATCAACAATGGGTGAGCTGATACGCTTTGCAAAAAATCATCCCAATAGTTATACGCCGGAAGAAATAGAGGATTTTCAAGTAGAAAACAGCATATCGGACAGCCTGTATTCAATTTCCCGAAAATTGGAATACTTCACAGATACGTTTGATGAAGCTTATGCTTTTGTAAGCCAGGGTGCTGTGGATGCAGTTTTGGCAAAAGTCCGTAGTGTGAATGGGCTTTTCGTGTCTGACATGATGTCGTTGCAACGTATCTACGGTATATTGGCAAAATTGTGTGCCAACGCAGAACACATTCGGCTTCTTATTGATTTTGCCAATGGCAGATATGCGTGGGCGCAGTCTTTGGTCGATGAGGTGAGAAATTACGATACAGCATTGGATGTATTGGAATTTGGTGCAAGTACGATATTTGATGATGTGCTGGCTCGATTGGACTCGATAGACAATCTGGTGGAAGGAAAGGCAATGCTGAATGAGTATGTTGACCGATTGTTTTCATTGACAAATGCTGCGGTAGTATTTATGTTGGGCAAATCTGTCCATGATACACCGATGTTGAAGCTCATACAGTCTTATTTGGAGTCCGGGGAAGGTGTTTGGGCCTCGGTAAAGGCAAACAGGCGTGAAGTTGTCTATGTAGGACTGATTCAAAAGTCAGAGGACTTTTCCACAGCTTATGCGTTTTATCAAAGTTGGCGTGAGCCGGTAGGAGAACACAATGCTCGAATGCTTGCTATGTGTTTGGAACTTACAAAGAAGCATGAATATAAATTTGCAGTCAAAGCTTTCAATTCTTTTGAGAAAGAAATGGGAGGTTCTGCAAAAATTAGCCTGATACTCTATAATCAGATTTTGAAAGCCTCGCCGACTATTGACGACGCATCTGTCTATATCAAGCGTTTGCCTTATGTTGATGACTATACGTTGAGCAATCTTCTGAGAATTGTCGATAATTATAAAATCAAGGTTCAAGGTTCTTCCGAAGGTCACAAAAGGCCCAGTCCGAAACGGTTCTTATATGCTTATGAGGTGGTAAATATGCCGAAACTGAAAAATTACCGCTGCGATATTCATGTGATTGCATTACTGTTTAAAATGGCAGTTTCTCTGCAGCAGGAAGAATACGTTTGGAAGATAATTAGAAACGAAAAGTCAGAAAACGACAGTGTTGGCATGAAACGTATGGTGGAAGCTTCCGATGAGATAAACACAATGCTTATAAAGAAGCCTTACCGTTCAATAGATGATGCTTTTGCTATTGTAGAAAATGTGAGGAGACTGGCTGGGGACGGTAAAATGGCTCCTGACTGTGTGGCTGCTCTATGTGGAAAAATAGCGGATTGTAAGGATGAAGACGAACGTAGTGCGGCTTTTCGTCGGTGGGATAATTTTGTGAGTGAATGGAATGATTTGATAGAGAAGGATGAATTCTTTTATTCGGCATTGTACAGATTCCGAAAATTGGATGCTCTGTTTGATGAAACCGGCGAAGTCAGTGAGGTGTTCAGAAATGATATTGAAGGAGTGAAGGCTACACAGTCGCGCACTTTTGGTAATATTTTGCAGACTTTGTATAACAGGCAGATGGGGTGTGAGAAAATGTGGAAATTCTATTGCTATTATAGGCAATGGTACGAGAAAAACAGTTCATACAAGACTCTTGCCCCTTTCCGCAACTTCTTCATCTTCTTGAAAAAAGCTGCTGAAAATAATAAAGAACTGTTGGAGACAATAGGACAGGAGGAAAAGCAGCTGTGGGGGCCGTCGAAAGCAGAAGATAGCAATTCTATTTTCTTGCATACTCGATTTGAAAAGGGTTCAAGCGCGGATATTATCGCAATGCTGAAAGCGGAAATAGAGGGCGGCTATCTTATGCCTGCTGTGTTGAATTCAGCATTGGAACGATTGGCGAAAACTGATTGTTCTCCTCAAGAAGCCTATTTGGCGGTAATGGAATTGTTAAGGGAATATCCTGATATAGAGGATGTGTTTACTCCGATTACCCGTTCTGTGCTGATTTGCCTTGCTTCTGATTTTGAAGAAAAGAAGCGTTGGCTTTATCCGGAAGGAGAAGAGCCTGTCATTGAAAAATTGTTGGGGGTGGTTTCTACGGACAAGGTTATAGCAGCCAATGACATTACAATTACACGCCGTTATTTTGATTTATGGAAAAATATCCATGATGATTTAGGCTTTGATTCGGATGGTAACTTTCAAACGTTGTCAGGATATTTGCGTGCGGAAATAGAAAATAAACATGATGGCTATTTGGAAAGGGTTCGCATGGTTGTGAAAATTTATGTGGACCATGGCAGACCCATTTGGTGGAATACATTCAAAGTTGTACCCTGGTCTCAAATCTGTGCAGACCTTATAAAGGCTTATCCGGATGAAAGGCATGTTTGGGAAAAGGTCGAAATCTATTCAGTGAAAAATTATAGGTCTCGATGAATTATTACGGCCGTATCCGTAGTTTTAACGTGTTTTTTCGTACATTTGTAGACTATTTTAAATTACAGATATTTGTAACCTTTTTAACTTTGACAGAAGAATGAGAAAATGGCGTATTGAGGACAGTGCTGAGCTGTATAACATTCCCGGTTGGGGGCTCAAGTATTTCTCGATTAACGACAAGGGTCACGTTCAGGTGACTCCGCGCGAGGGTTATGCATCCGTCGATTTGAAGGATTTGATGGACGAATTGCAGGTGAGGGACATTACGTCGCCCGTACTGCTCCGTTTTCCGGATATTCTCGACAATCGTATTGAAAAGATTTCGCGCTGTTTCAAGCAGGCTGCTGCCGAGTACAAATATGAAGCCCAGAACTTTATCATTTACCCGATTAAGGTAAATCAGATGCGTCAGGTGGTGGAGGAAATTGTCAGCCACGGCAAAAAGTTCAATATCGGTCTGGAAGCCGGTTCTAAGCCGGAACTTCATGCGGTGCTCGCAACGAATATCGACGAGAGCAACCTGATTATCTGTAACGGTTATAAGGATGAAAATTATATCGAGCTGGCTTTGCTGGCTCAGAAAATGGGACGCCACATTTTCCTTGTGGTGGAAAAACTCAACGAACTGCGCCTGATTGCTACGTTGGCAAAGCGCATCGGTGTGCGGCCGAATGTGGGTATCCGTATCAAGCTGTCGAGCTCCGGCAGCGGAAAATGGGAAGAATCAGGTGGCGACCACAGCAAGTTCGGCTTGAACTCCAGCGAACTGCTTGAGGCACTCGATTTCCTTGAAAAGAACAAGATGAAGGAATGTCTGAAGCTGATACATTTCCATATCGGCAGTCAGATTACCAAAATACGCCGTATCAAGACGGCTTTGCGCGAGGCTACACAATTCTATGTGCAACTGTCGAAAATGGGCTTTAATCTTGATTTCCTTGACATTGGTGGTGGTCTGGGCGTTGACTACGACGGAACACGCAGCAGTGCAAGTGAAAGCAGCATGAACTATTCCATCCAGGAATATGCCAACGACGCCATCTCGGCGTTGGTGGATGCCTGCGAGAAAAACGGATTGAAGCAGCCGAACATCATTACGGAATCCGGACGCTCGCTGACAGCCCATCACTCTGTGCTGATTTTTGAAGCGCTGGAAACTACGCAGCTTCCGATATGGAATGAAAATGAGGAAGTTTCGGAAACCGACCATGAACTGGCTCGCGAACTTTACGATATTTGGGACAAACTCAATCCGCCGCGCTTGCTCGAAAGCTGGCACGACGCGCTGCAGATCCGCGAAGAAGCTCTCGACCTGTTCAGTCTGGGTATGCTCGACTTGCGTACGCGTGCGCAGATTGAAAAACTGTTTTGGTCAGTTGCCCGCGATGTCAACGATATGGCACAGGGCATGAAGCACATTCCTGATGAGTTGAAAATTTCAAAAATGCTTCCCGACAAGTATTTCTGCAACTTCTCGCTCTTCCAGTCGCTGCCTGATTCCTGGGCTATCGACCAGATGTTCCCGATTATGCCGATTGCCCGTCTTGACGAACGTCCGACACGTACGGCTACTATCCAGGACATCACCTGCGACTCCGACGGAAAAATCAATAACTTCATATCCAGCCACGGCATCTGCAATGCTTTGCCGGTACACTCGCTGAAGAACAACGAATCGTATTATTTCGGTGTGTTCCTTGTCGGCGCTTACCAGGAAATTCTGGGCGACATGCACAACCTGTTCGGCGACACGAATGCCGTGCATATCAGCGTATATGCCGACCGCTACGAAATCGACCAGATTATCGACGGCGAAACGGTGGACGAAGTGCTCGACTATGTACAATACAATCCGAAGAAGCTGGTGCGCAACGTGGAAACGTGGGTGACACGTGCCATGAAGAGCGGCAAGATTACTCCGGAAGAAGGTCGTGAGTTCCTGAGCAACTACCGTTCGGGTCTTTACGGATATACTTATCTCGAAAAGGATTAACGGCTGTCGGATGGCTTGCAGGTATTTTATGCGTCTGGCGTACAACGGTGCGCCCTTCCACGGATGGCAGACCCAGCCCAATGCCGTTTCGGTGCAGGAAACGCTGGAGAAGGCCATGTCGATGGTGATGCGCATGCCGTTGGCAATCACTGGTGCGGGACGGACGGACACGGGAGTGAACGCCCGTACAATGGTGGCGCATTTCGATGTGGAAGAGCCTATTGCCGACACTGCCCGACTGGTTCGCCAGTTGAACAGCATCGTGGGACGCGATATTGCCGTTTATGAGATAGTAAGGGTGGGCAACGAGGCACACGCACGCTTTGATGCTACGAGCCGTACCTACAAATATTTCATCGGCTTGGAGAAGTCGCCGTTCAGCTATCATTTCTGCTGGACTCCTCCCTATAAGTTGGATGTGGAAGCGATGAACCGCGCGGCACAGCGTCTGTTTGACTATACCGACTTCACGAGTTTCAGCAAGCTTCATACGGATGTGAAGACAAACAACTGCCGCATCGACTATGCCTGCTGGCAGATGGAGGGCGATAAATTGGTGTTCACCGTGACGGCCGACCGTTTTCTCCGCAACATGGTGCGTGCCATAGTCGGTACGCTGGTGGAAGTGGGCCGCGGCAAGATTACGGAACAGCAGTTCTGCGAAATTATCGAGAAAAAGGACCGCTGCAGTGCCGGAACATCAGTCCCCGGAAACGCACTCTTCCTTTGGGATATCACCTATCCGTATCCTACGTTTTGAAACATAACGTAAATGATAAATATGGAAAACCGTTGCTGGCTGACCGGCAACGGTTTTTATGTATTAATTAGCACACAAAAAATAGTCGCTGTTTCACAACAACGACTATAACTAAATCTACAATCTATAAAAACATATATATTTCGAAAAAAGCGGTTTTTCAATTTTAGAAATATATACCATTTTCACGGTATACCGATTCAAAGAATCAAGATTGGCACCTCCGGTTTTCGGAGGGGAGTTACTCATAACTCTTCCCAAATGTATTAAATAAAATTGAGATATGTAAGACTTTTTAAGAAAAATATCAAAAAAGTAATTAACTGAGTGTTGAGAATGCTTGTTTTTTGAGTACATAAAGAAACAAAAATTGTTATTATTGTGTCAAAAAATAAAACCAACCCGTAGGAAAGGACGCTTTTGGGTTGCCAACAAGCTATTTTGAGTTTGAAAATGATATTGCTTCAGAATTATTATTAACTTTGTGAAAATTAAGTCGGCAACAGGAATTTCGGTTGCGTTTTTTGTTGTTCGGCTTGTGTTTTTGTCGTGGTCCGGTTGGCGGTTGCGGCATAAAAAAGTTTTGTAACGCCTTTTAATTTGTATATACGATGAACAAAATTGTTGAAAAACGGCATTTTTCAGAAAAGGTGGTGGAGTTGATTGTGGAGGCTCCGCTTATTGCACGTTCGCGCCGTGCCGGTCACTTTGTGATTGTGCGTGCCGACGAACATGGAGAGCGCATTCCACTGACCATTGCCGATGCCGATAAGGACAAGGGTACGATTACGCTTGTGGTTCAGGCTGTGGGCAAGTCGTCGCAAAAGATTTGCAGTAAAGAAGCAGGCGAATACCTGCACGATGTGGTTGGTCCGCTCGGACAGGCTACGCATATTGAGAAAGTTGGTACGGTGGTTTGTTGTGGCGGCGGTGTCGGAGTGGCTCCGCTTCTGCCCATTATCCGTGCGATGAAGGCAGCCGGCAACCGTGTTGTCAGCGTGTTGGCCGGACGTACGAAGGACTTGATTATCCTTGAGGACGAAGTGCGTGCTTCGAGCGACGAGGTGGTGATTATGACCGACGACGGTTCTTACGGCAACAAAGGTTTGGTGACCAATGGCGTGGAGGATGTTATCAATCGCGAAAAGGTGGATTTGGTGGTGACTATCGGTCCTGCCATCATGATGAAGTTTGTCGCTTTGCTGACAAAGAAATATGAAATTCCGACAATGTGCTCGCTCAACACGATTATGGTCGACGGTACGGGCATGTGCGGTGCTTGCCGTGTGACAGTGGGAGGCAAAACGAAGTTTGTCTGCATCGACGGACCGGAATTCGATGCCCATCAGGTGGATTTCGACGAGATGCTGATGCGACTCCATTCTTATGACGACGAAAACAAATAACGGGGAGGAAGCACTATGAATGAAAAAGAAATAAGAGCACAACGCCGCGCCGAGCAGTGGCGCGAGGAACTGCGCAAGGCTAAACCTGCAAAGGAACGCACCTCGGCAGAGCGTGTAAAGATGCCGGAACTGGATCCCGATTACCGTGTGACCTGCAACGAGGAGGTGAACCGCGGACTGACCGTAGAGATGGCGATGGCCGAGGCTACACGCTGTCTGGACTGTCCCGACCCGCAATGCGTCACAGGCTGTCCGGTAGGAATTGACATTCCTTCCTTTATTAAGAATGTGGAACGCGGCGAGTTTGCCGAAGCGGCGGCTGTCATCAAGTCGACAAGTGCGCTTCCGGCTGTGTGCGGTCGCGTTTGTCCGCAGGAAAAACAGTGCGAAAGCAAGTGTATCCATTTGAAGATGAAGAAGCCGGCGGTGGCTATCGGTTATCTTGAACGCTTTGTGGCCGACTATGAGCGCGAACATGGCAAGGCTTCTGTGCCGCAACTGGCTCCTGCCAACGGCATCAAGGTGGCGGTAGTGGGCAGTGGTCCTGCGGGATTGGCTTTTGCCGGCGACATGGCGAAATATGGCTACGACGTGACTGTGTTTGAGGCGCTGCACGAGATTGGCGGTGTGTTGAAATACGGTATCCCTGAATTCCGTCTGCCGAACAGCATCGTGGATGTGGAAATCGACGGCCTGCGCAAGATGGGTGTGAAGTTCGAAGCCAACTGCATCGTGGGCAAGACGTTGAGCTACGACGATTTGCACGATATGGGCTTCAAAGGCATATTTGTGGCTTCAGGTGCGGGACTTCCGCGTTTTATGAATATTCCGGGAGAGAACCTTATCGGTGTCATGTCGAGCAACGAATATCTGACACGTGTCAACCTGATGGAGGCTGCACGCAAGGATAGCGACACGCCGGTGTTGCATGGCGACAACGTGGCAGTGATTGGCGGTGGAAATACGGCTATGGACTCGGTGCGTACGGCACGCCGTATGGGTGCGAAGAACGTGATGCTTGTCTATCGTCGTTCGGAAGCGGAAATGCCTGCCCGTCTGGAAGAAGTGAAGCATGCGAAGGAGGAGGGTGTCAACTTTATGACGCTCAACAATCCGGTGGAATATCTCGGCAACGAAAAAGGACATGTCACGACAATGCGTGTACAGCGTATGGAACTGGGCGAGCCTGACGAAAGCGGACGCCGTTCGCCGGTGCCGGTGGAAGACGGTATTTACGATGTGCCGGTCGACCTGGTGATTGTCAGCGTAGGCGTATCGCCGAACCCGTTGATTCCGAACGCTATTCCGGAATTGGAGGTGAGCCGTCGTGGTACGATTGTTGTTGACGAAGAGTCGATGCGCTCATCATTGGGCGACATTTATGCCGGTGGCGACATTGTGCGTGGTGGAGCAACCGTTATTCTTGCCATGGGTGACGGACGTCGTGCCGCAGCTCATATGCACGAAGCACTGATGAAATAAAAACAAATCGTTTGATTATTAATAGATATGCATTTCTTTTACGAGAAGTGCATATCTATTTTTTTTACGGTAATAATTATTATCTTTGCCGGGAATTGGATGAGGAGATATAATCAAATTTGAAAACTTTGTTTTCGTTTGTCTTTGCTCTCATCTTTTGTTTATTCTGAATTATAAAACCAAAAATTAATGAAAAGAATGATTTTGTGGCTGCTTGGTGCAGCAATGGCAATGAGCGCAAATGCGCAACATTGGAATTTTGGGATAGAAGCTGGTTATTTGAACAGTCGGATGGCAGTAGAAGAGTTATCGGCAGAACCGAATCACGGATTTATGGTAGGAGTGACTGCCGGCTATACATTTCCTCAGAACTTGATACTGGAATCAGGATTGATCTATCAGCGCAAAGGTGGAACGCTTTCGGGCGACATGTTGGTGAATGGCTTGAGATTGCTGGATATTGACAAGATGGACTATCTGCATCTGCCTGTGACCGTAGGCTACCGTATTCGTCTTGCCGACGATTGGGCACTGACTCCCAAAGTGGGCGCATATATGGCCGTAGGACTTCAGGCTAAAGGCAAAGTTGCAGCTTCCGACCCGTTCGGACAGCCGGTATTGGGAACGTCTGATTTGTTCAAGGATTCTCAGCTTCGAGTAGACTATCGTCCGTTTGACCGTTTTGACGGTGGCCTTCAGTTCGGACTCGACCTTTCCTTCCGCAAGTTCCGTCTCGGCGTCGGCTATCAGCTCGGTCTCGCCCATATGTCTTCCATCTACGACCCTCAGTTGTACAACCGTACGCTCAGCCTTTCCCTCGGCTACAATATATTCTAATTGAGAGGATATTACAACTCAAAATACACAATACCCCGTCGAAATCCGTCACGGTTTCGGCGGGGTGTTTTTATTGAGTAACTATTTGGGATAGTCGGTGGAAAAACTGCACTCCTATTGTTTTTTGATACTATTTTGACAAGGTGTTTTTAACCCAAATTGGTCATTAGACTTTATGGTGGATTTCGTGCTGCTGCCAGGCAGATTGATTTCTGTCTTTGTCGAAGATGTAGCGGGCTACATCGAGAAAAAGCAGGAAGCAAGATGCCGGCAGCAGTGCGGAAAGCGACTAAAGAGCCAACTAAAGCTAACTGTCGACAGCCGAACCTTGTTTGGCGGTCTAATGATCGTTTTGGGGTTAAGTGGAATATTTATAGCGAGGCGGAGTGCAGTTTCGGGTTTATGGCTTTCCGTGTCACCAGCCGCCGAGTTGGGCCACTGCGTCACGTAGGGTTTCGTCGGTAATTTCCTTGGGACGCGAAGGGGTTGGGTATTTCCCGTTTTCGACCGGTGGCAGTTCGACAAGGAAAACATGGTCACGTTCCTGCGGCAGTCCGTATAAATGCCGTAGCCAAAGATTTCTCATCAAGTCGGCAATTCCTTTGGGGGAACTGATTCGCTTCATGGCTGTTTTGAGTTTAGGGTTGATTATAAAACGGAATTCTGACATTCCCGGGCAATAGTGTCGAGCACCTCGTTGTACCAGCTGTAATATCGGTTGCCGTATCCTGGATGATAGGTACGGAAGGAATTTTTTGGAAGATAGCGGCTGGAGAAACGAACAAATTCGTTTTCCTTATAACCTTCCATTGGGAGTATTTCCAGATCCGGAAGTTTGGCTTTTAAATCACTGTCGTAGTGTGGTCCGGACAAGAATACGCATATTTCGGGCTTGATTAATTCCAATTCTTCGCGCAGCACGTTGAAATGTTCGTTTTCGAGTTCGGTGGCACGTTGTTCGGCATGTCCGGCCGACTGTTGTTTGCCGAGCTTGTTGATGTTGTTCCAAAGAAAAGGATGTGCGCCTTTCAGTCCTATTTTATTGCTGAGCGACCACAGATATTTCCAGAAAAGCGACGGATAGTTCTTTCCGAGTTCAAAGTTCCGGTAGCCTTCCATGAGGGTTGCAATGTCTTCGCTGTCGCCCCAACCGTTTGTCTCCTGGCCGAAAAACATGGCTTTCGGCACCGGTTCGTTTTCCCATGTGGAAAGCAGTAGGGGATAGGAACTTTCTTCAAAAAGATTTTCTTGATAAAGGGCATTGAACAGCGTTGTTAGGCCCTCTGCATGACTTTCGTACAGCTCTTGTAAATGTTTCATCGTTGTAGCGTTTTATTTTTATGCTGCAAAGTACGCATGGGTGGTTGCCAAAAAGTGTCAGTAATGGTAAATTTTATACATTTCTTTTATTTGTTCGGCGATTTTTTCCCGTAGTTCGAGCGGCTCCATCACTTCTATTCCTTCACCGTATTTCAGGAGTTCATGAATGAAGTCGTAGGACGGAATGAGGTGCAGTGTCAGGATAGGGTTGCCGTGGGCGTCTGTCGTTTCCATCTGTGAATGATGGAAGGGAACGGTGCGCAGATAGGCAATCTGGTTGGGGTCTACGCGCAGTCGGACCGTAACAGCCTTGCCGAATTCAGGAGAATAGGTATACACGCCGAACGAGTCATTGAAATATTCGTTGATGGAGAAATCGTCCGGCATCTCAAATTTTTTCTGCAATGTTTCCAACGACTGTATGCGGTCGAGGCCATACACTCTCTCCTCGTCCAAGTCGGGCGAATAGCCGACCATGTACCACCGTTGCCGGAAATGCTTCAATCCCCACGGCTCTACCGGAAAGCTCGTTGCTTTCTCGGCATAGAAATTTTGATAGGATATTTTGAGTAGTTGGCGGTTTTCCATAGCGTTGAGGATTGGCATTAGATATTTTTCGCTTGACGGAACTTCCTCAATGCTGATGTGCCGGTCAAGCAGGAGATGCTTTTCCGTAAGGTTGTTGATGGCAAACGCCTCGAGCAACCGTTTTTTCGTGATGTCGAGGTGGTCAAGGTTCTCTATATGGTAACGTTTGTCGCCATGGCGGTCGCAGACGATGTTTATGTCGAAAATGTTTTCAATGGCTTCACGGTAGCGGTGGAACGTACGTTCCGGCAGTTCGTTTTCCTTACGTTCGTTCAGTTCGGAAACGGCCCATTTCCGATTGATTTCTTCGCGTGTGATTCCGTTGGAGCGGTAAATCACATCCATTAGCCAAAAGTAGCGTTTGAATAGGTTTGCTGACATGTGTTTTTTGTTGCAAAGGTAAGGAGAGCATGTGCCAAAAAGTGGCAGTTGTCAGTGTCTCTTTATAGGTTAGTGTGTTAAAGCGGATTATTCCTCGAAGAACGGCTTTACGTTTTTCCAGGCCTTTTCCATTTTGTGCATGTTTTGTCCCATGAATGCGAATATTTCCGGCCAGTCGGAACGGCGGTGGAAATTGAGTCCTTCGCGGCTCAGATAAATTCTTTTTACAGTCTTGTCGATGCCGGCAAGTTCATAGTTGTCGTCCCAGATTAAGTGGTCGAAATCACGGCCATATCCCTTTGAAAACAACGATTTGCAGCTCTCCATTTTCGACCACTGTTCAGCAAGGACAGCATCGCTCGGGTGGTTGAATTCCATCACCACCTCCACAAGTTTGGGTTCCACCACCCATTTCATTTCAATGCCCTTGACACGCGTATTATACAGCATGAACTTCGTCCGGCGCTTCGACAGCACCGCATCCGTGTTGCAATATTCCGCAAATTCCGTCCAGAACTCGCGTTTCAACGCCTTCATCTCATCCTTTGAATACATTCCAAACCAATTTTTCCGCAAAAATAACTAAAGGCAAGCCCCGAGACAAACGAAAACGCAGTTTTTAAGCCAGGCAACACCTAATAAAATGAGTTGTCGAAGTGTATTGAAATTTTTGTCTTGTTTATGTGAGGAAAGTAAACTGCAATACAGACATGGGTATAGCGTGTAAATAATAAAACTCAATATTAGAACCTGTATCTTTTATGTTTTTAACATTGTTTTTTATTCTAATATCACTACTGTCCACTAAAAATGGACAAGGTTAAAAATTAAATAAATTCGGTT
>UQUV01000007.1 GCA_900544305.1 uncultured Porphyromonadaceae bacterium
TATCAATCAGCGTGCTTATTTTCAACGGATTAGTTACAATTTTAACGAAGTATTAAAAATTGATACTGCCGATTATTTCTATCTAATAAGTGGAGAAACAGCTTGGACTCCTGATGAAAACTGGCGTTTTGCATATGAGGGTGAAGGTATATATCGTCTCGTCGGTGAAAAGTTGTTGAATCAAGAGTTTAAGATTGGAGGTAAAGATAAAGAGTGGGACTTGTCTTTCGGAGCGAACGATGAAAAAGGAGCCATTGTAGCTAATGACGATTATATGATGTGGAAAGGTGGCAGCATGAAAAACATTCAACTGCTTCGTCCTATCAATGCAACGGAAATACAGCTGACAGTTCGGGATGAGGCATATTTGCACATCACTGGCGAAACAGTATATCCGGAATCCGTGTATTTCATTGCTGGAGAAAATTCGGTAGAACTTCTTAAGTCAGGTGAAGAAGGTGATTATATTGGTGAAGTTGAGTTCAATACTTTGGCTGAAAATGGTTTGACTGCTTGGCATATTGCTGAAGGTATGGAAGAAGGAGCATACACTTGGGGATTGGAAGCAGATGCAACAGAAGAGTCGACAGAAGGTACATTTGTATTCGGCGGGACAGGTGCGGCTATGACTTCGTACACGAGTTTCACAGTTAAATTCAATATATTGTCCGGCGCATACAGTTTGACAAAAACTTCTTCCGTAGCTGATGTTGAGGCTGCCGATGTGAAAGTGATTGGCGGTGCTGGTGAAATTCGCGTTGAGGGTGCTGCCGAGGGCGTGAAGGTGTTTGCCTTGAGCGGTGCGCTTTTGAGCGAAGGTGAAACAATTGTTAAAGTTCCGGCCGGAATCTATCTTGTAAGCGTAGGTAGCAAGGTGGTGAAAGTGGCTGTAAAATAACGATAACGAATATTCAATCAGACAATAAGAAGAAGCGGAAGTTCGGGTGACGGACTTCCGCTTTATATTTTGGTCGGGTTCGTTTGTGAAAATAGATTGCCCGGACAAAATTTTTTTGTAATTTTGTGGGAGTGGGTGAGGATACAATTCCTATTGCTCTCACATTCCTACTAAACAAAGATTTATTTGTATGATATTTTTGCTTTGAGAGAGGACCTTCGGGTTCTCTTTCTTTTTTATATCGTTATGCGGAACAGGTTCTGCGCATTGCGGTCGGTAGTTTCCGACACTTCGTCAATGCTAACTCCCAACGTGTCGGCAACTTTCTGTGCGATGTAGGGCACATAGGCGCTTTCGTTCCGTTTGCCCCGGTGGGGAACGGGTGTGAGATAAGGGCAGTCGGTTTCCAGCAGTATGCGGGCAAGCCCGATGGCAGGAAGTGTTTCCGAGAGTTTGGAGTTCTTGAATGTCACCACTCCATTGATGCCGAAATAGAAGTCGCCGAAAGAGCGTATAAGTTCTACATCGTCGTTTGTTCCGCCAAAACTGTGGAACACACAGGCAGGAAGCGTGCCGCTGTAGTTGCGGAACACGTCGGCTATCGTCGGCAGCCCTTCGCGGCAGTGGATAATGACCGGCAGGCGGCGTTCCTCAGCCCAATGCAGTTGTGTGTCGAAGGCTTCCATCTGTTGTTCCTTGTAGGTCGTGTCCCAGTAGAGGTCGATACCTACTTCGCCTACCGCTACGCAGGTATGGCGGTCGAGCAGTTCGCGTGTCTTTTCCAAATCTTCGCGGAAATTTTCGCCTACTGATGTAGGGTGCAGTCCCATAGCAATCGAGGTGTATTTCGGATATTGCGTATGCAGTTGCAGCATCGGCTCGACAGTTTCCAGGTCGACATTCGGCAAAATCAGATGGCGTAAACCGGCAGCGACCGCACGTTGCATAGCCTCCGTGCGGTCGTTGTCGAATTCTTCCAGATAGAGATGTGAATGAGTGTCTATCATTTGTTGCGTCCCATTATCATTTTGTCAAACTGTTCGAAGCAAGCCAACTGCTCTTCGCCGAAGCCTGTGGCATGGAGATAGTCGAGCGCGATGGCATTATATTGCTCTATTTCTTTGCGGCACAGAGCATCAACTCCCAATTTGTTGTAGAGAGCCGTGACAGCGGCAATCTTTTCTCCGGCAAACGGTGCGTCGGCATTCAGCCAGCGTTGCAGCTCGGCATGGTCGTCGCCTTCGGCAAGTTGCATCGCATTGATGAGCAGGAATGTCTTTTTATTGTTGAGGATGTCGCCACCGATAGCCTTGCCGAATACCTTTGGGTCGCCGTATACGTCGAGCAGGTCATCCTGCAATTGGAATGCGATGCCCAGATGGATGGCAAAGTTGTAGAGTGCTTCGCATTGTTCTTCCGTAGCGTTGCCCACTATCGCACCGATTTTGCAGGCGCAGCCCAGCAGAACGGATGTTTTCAGACGAATCATGTGGATATATTCGTCGATGCTCACATCGTTGCGCGTTTCAAATTCCATGTCATACTGCTGGCCTTCGTAAACCTCAATGGCGGTGCGGTTGAACAGGCGGAGCAAGCGGACTGCTTTTTCGGCTTCCATGCCGTCGACAAGCAGCTCGGTAGCAAGCGTGAGCATGGTGTCGCCCGAAAGAATGGCAGTGTTGTCGTCCCATTTGTTGCATACCGTAGGTTTTCCTCGGCGCAGGTCGGCCTTGTCCATCACGTCGTCGTGCAGGAGCGTGAAATTGTGGAACATTTCAATGGCGGCAGCCTGTTTCATAGCCTTTTCCGCTTCCACTCCGGCTGCATCGCATGCGGCAAGCAGGAGTGCCGGGCGCAGGCGTTTTCCGCCCTGTGCCATTCCGTAGCGGATAGGTTCGTACAGACCGTTGGGTTCTGCCGGATAGCTGATATTTTCGACGGCCTTGTTGGCCAGTTCTATGTACTCTTCGATTCTTTTCATAGGTGTGACGATTTATTTAGAATTCAAACGCAGTCAGCCATTGGTCGCCGCCCGCAGAAAGAAGCGTACGCCCGAAAGCGTTTTTCATCCGTTCGAATTCAGAAGGTTTATAGCTTGATTTTAATGAGGAAATACGCTGGTTGACGGTGGTGAACACCTCCTGCTGTTGCGGAGTCTCGGCGGAACGAATAACGTCGTCGGCCATCACTTCGCCAATCATTTCCGGCGACGCTATGGCGCAGTAGATTTTCATCTGCTCGTCGATGCTCAGCCGGTCGATACCCTTTTGGTAGGCTTGGTTGAAAACGACAAAATCTTCGCTGTTCAAGTGGGAATAGAGCATCTGTACGGTTGAAAGGGTGGAAAGAAATGTTTCTTTCGTGTTTCCTTCCGTCCGGCTTTCGATGAGGCGGTTCACAAGCAGTTCTCCGCATGCGTCCGGCAATTGCGCTATCAGCAGTGTGGCAATGCGAACGGTGTCGTTGTCGGCATCGTCGGCGAGCTCAGCAAGATCCTTGCGCTGTTCGCGGCGCGTTTCCTGGTCGTCGGACAGCGATGCACGGAAAGCCTCATTGATTTCAGCCAGACGGTTGAAATCCTTGCTTTCAACAGCTTCTGCAATGCTGTCGGCTACGGTTTGGGCATCGTTTCCCAAACGGATGCACGCACTGACAACGACGGCGAGCAGAAAAGCGGATAATATGTATAGTTTCTGGAAATTCATCGTATCGCAAAGGTAAGTAAAAAAATGAAAAGACAGGTGAGTGCTGCCGTGGTTTTGTTATCCTTTTCCCAGGTAGGCGATAATGATTTTCAAAATCTCCTTGCCGTACTGCTCCTGCTTTTTCTTGCCGAAACCGGGCATTTCCTGCAGTTCCTTTTCCGTTGTCGGGAGTTCTTTTACGATGGCGACAATCGTGGCCGTGCGCAGGATTCTGACGATGCGTTCGCCTGTTTCCTTCGACTTTTCCCGACGCCATTCCGCCAACCGTTTATAAAGTTGCGGATGGCTGATGCCTTCGGGCACGACAATCGGTTTTTCGAATTGCGAGAGGGCTGCTCCCTGATTGTCGGCTATCAGGAGCAGTGAACGTTGCCGCTGGTAGTCCAGTACATGGAAGCCTTTCTCGTTGACGTATTTCAGCAATCCCTGCTTCACGTTCATCAGCAGGTGAAGCTCGTCGCTGATTTCTTCGATGCGCTTGTGGAGGGCGGAGTTGTCGGTAGCGATGAACGTGGCTTCCAACAGTTTCCGCAGCGGCTGCATTTTCTCCTCGAAGTAGGCTGTAGCGCGGTTGATGCGCTCCTGTAGCTGCGTGTCGCTTTCGGGTTTCTCGCTTTGCAACGTGAGTGTGCGGTATTGATTGTGGAAACGCAGTGCCACGTCGGCGAGTTCTGTCCGCATGCGTTCGTTTTCCGCTTGATAGTCGGCTATCAGTTGTGCGCACTTGTCTGGGAAATTTATGGTCATCAGGCGTTCCATGCGTTCAATGGCCTGGCGTAGCGGAATGAAGTCGAACAGGTCGTCGAGCAGGGCGATGATATAGTTCTGCTTCATCGCTTTGCACTGTTCCGAGTCAGGTATGTATTGCTGAAGGCGGCTGGTGAAGTTCTTGACAAGGCGGTCGTTGATGATGGCGCTTGGCGGAACGGGTTCGCTCAGCACCAGACCTTCCAACGAACGGCAGCGGCTGAGTGCCACATACGTCTGTCCGTGGGCGAATGCTGCCGATGCGTCGATGATGGCATGGTCGAACGTCAGACCCTGACTTTTGTGGATGGTGATGGCCCACGCCAGTTTCAGCGGATATTGCACAAAAGTGCCCAACACTTCCTCTTCGATGTTGTTTGTTTCCGGATTCAGAATGTAGCGTGTGTTGCACCATTCTGCCCGCTCGATGCTGATTGTTTCGCCGTTGGATGCCAGCTTTACGTCAATTGTGTCGTCGATTCTCACGACTTCGGCAAGCGAGCCGTTCACGTAGCGGTGTTCGGGTGAGTCGTTTTTTACGAGCATCACCTGCGCTCCTTCCTTCAGTACCAGTTCCGTTTCGGTCGGATAGGAATAAGGCGGGAATTCGCCTTTGATTTCTGCTGCAAAGGTGTGTGTGTCGCCGGGAAGGTCGTCGAGCTCTTCCGTATTGATTTTCAGCGCTTGGCTGTTATGGGTGGTCAGTTGTATGTAGTTGTCCTCTTTTTCCGGTTCGAATTCCGGCAGATAGCGGCGGTTCAGCTCGTCGAGGTCGGCTTGTAGGCAACGGTTTTCGCGTATTTTGTTCAGTATGTCGAGAAACCGGCTGTCGCTCTGGCGGTAGACTTTGGTCAGTTCCACGGCCTGAAAATCGCCTTCCTGAAAAGCCCGGCTGGAAAAGAAGTAGGGAGAATCGTAGTATTCCGACAGCATTTGCCATTCCTCGGGTTTGGCAACGGGCGGTAACTGCTGAATGTCGCCGATAAGCAGCATCTGCACACCACCGAAAGGCAGATTGCAGCGGCGCACATGGCGCAAGGCATCGTCGATGGCATCGAGCAGGTCGGCGCGCACCATGCTCACCTCGTCAATCACAATCAGGTCAAGGCTGCGTATCAGTTTCAGCCGTTCTTTCCGGTAATGGTAGTTGTATTTGGCTTCCTTGCCGAATGCTTCGTTCGGGAGGTAGGGCAGAAACGGGAACAGAAAAAACGAATGGATGGTCATTCCCTCGGCATTGATGGCGGCTATGCCTGTCGGGGCCAGCACCACCATGCGTTTGGGCGAGTCGGCACGCAACTGTCGCAGGAATGTGGTCTTGCCTGTACCGGCTTTTCCGGTCAGGTAGAGGTTTCTTCCTGTCGATTCAATCAGCTCACGGGCCAAGTCGCGTTCTCTGTTCTCTTCCATTCTTCTGTAATTGGTAAGTCTTATCCAAGGGTAAAGGTACGAAAACTTGCGGGAATCGCCATTCCTTCGTTGTGGAAAGTCAGATTTTTTGTCCGTAGAGGTGGAATATTGCCGTGGATATGCTAAATTTGTAGTTAAACGTAGCGTAACGATGGATAAATTTCAGGTAACGATATTGGGGTGTGCATCGGCAAAACCGACTTTCCGGCATCATCCGAGCTCGCAGGTAATCAATTTCCGCGACAACCTTTTCATGATTGACTGCGGCGAAGGCACACAGATGCAGTTTGCCCGCATGCGCTTCAAGATGAACCGTTTGCGGCACATCTTTATCAGCCATCTGCATGGTGACCACTGCTATGGGTTGCCCGGACTGCTTTCAACTATCGGACTGACGGGTTGTGGCGGACGGGTGACGGTGCATCTGCCTGAAGAAGGGGTGCCGTTGTTGAAACCGCTGATCGACTATTCGTCACATGACCTGGAAGTGGACTTTGCTCCTTATCGCTACGGAAATAACGTAATTTTCGAGGACAAGGCATTGACGGTCAATACCGTTCCTTTGAAACACCGTTTGCCTACTGTCGGGTTCGTATTCCGCGAAAAACCGAAATTGAGGCATTTGGATGCAGAGATGGTGCGTTTTCATGAAGTGCCGGTGCGTTGTCTTGCGGGAATCAAGGCCGGTGACGATTATGTGAAACCCGACGGTACGGTCGTTTCCAACGAACGGCTGACAAAACCGGCTGACCCTTCGCGCACCTATGCCTATATTTCCGACACACTTCCGCTGAAAGCTGTCGCCAATGAGGTGAAGGGTGCCGACTTGTTGTATCACGAAGCGACTTTTCTGCACGACCTTGCAGCCCGTGCCAAAGAAACCTGCCATACCACCGCGCTTCAAGCAGCTACCCTTGCGCGCGATGCCGAAGTGAAACGGTTGCTTATCGGGCATTTTTCCTCCCGCTATGCCGACGACACACCACTCCTCGACGAAGCCCGCAGCGTATTCCCTGAAACTCTCCTCGCCAACGAAGGTCTGACGCTGGATGTGTGAATATTAATTACTGTTAATCATAAGGCTGCTTGAATATTAGATGTGTTGTTTCTGCTATCTTTGTAAAAGATAGGATGCGGCTCGGCATAGTCTAATTAGAAAACTGCGTTTTCATTTGCCTCTGCTCTCGCCTTTCGCTATCTTTGTGCATCATAATGTATTTTCAAAAAATAGCGAAAATGAAATTAAAGAAAATAGCAATATTGTCAACATTATTATTAATTGTTGTTCAAATTATATTAATAGTCAAATTTTGGGACATGCCCCAAGGCAGTGACCAAGGAGAATATATAAAGTTAGCACAAGATTGCCTAAACAATGGAGAATGGTACCCAATGGAAAAGCATATCTATTCTACATATTTTTGGGCCCCGGGATTGATTAATTATTTTATTCTACAAATGAAATTGTTTGGGACAATCAATCTCAATATGATTTTTAATCTTTTTATGAATCTATGCATCGTTTATGAAGTATATTGGCTTGCTAAGAAATTCTTTTCAAACAGAACAGCTTATATTAGTGTTATTTTTTATAATTTAATTTATTCTAACTTCTTTGTCATTATACCAGCTGGTACAGAGATTCCATTTCTATTTCTCTCTCTAACTGCTTTTTGTTTATGTCTTGGTAATAAATACAGTCACATAATAATTGCAGGTCTATTATTCGCTATAGCAAATTGGATCAGACCTTTGATTGTTATATTTATACCTGTTATTTTATTGTTGTTCATCTATAACAAATACAATTGGCGCAAATATTTGGCATTATTATCTCCTATTTTTATAGTTCTATTATCCATTGGTTGGCTTACACAACATAAAATTGGATATTTTTGTTTTCAATCGTCAACTTCTGGAGTAAACTTAATAATGACGGCGAATGACCGTGCATATGGAGGAGTTGCCTCTACTTTACTTAATGACACAACCAATATTTGCTACATTAAAGATGCAGATAAATTGACTTTCATTGAAAAAGATTCAATTTGGAAAGAACGTGCTATTAATTGGATTATCGATAATCCTGGGCATTATTTAAAATTATATATTTTAAAGATTGGAGGTCTTTTTGTTGAA
This sequence comes from uncultured Porphyromonadaceae bacterium, assembly GCA_900544305.1. Taxonomy (GTDB): domain Bacteria; phylum Bacteroidota; class Bacteroidia; order Bacteroidales; family Muribaculaceae; genus Limisoma. The sequence goes on from UQUV01000007.1 coordinate 7,900, forward strand.
GATTCTTGGTCAGACCGACCAATCTTAGGTGGTGCTGGCTTTGTTGATAGTGTAGTATATGGAAAAATATCATACGAAGCATTGCTTAGATTTATCATTATGTTTTTAAAAAGTATAGTCTATTACTTTGTTGGTGTTTGTTTTATATACTCTTTGTTTGCAAATCGAAAAGAGATATTTTCCCAAAAAGGTTGGTTGTTGTTAATACTTTTGTTTGGTATTACTTCTACTTGTCTGTTCAGTGTGTCTCCCCGCTATCATTATCCATTCCTTTTCACCATAGTGATTTGGGCAGCCTATGGATTCGAACATCGTTTTATCGCTAAAAGAAGCAAGGAATGAAAAGTGCAATATTGTTGATACGTCCACAGCAATGGGTTAAGAACTTCTTTGTGTTTTTACCGCTGTTTTTTGACCGCCATTTGTTGGATGCCGGCTATCTGGTACCTGCCATAGTCGTCTTTTTTGCATTCAGTTTTGTGGCAAGTTCCATTTATTGTTTCAATGATGTATGGGATGCCGAACTCGACCGGTTGCATCCGAAGAAATGCAAGCGTCCGGTTGCTTCCGGCAAAATATCTCCGGCCGTTGCCTATATCATTATGGGATTGCTGCTGGTGCTTGCGTTTGCAGGAGTCGCAGTCTTTTTCAGTGCGGACAGGCAGGTGATGACAGGTGTTATCGTCGTATTGGCAAGCTATTTTGTGCTGAATATACTGTATTGTGTCAAGTTGAAACAGATTGCCCTGATAGATGTTTTTATCATTTCCGTGGGATTTGTTCTTCGAGTGGTTGTCGGTGGCATTGCTGCAGGCATCTATATCAGTCACTGGATTATTCTGATGACTTTCCTATTGGCGTTGTTTCTTGCATTCGCCAAGCGTCGTGACGATGTGGTAATGTACGAAAAAACGGGATTGGTTGCCCGCAAAAATGTGGTCCGTTATAATGTGCAGTTCATGAATCAGGTTATCAGCATTGTTGCTACCGTGACAATGGTCTGCTATATCATGTATACGGTTTCGCCGGAAGTGGTGGAGCGTTACAGCTCGAATTATCTGTACTTGTCGGCTGTTTGGGTATTGTTGGGCATTTTGCGATATTTGCAGCTGACTATTGTTGACTTGAAAAGTGGCAGCCCTACAAATGTGCTGTTGCGTGACCGGTTCATACATTTTTGTATTGTGTGTTGGATATTAACCTTTGTCGTCATTATTTATGTGTGAAAAACCGACAGTTGCCGTTTTTGATTTTGACGGTACGCTTATCCGTAAAGATTCATTTCTTGAATTCATCAAGTTTGTTTTTGGGACAAGGGCATTTTTGATCGGTTTCTTTTTGAACAGCCCTTATCTGGTAGCTTTCAAGCTCAAACTTTATCCTAACTGGAAAGCTAAGGAGCGGGTGTTCTCCTATTTTTTCCGTGGAATGTCTTATGAACGATTTTTTCGTTTGGGGCAGGACTTTTCCGTCGTTTTGCCGGCTATGCAGAAATCGCAGCAGGTGGATGCGCTTCGTGGGCATAAATCAGCTGGTCATCGTGTTTATGTGGTCAGCGCAAGTGTGGAGGAGTGGGTTGCTCCCTGGTGTTTGAATTTGGGCGTTGACAAGGTATTGGCTACAAAAGTAGAAGTGAAAGATGGTCGGTTGACCGGTCGTTTTTTGTCGAAAAATTGTTATGGTCAGGAAAAGATCAACCGTTTGTTGGAAGTGGAACCGGAGCGGGATTCCTACATCCTGCACGCCTACGGCGACAGCCGCGGAGATAAAGAAATGCTTGCTTTTGCCGACTTCCCGGTCTGGTGTAAATAATTGTTGGATTTTTGGGGAGAGGCGGTTCGGCACAGCCATGCCTGAAAACTGTGTTTTCACTTGTCTATTTACTCTTCTTTCAGTATTTTTCCGTATCTTTGCATTTACTATGGCAGGTTCAAATTTTATAGACTACGTTAAGATTCTTTGCCGTTCAGGCAAGGGTGGTGCGGGTTCGTGCCACTTTCATCGTGCTAAATATGTGCCGAAGGGTGGTCCCGATGGCGGTAATGGCGGTCGTGGAGGACATATTATCCTTCGCGGTAACCGAAACTTGTGGACGTTGCTCCACCTGAAATATCAGCGCCACATTTTTGCCGGCGACGGACAGCCGGGTTCGGAAGGACGCAGTTTCGGTAAGGACGGCGAGGACCAGGTGATAGAAGTGCCGTGCGGAACGGCTGTCTATGATGCCGATACGGGCAAGTTCCTCTGCGAGGTGACCGACGACGGGCAGGAAATAAAGCTTCTGCGTGGTGGTCGCGGCGGTTTGGGCAACTGGAATTTCAAGTCGCCAACGAACCGTACGCCCCGTTATGCGCAGCCTGGTGAACCGGCTATCGAAAAGTCGATTATCCTCGAATTGAAGTTGTTGGCCGATGTCGGTCTGGTTGGTTTTCCGAATGCCGGAAAATCCACATTGTTGTCAGCCATTTCGGCGGCAAAACCGAAAATTGCCGACTATCCGTTTACTACCTTGGAGCCAAATCTCGGTATTGTAAGCTACCGCGGTTCGCAATCGTTCGTGATGGCCGACATTCCGGGTATCATCGAAGGAGCAAGCGAAGGCAAGGGCTTGGGACTGCGTTTTCTGCGCCACATTGAGCGCAACGCCGTGCTGCTGTTTATGGTGCCTGCCGATGCCGACGACATCAAGCGTGAATATGAAATTCTGCTGGGCGAACTGGAGCATTTCAATCCCGACCTTGCGGATAAGGGACGTGTGCTTGCCATTACCAAATGTGATATGCTCGACGAGGATTTGATTGATGAAATGCGCCGTGACCATCTGCCGGAAGGCATTCCTGTCGTGTTTATTTCTTCGGTCACGGGATTGGGCCTGACGGAATTGAAGGACGTGCTTTGGCGGACTATCAACGATGAGGACAACCGAATCCCGACACGTATTACCCATCGCGACCTTGATGTGCGCCACCGTGTAGAGGAAGAGGATGAGTTCATTCTCGAACACGAGACTTCCGGCGATGTGGAAGAAGAATGGGAAGTGGAATGGCCCGATGAATATTGGGAAGATGATTATAAAGATGAAGATTAGACAACTTGATATAAACGGAAACGACGGCAGCGTCTGCGCTTTTACGACAGAGCGAGGCGCTGCCGACTGTTTTAATCCATATTCCGAATTCAATTGCTGCGACTATACAGGTGATGTGCCGGAGCATTACGAGGCTTGCCGTGAAGAATTGCGCAAGGGCTTGGGTGTGGACCGACTTTTGCTTCCTCGGCAGGTGCACAGCGTGAAAGTGGCAGTTGCCGACGATGCCTTTTTCTCAATGTCAGAGGAGGCACAGATAAAGTGTCTGGACGGTGTGGATGCAGTTGTCACTGACCGCAAAGGTGTCGTGGCTGGTGTCTATACGGCCGACTGTGTACCGATGCTGTTCTACGATGTGAGCCGCAGAATTGTAGCCGCTGCCCATGCCGGTTGGAAGGGTACGATGAACGGAATAGCCACGGAAACATTGAAGGCCATGGCCGAGATGGGAAGCCGTATGGAAGATATTAAGGTGGTGTTCGGACCTTCGATTTGCCGCAATTGCTTCGAGGTGGGCGATGAGGTGGTCGAACAGTTTGCCGAAAAGCCCTATGTGATGGAGGATATTATGGTGCGTCATCCTGTTATGGGAAAGGCGCATATCGACCTCGTTGCCGCCAATCGTTTCTGGATGTTGCGTGCGGGTGTTCCCATGGAAAACATTACGGTCTCCGGGCTGTGCACGCGTTGTCAGTCCGAACGGTTTTTCTCCGCCCGTGCCCTTGGTGTGAAATCGGGCAGAATCGTAACCGGAATTGTGTTGCGTTAATGCTTGTGTTCGGATATGTAGACTCCCAACAGAACTCCCGTAATACCAACTAAAGAGAGCAGCGTCACCTGTTCCCCGAGAATGAGCGAGGCTGTAATCATGGTGACAACCGGATTGATATACAGATAGTTGGACGGCTTCACCGTGCCGATTTTCTTGACTATCAGATTCCAGACAGCGAAACATGCCATAGAGGCTATCAGGCCGAGGAACAGCAAGTTAGTCCAAACGCTTGTTGCTGTCAGTGCGCTCCAATGGAAAGTTGTCGGGTGGACAAGCTGATAAAGGAGCATGGTCAGAATGCCGTAGCCAAACACTTTCCGGGTGACAAACATGGTGGGATAGCGTTTGGTGATTCTTTTTATCAACAGACTGTAGACAGCCCATGAAAACGCTGCGGCAAACGAAAGAACATCGCCCAGCGGATTGATTTTCAGTACGAAATTTCCATTATAGACAACCGCGGCCACACCGACGAGGGCAATCAGCGAGCCGGCTATGACACGCATCGGCCGATGCAGACGTTCCGACTTGAAGAACAGCGATGACAAAAGGGTGGTGAGCAGCGGAGTAATCGCTATAATCATGGCCACATTCGATGCAGTGGTAAGTTGCAGAGCCGTATTTTCGGTAATGAAATAGAGCGAGCCGCCGGTGATGCCTGCGAGCAGAAGCGTAAGCTCGTCCCACAGGTTGTTGGCAAACATGCGTTTGCCTGCCACGAACAGGATGCCGGCATAGGCAAGCACAAAACGGTAAAGGAATATTTCCGTAGGGTTGAGCCCGTTGCCGATGAGAATTTTGGTGGAGACGAAAGTCGTTCCCCAAATGGCTACCGTGATGACGGCAAGAATGTGATACCAGAAATTTCGTGATTTAGCCATTGCTGTTGAATGAAAAAGAATTCTACAATGAATAAAAAAATGACGAAAGCCGTTAGCTATCGTCATTTTTTTATCTTTTTGCAAAGATACTGTGTCGCGGTGAGCGCTGATTAGTTTTTAGCTGTTTCAACCGGCTTCACGTTGATGAATTGGCGTCCGCCTTTTCCTTCAGTGAAGACTACAGTACCGTCAACAAGTGCATACAAAGTGTGGTCTTTGCCCATACCAACGTTCAAACCTGGGTGGTGTACTGTACCACGTTGACGTTTGATGATGTTGCCTGCCTTTGCATATTGACCACCGAAAATTTTGACGCCCAATCGTTTGCTTTCTGATTCACGTCCGTTCTTAGAACTACCTACACCTTTCTTATGTGCCATTTCTTTAAACTTTTAGTGATTATGCAACTACGTCTTTGATCTCTACTTGGGTGAAGCATTGGCGATGGCCGTTTTTACGACGATAACCTTTGCGGCGTTTTTTCTTGAAAACGATTACCTTGTCACCTTTCACGAGGGGACGTTTAACCTCGCAAACAACTTTTGCTCCTTCAACGGTAGGAGCACCTACCTTAACGGCACCGTCGGCATCAATCAAGAGAACTTTTTCGAAGTCAACTACATCGCCTTCTTTTACGTTCTCGCCGAGATAGTGGACATACAGGAATTTGCCTGCTTCAGCCTTGAACTGTTGTCCTTGGATTTCTACAATTGCGTACATCTGTTTAATTAAGATTTACTTGTTAACCCGTGAGGCGGATGCGCAAGTGGCATCGCTTGTATAGCCTATTCGGAAAAATTAGCGCACAAAAGTACTGCTTATTTTTGTGATATGCAAACTTATCGTCATTAATTTCTTGTCCCTTTTCAATCTTTTATGTGAAAGTTTGTAGAAATAATTTAGTGAAAATATTTCAAAAAAGCTAATAAGTGGTTACCTTTGTGATGGCAGGCAGGTGTATCCGTTGGACCGGGTGTGAAAAACATGCTTTGGATTGTCGGGGTATGTGCCTTTCTGATACTTGACCATGGAAGAAAAAATTTTAGCATAAAGTTTGGAGTAGTTTTGACTTTCTGCGGAGTTCTTTTTGCTGTGAGGTACTGAAATAATAAATGATTCTAAATTTAATATTATGAAATTATTGCCATTGTTTATGTTGTTTGCACTCTTCTGTGCCGCTCCGGCTGTCAGAGCCGAAGAACAGGGAGTCAATAAAAAGTTTGGAAAACCGACCATGCAGGAGTTGGAAATGACTGTCTATGAGCCGGAACCTGATGCAAGTGCCGTCATTCTTTACAAGGAAGGCAACGGGCATTTTTACTATGAACCGAGTGAGGGTTTCAAAGTAGAGTATGAATTTATGACGCGTATAAAAATCCTGAAGCAGGAAGGTACGGAGTATGCTGATGTGGAAATTCCGTATTACCACACATGGGAGTCCGGCGCAATGAAGGACGATGTGCTTAACGTGCAGGCAAATTCATACAATCTGGTTAACGGCAAGATTGAGAAGACAAAATTGAAACGCGACCTGATTTTTTCGGAAAATGTGTATGGCAATTATTATGTGACTAAATTTTCTGTGCCAAATGTGAAGGCCGGCAGCGTGATTGAATACAAATATAAGATTCAGACGAGCCGAATCCCGTTCCTTCGCAGTTGGTATCCTCAAGCGGATATCCCCACTGTCAGCAGTATGTTTGACATAAAGATACCGACGTATTTCCGCTTTAATTTGTCGACAAAGGGCTATGAAAAAATTAATGTCAAGAAGGAGTATGCAAGCGACCGTTTCCGCCTGACAAACGACTTGTATGCGGATTATGTGACTTGTCAGTCCGACAGAATTATTATTACTGCCGATTCCTTGCCTTCTTTGAGGGATGACGAGTATACGATGGGTATCAATGACTATATCGCGCACGTCGATTTCGAAATGTCGGGAGTCGACATGCCGGGCATGGGCTACAGGGCTTATTCGCACACATGGGAAGACGTTGACCGCACGATTATGGATGCCGGCATGAAAGATGTCATGGAAATGAAAAATCCGTACCCGGAATTGGCGGCAGAGGTAAATGCGCAGTCAACTGCTATGGACAAGGCATTGGCGGCATCGATGCTGGTGGCAGGCCGTATAAAGTGGGATGGAAGCTATCAGGTTCTTCCCGAGGATTTTAAGGAGGTCAAAAAAATGGGCAGCGGCTCGAATGCAGCCATTAATACGGTTGTGATGTGTCTGTTGCGTGATGCCGGTGTCAGATGTTGTCCGTTTGTACTGCGTCTGCGCAGCAACGGTATGCTTTCAACGGTCTTTCCGTCGTACGACGATATAGATACGTTTGTTGTCGGTTTCCGCGACGAAGCGGACAAATGGCATTTCCTCGACGGTTCCTATTCGGCAAACGGTGTGGATGTCCTCCCTGTTGATATGTTGGTTTCCAATGCCCGTCTGATGGGAAATTACTCGGGTGAGCGCTGGTTCTCGCTTGACAATCTGTGCAAGAATGTGTCACAGTCAATGATTCAGGCAACGATTGACGAGAATTTCAATATCCAATGTCAGGAACAGCAACGTATTTCCGGCCAGTTGGCGGCTGATTTCCGCAAGTCGTATGCGCAGAAAGCCGACAGTTTGGCATTTGTCAATGATTTGGCTGCAGAAAATGGCATAGAGCTGACTTCAATGTCGATGGAAGGAGTCAATGAACGCAGTATGCAGATTGTTTTGGAAAGTTCATACAGCGTTCCGGCCACTGCGACTGACTCGTTGATTTATGTTGTGCCGACAATTGTGCCTATAATGAGTGAGAATCCGTTCACACAGGAAACCCGTAAGTTGCCAGTGATTTATCCCTACCGTGCGGAGCAGATAATGTCGGTTCATTTGACGATACCGGAAGGCTATACCGTTGAGGAATTGCCGAAAAGAATTGTGGCTTCGACACAAAAAAATGAATTCCAGTTTTCGTTCAATCCGGTTGTGTTGGGTGACAAAATAATCATTACAACTAAAATTGCGAGAAACGAAGTGCTGTTCCCGTTCAATCTCTACGGTATGCTCCGACAGATTCATACCTATATAGTGGATAAAAACAATGAGATGATTGTCTTGCGCAAATTGTAGAATATGAAAAAACTTTTTTTGCTGTTCCCTTTTCTTGCGGTGGCTTTCGATGCGGTAGCACAGTCGGAAATCATTTTGGGCGAATTGGCAGACTCTTTGGTCACGAATGCTTCGTCGGTGGTGAGGCTCGACAGAACGTCGGTCGAAGTATATGATATGACTTCGGCGGATATCCGGTACACGCGTGCCGTAACTGTTTTGAACCGCGAAAATCCTGCTGCCGGATGGTTTTCATGTACATGTGACAACACCTGTAAACTGACGAAATTCAAGGGTACAGTTTTCGACAGAAACGGGAAAAAGATAAGGGACATTAAAAAGTCGGACTTGTGCAAGACGGAATACAGTCCTTATCTGGCATCGGACAGCTATACTTATTTCTATGAACTGCATTATGCGGACTTTCCTTATACAGTGATGTATGAATGGGAGGAAAAGTACACTGACGGAATTGTCGGTTTTCCCGAATTTGCTCCTGTTCAGGAGTATAAGCAGTCGGTTGAAAAGGCTGACTATTCCATCAAGGTGCCTAATGAAATGGGACTGCGTTTTAAAAAGTTTAATTTTGACGGCGATTTTGTCAGGGAAGAAAAAAACTGGCAGAATGGTATGAGCGTTTCCTTGTCAGGTTGCAAGGCATTCGTGAAGGAGCCGTTTTCGACTTCTTTGACGGAAAAAGTGCCTCATGTCAGCTTTGCTCCAAAATCGTTCGTGTTTGAAAAAACAAACGGCAGTTTGAATTCGTGGGCGGATATGGGAAACTGGAATGCTACGTTGCGGGATGGCCGGACAGAATTGCCGGAAGAAACCCGGCTGTTGGTACATCAGCTTACGGATACTTGCCAAAGTATGAAGGGCAAAGTAAAGGTGTTGTACGATTATCTGGCAGCAACTACCCGTTACGTGAATATCAGTTTGGGTATCGGCGGTTTCCAACCAATGCCGGCGGCAAAGGTGGCAAGTTTGAATTTTGGTGATTGCAAAGGTTTGTCAAACTATATGTGTGCCATGCTGAAGGAGGCAGGCGTGCCTTGCCACTATGCCACTATCTCGACTATATATAAGCGTTTGTATCCTGATTTTCCCTCTTTTCGCCAATTGAATCACGTCGTTGCCTGTGCTGTGCTTCCCAACGATACGATTTGGCTGGAGTGCACTAATCCGCAACTGCCTTTCGGCTACATACACAGCGGTATAGCCGGACACGATGCCGTGCTGGTTCAGGCCGGGGAAAGCCGGGTGGTGCGTCTGCCGGAGTTGCCCGATTCTTTGGAGTTTTCAGCAATCGATTGTTCTGTAGAAATTACTCCTGACGGATTGTCGCATTTGAATGTAAGCGAGTGTTACACGATGAAAGATTATGAAATTCGCCGTTATCTGCTGACAGAAAGGCCGGACAAGATAAATACCCGTATACGGGATTTTGCCACGGTGTCCGACGGTGTGGTTTCCAATTTTTCTATTGAGGAATCAAAGGGTGAAAAGCCGTCGTTGAATTTGACCTATACGTTGGAGAGCCGCAAGTTGGCAAGAAAAAGCGGTACTCGTCTGTTTGTCCCGGTCAATACATTCCGGAAAGGTATAACTAAATTTGCCGCCCAGAAGCGGGTGTCTCCTTATGTCATCGACCATGAACTGAAAGCGGACAGTATTGTCATCCGTATCCCGGAGGGTTATGTGGTGGAATCATTGCCAAAAAGCATGAAAATCGAATCACCTTGTCTTGATTTTGACTCCAAAATAGAGAAAAAAGGGGATTGCATTAATGTTTGTCAGCGGATATTGTTCAAAGCCGGTACTTATACGGTCGAACAGATGCCAGATTTTGAAACAGACTACAACAAGATGGTTGCGGCACTGAATGCAACTATTGTGCTGAAGAAAACAGCAAATTGACCATCCTCGTTGAAAATAATAGCGGGGCGGTATCCACCAAGGATGCCGTCCCGCATGTTGTTTATGTAATCCTGAGTAAATAAATTACGGAACCATTACTTTCGTTGTCTGTACGCCTGCTTTTGATACGGCTTTGAGGATGTAGGTTCCTGCTGCGATACCGTCGATGGCCTGGCGGTAGTTCTTGCATTCTTTCACTGTCTTCACGGCACGTCCGCTGAGGTCGTAGACGGTAACATCGGGCGATGCTTCGAAAGTGATGCTTACGATGCCGGAGTTGTCCTTGTTGTTGACTGAAACCGGAATGTAGACATCAGCTGCACCGCGTGACGAAACTTTCACATACGCTTCGTGAACGCCGATTTCGTCCGACTGGAACTTAACGGCAAACTTGCCGCCGGTAGCCGGAAGAGTTGTGGCAGTAAGTTCAAACTTGCTCTTGTTCGGTCCGCCTAATGAAAGGGTGATAGGCTCGGTTGTGTTGAGCGTCTCCAGTGTGATTTCTTCGGAAACTGTTGTTGCACCCTTTGTCGATTCGAAGGCAAGTTGTGTCACTGACGGTGTAATCATCGGGAGGTCATCGCGGCCGTAAGTCACGTCGTCGATGTAGTAGGTTGCTGAATTTTCGCGTCCTAACTGGCTCTTGAAGCGGAATCCCATGAAGAATACGTCGGCAAGGTCCTGTCCTTCAAGGTTAAGGTGGTATTCCTGCCATTCGTTGTTGAGGTCCGGAATGTTAGGCATTGTCAGCTCAACCGGGAATACATTCATTTCGCCGCCTTCGAGGTCAATGTAGCAGAGTTCGAGCAGGTCGGTCATACCTTCGGTCAGCAGATTGCCCATTACGCGGAAGGTGAACATCTTGGTTGCAGAGTTGACAAAGTCGAGCGGCGGAGTGACAAGCAGCATTTCGCACGGAGTTGCCTTGCCGATTTCGACATTGGAGTCGTATGCCGAAACTTTTGCTGTCTTTTCACCGTCGGCATCGCTTCCCCACCATGCACGCTTGCCTTCCATGGCAACGTTCTTCCAACCTTCGATGGAAACAGGCTTGTTGTTGGTGATGTTTTCGAAGTTTTCGTTGAGCAGTGTCAACGGATTTTCTGCCGTCAATGGGAGGTCGTCGCCTTCCTTATCACCTGGGTCAGCACCGCCGGTAGTAGTACCGGTAATAGTTACATAGAATGTTTCGGCTTCCAATGCGGAGAATTCGAGGCGTTCAGTAAATGTACCTTCAGCCTTCGGTTTGAAGGTGACAGTGAGTGTCTGTTCCATTTCTTTCATCAGCATCGTATTGTTGATGAGGAATGCTCCTTCGCCTTCTCCCATAAGTTTCACCTTACCATAGTCAGGCAGGCCTTTCGTTGTCACTTTCAGCGTCTGTTGTTGCTGTTCGCCCACTTTTGCCGAGAATTGCGGCAGTTCCATCGGCTCGACGATGATTGTCGGCGGATTGGCCGGGTCGATGCAGACGGTGTTGATTGTGAACGCATTGTTCAGTTCCGGCATGTCGGCCGACTCGAAGTTGATGCGTGCAGTGTGTTTGCCTACCGCTGTCGGAGTGTAGGTTACGATAACGTCCGTTGTGCTTGTTCCTGCCGGAATTTCTTCGGTCGACAGTGAGAACATCTTGCCGTTGGTGCCCGTGATATAGATGCTTACGGCTGACGGGAGATTGGCTGCGTCGACTTTCAATTTTACGTATTCTGTCGCTACGTTGATAGGAGCGGCTGTGCCTTCAAACAGCACTTCGTCTGTGATGTTCAAGGCCGGTTCGCCTGTCGCTTCCTTGATGAAGTCGTCGGCAGTGCGTGCGCCTACAACGGCAGCTGTTGCAGATGTCGAAACGCCCACGATGGTTACGGCTTCTGTCGGAACAGTTACACCGTGAATGCTTTCAAATACGTTGAATCGTCCTTCTTCCGTACCGTCGTTGATTTTCGGATTGACCATGTCGGCATTGAATGTTTCACCCGCGTTTTCGGTGAAGGTGACGTTAGCTACTTGGACGAGTTTTGCGTGGAGCGATTTTGCGTTTGCCTTGAGGTCGGCAAGCGTAGTGACAACCGGCTCAACAGTCTGGTTTTCTGCCAGAACTTCAACGCTCGTACCCTGTACCGGCTGTGCGCTGATTGCTCCCCAAGAGTTGACGGTGTTGACAATGAAGCCTGAAATCTTGTCACCGACTTTTACTGTCGGGAAATCGCCGTAGTTGTCGTTCACAGCCAGACCGCCGGTGGCATCCTGCATATAGATGTACTTTTTGCCCATAGCCGTCACGATGGCTTCACCGGTGTACTTGTAGTTGGTGTAGTCGTCGGTCGGTTTTGCTTTCAGTGTGGCAATGTCGGCAACATCGGTAGTTGTCATTGGTGACCAGTACATGGTTACTTTTCCAAGTTCTTTTCCGTTGTCGTTGAACGTAAATGTTTCCATGTAAACGTCTTCCTTTGACGGCTTCAATGTGACAGTCAAATCATAGCCAGCCTCGGATTCTGCTTCGGCTTTAGGTATGGTAGTGGCTGAAACAGTGACTTCACCCGAATTCAAGCCTTCAATGGTAAGGTCGCCTGAAAGATTGGCGGCTTTGATATTGATTGTTTCCGTATAGGTTTCGCCGATAAACGCGTAATTGTAAGAAATCATAGTCTTCGACAGTGTCAATGTCGGTTCCGGAAGTTCTGCTTTGATGAAGTCGTCGGCAGTGCGTGCGCCTACAACGGCAGCTGATGCAGATGTTGAAACGCCCACGATAGTTACGGCTTCTGTCGGAACAGTTACACCGTGAATGCTTTCAAATACGTTGAAGCGACCTTCTTCCGTGCCGTCGTTGATTTTCGGATTGACCATGTCGGCATTGAATGTTTCACCTGCGTTTTCGGTGAAGGTGATGTTAGCCACTTGGACGAGTTTTGCGTGGAGCGATTTTGCGTTTGCCTTAAGGTCGGCAAGCGTGGTGACAACCGGCTCAACGGTCTGGTTTTCTGCCAGAATTTCAATGCCTGTGCCCTGTACCGGCTGTGCGTTGATTGCTCCCCAAGAGCTGACGGTGTTGACAACGAAGCCTGAAATCTTGTCGCCAACTTTTACGGTTGGGAAATCTCCCCAGTTGTCGTTCAAGGCCAAGCCGCCGGTTGCGTCCTGCATGTAGATGTACTTTTTGCCCATAGCCGTCACGATGGCTTCACCGGTGTACTTGTAGTTGGTGTAGTCGTCGGTCGGTTTTGCTTTCAGTGTGGCAATGTCGGCAACATCGGTAGTCGCCATGGCAGCCCAATAGATGGAAAGGGTTACCATATCAGCATCCTGTGTGTTGAGCACTACAGTTTCCTGATAGATGTTTTCATCAGTCGGAGTGAGCGTGATGGTCAGGTCGTAGCCTTCAGCCGATTCTGCTTCCGATTTGGTGATGGTGGTTGCTGAAAGCTCCACTTCACCTGTGGTCATGCCGTTCAGCGTGATGTCTCCACGAAGATTTTTGGCTTTGATGTTTACGGTTTGAGTGTAAGTGTTTCCGATAAAAACATAATTGAAGCCCACTGTACTTGGAGAAAGTGTGATTTCAGGAGGGTTTCCTGATGACCTCATAGGAGGTGCCGAATTCTGTGCAAATGCCAGGTTGCTGCAGCAAAGCAAACAAAGCACCGTAAAAATGTTGAACAGTTTAACGTAGGTTTCCTTCATCTTTACTTAAATTTAGTTGTTAATGGATATTTTATTTAGGTTCTCAAAAAACAGTATTAGAATAGAAAGCGCAAAAATAAGTTATATCCGAATTCTATGTTTTTTGTTTCAGTATTTTACAAATTTACTAAAAACTTTGAAAAAATATGCCTGTTTTGAAGAAATAATTGAATAAATTTTAATTAAAGCAATTCATGGGGATAATGGGCAATGCCGGTCCGAAATTGCTGCCGAAGGCTATTCCGGCTCCAAGTTTCAGCGCTTCCGTAATGAAGGCTTCTGCCTTGTCGATGGCTTCTGTCAGTTGGAAGCCGCGTGCCAGAAATGTGGCAATAGCCGAAGAAAACACGTCGCCCGAACCGTTTACGTTGGTAGTGACGATATGGGCTTTGCGGTAAGTCTTGAATTCTCCGCTGGCAGGGTTGTAATAGTAGTCGGTCACTGTCTCTTGGAAATCTGCCGACTTGACGATTACCGCGTTTCCCCATTGTGTCAGTTCTTTCAAGTCGGAAAGAATGCCTGCTGAGTTCAAATTTCTTCCCAACAGTATTTCTGCTTCTCTTTTGTTTGGTGTGATAAGGGTGGCAAGGGTAAACAAATGGGATTTATAGGATTCGACGGCTTCCTTTTTCAGCAGTTGCACGCCTTTGGAGTTGACCATAACGGGGTCGATTACTTTCGGCATGTCGGGAAAACGTCGGAGAATTTCTGCGAGGCCTTCGATAAGCTCTTTCGAATAAAGCATTCCTGTTTTGATGCAATTGGCACCTACATCGTCAAGAAAGGAAACCGTCTGGCTGAGTACTAATGGAACGGGGAGCATGAAAATGTCCTTTACTCTTGTCGTGTCTTCATCCACAATGCAGGTTAGCGCACCGGCTGCATAGCCGCCGCAGGCCGTGATGCATTTGATGTCGGTTTGCATTCCTGCTGCGCCCAGCGGTTCACTTCCGGCAATTAAAAATACTTTGTTTCGTAGAGTTTCCTTATCGTTCATTTTTCAGAGTTGTCTTTTATTTAAAAAGAAGAAGTGCTAAATTATCGTTTTTTTAGCAGAAAAACAAAGAATATACATAAAAATAACATATTTAACCGAGGGAATGTTAGATTTCTTAAATTTTTGTTGTATCTTGGGTCAAAAAATATGATAAAATGAAGTTGACAAGTGTTTTGATTACCGGATTGTTGGGATTGCTGTGCAGTTTCAATGCCTATTCGCTGACGGCGAATTTTACGGCCGACGAATCGGCTGTTGTCTATTATGAGCAGGGATTTGACTCCGAAGAGGAGTTGGACGGCTGGACGTTGACACGAACCAATGCACAAAATTCCTGGCATTTGGCGGAAAAACCGTATGTCAACGGTGTGCCGGCTTTCACGTCGATTGACCCTGACAGCAAATATTCGCTGGCTATCCGTTACGACGACTATGACTTGCAGAACGAAAAGTTTACATCGCCGGTGATGGATATCCTGCCGGATACGGAAATGGCATTCTATAGCTGTTTCAGTGGTATTTTTCTGTTCAGCTCGCAGTGGAAAGTGGCTGTGATAGAAGAGGCTACGCAAGAAAGAACCGTTGTGTTTGATGCCTTCAAATGGGCACAGGAGGTAGGCTACGACGGGCCGAGCTGGATGCCTTTCAACGTCGATTTGTCGGCGATGGCAGGCAAGCAAGTGCGCATCAGTTTTGAATATGAAGGCATGGGCGGCGAGGATGTACTTGTCGATGGCCTGGAGTTACGCCAGCGCAGTTCTGGCGAGGTGGCTTCGGTGAAAATCAATGTGGGCGAGGAAGTGCATTTCCGTTCGTTGGCTGAAGGGGCTACCTCTTGGGAGTGGACTTTTGAAGGTGGCAACCCGGCTTCGTCGACCGACGAAAATCCGGAGGTGCGCTACGATGCACCCGGAAAATATACCGTGAAACTTGTAGTAGGAAACGGAACGGAAACGGCTGAAGTCATCCGCGATGCGTTTGTCGAGGTGTCGGAAGTGGCGCCGAAAGCTGTTATCGGATTGCCGGAAGAAGGCTATCAGTCGCCGTGGACGGGATGTTTCGTGCCGGTAGGAGTTCCGGTGCAGTTCCGCGATTTGTCTACGGGTTCGCCTACAACTTGGGAGTGGCAGCTTCAAGGAACGGACAAGGAAAAGACAACCGAGCAGAACCCGGTGGCAACCTATCAGAAGAAAGGAGCTTATAGCTTGTCGTTGCGTGTGAGCAACAGTGCCGGGGTAAGTACCGACATTCTGCAATATGCCGTACAGGCAGGTGGCGCACAGTATATCTGGAACATTGCACCGGAAGAAAATGCCTCACTGGCACCTGTCGATTTGGCTTTCTACGGTTATTATGGAGGTACCAACTGGTTGGGTATGGAAGCCTTTGCCGAACATTTTGCTGCGCCGCTTGCTCCTGCAACGGTCAGCGAGGTGGCCATTTATTTTGCTTCGATTGAAGCCGTGACTACCGATGCCGTGATAACCGTTTCGCTGACGGAGGTCGACGGAAAAGGCATGCCGGGCAATGTGCTGGCAAGCGCATCACTACCTGTCACGGAGTTGCAGTATGCCGACGATACGTTCAAGGAAACTGTGTTTAAGTTTACGGCTCCCATACAGGTTACTGATGAGTTTTTCATTACCGTGAGCGGTTTTCCGAATAAAGACAATGGTGTGGCGGTCGACAACGTGGCCATGTTCTGTTCGCCGAAGCGGGAAGCCGGTGGAAAGTGCACAACTTACCATCTGTTGCAGGAATGGGATGATAACGACCAGCCGACGGGAAAAGTGGAATGGTTCAAAGGTGACGAAGCAATATCCTTCGCTCTCTGTCCGTTATTGAATTATGGTGATGATGCCACTGTGGCCGATGTTGTGTCGACGGATGTCCGTGTGTTTGTTGCCGGAGGAATGCTTCGAATTGAAGCCTCGGAAGGTTATCAGAAAGTTACGGTCTACAACCTCGGCGGAACAGCGGTGCTTACGGCTACCGGCGAAGCGGAAATTTCGCTCGACAGCCTTCCCCGCGGCATCTATATTGTAGCCGTCGAAACCAACGGCAAGCACATTACGGCAAAGATTGTGAAATAAATAAAACTGCGATGAAAGAGAAACTGACGATAATAAAAGTGGGCGGCAAGATTGTGGAGGAGCCGGAGACGCTGGCTCGGTTGCTTGCCGATTTTGCAAAGGTGGAGGGCCGCAAGCTGCTGGTGCATGGCGGCGGTCGCTCGGCAACGAAAATGGCTGCACATCTTGGCATTGAAACGAAGATGGTGGACGGTCGCCGTATCACCGACGAGGCAATGCTTGAGGTGGTGACGATGGTCTATGGCGGATTGGTGAACAAGCGTATTGTGGCCGGACTTCAGGCTTCGGGTGTGAATGCCGTAGGGCTGACGGGTGCTGACATGAATGTGGTGTTGAGCCATAAACGCCCGGTGAAGACCGTTGACTACGGTTGGGTCGGCGATGTGGAACGGGTTGATGCCGATGCCATTGCTACGCTTATCGACGGCGGCTACTGCCCTGTGATTGCGCCGCTTACCCACGACGGAAAGGGCAATATGCTGAACACGAATGCCGACACGATGGCGGGTGAAATGGCAAAGGCTATGGCCGACCGCTACGACACGACGCTGATGTTCTGCTTCGAAAAGGCGGGCGTGTTGCGCGACGAGAACGATGACAGCAGTGTGATAGGCGAAATCACGCCGGATGTATATGCTGCGCTGAAAGCCGACGGCATTGTTTCGGGCGGAATGATTCCGAAACTCGACAATGCTTTTGCCTGTGTGGAAAAAGGCGTGTCGGGCGTGGTGATTACCCGTGCTGACCTGATTGCCGACCCCATAGCCGGAACGCATATCAGACTGTAATGCGATACTGATTTATTTTGACGAGATAGCCGACAGCTGGGAAACAGTGCGTTTCCCGGCTGTTTTTTATGCTAAAAAGGCTGTAATAATCATTTGTGGTTATTTAGTGGCATTATTGACAGAAAAAAAATACCAATAATATGCGATTGATTCATTTTTGAATTAGGGGGAACTTTGCAAAAGAAAATTAAAAAAGATTGTATTGGAAAAAGTGCGTAGATATTGGTTCTTTTTACTGTCAGTGTGCATCGGTCAGATGTTGTGTCAAGCTGCGGTAATTTCTGGAAAAGTGGTGGCCGACAATGGTCAGCCTGTGGATTATGCTTCCGTTGTTTTTGCAGGAACGAGCTTGGGATGCTTCACGGATGCTGAGGGACACTTCCGCATGGAAGCTCCTGCAGGAAGCTATCAGCTTCATGTGTCATCGCTAGGCTATCGGGAAAATGAGTCGAAAGTCCGTCTTTCCGACGGTAAGCCGCTGTCCGTGGAAGTGGTGCTGGATGCCGAAACGCAGATGCTTGAGGAAGTGGAAGTCGTTTCCACCGCAGTCAGCCGCGTGCAGCGTTCGGCTTTCAATGCCGTGGCTCTTGACACGAAAGTAATGGAAAACACTTCACAAAATCTGAGCGACCTTCTTTCGCAAGCGCCGGGCATGAAGTTGCGCGAGTCGGGCGGTGTCGGTTCCGACATGCAGCTGATGATGGACGGTTTCAGCGGAAAGCATATCAAAGTGTTTATCGACGGCGTGCCGCAGGAAGGAGTCGGCAGCTCATTCAGCCTCAATAATATACCTGTGAATTTTGCCGAGCGTATTGAAGTTTACCGGGGAGTGGTTCCGGTTGGGTTCGGCACGGATGCCATCGGCGGTGTCATCAATATCATTACAAAGAAAAAGAAAGACCGCTGGTTTTTGGATGCTTCCTATTCTTACGGTTCGTTTAACACCCACAAGTCGTTTATTAATTTCGGGCAAACATTCAAAAACGGACTGATGTATGAGGTAAACCTTTTCCAGAATTATTCCGACAACAACTACAAGGTAGAAACTCCGGTGAAGGATTTTGCGACGGGAGCTATCAACATGCGGAAAAAGGTGACAGTGGAGCGTTTCCACGACATGTATCACAATGAGGCTGTCGTGGCAAAAGTCGGAATTGTCGGCAAAAGCTGGGCCGACCGGCTGGCGTTCGGTTTCACGGCTTCCAACATGCACAAGGACATACAGACGGGTGTGCGCCAGGAAGTGGTGTTCGGTGCGAAATACCGCGAGGGCTATTCGCTGATGCCTTCGGTGGAATACCGCAAGCGCGATTTGCTGACGAAGGGGCTGGACGTGATGCTGACGGGAAACTACAACCACAACATCACTCACAATGTCGACACTTCGAACTATGAATACAACTGGCGCGGCGAGATTCGGCCTTTGCGCACGCCGGGCGAACAGTCCTATCAGTTCCTCCGCTCTGCCAATCACAACTGGAACGCTACGGCTACCGTCAACTATCGCATCGGCAACCAGCATCTGTTCACCTTCAATCATGTGTTCAACTCTTTCTGCCGCAGCAACATGTCGCTGCTCGATGCCGACAGGGTGCAGGATGCTATTCCCAAAGAGACGGTGAAGAACATTGGCGGCCTTTCGTACCGCTTCATGCCGAACGACAAGTGGAACGCATCGGCATTCGGTAAATACTACCGGCAGTTTATGGCCGGACCAATGGCAACATCGACGGCGCAGGACGAGTTTGTGCGCACCACACGCGACATCGGTGCTTGGGGCTACGGTGTGGCCGGTACCTATTTTGTGCTGCCTTCACTTCAGGCGAAAGTGTCGTATGAGAAGGCTTACCGTCTGCCGACAAACGAAGAAATGTTCGGCGATGAGGATCTGGAAACGGGCGACCTGACACTGCGTCCCGAAAACAGCGACAATGTGAACCTGAACATCAGCTTTAGCGAGAAGTTCCACGTTCATTCGCTGTACATTGACGGCGGATTGATTTACCGCGACACGAAGGACTATATCCAGCGGAAAATCACCAGCCTCAGCGGTGGAAAATATGGAGCGGCTTATGTGAACCACGGTCGGGTATTGACAAAGGGTTTCACGCTTTCGGCACGCTACGGGTTCAGCAAATGGCTGAGTGTGGGCGGAAACTTTACGCAGATGGATATCCGCGACCATGTGCGGACCGTCAGTGCCGGTTCGTCGCAGGAAAGCCTCACTTACGGCGAGCGTATGCCCAACGTGCCTTACCGCTTTGCCAATTCCGACGTGACTTTCTATTGGAATGACTTGTTCCGGAAAGGCAACAAGCTGACGGTGACCTACGACAACCTCTATATGCACAGCTTCCCGCTCTATTCGGAGGCGTTGGGCAGCGAGTCGGATTATGTGGTGCCGACACAGTTTTCCCATAATTTGTCAGTGTTCTACAGCGTAGCCGGAGGCCGGTATAATTTCTCCGTGGAGTGCCGCAACCTGACCAATGAAAAACTTTATGACAATTTCAGCCTTCAGAAAGCCGGTCGTGCCTTCTACGGGAAAGTGAGAATCAGTTTAGGAAATTAACCATAAAAATATCAGTTATGAAATTGAATACATGTTATGCAGCTATGGTAATGGCAGTGATGACTGTTCCTGTCTTTACATCCTGTTCGGAAGAGCCTGGCAGTGAGAAACAACCGACTGAAGACGGAAGTCTGTCGAAATATGTGGTGGTGGCATCCTACGACGATGCCAATTATCTGTTGACAGCTGATACGCTCAGCATGGGAGAAATCTCAACGAAAAACAACGGTCAGACAACGGAAGCCGGTACAACGTGGGTGTTCTATGGCAAGGACTATCTTTACCGTCTTGTCTACAATCAGGGAAACTCCAGCGTGTCGTCGTCCTACATCATGAATGCGCAGGGCAAACTGCAACAGCGCGACTATACTTACGAAATCAAACGTTACACGTCGTACGGCACCTATAAGGACTATATCATTACCGCTTCGACCGGCGATATGAACGCTTCGTATGCCGATGAAAACGGCTATTTGCCGCAGGGTTTCCTATTCTCCTATCTGGATGTGAAAAACGAAACGTTCACTACCAATACCCAGGATATTACTGCCGAAAACTATCTTGGAAACGGAGAGTATGTGACGCTTTCGGGTATTCTGGAAGCTAACAGCCGAATCTACACGGTTGCTGTACCAATGGGATTGAGCAAATATGGCGTAAAGGCCGAAGGCGGCAAATATGTGAAATATCCCGACCTTGTGAAGCAGGAATCCGGCGGACAGGGCAGCAGTTCGTATGAAAAAGGCGAATTGCAGTGGACACAATATCCCGATGAGTGCTGGGTGGCAATTTACAACGACGAGACTTTCCAAAATCCCACGTTGCTGAAAACCGACAAAATCAGCTATGCCTGTGGCCGTTATAAGTCACGTTATTACCAGACAATCTGGGCGGCGGACAACGGTGATGTCTATGTGTTCTCACCGTCGTACGCGAAAGTGATGACCGACAAGCGTCAGCAAACTACGCTTCCTGCCGGAGTGGTGCGTATTAAAGCCGGTGAAATGCAGTTCGACGACAATTATTACTGCAATTTGGAAGAGCAGACCGACGGCAAGTCGTTCCTTGCCTGCTGGCCGATTGCCGACGACTATTTCCTGCTACTTATGTACGACCGTCCGCTGACGGAAAGCGGTTACGTGGCAACCGAAATGGCGGTGTTCAAGGCTGAAGACAAGAAGTTGACCTATGTTCAGGGACTTCCTTCGTCGGATGTGGTTTCCGGATTCGGAAATACTCCGTATATCGATGACGCGGGCATTGCTCACGTTTGCATAACAACTACCGACGGAAAGCCGGCTATCTATCAGATTGATCCGAAAACAGCCGTAGCTACCAAGGGACTTGTTGTGGATGCCGAGTCGGTCGTAGCAGTTGGAAAACTGGCGTATAAGGCTGAAAATTAAATCCGTTTGCAATTTAATGTCAGATGAGAAAGGTTTTTCATAAACTTCATTTGTGGCTGTCCATTCCGTTGGGCGTATTCCTGTCGCTGATTTGCCTGACAGGAGCCATTCTGGTTTTCGAAACGGAAATAAAGGAATGTATGTCGCCGGAGCTGTATCGCGTGGAAGTGAAGGAGGGCGAAGTGAAACTTTCCCCTTTACAGCTCGCGGCGGCTGTGATGCGGCAGGTGCCCGATACGCTGGTCGTGTCCGGAATCCAGTATTATGCCGATGCCGAACGGGCTTGTATGGTGTCGTTCAAGAACGGCGGACGGCGACAGTTGAGTGTCAATCCGTATACAGGAGAGGTGAACGGATGGATGGGAAACAGCAAGTTCTTCCAAACGGTTAAGGGCCTTCACCGCTGGTTTCTTCATCAGCCGGAATCGAAGTCCGACAAGACGCTCGGCAGGCTGACGGTGGGCGTATCTACACTGCTGTTTGTCGTGATACTGGTGAGCGGACTTGTGATTTGGATGCCGCGGAAAATGAAAAATCTGAAACAGCGTCTGACGGTTAGTTTTACGAAAGGTTGGCGGCGATTCTGGTATGACAGCCACGTTGCGTGGGGATTCTATGCCACACTGTTCTTGTTGCTCATGTCGCTCACCGGGCTTTACTGGTCGTTTGGCTGGTATCGTTCGTTGGCCACGAGCCTGTTTGTCGGCGAAGTCAAGAAAGAACAGACGGCGGCAGCCCCGGCTGCGGCGAAGCAGGGAAAGCGCAAGCCGTCGGCCGACTATCTTCAGGCGTGGGACCGCGTGTATGAAGAGATTGCCCGCCGTTATCCGCAGTACACATGGATATCGTTGGAGCAGAAACAGGCATCTGTCAGCACCCGCAGTCTGTCGGCGACACGCCGGGCTGATGTGCTGACGTTCGACAAGGCCACCGGTGCCGTGCTTGATGTGCAGCACTATGCCGACATTCCCGCTTCGAAAACACTGAAAGGAACATTCTATTCCCTGCACACCGGAAATTGGGGGGGACTGTGGACAAAAGTCCTCTATTTCCTTGCCGCGCTCATTGGTGCGGTATTGCCGTGGAGCGGTTATTACCTGTGGTGGAAAAAGCGGAAAGCCAAGCAAAAACAAAAAAGAAAAGCCCTATAATCAAGAAATCCCAAACTTCCGAAAGCAGTCGCTTCGAAGTTTGGGATTTTTTATGCTGTACAGAATACGTGGTCAGTTCTTGTTCAAGATAATCAATGCTGCAATGACTCCGGGAATCCAACCGAAGCAGGTCAGAATTAAAACGATGAGGATAGATCCGCAACCGCGGTCTAATACGGCCAACGGCGGGAAGATGATGGATAGTATAACTCTGAATACCGACATGATGTTTTGTGTTTTTAGTTGTTCTCTGCGAAGATACAAAAATCCGGCGGTCTGACAAAAATGTTTAAAGGTTTACGGTTTACAGTTTACAGTTTACGGTTCATGGTTTCGGTTGATTGTTTGTAGAGAAAAATATGCTGATGTGTGTTGCAACTTTTGAAGTTGTTCGTTACGTCTAATAGAGGAACATCGGTAAGTGCGCACTTTCCGCCTAACTATAAGAACGTGATGAAACAGATACTAATGGGCTTGGCTGCCCTTCAGATGAGTTTGTGTGTTTTTGCACAGACTTCGGAAAATACTGTGATTGCTGATACGCTTTCGCAAGGCGTTACGTTGGCGGAAGTGGAAATAAAAGGGTCGACAATGATTGACAAAAGCGACCGCAAACTGCTTATTCCAACGCAGGAACAGGCCGCGCTGTCGGCCAACGGAATGGATTTGCTCCGCAACATGCAGATTCCGCAGATTACTGTCGATTTGGCGAACGGCGAAATCAAGACGGTTGACAGCGGAACGCTGAGTGTGAGAATCAACGGGCGGGAAGCGACTGTCGACGACGTGAAGGCTCTTGACCCGGCAACGGTGAAACGCGTGGAATACCATGAAACGCCCTCCATGCGCTATGGCGAGGTGGATGCCGTAGTCGACTTTATTGTTGACAATCCTCAGCGGGGCGGCTATCTCGGGGCGGATGTCGTGCAGGGATTATGCGGCTTTGGAAATTATTTTACAACGGCGAAGTTCAACAAGGGGCGGCATCAGTTTGCCGTCACCGGCAGCTACAGCCTTCGTTCCGGCTTCAATATGTGGCGCGACAATGAAGAGTATTTCATGATGGACGACGGCACGCGTATCGACCGTACGGAAAAGGGGGTACCGGTGGTTGGAGCCATGTCAAACGGAAATGCCAAGTTCAACTACAGTTATTCGGAGCCTGACCGATTGATGTTGTATGCCGGGCTGTCGTTATGGGGGACACCTGCAACGGATAATAACTATCAGGGTATATTGACGGATTCGGAAACCGGCGAACAACTTTCAGTGATTGACCAAACAAAAAAAGAACAGTTGCTACCGTCGTTCAACTTCTACGGCCAATATGATTTTGATTCGAGCCAGTCGGTGATGCTGGATATTGTTGCCACCGGAGCATATCAGCATTCCGAGCGCACCTATCGCACGGGAGAAGTTTCGACCCGTGCCGACCTCGTCAACTATCTGACAACCATTGACAGCCGAAACTATTCCCTGATTGTGAACGGCAACTACGAAAAACGTTGGGCTGTCGGCAGATTAACCGGCGGTGTGCGCTATCAGCAGGCATGGGGCGAGAACAAGTATCTGGAAAGTTCGGCGTTGGAACGTAGTCGTGAAATGAAAAGCCTTTATTATGCCGAGTGGTGGCAGCCGCTTGGTGACCATTTTGACTATACACTGGGTGTGTCGGGAAAGCAGCGGATTTACCGTCTGGAAGGTGCGGACGACACGCATACGTTCGACCTGATTGCCTCGTTGAAAATGCGGTGGAAGATAAATGCGGGCAACACCCTGCGGCTGAATTTGTCGACTTCGACAAACACTCCCTCCGCAACTGACCTCAGTAGTGTGGAGCAGCGTATCGACGAGTATCAGGTTTTTCGCGGAAATCCGCAGTTGAAACCTTACCGTAATTTTAAAGGTCTTTTGTCCTACGAACTGCGCAGGGGCATTTTCTATGGAAAACTGTGGGCGAGCTACGACTATAACCGTAATCCGATTATGTCCGACAAGTATTGGGTGGAGGAAAGTGGTGAACGCTTTCTGCTGAACACGGTCAACAATCAGGTGAGCATGCAGACGGCCAACACTGCGGTTACCGTGAAACTCGATGTTGTCCCTTCGTGGTTTTCCGTATCGGGCACGTTCGGCTGGAACTTTCAGCGTTCGGAGGGCCATCGCTATCTGCACCGTTTCAACAGTCCGATTGCCAGTTGGTCCGCCATGCTGACACATTGGAATTTCGTACTGTCCTACGAGGGGGAAATCAATCGGAAATCACTGTGGGGCGAAACGGTTTCGGGAAGGGAAAACTATCAGGTTGTGCTGCTGAACTACCGATACAAGGACTGGCAGTTTGGAATCGGCATGTTCAATCCGTTTATGAAAAACTATAATGTGCCGTCGGAAGACTTGAACCGCTATGCCGGATATTCGCGGAAAATGCACGTCGACATGACGGAGAGTCTGGCCATTGTGCGCATCGCCTACAGCTTGCCGTGGGGACATCAGGCAAAGGAACAGAAAAAGCGGCTGAACAACAGTTACGACGGCGATGCGGTGAATGCCGTGGGAAAATAGTCTTACTGGCGGTAAAGACGGACAACGTAGGTGGCGTAGAGCCATACGACAACGAATCCGAACAACGGCACGACAAACGACAGCGACATAGTGGAAGCGTCGGCTACGTAGCCCATCATCAGCGGGCCGACAGCACCGCCGATAGGCGACATCATCAGGAACGACGAAGCGCGTTTGGTCTTTGCTCCCAATCCGCGCAGCGCGATGGCAAAAATGGTCGGGAACATGATGGCTTCAAACAGATAACCGGCAATCAGTGCGGCTACGGAAACATGGCCGAGATTCATTACTACGAGGGTAGTGGTGATGACGGTCATCGTGGCACAAACGAACAGCACTTTTTCCGCACGTACGCGGCTCATTACCCAACTGCCAATCAGTCGGCCGCACATGAAGAGTCCCAGTCCGCCGAACGACAGCAGCGTGGTGGCGGTATGCACGTCCATCCATCCGTCGTCCACTACATAGTTGATGAAAAAGCTGTTGATGGATATTTCCGAGATTTCATAGCAGAACAGGGCAAAAACGCCGAACGTGAAAGGGAAGTACTTGGCAAGATTGGTCACCTGACGGGTGCGCACGTTGCCTTCGCTGTCAGTGGTGTCGTAGCTCATTTCGGGCAGTTTGACACGGGTGAAGATGAACGCAACGGCAAGCACTACAATGCCTGTATACATATAGGGAGCTGCCACGCTCGCATTTTCGCGGAAGAGGAACAGTCCGCCAACGATCGGCGCACAGATGCAGCCCAGTCCGTTGAACGACTGCGCCAGGTTCAGACGGCTCGCCGCCGTCGACTTGTCGCCCAGTTCCGTTAGGTAGGGATTGGCTGCCGTTTCCAGGAAAGTGAGGCCGCAGCCGATGACAAACAGGGAGAACAGGAAGAATTCGAACGACATGATCCACTCGCCGGGAATGAACAGCAGCGAACCGATGCCGTAGAGAATTAGTCCGAAAATCACGCCGCTACGGTATCCCCAACGGTTGATGTAGAGTCCTGCCGGAATAGCCATCGTGAAATAGCCCGTGTAGAGCATTACCTGAACGAGGGCGGAATGGGTTTTTGTCATGACCAGCGCATCCTGGAAATGCTTGTTGAGCACATCGAGGATTGCATGGGCAAATCCCCACATAAAACACAATGACGTAATCAGAATAAACGTCATCAGATATTTCTTGTCGACTAACGCCGCTTTTTTAGTAGTCATAGTTGGAACTTTTATAAAACTACGGCAAAAGTACTAAATTTTTGTGAAGATTGGGATTCTTGGGTTATAGGTTATGGATTAGCGGTTAGAGAAATGCCGTAAACCGTAAACAGTAAACTCTCTAACCTCTAACCTCTAACCCATAACCCCTAATCTATTTTTCCGGTAAAAGTAGTAGCCGATGAGGTCGGCGAGTATCCAGCCGATGGGTACGGACCACCAGATGCCGGTCACACCGAAGGCGGGGAGGGCGGAGAGGGCGTAGGCGAGGGCTACACGCGAGCCGAGCGAAACGACGGTAAGCACCACGGAGATACCGGGCATTTTCACGGCACGGAAATAGCCGTAGAGCAGAAACAGAATGCCGATACCGAAATAGAACGAGCCCTCGATGCGCAGATAGTCGGCTCCGATGGCTATGATTTCCGTTTCCCGGGCATCGACAAATACGCGCATCAGCGGTTCGGCAAAAACGAAGATGACTGCCGACACGGTAAGGCAGAACAGCACGGTGATGCGCAGGGCAGTACGTATGCCCCGGCGTATGCGGTCAGTGTTGGAGGCCCCGAAATTCTGGGCGATGAACGTGGAAAAGGCGTTGCCGAAATCCTGTGCGGGCATATAGGCGAGGGTGTCGATTTTCACGGCCGCCGCAAAGGCCGCCATGACGGCAGTCCCGAAACTGTTGACCAGTCCCTGCACCATCAGTATGCCGAAATTCATCACCGACTGTTGCAGGCAGGTGAGTGAGGAGAAGGCGGTGATTTCGCGCACGGTGGCACGGTCGAAACGGCAGTCGCTACGGCGGGGAAGCAGTTGTCGGCGCGAGTGTAGGGCATAGACGGTGATGCTGACGGCTGAAACCGCCTGTGCGATAACCGTTGCCCAGGCTGCTCCGGCGATGCCGTAATCGAAGTGGCAGATGAAAAGTATGTCGAGCGCAATGTTGAGGACAACGGACACCGCCAGTGCCCAAAGCGGGGTGACCGAATCGCCCACGGCACGCAGCAGCGATGCCGCAAAGTTGTAGAGAAACGTGAATCCCAGTCCGAAGAACACAATCCACAGATATTCGCGCATCGGGGCATAGACTTCCTCCGGCACTTGGAGAAGCCGCATCAGCGGGTCGATGAAAAGGAAAACGGCCACATTGAGCACGGCGGTAACTCCGGCGATGAGCATGAATGCCACGAAGATGTTGCGGCGGAGCTTTTTCGTGTTGCCGCTACCGAAATGGATGGAAAACAGCGCACTGCTTCCCAGACACAGCCCGAACTGGACGGAATTGAGAAACACCATCAACGCATAGGCCGCTCCAACGGCAGCCAGCGCACCGGCACCGATGAAGCGGCCTACGATAAACGTGTCCGCCAAGTTGTAGCATTGCTGCAACAGGTCGCCGAGCATCAGCGGAAAAGCGAAGCTCAGCATCCCTTTGGCTATGTTTCCGGTAAGCAGATTGCTTTGCGACATTTCAGCCTGCCTATTTTTTCAACAGATATTTAAGGAACATCCATCCGCCAACGATTTGGAACAGGATGCCCGGCAGTCCCAGACGGAAATCCTGAAGGGCTGCCTGAAGGCTTCCGGTCATTGCCCATTCGGCAAGACCGCCCACTACCTGATAAGCCATGACTACAGCCGCCAACAGCAGTAGGCTCACGCGGCGGGTGTAGTGTGCCGTCAGCGAAGCGGCT
Organism: uncultured Porphyromonadaceae bacterium; assembly: GCA_900544305.1. Lineage (GTDB taxonomy): Bacteria > Bacteroidota > Bacteroidia > Bacteroidales > Muribaculaceae > Limisoma. The sequence goes on from UQUV01000007.1 coordinate 35,825, forward strand.
GCGGCAAGCAACAGGGATTTTGTCAGAATAATCGGGAGCATTTCAGCCGCCGGCATTCCGAAGAGCAGAGAGTTGACTGTCGGCGACAGCACGGCTGTCAGCACGCCCGCCTGCCAACCGTACTTGTAGGCGGCAATCAGCGTGAAGAAATAGATGGGCAGCCAGATGAGTCCTCCTTGCGGAATGAGGTGGCAGAGTTGCGGCAGGACGATGTTGCCTGCCACGAACAGGGCGACTGCGACATAGGTGCGCAGTTCGCGATAGCTGAACGTATAGAGTTTTACGCTTGCAGTTTGCATGGGTTTATTTGTTTTTAAGTGATTCTACAAATTTGTCGATAAGCGGCAGGCATTCTTCCGCCGTGCGGCAATCGGAGCAGAGCTTTTCCACCGGACAGATGCCGTCGCCCTTGCGGTTGATGATGTGCGGTACCAGTAGGCCGTAGGTCGTTTCCACCGCATTGTCGCGCAGCAGTTCCAGCGCCGGTTCGCTGACAGTTTGTGCGTGTACCCGACGCACACCGCCTGCAATCATCAGTGCCGCCGCTCCTTTGCCCACCACCTTGTCGGCGAGCATGGCACCGTCGAGCAGGTGTTCGGGCGCATGGTAGAGCGCATGAAGGTCGGCCACGCCCCGTTGTGTGAACGTGTATCGCTGTCCATCTTTTTCCAGCACCAGCGAACAGTTGCCTTCCGTCAGTATCCGTATCAGTTCTTCCATCAGAGAGTATCCTGTTTCAGTTGTTCAATGAACGCATTGATGCGGTGCAGTTCGTGAGGAATCTCGATGCTCTGCGGGCAGTGGGAAATACATTGTCCGCAACCGATGCAGTGGTCTGCCTGACGGATTTTCGGCACGGCACGGTCGTAGCTTATCAGATAGGCACGGCGCGCCTGTTCGTAGTTCTCGTCCTTGCTGCTCCGCGGCACATTGCCTTCGTTGACACATTTGTTGTAGTGGAGCAGAACGGCAGGAATGTCGATACCGTAAGGGCAGGGCATGCAGTATTTGCAGTCGTTGCACGGCACGGTAGGGTATTTCTTGATAAGCTGAGCCGTTTCTTCCAAAAATACATAGTCCTCGTCGGTCAACGGCACAAGCGGCGAGTAGGTGCGGAGATTGTCCTGCAGGTGTTCCATGTAGGTCATGCCGCTCAATACGGTGAGCACCTCTTTCGGAGAACCGGCAAAACGGAACGCCCATGAAGCTACACTGTCCTCCGGACGGCGTTGTTTCAGGCGTGCCACGATGTGCTGCGGCAGGTTTGAAAGGCGGCCTCCCAGCAGCGGTTCCATGATGATGGCCTGAATGTTGCGTTTCTTCAGTTCGCCCAACAGATATTCCGCATTGACGTTCGCTCCCGAAGCATGACGCCAGTCTACGTAGTTCATCTGAATCTGCACGAAATCCCAGTGCACCTTGTCGTCCATTGCCAGCACATGGTCGAAAATGTCCTGTGTGCCGTGGAACGAGAAACCGAGGTTGCGGATGCGGCCTGCCTCACGTTCCTTGATAAGGTAGTCGAGCATGCCGTTGTCGATGTATCGGGCATTGAACGTTTCCATGCCGCCGTTGCCGATGGAATGGAGCAGATAGTAGTCTATGTAGTCCGTTTGCAGGTCGATGAACGACTGCTTGTACATTTTGATGGATGCCTCGCGTGTCCACACCTTGAAGTTCGACAGTTTGGTGGCAATATAGTAGGATTCGCGCGGATAGCGTTTCAGTGCAATGCCCGTGCTCTTTTCCGACCACCCCTGTACGTAGGCAGGCGATGTGTCGAAATAGTTCACGCCGTGCTTGATGGCATAGTCCACCAGTTCGTTGACGGCATCCTGGTCAATCATGTCGCCCTTGCCGTCGGGGGCGGGAACTGTCGGCCAGCGCATACAGCCGTAGCCCAACAGCGAAACGCGGTCGTTCTTTTTGTTTGACGTGCGGTAGGTCATTTTCCCCGTGGGTACGGGTTGTGTGGCATTGGTGTCGAGTGCGCTGCCGTCTTTCGGCTTGCACCCGTAGAGAGCCGCCGTTGCCGTAGCTCCCGTGATGCCGACAATCTTCAGAAAGTCGCGTCGGTTTATATTCTTTTTATTGTGGTCCATAGTGTTTCCTCCTTAATGGTTAAATGTTTCTGTGGCGTTCGTGGCCTTCAACATAAATGGCACTGAACGGACGTGCCGGACAAAGATTCTCGCAGGCACCGCAGCCGATGCAGCGTTCCGTGTTGACAACCGGGATTTTCAGCGAATTTTCGTCGTTCGGGTCAGACGGAACCATCTGGATGGCACCGCTCGGACAATGGCGGGCGCAGTTGCCGCAGCTCACTCCGTCGGTCAGTACCACGCAGTTGGCCTTCACCCATACGGCATGGCCAATCTGGATGCCGGTCTTTTCCTCGCGCGTAATCGGGCGGATGGCTCCTGCCGGACACACTTCCGAACATTTCGTACATTCCGGACGGCAGTAGCCACGTTCGTACGACATTTCCGGCTGCATCAGCGTCAGTAGATTTCCCGACGGGCGCAGTACGCCGTTCGGGCAGGCCGACACGCAGAGCTGACAGCCCGTACAGTGTTGGGCAAAATGTTTGATGCTCAGTGAGCCCGGAGGGGTTATTCTGGTTGCACGGTTTGGAATTTTCTTGTCCTCGATGGTGGCGAGTCCGCCGTCCACTTTCTTTTCCTGTGCTTCAATCAAGCCGGTAGCCGCAACGGCAGCTGCGGTGGTGATGAAGGTACGGCGTGCCGTGTCCACCTCTTTCGGTGCGCTTTTTTCAGCACGGCGGCGCGTGTAGCTGATGGCGTGCTGAGAACATTTGTCAAGACAGTCGAGACACATCACACAGCGGCTGTAGTCGATGGTGTGGGCCTTCGAGTTGATGCAGGCAGCCTTGCAGTTGCGGGCGCAGAGTCCGCAGCCGTTGCACTTCGTCGTATCGATGACCGGCTTTAGCCATGAGTAGCGTGAAATGAAGCCGAGGAAAGTTCCGACCGGGCAAATCGTGTTGCAATAGGTGCGGCCGTTGCGCCAGGCAAGGATTACGACGGCTACCAGCGTTACGGCAGCGATGATGAACGTGGGCAGACTTTTCATCCAAACGTCCACTGAATAGAACTCATAACTGTCGGCGCGTTCGGCAAAGTAGGCGAGCACGTTGTTGCCCCATTGGTAGAGCGGTTGCAACAGGTTATTGGCGATGCGTCCGAATGCCGCATAAGGGTCGAGCAGAGCGGCAAGTGAGCCGATACCTGCCACAAGGGCAATGACAAACACGCCGAGCATCGTATAGCGAAGCCAGCTTACTGCCGGAGAATATTTGTAGGGCAGTTTTTTGCGGCGTTTGCCGAACCAGGCAACGATGTCCTGAAAGATGCCGAGCGGGCAGATGACAGAGCAGTACACTCTGCCCAAAAGGAGAGTAAGCACAAGTAAGGCTACAATGACTCCGACATTCAGCGCAAGCACAGCCGGAATGAATTGTATTTTAGCCAGTCCTCCTAACCAAGTGTGAATAGTTCCTGTAAAATCCAGAAACAGCAGGGTCACCAGTGCGAAAACGATGACCGCTACGGTTAATCTAATTTTGCGTAACATGTTGAGTCTGTGTTTTACTGCAAAAATAAAGTAAGTTTTCTTCTTTCAGGCAGATGGATTGTGGTTTTTTTGAAAAAATTAACCGATTTCGCCACTCACTTGTGAAAAAGATGTCTGAAGTTTTTGTAAGTTGCTTTTTTTTTTACGATATTGCGCTTAAATTACAGTTTTAGATTGAACTTATCAAAAGGGGGCATTCTCGCTTGTGCTGCGTAGGCGTGTCAATATTGTCTGAACTTTGAACTGTAAAAATACTGGAATTATATCTGTATTATATAATTAAAATGAAGTACTATGAATTTTAAGCGAATTTTGACCGTCGTGTTGGCGGTTTGTCTGGGACTTGGAGTCTGGGCTCAGCAGCAGAGCGACTTGCAGCGGGCTCTGCGGATTTATGATCTGCTGAAGGAAGCTCAGGGGGATAGTGTGATGCACTACATGAACGACCAGGTCAGGGCAGCAGTCAGCGCTCAGATGTTGGGGGCTACGTTTGCTCAATTGCAGATGCAGATGGGCGAGCTGAAAGAGGTCTCGGAATGGCAGGAGGATACGATGTACGGTGTGCATGTGTACTATCGCGACCTGACTTTTGAAAAGGCGGCTTTGCGGCTTTTACTGGCTTTTGATGCCGACGGACGTGCCAATACACTGCGTTTTGTTCCGGTTCCGAAAGCACCGGCCGTTTCGCAGAAAACTGCGGATCAGGTTCCGGAAGATTTGCGGGAAAAGTCGGTCGAAGTATGTACGGGGAGTTTCAAGCTTCCCGGCACTTTGACTATGCCCCTTTCCGAAGGCCGTTTTCCGCTGTTGGTGCTGGTTCACGGATCCGGTCCGTGCGACCGGGATGAGACGGTGGGCGGCATGAAGATTTTCCGTGATTTGGCGCACGGTTTGGCTCGCAAGGGTATCGCAGTACTTCGTTATGACAAACGTACGAAAGTTTATGGCAATCGTTCGACAGAACCCGGACAGCCGATGAATTACGATTCGGAGACAACGGATGATGCGGTTTCCGCACTCCGGCTCGCCGCATCGTTGCCGCAGGTGGATTCAACCCGGATGTTTGTTCTCGGGCATAGCCTTGGCGGAATGTTGGTGCCGCGCATTGTGCAACGAGCCGGTGCAGGCCGTGTGGCGGGTGGAATTGTACTGGCAGGTCCGGCCCGGACCATGCGTGAGCTGCTTACCGAGCAGTTGACTTATTTGGCTTCTGTAAAGGGAGTGTCAGAGACGGACGTGTCGGCTCAGGTAGATGGCATGATGGCCTCGTTGCCGGAGAGCTACCGGGAGATGGATAATTCTTATCGTCCGCTTGAAGCCGCTGCCGCATTGGAGATTCCGTTGCTTTTTCTGCAAGGAGAGCGCGATTATCAGGTCACTATGCAGGATTTCGGATTATGGCGTTCGGTATTGGCCGGAAAAGCCGATGTCTGCTTTAAGTCGTATGCCGGCCTGAATCATATTTTGCAGGAAGGAACCGGAAAGTCGGTCCCTGCTGAATATGAGGAAAAGGGTTTCGTTCCGCAATATGTTATCGACGATATCGCTAACTTTATTCAGAAATATTGATTTGTATTATAATTTAATTGACTCATGTTACTTATGAAAAACAAGACGGTTTTATTGTTGTTGGGATTGTGCGTGCTGTTTTTGAGTGCGTGCAATGATGAAGATGGCAATCTGAAGGATGTCGACACTTCAAAGTGGGAAATCATGGATGCGCAGGACTGCAACGGTGTGGCGTTCTCGTTAGTTCCGTGTACGGACGACGAAGTGCCTTGCAATGATTTCAGCGAAGACCAGGCTGTGAATTTCATGCTGACGATTACGAATAACCTTGACGTGCCCATTACGATTATGGAAACTGATATCCACCCGGTTGGCGGTATCGATTGGTCGCTGGTAAGCGTTACGGACGAGAATGGCAATCTCAAGACTGATCTCTATACGCCTCACGGGGTAGTTGCAAAAATGTTCTCCGTTGATATTTATCCCGGAGAGGTATATTCGGTGAAGAGCAACAATACAAAAACGCTGGCATGGCATAAATGGCCGTCGGCAAAAGTACCGGTTATCACCGACGATTCGCGCTATAATTGGGATAGCCGTCCGTATGTGACGAAAGGACTTTATAAAGGAGTGGCAAAAGCCGGCATACAGATTTATGAGAGGGTGGTGGAAGGTGACCTTGTTTCCGCCAAAAAACTTTTTGTTGCCAATGTTGACCTCGCGGTGAATTTCGTGGTGCGCTGACGTGTAGAACGATATAGACAGCTGCGCCCTGTTTCCGTCGGGAAGCAGGGCGTAGCCGTTTTTATTTTATGTCAATCCAATTGTTGTCTTTTGGTTTTCAGCCATGCCGTGTAGGCAAGCACATAGAGGAACGTGAGCACTTCAGCCGCGGGAACTGCCAGCCAAATGCCGTCGTCACCCATAAGAGGCGGCAGGATGAGGAAGCTGGCAATCATAAAGACAAATCCCCGGAGCAGGGTGATGACTGTCGAAGGTTTGGCTCTTTCTATGCTCTGGAAATAGCAGATGGCTACGATATTGATGGCAAAACACAGATAGCCCGATGCAAACAGCGGTAGGCCGTGTACGGCAATTTCATAGGCGTTGGTTCCTTCCACAAGGAAAAGTCCCGCCATTTGCGGAGAGCACAAGCCTTGCAAGGCGATGATGCCCACGCCGCTGACACAGGCCGTAATGAGTGCAATGCGCAACGCTTCCTTCACACGGTTGTGGTTTCCGGCACCGAAATTGTAGCTCATGATAGGCTGTGCCGATTGGCCGATAGCATTGTTCAGCATGAAAATGAGCGGAAACAGGTAGCAAGTGACACTATAGGCCGCCACACCGTCCTCACCCAAGTATTTCATAAATACATAGTTGCCCGTGAACATCATGCAGGCGATGGCGGCTTCGCAAAGGAAAGTGGCCGACCCCAGGCGGCAGATGTAGCGGATGTTGCGCCATGTCAGTTCCAGACTCCTGCGTGATAGGTGGATACGGATGAATCGGATGCTGGATTTCTTTCCAAAAAGATAGATGACCACCATCACGGCACCCACTATGTAGCCCAGACTCGTGGCAAGCGCAGCACCGAACATGCCCCATTGGAATTCGAAAATAAATACGTAGTCGAGCACAATGTTGATGATGGCGGGAATGGCGTTGCACACCATTGCATAGTTGGGCGAACCGTCGATGCGGATAAAGTACATACCCAGTGTCAGCATGGCGCTGAACACCAGGAAGGGAACAAACCAGTAGATGTATTCCAACGTAAGCGGCAGCAGTCGTTCGGAACTGCCGAGCATGATTGCCACATCCGAAGCGTGAAGACACACCGGAATCCAGATGGCAAGCAGCAGGAGGACAAGAATGACGGTTGCCTGTGTGACGTTGATGCGCGCATTTTTCTGCTGTCCGCGCGAAAGGTGGATAGAAGCCACTACTGATGCGCCGGCTCCAAACATCATGGCAAAACCTGTGTTAATCAGAAAAAGTGGAGCAGTAATGTTGACAGCCGCAAGGGCGTCGCTGCCGATACCTTTTCCCACAAAAATTCCGTCCGTGATGATGAATGCCGTGGAAAATAGCATTCCCAGCAGTGTGGGGATTAGCATTTTCCAGAAAATCCCCGAAATTTTCATTTTCCCGAAGTCGATAGTCGCTTTCATAGATTGTCAGTTTCTGTATTCGGGGTGCAAAGGTAGTGCTTTTTCGGTATTTTGTTTTCGACTTTCACTATATTTGTAGAATATAGGTGCGGCTCGGGATAAAAAATAATTGAAACAAGTTTCATTATTTTATTCTCCGCTCGACTTTCACTATCTTTGGATAAGATAGGATGCGGTTCGGCATAGCCAAATTTGAAAACTGCGTTTTCATTTGTCTCTGCACTCACCTTTCACTATATTTGTTGTAATCAGATAGGTTTTATTTGATTTTCAACAGATTGGATAAAACTCGTACGAGAACAGGCAATGGATAAGAAAAAAGCGTACGTTCCGAACTTCCACATTTCTCATGCTTTCAAATTACATGGTTAGCATGAGCGAAACTTTCCAAACCTTCAATATCTCCCTGTTGAATAATCGGTACAGCCTTTTTCAATATCTCTTTTGGCCAGTTCCACCACTTTAACGATAGGAGTTTGGTTATAGTATCTTCATTAGTAAAGGAATCAGGTAATAAGTAAGTGATCAAAAATATTTTTATATTCAGCACAAAATATTAATATTGTATCATGATATTTTAGAATTTGAATCATGAAACATATAAAAATGCTTGAATTAAGTGAGGCTGATCGCCCCAAACTTGAGAAAGGCTATCATAATGGCCTTACTCATAACTATCGTATCAGATGTAAATCCATATTGTTGAGGTCATCAGGAAAATCAGCTTCAGAAATATTCGATGTGACAATACCAACAGTATACGCATGGATAAAACGTTATAAAGAAAATGGTATCAAAGGCTTGGAAACACATCCCGGCTATAATAGATTGTTCCGATGAGGAAGCGGTCCGTAAGGCTATAGAGGAGGACTGTCAAAGTGTATCTGTAGGTACGAACTTATTTGTGAATTACTCATATATGTAAAATTAATTTTGAATAGTTACTTAATAAATTAACTTAACTAACATGAAAAGATTAACATTATTCGGCATTATAGCTATTCTTGGACTTGTAAGTATGCAAGATATGGCAGCACAGGAGTGTGAGGTAACTCTTAAACTGGTTGAAACAAGCGATGTTCATGGGTGCTATTTCCTTACGACTTTATAAAGCGAAAGCCAATGAGCGGAAGTCTTGCAAGGGTAAGTTCTTTCGTGAAGGAACAGCGAGAGCAGTATGGCGACCGTTTTATTCTTATGGATAATGGTGATATTCTTCAGGGCCAGCCTATTGCTTATTACTATAACTATATTGATACGGTTTCTGTACATGTGAATGCTGCAATGCTGAATTATCTGAAATATGATGTAGGTAACATGGGGAATCATGATGTTGAGGCTGGACATTCTACTTATGACAGATGGGTGGAGCAATGCAATTTCCCTGTTCTTGGTGCCAATATCATTGATTTGTCACGGAGTGGGACTGACGGTATAGACCTACATCCTGATAATGCATCCTCATCCGTAGCCACATATCTGAAACCTTACCAGATAATTGAAAGGGATGGGGTAAAGATTGCCGTACTGGGAATGATAACTCCTGCTGTCCCTTTATGGCTTCCAGAGCAGCTGTGGAGTGGCCTGAGGTTTGATGATATGGAGAAGACAGCAGCCAAATGGATGAAGATTATCCGTGAAAAGGAAAATCCTGATGTTGTGGTTGGACTGTTTCATACAGGATGGGAACAGAATGAAACTGATGAGATGATAGAGAATGGATCTGAAAATATAGCCCGCAATGTTCCAGGCTTCGATGTGATCTTTCTCGGACATGACCATGTCAGAAGATGCGAGAAGATTGTAAATGTTGAGGGTGATTCCGTTCTTCTGGTTAATCCGGGAAGTATGGCAAAGGTAGTATCCGACGTTACATTAACAGTGAGGAAACAAAACGGAAACCTTGTGGGCAAGTCTGTATGTGGCACTCTTACAGATATGAAGGATTATCCTGTAGACAAAGCTTTTATGAATGAATTTGCACCGCAATATGATGCTACGGAGAAGTTCGTATCCCGTAAGGTTGGTGAGATTAAGGAAAGCATAACCACCAAGGATGCGTATTTCGGTCCTTCTGCCTTCGTGGATTTGATACACCAGTTGCAGCTTGACATTTCAGGAGCCGATATATCATTCTGTGCCCCTCTCTCTTACAATGCTGAGATAAGGAAGGGAGATATTTTTATGAGTGATATGTTTAACCTGTATAAATACGAGAACATGTTATACGTAATGCTTTTGTCGGGTAAGGAAATAAAGAACTTCCTGGAAATGTCTTATTCTATATGGACCAATGTTATGACTTCTGCAGATGACCGTTTGATGCTTCTCAATGATCACGACAATGGTTTTGGCAGATTCAGGAATCCTACGTTCAATTTTGACTCTGCAGCCGGTATTGTTTATACAGTTGATGTTACCAAACCGCAGGGTGAGAAGATAAACATAATTTCCATGGCCGACGGCTCCCCCTTCGATATGAACCGCATGTATAAGGTTGCCGTAAATTCTTACAGAGGTAACGGGGGTGGCAATTTGCTTACCGAGGGAGCCGGAATTCCAAAGAAAGAATTAGGCAAAAGAATAATATCCTCAACAGATAAAGATCTCAGATATTATCTGATGAAGAGAATAGAAGAGGTTAAGGTTCTGGAACCAAAGCCTTTGAACCAGTGGAGGTTTATCCCTGAAGAATGGGCTGTACCTGCAGCTGAAAGGGATTACATATATCTGTTTGGAAATAAATAATATAGTATTAACTATTTCTTCGGTTTGACTATGCTCTCACCTTTCGCTATCTTTTGATAAGATAGGAGGCGTCTCAGCATAAAACTCAAACAAGTTTGGTTTTCTGCCTTCGACTTTCGCTATCTTTGTAAAAGATTAGGTATAAAAATATGGACTTTCTAAAAGAAATAATGCCTGCCGTGACCGTATGTGATAAAGACGGCAAGATTGTGTTTATGAACGAATCCTCTGAAAAGGTGAACGGAGAGGGACTTATCGGAGTCAGTATTCTTGAACAATGCCACCCTGAACCTGCACGGACAAAACTTATCGGACTGATGGAAAACCGTGCGACGAACGCCTATACTATCCAAAAAGGAGAGGTGAGGAAACTGATTTATCAGACACCGTGGTACCGTGACGGTGAGTTTGCCGGAATGGTGGAGTTTTCTTTGCCCATTCCCGACGAGATGCCGCATTACGTGAGGAAACCGAAAGAATAGCCCTGTCGTAAGTGAAAGCCGAAAAAAAGAGCGGGAAAATTTCAAAAATAGCAATAAAGCACTTAAATTTGTAGAAACGCATGTCTATGCTCGGCAGGGACGCGAAAAAATAAAAAGACAAAATAATATGGCAACAAAAAGAAAAGCAAAAGGCTCGAAGAAAGAGGACTTGAAGGCTCTGGTGGTCGATTATTTCAACGAACACGGCAAAGGGTCGTACAATTATAAGCAAGTGGCTCTTGATTTGGGAATAACCCGCAGGGAAAGCCAGTATATGGTGGCTGATATCCTCGACGATCTGACGCTTGACGGCTTCCTCGTGGAACTTGTGCCGGGTAAATATCAGGCGAGTGAAATCACAACCACATCCGAAGGTGTGTTCGTGCGTAGGAGCAACGGCAAGAACAGTGTGATTATCGATAACAGCGAAGTACCCATATTCGTTGCCGAACGAAACTCGATGCATGCCCTCAATGGCGACCGTGTGCGTGTGCACTTGTGTGCGCAGCGCAAAGGTGTAGAGCCGGAAGCGCAGGTTGTTGAGATTCTCGAAAAGAAGGACCAGGTGTTTATCGGCACGTTGAAAGTGGACAAGAATTTCGCTTTTCTGCAAACCGACAGCAAGTATCTGGCATCCGATATTTTTATTCCGAAAGGCAAGCTCAAAGGTGGTCAGACCGGCGACAAGGCGATTGCGCGTATCGTAGAATGGAACGACGATGACAAGAACCCGACCGGAGAACTGATTGACATCCTGGGCAAGGCCGGCGACAACAATTCGGAAATGAACGCCATCCTTGCGGAATTCGGACTGCCGTATGTATATCCGAAAAACGTGGAGGATGCCGCCAACAAGATTGATGCCGGCATTACGCCGGAGGAAGTGGCACTGCGCGAGGATTTCCGCGGCGTGACTACCTTTACCATCGACCCGCGTGATGCGAAGGACTTCGACGATGCCCTGTCCATCCGCAAGCTCGACAACGGACGCTGGGAAGTGGGCGTACACATTGCCGACGTTACCCACTATGTGCATCCGGGTTCCATCATTGACAAGGAGGCCGAAAAACGCGCCACTTCAGTATATCTTGTCGACCGTACTATCCCGATGTTGCCGGAACGCCTGTGCAACGGCATCTGCTCGCTGCGCCCGAATGAAGAGAAACTGGCGTTCTCCTGCATCTTTGAAATGGACGATGCCGCCAACGTGCATGCCCACCGCATCCGCCGTACGGTCATCAAGAGCGACCGCCGTTTCACTTACGAAGAGGCTCAGGCCATGATTGAAGGCGGCGACGGCGACTACAAGGAAGAGGTGCTCAAACTCAACGAACTGGCACAATGTCTGCGCAAACGCCGTTTCGAACACGGCTCCGTGAATTTCGACCGTTTCGAAGTGCGTTTTGAAATCGACGAAAAGGGACACCCGATTGATGTATATTTCAAAGTGTCGAAGGAAGCCAACAAGCTTGTCGAAGAGTTCATGCTGCTTGCCAACAAGCAGGTGGCTACGGAAATCGGCTGCGTGAAAGGCAAGAAGAAGCCGAAAGCCTTCGTCTACCGTATCCACGACAATCCAGATCCCGACAAGTTGCTGAATTTTGCCACTATCGCATCGCGTTTCGGATATAAGGTGAAGACGACGGGCAAGCGTGCGGACATGAACAGCTCGCTGAACAAGATGCTCGGCAAGGTGAAAGGCCGTCCGGAAGAAAACCTTCTTTCGATTCTCGCCATCCGTTCCATGGCAAAGGCTGTGTATTCAACGGTGAATGTGGGCCACTACGGTCTGGCATTCGACTACTATACCCACTTTACATCCCCAATCCGCCGTTATCCCGACATGATGGTTCACCGTCTGCTCGACAAATATCTTAACGGCGGCCGTTCGGTCAATGCCCAGAAGTTGGAAGACGAATGCAAGCACTCGTCCGACATGGAACAGCTTGCCGCCAACGCTGAAAGAGCGTCCATCAAATACAAGCAGGTGGAATATATGGCCGACCGTTTGGGCAAGGTCTACACGGGCAGCGTGTCGGGTGTGACAGAGTGGGGCCTTTATGTAGAGCTTGACGAAAACAAGTGTGAGGGTATGGTGCCAATCCGTGACCTCGGCGACGACTACTACGAGTTCGACGAAAAGAATTATTGCCTGATAGGCCGCCGCAAGAAACGCGTCTACCAGCTTGGCGACAAACTCACCGTTCAGGTAGCACGTGCCAACCTCGACAAGAAGCAGCTCGACTTTGCCATTGTCGATGAAAACGGCGAGCCGATGGTGACAGTCAACAAGAACGGCGATGTGCAGAAAGGCAGCAAACCGAAGAAAAACGAAAGTTCGTCCGCGAAAAGCCGCAAGGGCGGAAAAAGCAAAAAGCGCAAATAACGCGCCTGCTTTTTAACAAATATGAAATAAAGATTTATTAAGGAATTATTTCCATATTTGGTTTTAATGCGGTAATTTTGTACCGCGAAACAAGTTTGCAGAGAACAAAACATTATAAATAATCAATTTAATAACTTAAATTCAAAACTACTATGTGGTTAACAAATTCATCCTTAGGAAGGAAAGTGGTTATGTCAGTGACCGGACTTTTCCTGCTCCTATTTGTGACCTTTCACGTATTAATGAATGCGGTAGCTCTGATTTCACCGAGAGGCTACAACCTTGTGTGTGAATTCTTGGGAGCTAACTGGTATGCTTTGATTGCAACAGTGATTTTGGCAGCCGGTTTCGTTTTTCACATCATTTATGCGTTCTGGCTTACATTTCAGAACCGTAAAGCTCGTGGTAACGACCGTTACGCAGTGACAACTCGTCCGAAAAGTGTAGAATGGGCATCACAGAACATGCTTGTTCTCGGTATCGTAGTTGTTGCATTCCTGATTGTTCACTTGGTTCAGTTCTGGGCTAAGATGCAGTTGGTTGAAGTAATGCACCAGGTTGGTTGTGAAACAGAAGCTGCTGCTGTTGTTTACGCAGCCGACGGTATGCACCACATCGCAAATGCATTCGGCCAAATTTGGACATTGCCAGTTTACGTTATCGGTTTGATAGCATTGTGGTTCCACATGACTCACGGATTCTGGAGCGCATTCCAGTCAATCGGTGTATCCAACAACAAGTGGATTCCTCGTTTCAAGACTCTCGGTAACTGGTGGTCAACTATCGTAGTTGCATTGTTCATCATCCAGGCTATCATTTTCACTTGCCAATTTGCGGCATAATGGAATTGTTCCATTCAATGATTCAATTTTAAAACTTCAAATCTGTTGAGAAATGGAAGAAAACAAAAAACAAGCTGGCAAAATAGTTGACAGTACAAGCATAATGGGTCAATATGCCGTTTATTCGGACGAGAAGATTGACTCAAAGATTCCGGAAGGTCCAGTCGCAGAAAAGTGGACTAATTTCAAAGCACACCAGAAGCTCGTTAACCCTGCTAACAAGCGTCACCTCGACATCATCGTTGTAGGTACAGGTCTTGCAGGTGCTTCTGCTGCTTCTACTCTTGGTGAAATGGGATTCAACGTATTGAATTTCTGTATCCAGGACTCTCCACGCCGTGCACACTCTATCGCTGCACAGGGTGGTATCAACGCTGCCAAGAACTACCAGAATGACGGTGACTCTGTTTATCGTCTGTTCTATGATACTGTAAAGGGCGGTGACTTCCGTTCACGTGAAGCCAACGTTTACCGTCTTGCCGAAGTTTCCAACAACATCATCGACCAGTGCGTTGCTCAAGGTGTTCCTTTCGCTCGCGAATACGGCGGTCTGTTGGCAAACCGTTCTTTCGGTGGTGCACAGGTATCTCGTACATTCTACGCTAAAGGTCAGACAGGCCAACAGCTTCTTCTCGGCGCTTATTCTTCATTGAACCGTCAGATCAAGAAGGGTACAGTGAAGTCATATGTACGGCGTGAAATGCTCGACCTCGTAGTTGTTGATGGTCGTGCACGCGGTATCATTGTCCGCAACTTGATTACAGGCGAACTCGAACGCTACGCCGCTCACGCCGTTGTAGTTGCAACAGGCGGTTACGGCCGTGTGTTCTTCCTTTCAACTAACGCTATGGGCTGCAACGGTTCAGTTGCCGTTCAATGCTACAAGCACGGTGCTTACCTTGCTAACCTCTGCTTCACTCAGATTCACCCGACTTGTATTCCGAAACACGGTGAAAATCAGTCTAAGCTTACGCTTATGTCTGAATCACTCCGTAACGACGGTCGTATCTGGGTACCGGCTAAGAAGGAAGATGCTGAAGCTATCCGCGCCGGCAAGTTGAAACCGACTCAAATCAAGGAAGAAGACCGCGACTACTACTTGGAACGCCGTTATCCGGCATTCGGTAACCTCTGTCCGCGTGACATCGCCAGCCGTGCCGCTAAGGAACGTTGCGATGCAGGTTATGGTGTAGGTACAGGCAACGCAGTATATTTGGACTTCTCTGAAGCAATCAACCGTCTCGGCCGCGACGTTATCGAAGCACGCTACGGTAACTTGTTCCAGATGTATGAAATGATTACTGACGACAACCCATACGAAACTCCGATGATGATCTTCCCGGCTTCTCACTACACAATGGGTGGTATCTGGGTTGACTACGAACTCCAAACTTCTATTCCTGGCTTGTTCGCTATCGGTGAAGCTAACTTCTCTGACCACGGTGGTAACCGTCTGGGTGCTTCTGCTTTGATGCAGGGTCTTGCTGACGGTTATTTCGTACTGCCTTACACAATGCAGAACTACTTGTCAGACCAAATCAAGGTTAAACACCCGACAATTGACGCTCCTGAATTCGTTGAGGCTGAAAAGAAGGTACGCGCACGTATCGAACGCCTGATGAACATCAAGGGTAAACGTTCTGCCGACTCTATCCACAAGCAACTCGGTTTGATTATGTGGGATCTCGTTGGTATGGGTCGTACAGCTGAAAGCTTGATCAAGGCTATCGAAAAGATTGACGAAGTGAAGAAAGAATTCGAAACCAACTTGTTCATCCCGGGTGAAGCCAACACGCTCAACACTGAGTTGGAAAAGGCTCTCCGTTTGGAAGACTTCATTACTATCGGTAAGTTGATGGCTATCGACGCTCTTCACCGTAACGAATCTTGCGGTGCTCACTTCCGTGAAGAATATCAGACTCCGGATGGCGAAGCTCAACGTCGCGACGATGAGTATATGTATGTAGGCTGCTGGAAATATGCAGGAGAAGGCCAGAAACCTATCTTGTTGAAGGAGCCGTTGAAATACGAAGCTATCAAAGTTCAAACTCGTAACTATAAGTCTTAGTAGAACCAGCCTTTAGGCATTAAAATTTTAGCTAATTATGGAAAAAGCAATTAACATAAAGTTAAAAATCTGGCGTCAACGCGGTCCTAAAGAGCCGGGTCAGTTCGTCAACTATTCACTTGACAATGTGCCTACCGACATCAGCTTCCTCGAAATGCTCGATATGCTCAACGAACAGCTTGTAGAGCAGGGTGAAGAACCGGTAGTATTCGATAACGACTGCCGTGAAGGTATTTGCGGTATGTGTTCACTGTATATCAACGGTAATCCTCACGGACCTGTTGGCAGCATCACTACTTGCCAGTTGCACATGCGTAAATTCAACGATGGCGACACTATCACTATCGAACCGTGGCGTTCGGCTGCATTCCCGGTTATCCGTGACTTGATGGTTGACCGTACTGCATTCGACAAAATCCAACAAGCCGGCGGTTACGTTTCATTCAACACAGGCGGTGCTCAGGATGCCAACGCAATTCCTATTCCTAAGGAAGCTGCTGACGAAGCTATGGACTCTGCTACATGTATCGGTTGCGGTGCCTGCGTTGCAGCTTGTAAGAACGGTTCTGCTATGCTTTTTGTTTCTGCGAAGGTTAGCCAGTTCGCTCTTCTTCCGCAGGGTAAAGTGGAAGCAGCACGCCGTGTACGCGCTATGGTAAGCAAGATGGACGAACTCGGTTTCGGTAACTGTACAAACACAGGAGCCTGCGCCGCTCAATGTCCGAAGAACATTTCTTTGAGCAACATCGCCCGTCTTAACCGCGAATACATGAAGATGAAATTGAAAGACTAAACCACATAGTTATTCAAAATAATCTTACGAAAGCCTCTGCCTCTCCGGCAGGGGCTTTTTTTATTAATATAAGTTGCGGCTCGGGATAGCCAAACTTGAAAACTGCGTTTTCGTTTGTCTCTGCGCTCACCTTTCACTATATTTGCATACGGACACTAATGGAGATGTTATGCAGAGAATACTGATTGTGGAGGACGAGAAGCGCGTGGCCGACCTGCTGAAGGCGGGACTCGACGAAAACGGCTATACGACGGCTGTGGCCTACGACGGGGCTATGGCCTTGAGACTGTTTCAGTCGGGCGCGTTCGATTTGGTGATTTCCGACGTGGTGCTGCCGCGCGTCGACGGTTTTGAACTCTGTAAGGAAATACGGAAAATTAACGCCTCCGTTCCGATACTGATGCTGACGGCTCTCGGGTCGACCGACGACAAGCTCGACGGATTCGATGCCGGTGCCGACGACTATATGGTCAAGCCGTTCGATTTTCGCGAACTGAATGCACGAATCAAGGTGTTGCTTCGCCGCAAGGGCGAAACTGCGTCAGAACGCCCGGAAAGACTCGTATATGCCGATCTGGAAATCGACTTGAACCGTCGGGAGGTGAAGCGGGGCGGCATGCCGGTAAAATTGTCGCCGAAGGAGTACAGCCTGCTGCTCTATATGGCGGAGAACGCCGACCGCGTGATTTCGCGCGTGGAAATTGCCGAAAAGGTGTGGAACACGCACTTCGATACTGGCACGAATTTCATTGATGTCTACATCAATTACCTGCGGAAAAAAATTGACCGCGACTTTGCGGTGAAACTAATTCATACGAAGCCCGGCATCGGGTTTATTTTCACTGAACGCCCATGAAAATCCGTACAGCCCTCACTTTGAAATATACGGCAGTGACGGCCACCGTCTTTATGCTGTGCATGCTGCTGGTGTATTTTGCTGCGGAACGTTCGCGTAGCAAAGCTTTTTTCCATGACCTTAAAGCCGAGGCGGTGACGAAAGCCCATCTGTTCTTGCTGGATAAGGTGGATGCCGCCACGCTTCAGTCGATTTATCAGAACAACCGCCAGTTTATCGATGAGGTGGAGGTGGCGGTTTATACGCTTGATTTCCGTATGCTCTACCATGATGCGGCGCAGAACGATATCGTGAAAGAGGATAGGGCGATGATTGACAGGATTGTTTCGGAACGGGAAAAAGAGTTCTATGTGGGCGAGTATCAGGCCGTAGGACTGGTCTATACGTTTGCCGGCAAGGACTATGTGGTGACGGCTGCGGCCTATGACGGCTACGGTTATCACAATCTCGACATTCTGCGGCGCACGCTTGTCGTGCTGTTTGTTGTCGGGCTCAGCCTGTTGTTTGTGGTGGGTTATCTTCTTGCCCGTGCTTCGCTAAAGCCCATGAGGGATGTGGTACGCGAGGCGGAAAGCATCACGGCTTCGAAAATCGACCGCCGTCTGCCCGTCGCGAACCGCCATGACGAACTTGGAGAACTCAGCACGGCTTTCAACGACCTGCTCGACCGTCTGGAGGTTTCGTTCAACGCACAGAAAATGTTTGTCAGCAACGTGTCGCACGAAATGCGTACGCCTTTGGCGGCACTGACGGCAGAACTCGACATTGCCTTACAGAAGGAACGCTCGCCGCAGCAGTACCGCGAGGCGATGGCGAATGCTCTTGGTGATGCCCAGCGTATGGCAAAGCTGATCGACGGTCTGCTGAACCTTGCCAAGGCCGACTATCGGAAAGAGGATATAAAAATGGAGGAGATACGTCTCGACGAACTTTTGCTTGACGTGCGCGAACACCTGTTGCGGGCGCATCCCGACTATCATGTCGAGCTGATTTTCGCGCAGGAAATCGACGACGAGCAGTCGATAACCGTCAATGGCAATCCGTATTTGCTGTCGATAGCTTTTGCCAATCTGATGGAAAACAACTGCAAATACTCTCCCGACCGCATTTCTCTGGTGCAGATTTCTTCCCATCAGGGCATGGCATCCGTAACTTTGACCGACAACGGCGGCGGCCTTTCGGAAACCGACCGTGAACATCTGTTCAAACTGTTCTATCGGGGAGAGCGGAAAAATGAAGCCGACGGCCATGGTATAGGCATGGCGCTGGCTCAGAAAATCGTCCAACTCCACCGCGGGCAGATTGTCGTCCGTTCGGAACTCGGAAAAGGCACAACCTTTGCCGTAGAATTGCCGCATTTGTAAGTCGGGTTATGGGTTATATAGTTTACAGTTTACGGTTTACAGTTTACAGACGCTAACCTCTAACCCCTAACCCATTCTAATAGTTTTCTAATACCATTCTAACGGGTTTCTAACGGTGTTATTTATAAGCTGGTTATACTTTTGCGACGTGAATTGAAACAGTGATTGTCCAACCGTTTAAAAGTAAACAGCTATGTGGAAAAGAAAGAAACGGAATACGCAGTTGGCGTATAATTCAGAAAAAGTGTTTTTGACATCATCACAGACTTTAGCAGGATTGTATGAATATCTACAAACTTCTCCACATGGATTGCCGTCAGCAGAAATCGAACAGCGCCAGATTGATTACGGAAAAAATGAAGTGGAGCACGAACAGCGTAAAAGTCCGTTCTCCACGTTGGTGAAGGCGTTTATCAATCCGTTTATCGGAGTGCTGACCGGTCTGGTGGTGGTTTCTTTCGTGCTCGATGTGCTGTTGGCACCGCCCGGTGAACAGGATTGGACGGCTATCGTGATTATCTCCACCATGGTGATTGTCAGCACGCTGTTGCGCTTCTGGCAGGAATGGAAGGCCAACGTGTCGAGCCAGTCGTTGCTGAAACTGGTGACGAACACCTGCTATGTGCGCCGTCAGGGTGTGGCCGACGAGGAAATCAGCATCGACGAGCTTGTTCCGGGCGATGTGGTGATGATAGCCGCAGGCGACATGATTCCCGCCGATTTGCGTATCATTGAAGCGAAGGACCTGTTCGTCAGCCAGGCGTCACTTACCGGCGAGTCCGACCCGATTGAAAAACTTCCCGAAAACCGTAAGGAGAAAGCGGCAAAGGGCAGTGTGGTGGAACTTGACAACATCTGCTTTATGGGGTCGAACGTGGTGAGCGGTTCGGCTACAGGCATCGTGTTTGCCACGGGCAACGATACTTATCTCGGTACTATTGCCAAAAGCATAGCCGGTCACCGTGCGGCTACGGCCTTCGACAAGGGTATCAGCCGTGTGAGCCTGTTGCTTATCCGTTTTATGCTGGTGATGATTCCTTTCGTGTTTCTTGTCAACGGAGTGACGAAAGGCGACTGGCTGGAAGCCTTTATCTTTGCCGTATCGGTGGCAGTAGGGCTGACTCCGGAAATGCTTCCGATGATTGTCACCGCCAACCTGTCGAAAGGTGCTGTGGCGATGTCGAAGAAAAAGACGATTGTCAAGGACTTGAACGCCATCCAGAATTTCGGTGCCATGAACATTCTCTGCACCGACAAGACCGGAACGCTGACTTGCGACCAGATTGTGCTGGAAAAATATATGAACGCCGACGGCAGCCGCGACGACAAGATGCGGATTCTGCGCCATGCCTATTTCAACAGCTTTTTCCAAACCGGACTGAAAAATCTGATGGACAAGGCCATCCTTTCGCATGTGAAGGACCTGTCGCTCGAGCATTTGAAGGACAGCTACCGCAAGGTGGACGAAATACCGTTTGACTTTACACGGCGGCGCATGTCGGTCGTAGTGGAGGATTTGCAGGGAAAACGGCAGATTGTCACGAAAGGTGCCGTGGAAGAAATGCTCGACATCTGTTCCTACGCCGAATTCGACGGAGCGGTGCATCCGCTTTCCGACGAACTTCGCGAAAAGGCAAAATCGGTGAGCGAAGGCATGAACAAGCAGGGAATGCGTGTGCTTGCCGTAGCACAGAAAAGCTATCTCGACAAGGACTGCAATTTCAGCGTAGCTGATGAGCAGGACATGGTGTTGATTGGTTTCCTTGCCTTCCTCGACCCACCCAAACCGTCGGCTGCAAGCGCCATCCGCCAGATTCATGAGCATGGAATTGAGGTAAAGGTGCTGTCGGGCGACAACGACGCTGTGGTGCGTACCATTGCCCGTCAAGTAGGCATTGACACGAGAAACGCCCTGACCGGTCCGGAATTTGCGGCCATGAGCGTGGAACAGCAGAAAAAGGCAGTGGCCGTGACTACGGTATTCTCCAAGCTGACACCGCTGCAGAAAACGCAAATCATCACGCTGCTGCAGGAGCAGGACAATACGGTGGGATTTCTGGGCGACGGCATCAACGATGCTGCTGCACTCCGTCAGTCGGATATCGGCATCTCGGTGGATTCGGCTGTCGACATCGCCAAGGAGAGCGCCGACATTATCCTGCTGGAAAAGGACCTGATGGTGCTGGAGGACGGTGTGCTTGAAGGACGGAAAACATTCGGCAACATCGTGAAATATGTGAAGATGACCGCCAGCTCCAATTTTGGCAATATGTTCAGCGTGATGGCGGCGAGTGCGTTTCTGCCGTTCCTGCCGATGCTGCCCATCCATCTGCTCATACAGAACTTGCTTTACGATATTTCGCAAACCACGATACCGTTCGACCGTCTGGATGCCGAATACCTGCGCAAGCCGCGCCGCTGGGATGCTTCCGACCTGAGCCGTTTCATGATATTTGTCGGACCGATCAGTTCCGTTTTCGACATCATTACCTATTTGGTGATGTGGTACGTGTTCGGCTGCCAGTCGGTGGAACACCAGACTCTGTTCCAGTCGGGATGGTTTATCGAAGGATTGCTGTCGCAGACACTGATTGTGCACATGATACGTACGCGCAAGATACCGTTCTTCCAGAGCATGGCATCGTGGCAAGTGACCGGGCTGACATTCCTGATTATGGCCGTGGGCATACTGATTCCCTTCTCGCCGTTCGGGGCTTCCATCGGCCTTCAGCCGCTTCCTTGGACCTATTTCCCGTGGCTTGTAGGCATACTGTTGTCCTACAGCGTGTTGACTCAATTGGTGAAGAACTGGTATATCCGCAAATTTGTGCGTTGGTTGTAGCGGTATGAAGGTTTTCCCGATTCTTTTGGTTCTGCCGATGCTGTTGTCGGCGGAACCGTTTACGGGCACCTACACCACGGAAATCCAAACCGATTTCAAGGGAAAGGCAAATTGGATCAATCAGCTCCGTTTTGACTGCGTTCAGCCGTTGGGAGCCGGGTTTAAAGCCGAACTTGCATCGTACAGCATCAGCCGGACGGCGGAACACATCATTCCCGACAGGCAGATGTTTTCGAATATTGAGGAGGAGAACAATGCTTTTGTTCTGGCGGTTGCCGGCTGTGCGTGGGAAAGAAATGGTGTGCGACTTTTTGGAGGTGTCAGGAATGTGAATGAGGATTATTTTACGACGGAGACGGCTTCGCTGTTCACCAACAGCTCCTGCGGTATCTTTCCGACGATTTCAGCCAATATGCCGTTGGCCAACTATCCGTTGTCGTCGATGTGCGTCGACGGAAGCTGGAGCAATGACCGGCTGACGGTAAGAATGTCGCTTTACAACGGCACGGGACACAACCGTTGGCGGCGTGGTGACAATGTCTTTGTCGTAAATCCCGTAAAAGAAGGTTTAATGACAGTAACGAGTGTGGACTATGATGCGGATTTTGGGAGCTTTTCTGGGGGTGCTTTTGTACGCAGTGCTTTGCGTTCTTCAGTTTTGGCGGGACAGCCGGTAGAACCGGTCGTAAATGCCGCTTGGTGGGTGAATCTTGAGCCTTCACTCCGTTTGTCGGAGTCGGGCAGGCTGGATTTCCTCGTGCAGTATTCCGAGAATCCCGTGCCGGGCAATGAATGCCGCCGTTACGGTGGTCTTGGAGCACGGTGGAGCTACACGGCGGGAAGGACGAAAGGCGAGGCCGGGGTGTTTGCCGACTGGGTGGAGTATGCCGGTGAAAACGAGTGGCTGTGCGAACTGACATGGAAATGCCATTTTAAGCAGGCGTTTGCGCTGCAACCGGCTTTGCAGGTGATTGGCAACCGGTCGGGAACGTATCCCGTCGCATTGCTTCGCTTTTCGTGGCAGTTGTTTTAGGGCGGATGTGTTTTTTATCTGTCCGATGAGGCTTATCTTTGCAGAAAGTGAAGATGCAATGATGGACTACAGATTTGAAATATGTGCCAACTCAGTGGAAAGCTGTCTGGCAGCACAGGAGGGGGGTGCCCACCGTGTGGAACTTTGTGCCGGAATACCCGAAGGCGGAACAACTCCGTCGTATGGTGAAATCGTCGTGGCACGCCGGTTGCTCGATATCCGTCTGCATGTGATTATCCGTCCGCGAGGTGGCGATTTCCTCTATTCGCCGGTGGAAGTCGACACGATGGTGGAGGATATCCGCATGGCGCGTCAGGCAGGGGCTGACGGGGTGGTGTTCGGCTGTTTGGATGAAAACGGCGATTTGGATATGCCGGCCATGCGCCGGCTGATGGATGCCGCCCGGGGATGTTCGGTGACTTTCCACCGCGCTTTCGACCGCTGCCGCAACCCGTTCGGCGTGATGGAGCAGCTGGTGGAACTGGGCGTTGACCGCATTCTTACATCCGGTCAGCAGCCTACAGCTCCCGAAGGCGCTGCAATGATTAAAGAACTCGTAGAACGTGCCGGCGGAAGAATTACGATTTTGGCCGGTTGCGGAGTGAACGAAGGGAATATCCGCCAATTGGCAGAAGTAACGGGCGTGAAAGAGTTTCATTTCTCCGCGCGTGAATCCGTGAAAAGCCGGATGAAGCTTGCCAACCCCGATGTGCAGATGGGTGCCGCCGGAGTGGATGAATATACCCGCCAGGTGACGACAGCCGCCCGCGTCCGTGCTACCATTGAGAGGTTAGGGTGAATTTACGGTTTACGGTTTACAGTTTACAGTTTACAGAGTTGTGATTAAGGGTTTACAGTTTATATAGCTGAGGAGCCTTTAAGATAAAGGATATGGGCGAAGGCCGGGGAATTTAGACATCGTCGGCAGGCTTAGCGTCAGTAAACTGTAAACCGTAAACTCTCCCTAACCCTTTTATGAATGGTGTGGGCGGAAATGTTTCAGCACTTGTGAGAGGGTCTTTTTCAGCGTGTCGCTGAGGATGATGATGGTTACCGCTACGATAATGAGCAGAATGCCGGTGGCTTCCTGCATGGTGAAGGCTTCATTGAAGATGCAGACACCGATGACGACAGCCGTAAGTGGCTCCATCGCTCCCAAAACGGAAGTCATGGTGCCTCCGATATGGCGGATGGCAAGCACCAGCGTAATGTTGGAAACAACTGTCGGAACAACGGCAAGAAGCACCAGATTGCCTACTGACAAAGCATCGGGAATCGGCTGTATGCCTTCGTTGGTGGCAGCCTTAATGGCAAAAAGCACGGTGCTGACAATGAATACGTAGAATGCCAGTTTGCGGCTGCTCATGTTGCGGACACGCGACTTGTTGACGCCGGTAATGTAGCTGGCATAGCCGACGGCGGAAAGCAGCACGATGATAATGCCTTCTGCACTTACCGTCAGTTCCGAGCCTTTCAGGGAGAGCTGTGCCACGCCGAAAACCGCCATGACGATGGCCAGCCATGTCATCCATGAGGCTTTTTCGCGGAAAAGAACAAGCATCAGCAGCGTTACGAACACGGGATAGGTGAAATGGAGCGTTGTTGCCATTCCCGAACCCATGAAATTGTAGCCCCAGAAGAGAAACAGGGCGGAAGCCGTATAGAACACACCCAACAGTATAATCAGCGGGATGTCCTTGCGCTCGATGCTGAATGACTCCTTTTTCACTTTCAGCATTATCCCCAGGGCGATGGTGGCAAAAAGGAAGCGGTAGAAAAGAATGGAATCAAACGCCATGCCTTTAGCCATCAGGGGCAATGTGAACAACGGAATCAGTCCGAAGGTGACCGATGTCGCAATACCGTAACAAAAACCTTTAAAACTACTCATTTTCAATACCGTTTAAAATGCCTGCAAAGATAGTCTTTCTTTTGACTTTTGAAGTGGGTATTCTTCAAAATTATTGTCAGTAAGTGCGAATTCTGTTTGCGCGTGGGGATATTCTGTTGTATTTTTGCTTTGCGGTATGAATTTGACCGTTGACTATAAAACATTTTGAAAATGGAAGAAAGAATAATCTGTCTGCAAAACGATGAAAAGCCGGCACGCCTGCATGTGTTTTCAGCAGGCGAAGGTGCAAAGACGGCTGTCGTAATGTGTCCCGGCGGAGGTTTCCGCCAAGTGGCAATGGAACATGAAGGGCGCGATTTCGCACCCTGGTTCAACGAGCGTCGCATAACGTTTGCAGTTCTCGAATATCGTATGCCGGAAGGCAACGGCAATTTGCCGCTTGAAGACGTCCGGGCGGCAATGAAGGCGATGCGTGCCGAAGGCTATGAGCGCGTCGGAATCATGGGTGCTTCGATTGGCGGCTATATAGCCGGAAGCGGCGCCGTATTTCTGGACGGTGCGGAGCGCCCCGATTTTCAGATTCTGCTATACCCGGTGGTCAGCATGCTCGACAGTCTGACTCATTTGCCTTCCCGCGAAAGAATGTTGGGTGCGGTTGTGTCGGAAGAAGAACAGCAACGCCGTTCGCTGGAACTGCATGTCAACAGTGAGACTCCCCGTGCGTTTATCGTACTGACGGCCGACGATCAGGCAGTCAGTCCTGTGAATTCTCTCCGATACTATGAAGCGCTGCTGAAGCATAATGTGCCCGCCACGCTGCATGTCTATCCCGCAGGAGGTCACAGTTTCGGTTTCCGCGACACATTCGCCTATAAGGCATTATGGCTCTCCGAACTCGACAAGTTCCTGTCGGAGTTGGCGTGATATATTTCCCTGACAAGAACGCCAGGCATCGGTTACTAATTCCGGTGCCTGGCGTTCTTTGTTTCTGTTGCAAAAGAAAGCTCCTGCCTTTCATCGCGAGAGGCAGGAGCAGATTAGTTTGTTCGTATAAAAACCTATCTTACTGTTACTTTCTTTATGAAATTTTTTGACTGAATAATGTATATGCCGCTTTGTAAATTGAATTGCATTTCAGTGCCTTCCTTTTCAGCTATCAGCTGGCCGAGAGTGTTGTAGATTCTTGCCGTCACCTCTTCGGCGGCCGTCACATATACTGTATCGTTGGCTGCTGAAACTTGGATGTTGTCGTTTTCAACGGATTCCACACCCGAAGTTTCGTTGATTTCCACTTTGTCGATGTGAATATTGTAGCCATAGTCCGACATGCCTTTGAAAGCGATGGCAATGGCTTTTTCTCCTGCATACTTGTTGAGGTCGAATGAATATTGCTTCCAACCGTTTTCTGCGACTTCTCGGCTAATTTCGCCCATGCTTTCCACTGAACCGTCGGCTTTTACCACTTCAACGGCAACTTTGTCGTTGGTGGTAAAGGTGCCGGAATAGTGGTAGAGTGCGAAGCTCAGATACTGTTCCTTTCCGGCTGCCAGTTGGATGGCTGGAGAAATGATTCTCGATTCCGTCAGTTTCGGAACATCGGCTGAATATGAATTGAATGTGAGCAGACCGTTGTCGGCGTCGAATGCTTCGGTTGTCGGATTGTTTCCGCTGGATTCTACTGACCAGCATACGGCATTGTTGCTGAGATTGCTTTCATACCAGTTGTATGCTGCTGTTCCGTTGGCAAATGATTCCGTAAACGGCGTCGACAGAGTGTTGCCGAAAAGCATTGCCTTTGAAACGGTGGCTTCTGATTCTCCGGCAGAGTTATAGGCAGTGACGGTATAGAAAGTATAGGCATATTTTTCGCCTGCCTTTTCGTCGGTGTAGCTGCATTCTGCCAAGTTGTCGGCAACGGTTACTCCGTCGTTGCGTACTATTTTGTAACGGAGGTTCTCTATATCGATATTTCCGTTGTTGACTCCTGATTCCGGAGTGTCCCATGAAAGGACAGCTTTACCGCCGTTGTCGGCAATTGTCAGATTGCTTACCGGCTTCGGGATGTCAGTTCCTGCCCAGACTGTGAAGCGGGCATACAGGCCTTTTCCAACGTCGTTTTTTACGACAATGGCGATTCGTTTTTGCCCTTCCGTCAGTGTCAGGCTTTTTTCAAAATCAGCTCCCGGAGCATAGCCGCCTTCAGTGATGACGTTCTTTCCGTCGACTGATACCTGCACTTCCAAATCTCCTGTCAGCGTTTGTCCGTCAAAAGTCTTTTCCGGCAGCTTGAAGCTGAGAGTTCCTTCCAGAGCACTGTTATCGGTAGCGACATACGCCACATTCTCCACCCAGTTCGGTGCGCCATAGACCGGATTTTCAATGAAAGTGGCAACCATCTGGTAAGGACCGTCCGTTGAAATCTGCGTAGCCTTGCCTGTTTCCGTGTTTACTTCAAAGATATCCATCACTCCTGAACGGGCTGAGGCATACCAGTAGAGCTTGTCCGTTCGATAGTCGAATGTCATGCTTTGGCTGTATTTGGGGTCAAGTCCGGTGTAGCCGATGCGAGTCATCTCGCAAGTGGTTTTTTCTATTTCATACAAATCCCCTCTGGCATCAATGGCATACATTTTTCCTTTGCTGTTGATGGCGGCAACCGGGAATGTGATTTCGAGATAGTCCATAATGGGAGTCGAAACTCCTGTTTTCGGGTCAAATTCGCGATAGTTGCGGTACACACCGCTCCATGGATCGGCGAAAAATCCGTATGTCTTTCCAGTGGTCGGGTCATAGCAGAGACTGCCGGCAAGGTTTTCAAGCAGTTCGATGACAACCGGTTCCTGTATCTGTTCCCATGTTTCGGCATCGAATGCCAGATAGCGGTTCCCGGAAGGAAAACCGTCTTCCATATCGTTGGTCATGGCATATACCTTACCGTTGACATACATGGCTGATTCCCAGGCAAAGTCTGCACCTTTTACGACTGGGTTCAGTGCTACTTTGTCTGTGGCATAGAAGTTATAAAGTCCAAGGTCGGCTTCTCTGTCCTGGTCGCTTGTCCAGAATTTTGAACCGGCCATTGTTCCCCAAATGAGAGGTTCGTTGTCTGTGCGCAGCAGGTTTCCGCTGACTTCCGACAGACTTTCGGCTGTAGCCGTAGCGCACAGAGTCAGTAGGGCTGCTGATAGGAGTAGTTGCTTTTTCATATGCGGCTAAAAGATAATGGAGTGGGATGAAAGAAAATGTCCCGCTCCATTATCGGTTACAGTGATTAATTATTTTTTGATGAACTTTTGAACGCTTTCTCCGTTTTCGCTTGCAATTTTTACAAAGTATACGCCATTAGCCAATGCTGATACGTTCAATGTAGTTGCATTGCTGTTGATGTTTTCCTTCTTGGCAACGAAAGATCCGTTTGCTCCGTAGACATATACTGCATTCAACGATGCTTCGTCGGAAATTGTGATAGTTTCTGATGCAACTGTCGGGAATACTTTAGCAGTTGTGTTGGCAACTACGCTGTTTACGCTTGACAAACCGCCGAATTCAGTCGGAACTGAGCGTGAGTCAGTGTCACCCATTCCAAGTTGGCCGTAGCGGTTCCAACCCCATACCCATACAGAGCCGTCTTCCTGAATACCCATAGAGTGGTAGTTGGCAGCAACAACTTTCTGCCATTTTGCCGTACCGATTTGGATTGGGAGCATTACGTCAGTTGTTTCGCCGTTACCGATTTCACCGTGAGGATTGTAGCCCCATGCCCAAAGTGAGCCGTCTTCCTTAATAACAAGGATATGATAGTCACCTACAGAGAATGATTTTACATTTTCGATGGCTTTGCCCGGAGTTCCGCTGAATTCACCTTCTATTTCACGGCCGAGTTCGCCTTCGTTGTTTGAACCCCAAGTCCAAAGAGAACCGTCGGCTTTCAACGCTGCAGTGCTGGATACACCTATGCCCAAAGCTACCCAATCGTTGTCTGTTCCAACTTGAGTCGGTTCGTAGTAAACAGTTTCTTCTGTATCTGCTACCTGTTTTCTTTCGTTTTCACCCCATGCCCAAAGTGTACCGTCAGCCTTGATACCTGCTGAGTGATAGAAACCGGATGCGGCATCGAGCCAGCGGTCGGTTCCCAATTGGAGCGGCATGTCGACGTATTCGTAATCTGCGCCATGGCCTGTTGCATAGTCCCAGTTGTTACCCCAAGTCCAGAGAGTTCCGTCGTTTTGGATAGCGCAGTATGTTGATGAGCGGCCTCTGATTTGTTTCCATTGTGCATCGTTTACTTTAGAAGGTGTATAAACACCGCCGTAAGTGCTCACGCTCGGTTGGCCGAGCTGTCCGTATGTGTTGGCTCCCCAAATCCACAATGTACCGTCTTCCTGGATACCGGCAGAGTTGAAACTTGAAGCGCAGATGAATTTCCATTTGGCATCACCGATTTTTTCAAAGGTGCTGATGTCGTAGTTGAATTCGTAGTCACCGCATTTCCCGTTACCTATTTGTCCATAACCATTGGAACCTGATGCCCATAGATAGCCGTCTTTGTCGAGGACCATCGTATGGCTGCTACCTGCCATGTCTTTCCATTCAGAGTTTTCTACTTGAGCCTGTCCTTGTGCAGCAAAAAGTGCGGCAGCAGATAAAAGTGTAATTGCTTTTCTCATAACTTATATATTTATGTTGGTTTGTGATAAATCGAATGTTTTTTCTTTGTTTTTGTGTCGATTTGTTATTGGCAAATGTATAAACAAAACAAATTAAAACAAGCAAAATGTCCCGAAAAGCGGGGACATACAGGTAGAAAAAAAGGGACATTTTCCCTATATCGTTGAAAGATAGCTGAATAGCGAACAGGTGTCGTCGAGGTGCATTTTGGTGGAAATTCGTTGTTTTCTCTTTTTGCAGGCTTCGATGGTGATGTTGAGAAGTGATGCAATTTCTTTTGTATTAAGTCCCATATAGGTGTAGGCGATGAAACGGACGTCGTTGGCGTTGAGGTCCGGATGCTTTTCACGCAATGAGGTCATGAAAGTGGAGTTGACTTCTTCAAAATAGGTGAGGAAATCTTCCATTTCGGTGTTATTCCGCAACTGGCTTTTAAGTTTCAGCAGATATTGATTGTAGGTTGTATTGTTGTTGATGGAGTCGATTTTCGACAGAAAGTCGAGAGTTTCCTTCATCAGCTCGTTTCGACTGGAGAGGTGGAGGGCTTTGGCTGTCAGTTCTCTGTTTTTCGCTTCAATTTTTTCGTATAGTTCCGATTTCTCAATTCGCGCTTTCATTTCTCTTTCCTTTAACTGGTTTTCGAGAATGATTTTTTTGTTCTGCGCGTCTTCCAGTTCCAGTTCAACGATTTTCTGCTGTTGCTCTGCCATCTTGCGCTTCTGTTTGTTTTTGCCAATTTGCATTCTCAGTACCCAAATGACGATGACAATCAGTATGGCAAATGTGGCAAAGAGCCAACGTTCGAATTTGATGGCTACCTGCTGTTCTCTCAATTTAGCCTGTGAATTGAGTAAGTCGAGCTTGATCTGGCTGTTCTCGTAAAACAGTTGGTTGCGGGTGCTTTGCAGTGAGTCCTTGATTCGCATGGCGGAGTCGAGATAGGCTATCGACTGTTCGAACTGACGGGCTTCCTGATAGATGCCTGAAATGTGGCTGTAGACCGATGCTTTAAATTTCAAGTCGTTGGAAACCAATGCTTTTTCCGCCAGCTCGGTTGCCGCCTGTGTCTTATGCTCCTGTGCGGCTATCGTGGAATAGTCCATCATCATACTGCAGTAGGTGTGCGGGTCGTTGGCATACGTCACCATCGGTTGTATTTCATCCAACAATAGTTTTGCCTCGCTGAATTTTTGATTGGAAATCAGAATGTTGGCTTTCGTTTGCTTGGCAAGGAGTATTTGGTTGAGTTCGGCTTTCGGAAGGATTGAGATGGATTCGTCAATAAACTCTCCCGCAGCAGTCATATTGCCTTTGATTTGGTTGATTTTTGACAGGTTGATGGCTGTTGCACCGCGCAGCAGGGAATCGTTATGCTCTTTTGCGTAATTATAGATTTTCTGGAACGACACGACTGCCTTGTCGTACTGTTCTTCCTCACAGTAGAGTACTGCCATGTTGTTGAGTGCCTTGAGGCTATATTCCGGCGGCAGGTTTTTCTCTGCAAAATCGTAGAGTTCGAGAAGCATATTCAGCGACTCGTTGAAATTGTACATTTCATAATAGCTTTTGGCCAATTGGTTGACTGCATCGAAATACTGTTCGTGCCAATTGTGTTCGTCAGCAATTTTTTTCGCTTCTGTGAGAGTCTGTATGGCGTCCTGGTATTGTTTGTCGCGCACAAACTGCTTGGCCGACATTATCAGCGTGTCGCATTGTTCTTTTGTTTGTGGGCCTTTCGTTCCGCATGACGCCAGCACTGGCAGCAGGAAGAGGGATACGAACAGGTATATAGTCGATTGTAGCTGATTGCAGATTTTATTCATTTCATTCTATTTTCGGCCAAAAATACGAAAAAAGCAAAATATTTAAAATAAAAGTAACGGGAAATGCAAAACCGTACGGCTGCATTTCCCGTTACTTGTGTATGGATGTCGGAATTCTAAAGGTTTCCAATAGTTTTCAGCAGTTGGTTTCCGAGGCCGATAGTGTAGCCATGGGATTCAAACACGACACGGTTGAAGGTGTCGGCAATGATGAATACCGGAAGCGGAGAATGCTGGTGAATCTTCATGTCCTGATAGATGGCTTTACGGATGGTTTGTCCGTTGTCGATACCGAACACTACGTTCGACGGCAGACCTTTTATCGGTGCGGAGCAGTACTTGTCGTAAGCCCTGCGGTCGGGGAAAAGGAATATCATCTTGCGTCCCCATTTTTCCAGTTCGGCGGCTTTGGCTACTATGTCCTTCAGTGCATGGTCGGTAGGTTCTTGTCCTACGCCAAGCAGGCCGATTATGAAATATCCGCGGCCGGTGGTGAGCAGTACCGATGTTTCCTCGCCGCTTTCCGCCAGTGTAAACCGCGATTCGGAGTTGAAGCTGCCGATTACGCGGATGGCTTCCGTGTTGTCGCGCATGACAAGCGATGATTTGGTGAGTTTGCCCGGCTCAACATTGAAAGTGGAAATCTGTGCAAGCACGTTTCCGTTGGCAAGGCGTGTTCCGGAGGTAAGCATATAGTAGCCGCATTCCACTTCCGACGGTTTTTTGAAAATTTTGCTCCATGGTTCAAAGTCAGGATACTGAAGGAGGTCGAACGTCGTTCCGTTGTTCACCGACAGCGTGTAGTGGCGGTAATATTCTGGGTCGTCGAGACGGGGTATCGGTTTGTAGTCGAGTTGCAGTTCTCCTGTTTCGTAAGTCTCCGAGTGGGAGAACTGGCGGACAAACACATCCTTGTCTTCGAAACGGTAGAACACGTTGCCCGTCACGCCGTCAATCCAGGTAGGAATGCCCATTGAGCGGGAGAGTGCCACATAGAAGACAACCAGCGATTTACTGTCGGCCACACGGCTGCGCCAAACGCCTTCCGGAGAAATTATCGTGTTGACCGTACAGAGTTCGTCGTTGACCGTAATGTTGTCAACACACCATTGCGCCACTTCCCACGGGAAATCGTGGAAACGTTTTGCCTGTTCCGGAGTGATTTCGCGCTTGAAGAACGAGCGGTAGGCCGTCAGCATCTCGTTGCCGATGCGCGGGGCTATTACAGTCGCGGCATCTGCCTCGATATCTGTGTTGTAGAGGTGGTCGTCAAGAATCAATTGCGGCGTGTCGCGAAGGTCTTTTTCCGAAAGTGTCGCGAGCAGTTGCAGGGCACGTTCTGTATAGCCTTTGCGGGCGGCTGTACGCAGGTAGTTAATGATTTCTTTCCAGTTGCCGCGGGAGCCGACGATGTATGGGCGGATGCTCTCTGCATCCAGACCTGTCTGCTTGGCAAATGTTTCGATTGTTGCGCTGTCGGGGAATGTGGCAATGTAGGCGTTGCGGATGGAGTCCTCCTGATGGAAACGGCGGTCGTTTTCGGCACGTTGTTCTGGGGTGACTTCCGGCAGGTTGGCCTTTTCAGCCGGCGGAACAATGTCGAACGATTCGGAAAATACTTCTCCTATATGGCGGTTGAGTGCCACTTTAACGACAGAGTCCTTGCCGAACGATACTTTTTTCCATCCAAAGCGGTCGTCCTTGGAAGCGAATACCATCATGTCGCCCAATCCGGCCGACAGGCGGGCTTTACCTTCCGCATTGGTCTGCTTGTGTGACACGGTGTAGAATTCTGCATAGTTGTAGAGCTTGAATTCTATGTTGGCTTCCGGTATGGCTTTTCCGGTTGTGTCCACCACTTCGACCGTAACGGGAGCATTGTCGGCATAGTTGGATATAACGTTGATTTCCGCATAGTTGGCCGTGGTTTTCATTATGTCTTCGGGGCCTTCGTAGTAGCCGAACACCTTTGTGTGCATCAGCATTCCGCGGCTTGCCGGAGCGTTGAACCATCCGAGGTTAAGCACCGGTTCCGGTTCGCAGGCACCGAGAAAATACCATTTGCCGTCGACCCAGGCTTCCACCCAGGCATGATTGTCGTCGGTATGTGCCCAGCGCGGAGTGTAGACCTGGCGTGCCGGAATGCCGACCGAGCGCAGTGCCGCAACCAGGAATGTCGACTCTTCACCGCAGCGGCCATAAGCGGTTTTGACTGTGGCCAGCGGAGAACTTGTCCGTGCATCGGAGGGCTGATAGTTTGCCTTTTCGTGGCACCAGTGGTTCACTTCCAGCACGGCATCGTACATCGACAGGTCCTTGATGCGCGGCATCAGTTCGTCGTGGAACACGAAGCGTGCGCTGTCGAGGCTTTCGTTGTTCACGCGTACGGGCAGAACAAAGTGATAGAACAGTTGGTCGGGGACCGTTTCTCCCCATTTGGTTTCCGTGCGGGTGGCAAACGCACTGCGCACATTCGCCAGATAGAACTCACCGCTGTAGTCGGTGATGTCGCCTATTGTCATGTAGGCATAGAGAAAGGTCATGGCTTTCCGTTCTTCGGAACTCATTTTCGTGTCGAAAATGGAGAAAAGGTTGCCTTCGGCGAGTTGTGTTTTTTTGTATTCAAAATCACTGTTTACACGTTCCCAATAGGGATCGGTCTTGCTGCAGGCGGCAAGCAGCAGCGGCAATAGCAGAATTGCAAAGAGTTTTTTCATATCAGAGGTTACTAATGTCCGCTTATTAGTGGACGAGTTAAGAAATTAAATTTGCACTTAGTATAATTGTATTGAACAGGAATTTACTTATCATATTTTAAGGTCTTCTTCAATGCCAAACCTTTTGCTGTAAGACGATATTTTTGGTTTTGACTATTGGGTTTGTCGGGGATTGTCAGTTCTACATAACCTTGATTTATTGCAGGGTTGAGATAGTCCGTTCTGAAATAGTCTCTATTCCTGATTGACAATAAATCTTGCAATTCCGAACGTCCTTTTTCTCCGACTAAAATAGAAACGAGTTTTTTGACTTGTGCACTTGCATGGTCACTTGCATGGTCACTTGCATGGTCACTTGCATGGTCACTTGCATGGTCTTGGGTGTTTATTGGAAATGTTATACGAATAAAATTATCAGTAAACATAAAGCAGTCTTCGCTGTATGCCTTTAGAATACGGGGAATTCCTGACCCTAACGACTCTACCAACTCCAAATCTCGATAAATTCTCATCAGTTCTTTGTTGCGTGGAATGGATATACCATTGAAGAATTCCTCTTTTGTAAGAGATTCCGGTAAACGGCCGGCCGAGGTTATCTCAAGTCGGTCGGGAAATATCTCAAATTTGGGCGGAACTTCAAAAGAGTAATCATTATGCACTATTGCATTGATTACAGCTTCGCGCAAAGCAACCTTATTCCACAAAGGAGTTTCGATGCGTTCCATAGGTGTTATAGTGGCGGCTACCTTGTTTTCAATATCCAATTTTGCCAATACACTTTTGGTTGCTTTAATGAGTGAGCAATATCCGTACTCGTTATTTTCTTCCAATTCACAGCGGTCAAGGCTTGAATATTTTGCTACTTTGATTGAATTACCATTCTCATCTGCCAAAAGATAGGCAACATAATTGTATTTCCCATCTTCTGTAAGTAATTCCAATGTTCGTTTGAAACTGTCGTTAAGCCTTTTGCCTCGTTCATCATAATAGATACGTAATTGCTCGAAACTCAAATCCTGTCGGTTGGACACTATGCGTCCGATGGAATTGCGTGTTCGCATGGCAAACAGACGGTCAATCTGTTCCTGAGGCATAGGTTCTGCCGATGTTCCCACCCGTAAATAAGCTCCGCGAGGTGTCATTCCATATTTCGTTTTGAAATAAGGTTTCTCAATTCCGCTTGCTATTGTGATTTTGATAATACTATGTCCATCCTTTTGTTCTTCAGCAATGTCAAACAGACCCATTGCGGAAGGAAATATATTGTGCTTGATGCGGTCTTTCAATCTCAGCATGCAATCATCTACATCCTTAACCCCCACAGTTGCTCCGTCTTTATCAATGCCGATATAGATGTATCCTCCTTCCTTGTAATTCAGAAAGGCAACAATTTCCTTCTCGATGTCGAGTTCTGGAGTCAGCTCTCTTTTATATTCTATGCGGTTGGTTTCTGCCATATCTCTGGTTGTTTTATCTGTAATTTGTATTGGGCAGTAATGACTTAAGGGTTAAAAGGTTAATTCAATGATTCTGTCGATGTCTTTCGGTACGTTGGACAGCCGCACAACGATGCCTTCGTCCTTGACCTTGTCGAACTTGACGGCTTCACCGTTGTTCAGGCAGCGGGCGGATTTCACTTTTCCCGCCACCGGAAGGAACAGGGCATTGTCGGCCAGTTCGAGGATGTGGACATAGAGTTTGTTGTCCTTGCGTGTGGTTACGCCCCACGGATGCGGTGCGATTTCTCCGCCACGGGTTCCGTAGATGCTTTCTCCGTATTTTCCGAGCCATTCGCCCATTTCACGCAGTCGTTCGACGGCTGTTTCCGGCAGTCGTCCGTCGGGTTGCGGGCCGATGTTCAGCAGCAGGTTGCCGTTGCGTCCGGCAGCACGCACCAGATAGCGGATGAGTTCGGCGGTCGGCTTGTAGTTGAGGTCTGTGATTTTGTATCCCCACATTCCGTTCATTGTCTCGCAGGTTTCCAACGGCAGTCGGCTGATGGCTTGTCCCGAAAGTCCGGCGGTGTTTTCTCCCGGAAGGTCGCGTTCGAAAATCTGAATGTCTTCTCCTTCAAACGGTTCGAGATGGTGGTTGTTGCCCACAAGGCATGCCGGCTGCAGGTTATGGATATGGTCGTAGAGTCCGCGCAGTTTCCAGTCGAAATTAGGATTGCGGTCCTGATCCCATACGCCGTCAAACCAGATGGCACCGATTTCTCCGTAGTTGGTCAGCAGTTCCTTCAGTTGGTTTTTCATGAATTCGTAGTAGTGCGGATAGCTTATGGTTGTACCCGGTCGGTCTGTGCCCAGTCCGGTGCGGCCTCGCGGTGCATCGTCGCGCCACCAGTCAATGAGCGAGTAATAGAGATGCAGTTTCATGTCCTGACGGCTGCATTCGTCGGCAAGTTGGCGCACCACGTCTTTTCCATAAGGAGTGGCATCAACGATATTGTAGTCGGACTGGTCGGTGTCCCACATCGAGAAACCTTCGTGGTGGCGCGATGTGAAGCAGATATATTTCGCTCCCGAGCCCTTGATGGCGTCAACCCATTCCTTTGCATTGAAGTTGTGGGGATAGAAGGCGTTGGCAAGCTTTTCATATTCCTTATAATTGATATTCTTGTTGGTCATTGTCCATTCGCCGGTGGCGAGCATGGCATAAAGTCCCCAGTGGATAAAGATTCCGAATTTGGCGTCCTGAAATTCTGTCCGTGCCTGTAGGTTGGATTCTGTCGGAGTATAGGGCACTTGTGCCTGTGTGTTGAACAGTAGGGCAAAAGCTGCGACGATGAGGAATAGTTTTTTCATTTTGCAGGGTATTAACGGTTTTTATGTTTTTTAATGGTAGCAATACAAAATTAATAAAATAGCTGTCATCTGCCAACAGCCTGCGGCAAAAAAGAAAAAAGGCCGCCGATTCTCTTTCGAGCGGCAGCCTTGTATCATAAAGTGGCGAGAGATTTATTTCTTGTTTGCAATCATGTATTGTGCAATCTGTACGGCGTTGAGGGCGGCACCTTTCTTGATTTGGTCGCCTACAACCCAGAACGACAGGCCTTTTTCGTTGGTAAGGTCCTTACGGATGCGGCCAACGTAAACAGGGTCCTGATTAGCCACGAAGAGCGGCATCGGGTATTCCTTGTTGGCAGGATTGTCGATTACGACAACACCGTTTGCCTTGCTGAAGGCTTCACGAGCTTCTTCTACGCTGATAGGGCGTTCAGTTTCCACCCAGATGGCTTCGCTGTGAGCGCGCATTACCGGAACACGTACACAAGTTGCGCTTACGTTCAGCTCCGGAGCATGCATGATTTTCTTTGTTTCGTGGTACATCTTCATTTCCTCTTTCGTGTAGCCGTTGTCCATGAACACGTCGATATGAGGAATTACGTTGTAGGCCAACTGGTAAGCAAATTTTTCAATGGTCGGTTCCTTGCCTTCTGCCAGTTCCTTGTATTGGTTTACCAGCTCGTCCATGGCAGCAGCACCTGCACCGCTGGCAGCCTGATAAGTGGAAACGTGTACAGACTTGATTGGCGAAAGGTCGTTGATGGCCTTCAATGCCACAACCATTTGGATTGTCGTACAGTTCGGGTTGGCAATGATGTTGCGCGGAGTGTTGAAGGCATCGTCGCCGTTCACTTCCGGAACAACCAAAGGCACGTCCTCGTCCATGCGGAATGCGCTGGAGTTGTCAATCATGATGGCTCCGTACTTGGTGATGGTTTCCGCAAATTCTTTTGAAGTTCCCGCACCGGCTGACGTGAACGCTATGTCGACACCTTTAAAGTCATCGTTGTGGCAGAGTTCTTTCACAACGTACTCTTTGCCTTTGAACGTGTAAGTTCGTCCGGCACTGCGTTTAGAGCCGAAAAGCATCAGTTCGTCGATAGGGAAATTCTGTTCATCCAGAACGCGCAGGAATTCTTGTCCTACGGCACCGCTGGCGCCAACAATAGCTACTTTCATTTTTTCAATCAGTTTTTACGTTATATCTTTTAATTTAATTGATTAGAATGTGATTTGGTTGCAAAAGTACAAATATTTATAGGAATAAGCTAACAAAAGTCTTGAAGTTTTTAAGTTTTTGGTGAGAAAGTTGCAGAATTATAGGTTTTTATCATTTCAAAGTGCAAAATGGAGGAAGAATGGCGGCATCGTGATTTTTTATCCCCGGCTGTTTCGTTATTATTGCCAAAATTTGTAAATTTGCTTGTGTCTACTGCTATGCGTATCCTATGATTAGCCGTGCGGGGGCATTTTGGTGTATAACTGACTAACACAGTTTGATTGAATGGATGCACTTTTTAATATAACATTCCCGATAACCGACCCCACATGGATTTTCTTCCTTGTGCTTTGCATCATCCTGTTGGCACCCATTGTGCTCGGAAAATTCAATATCCCGCACATTATCGGTATGATTTTCGCCGGTGTGATTGTCGGGGAACACGGCCTGAACATTCTGGCGCGCGACAGCAGTTTTGAACTGTTTGGCCAGGTGGGGCTATTCTACATCATGTTCCTTGCCGGACTGGAAATGAACATGGAAAACTTCAAGAGCATCCGGGGAAAGGCCGTCACGCTCGGACTTATGGCGTTCATTGTCCCTATGGTGCTCGGATTTCTCAGTAATATATATGTGTTGAAATACAGTGTCCTGACTTCCTTGCTTCTGGCAAGTATGTATGCCTCGCATACGCTGGTTGCCTATCCGATAGTCATTCGCTACGGCATATCCCGACATCGGAGCGTCAGCATTGCCGTGGGGGCAACGGCCGTGACCGACACGCTGACTCTTCTTGTGCTTGCCATTATCGGCGGTATGTTCAAGGGCGAGGAAGCCGGTTCGTTGGGATGGCTGTGGATTATTATTAATGTGATGCTTGTCGGCGGTGCGATAGTCTATCTGTTCCCGCGTATTGGGCGCTGGTTCTTCCGTCAGTACAGCAATGGGGTAGTGCTGTTCATCTTTGTGCTGGCGATGGTGTTCTTTGCTGCCGGGCTGATGGAGCTTATCGGAATGGAAGGTATTTTGGGCGCCTTTCTCGCCGGATTGGTGCTGAACCGACTGATTCCGCGGGTTTCTCCATTGATGCACCATCTGGAATTTGTGGGCAACGCTCTGTTCATTCCCTATTTCCTGATTGGTGTCGGTATGCTTATCGACGTGCGGGTTTTCTTCGGACATGTAGAATCGATGAAGGTGGCCGGCGTGATGATTGTGATGGCTCTTATCACCAAATGGATTGCGGCTTTCCTGACACAGAAGATTTGCCGTCTTGAAAAAATAGAACGCGAACTGATATTCGGTTTGAGCAACGCGCAGGCTGCGGCAACGCTGGCGGCTGTGCTCGTTGGCTACAACATTATACTCGACAACGGGGAACGTCTGCTGAACGATGATGTACTGAACGGTACCATTGTGCTGATTCTCGTCACCTGCGTTGTCAGCTCGTTTATGACCGAGCGTGCAGCCAAAAAACTGGCTATGGCCGAGGCCGACAAGACTGACGACATTTCGCAGAAGGAAGAAAAGGAACGGATACTGATTTCGGTGGGTAATCCGGAAACCATCAATTATCTGGTCAGTCTTGCGCTGGTGATACGCGACAGTCGTCAGAAAAACAATCTGTATGCGCTGAACGTGATAAACGACAACAATACCGACTCGCGTCTGCGGCAGGGAAAAATGTCGTTGGAAAAGGCGGGCAGAATTGCCAGTGCCGTCGACGTGCCTTTGCAGCTGTTGAGCCGCTATGACCTGAACATCGCTTCGGGTATCGTGCATACGCAAAAAGAAATTGAGGCCACGGATGTGATTATCGGTCTGCACCGGAAGTCGAATATCATTGACTCGTTTCTCGGTAATCTGACTGAAACCTTGCTGACGGAAATCAGCAGGGAAATAATAATCGTAAAAATGTTGATGCCGCTCAATACGATTCGCCGTATCGTAGTGGCTGTGCCGCCGAATGCGGAGTATGAAAGCGGTTTTTCGAAATGGGTGAGACAGATGGGCAAGCTCAGCAGCGAACTCGGTTGCCGCATCTACTTCCACGCCGCAGCACAGACTTTGGAGTATATCCGCCGTCTGTTGGGTTCTAAGGCCGCTTCCGACACGGTGCGCCTGAACCTGATGGAGAGTTGGGATGACCTGCTGTTGCTGTCGACGGAAGTGAACTATGACCACCTGCTGGTCATTGTCAGTGCCCGCCGCGGAACGATGTCCTATCTGAGTTCTTTTGAGCATCTTGCTTCTCAAATCAGCCGTTATTTTGCCAATACGAGCCTTATGGTGGTATATCCCGACCAGCTTGGAGAGGGACACGAACTTCCGGCAATCACCAATCCGCTTTCCGGTTCGGTCAATCCGCGCATACCGGTGGTTTATGCCCATGTCAAGAAGCAATGGCGTATTTTCAGACGGTGGTACGGAAAGAAAAACAGCAACTGATTTTTTCGGTAACGTCAGTATACAGCAAGGGCGGTGCATGTGGTTTTCTGCACCGCCCTTGTTCTGTTTTTATTTGTAGTTGTCGGCAATGTTGTAGATGGAGTAGAATATTTCCTTGTCGACTTCGCTGAGTTCGATGTTGCGGCGTGCCATCACGCGTTTGGCTATGTCGAAGAACTTCGTCATCGACACGTCGGTATAGCCGGCAACGCTGCCTTCGGAGAATGAGGCCACGAAATTACGCGGGAATCCGGCTCCGTGGACATTGACACCAACACCGATGACGGTGGCCGTGTTGAACATGCAGTTGATGCCCGCCTTCGAGTGGTCGCCCATAATCAGGCCACAGAACTGAAGACCGGTTTTGACGAAGCGGTGTGCGCGGTAGTTCCACAGTTTAATTTCCGTATAGTCGTTCTTGAGGTTCGACGCGTTGGTTCCGGCACCGAGGTTGCACCATTCGCCGATGACGGCATTTCCGAGGAATCCGTCGTGCGCCTTGTTGCTGTAGCCTATCATTACGACATTGTTCAGTTCGCCTCCGACCTTGCAGTACGGTCCGAGAGTCGTTGCTCCGTAGATTTTTGAACCCATGTTCACATAGCAGTGTTCGGCGGCAGCGAACGGGGCGCGGATGCAGGAGCCTTCCATAATGGTGCTTTCCTTACCTATATATATAGGGCCGTTTGTGGTGTTGAACGTAGCGGCTTCCACCCATGCACCTTCCTCGATGAAAATTGTAGGTGTTCCGTCGTCGAAATGAGTCGGCCCGACAACGGTGCAGGTTTTGCTGAGCGGCTGTGACTCGCGGCCCGCTACGACGAGCGGATAGTCGGCAGCCATGGCGCGGTCGTTATAAAGGAATATGTCGTAGAGCTGGTGTATTCCGAATGTTTCGCCTTCGTAGTTCAGCTTCTGTGCAAAATTCTGGTTTTCGAAATCGGTAAAGGTTCCGCGATAGCCCAGCAGGCAGTTGTCGGTGGCGAGGGCTTCGCCCGGCTTCAATGCCAGCAGTGCGGCGGTCAGCTGCGGGTCGGGGCAGATGTTGCCGGCTATGAAAAGATTGTCGGCTGCTTCGTTCATCGGAAACTTCACGCGCAGGTAGTCCTTCGTCAGATAGGAGAAAGATGCCTGCGGAATGTGCTTTTCCCATTTCTCACGTATCGTGAGGATGCCGAAACGGACATCGGCAAGGGGGCGTGTATAGGAAATCGGGAGCAAATCGGTCCACGTATCCTTAGCGTCGAAAAGAATGACGTTCAGTTGTTCCATAACTTCAATGAATTTGATTTCCAAAGTTAGTAAATTGTTTCAAGAATCGGACGATTTTGTGGTGAATCTTGCTAATTGGACATAAATGTGTTTTATAACATAGTTAAAAATAAATAATATATCTATATGTATTGTTAAATAATTCAGTTGCTTAAAACGTAAAAACCGCATAGAATAGGCATATTGGCTCATTACTATATAAGAGGGGACTAAAAACATTTGGCAGATAGGAATTTAGTGTGTATCTTTGCAACGCTTTTCGGATAGGCATCCGAGTGGTTTAGCAAGGCCTTGAAAATTATGGGCAAAAAGTGTCAATACCATAAAGATGTAAATCCGTCAAAAACGAAACTTTAGATTTAATTAATAGTAATAAGAAACAAAAAGAACTAAGATGCCTACAATTCAGCAATTAGTAAGAAAAGGACGTGTAGCATTGGAAGACAAGAGCAAGTCACCGGCATTGGACAGCTGTCCGCAACGCCGTGGTGTTTGCGTTCGTGTTTACACAACAACTCCTAAGAAACCTAATTCGGCAATGCGTAAAGTTGCCCGTGTAAGATTGACTAACGGTAAAGAGGTGAACTCTTATATCCCGGGTGAAGGTCACAACTTGCAAGAACACTCAATCGTAATGGTACGTGGCGGTCGTGTTAAGGACCTTCCAGGTGTACGTTACCACATTGTCAGAGGTACATTGGATACTGCAGGAGTTGCAGGAAGAACACAGCGTCGTTCTAAATACGGTGCAAAACGTCCAAAACCAGGAGCTGCTCCAGCTGCAAAGGGTAAAAAATAATCATTGACCCCAAGCACAAACGCAGAGAGATAAACAAAACGAGTTAAAACTTAGTTTTTGTTTATTGGATTGAAAAATTCGGCGGAGTAAACAGCATAAGAGTAGGCTGTTGAAGATGCTAAAAGCAACCAAACGAACAAAAACAAATTTGATTTAAAAATGAGAAAGGCTAAACCTAAAAAAAGAATTGTGTTGCCGGATCCTGTGTTCGGTGATACTCGTGTTTCAAAATTTGTGAACCACTTGATGTATGACGGAAAGAAAAACACCGCTTACACCATTTTCTATAGCGCACTTGAGACTGTGAAGTCAAAATTGCCGAACGAAGAAAAAACAGCGCTCGAAATCTGGAAAAAAGCGTTGGAAAACATCACTCCTCAAGTAGAGGTTAAATCACGTCGTGTGGGTGGAGCGACATTCCAAGTTCCTACTGAAATCCGCCCGGATCGTAAGGAATCTATTTCAATGAAAAATCTAATCAACTTCGCACGCAAACGTGGAGGCAAGACTATGAGCGACAAACTCGCTGCAGAAATCGTAGATGCTTTCAACGAACAAGGCGGTGCTTTCAAGCGTAAAGAAGATATGCACCGTATGGCAGAAGCTAACCGTGCATTCGCTCACTTTAGATTTTAATTTCATCAAATAGAGATTTACAATGGCTAATATAGACGACAAACTTAAGCTGACTAGAAATATCGGTATCATGGCTCACATCGATGCCGGTAAGACTACAACTTCTGAACGTATCCTGTTCTACACTGGTTTGACTCACAAAATCGGTGAAGTGCACGACGGTGCTGCAACAATGGACTGGATGGAACAAGAACAGGAACGTGGTATCACTATTACATCAGCTGCCACTACTACATATTGGAACTATGCTGGCAACAAGTACAAAATCAACTTGATTGACACTCCGGGACACGTTGACTTTACTGTGGAAGTAGAACGTTCACTCCGTATCCTCGACGGTGCCGTTGCAGCATTCTGTGCAGTAGGTGGTGTTGAACCTCAGTCTGAAACTGTATGGCGTCAAGCTGACAAGTATAACGTACCTCGTATCGGTTATGTAAACAAAATGGACCGTTCAGGTGCAAACTTCTTCGAAGTAGTTCGTCAGGTGCGCGACGTTCTCGGTGCCAACCCGGTAGCTATCCAGGTTCCAATCGGTGCTGAAGAAACTTTCAAGGGCGTAGTTGACCTCGTTACAATGAAGGCTTTGTTCTGGCACGACGAAACTATGGGTGCTGAATACAGCGTGGAAGAAATTCCGGCTTCATTGAAGGACGAATGCGAATCAATGCGCGACAAGATGCTTGAAACAATCGCCGAATACGACGACGACTTCATGGCAAAATATTTCGACGATCCTTCAACAATCACAGAAGACGAAATCCGCACAGTTATCCGCAAGGCTACTTTGACTATGGATATCGTTCCGATGATCTGCGGTTCTTCATTCAAGAACAAGGGTGTTCAATGTCTGTTGGACGCTGTCTGCGCTTACTTGGCAAGCCCGCTTGACTCAGGTGCAGTAGTAGGTCACGCTGTAGGTGATACAGAGAAGGAAGAAAGACGCGAACCGTCGACAAGCGAACCGATGAGTGCATTGGCATTCAAGATTGCAACTGACCCGTATGTAGGTCGTCTTTGCTTCTTCCGCGTTTACTCTGGTCAAATCGACGCTGGTAGCTACGTATTCAACAGCCGTTCTGGCAAGAAGGAACGTATCTCTCGTCTGTTCCAGATGCACTCAAACAAGCAGAACCCGAAAGACTTCATCGGCTGCGGTGATATCGGTGCAGGTGTAGGTTTCAAGGATATCCGTACTGGTGATACTCTCTGCGACGAAGCACATCCGATTGTACTCGAAGCTATGGACTTCCCAGATCCGGTTATCGGTATTGCAGTTGAGCCTAAGACTCAGAAAGACCTCGACAAACTTGGCGTTGGCTTGCAGAAGCTTGCTGAAGAAGACCCGACATTCCGCGTACAGACAAACGAAGAAACTGGCCAAACAGTTATCAGCGGTATGGGTGAGCTTCACTTGGATATCATCATCGACCGTCTGCGTCGTGAATTCAAGGTAGAATGTAACCAGGGCCGTCCTCAAGTAACATACAAGGAAGCCATCACACAACCTGTTGAACTTCGTGAAGTGTTCAAGAAGCAGACTGGTGGTCGCGGTAAGTTCGCCGACATCATCGTTCGCGTTGAACCGGTTGACGAAGGTTTCGAAGG
Source organism: uncultured Porphyromonadaceae bacterium (assembly GCA_900544305.1). Classification (GTDB taxonomy): domain Bacteria; phylum Bacteroidota; class Bacteroidia; order Bacteroidales; family Muribaculaceae; genus Limisoma. The sequence continues at coordinate 80,347 of UQUV01000007.1, forward strand.
CAACTTGCAGTTCGTTGACGAAGTTAAGGGTGGTAACATTCCTAAGGAATTCATCCCGTCAATCCAGAAAGGTTTCCAGACAGCTATGAAGAACGGTGTTCTTGCAGGTTATCCGGTAGAACAATTGAAAGTAACTGTAATCGACGGTTCTTTCCACCCGGTTGACTCTGACCAGTTGTCATTCGAACTCTGTGCTATCCAGGCATTCAAGAAAGCTTGCGAAAAGGCAGGTCCGGTTTTGATGGAGCCGATCATGAAGATTGAAGTTGTTACTCCGGAAGAAAGCATGGGTGACGTTATCTCCGACTTGAACAAGCGTCGTGGCCAGGTTGAAGGCATGGAAACAAGCCGCAGCGGTGCACGTATCGTTAAAGCGAAAGCTCCTCTTGCTGAAATGTTCGGTTATGTAACTGCATTGCGTACTATCACATCAGGTCGTGCAACTTCAACAATGTCATTCTCTCACTATGCTGAAGTAGGTTCGTCAATCGCTAAACAAGTATTGACAGAATGCCAAGGTAGAGTAGATTTATTGAAATAATTTTTATTAAAACAATATGAGCCAAAAAATCAGAATTAAGCTAAAATCTTACGATCACAACTTGGTTGACAAGTCAGCTGAGAAGATTGTAAAGGCAGTGAAGGCTACAGGAGCTGTTGTATGCGGCCCAATTCCATTGCCAACACACAAGAAAATTTTCACAGTCAACCGTTCGACTTTCGTAAACAAGAAGTCGCGTGAGCAATTCCAATTGTCATCGTTCAAGAGACTTATCGACATCTACAGCTCAACAGCTAAGACTATCGATGCTCTCATGAAGCTTGAATTGCCGAGCGGTGTTGATGTTGACATCAAGGCGTAAGTTAGTTTTAAATCAGGAATTAAATTAAATTTTTAGAGAAATGCCAGGATTATTAGGAAAGAAAATCGGAATGACATCCGTATTCAGTGCCGACGGTAAGAATGTACCGTGCACTGTTATCGAAGTAGGTCCTTGTGTAGTTACTCAGGTAAAGACAGTTGAAAAAGACGGTTATGCTGCATTGCAGTTGGGCTTCGAAGACAAGAAAGAGAAGCACACAAACAAGGCAGAAGCCGGCATGTTCAAGAAAGCAGGCGTAACACCCAAGAGACACTTGGCCGAGTTCAAAGGTTTTGATGAAGGCTACAAACTTGGAGATGAATTGACAGTAGCCCTTTTCGAAGGTGCAGAATTTGTTGATATCATCGGTACTTCAAAAGGTAAGGGATATCAAGGTGTAGTTAAGCGTCACGGCTTCGGTGGAGTAGGTCAGTCAACTCACGGTCAGCACAACCGTTTGCGTGCTCCGGGTTCTATCGGTGCTTGTTCTTACCCTGCAAAAGTATTCAAGGGAATGCGCATGGCAGGTCAGACTGGTAACGAACGTGTGACTGTCCAAAACCTCAAAGTGTTAAAAGTAATTCCGGAACACAACATTTTGATGATCAAAGGTTCTATTCCGGGAAGCAAAGGTTCAATCGTTTTAATTGAGAAATAATGGAAGTTGCAGTATATAACATTAAAGGAGAAGATACCGGACGCAAAGTAACGCTGAACGACAGCGTATTTGGCATCGAGCCGAACGAACATGTCGTATATCTTGATGTAAAGCAATATATGGCAAACCAGCGTCAGGGTACACACAAGTCTAAAGAAAGAAGCGAAATTGCCGGAAGTACACGCAAGTTGCACAAGCAAAAAGGCGGTGGCGGCGCACGTATCGGTGATATCAAGTCTCCGGTATTGGTTGGCGGTGGCCGTATCTTCGGTCCGCGTCCTCGCAATTACGAATTCAAGCTTAACAAGAAAGTGAAACAACTCGCTCGTAAGTCTGCATTGTCTTACAAGGCTCAGGAGAATCAGATTATCGTAGTTGAAGATTTCACATTCGAAGCACCGAAAACTAAAGAATTCGTAAATTTTGCTAAAAATATCAAAGTTGCTGATAAAAAGGCACTTTTGGTTTTAGCAGGTCAAAATAAAAATGTATTTTTGTCTGCTCGCAATTTGCCAAATGTGGAAATTGTAACTGCTTCGGACCTAAATACTTACAAAATTCTTGACAATAAGTCTTTGGTTTTGAGCGAAAGCAGCGTAGCTGTGATTAATAACTTTTAACTAATTGGAGGTATAAAAAATGGAAATAATGATCAAACCGGTAGTTACCGAAAAGGCAACAGCGATCAGCGAAAAGCAGAATCGCTATACGTTCCGCGTATCTCCTGAGGCTAACAAGGCTCAAATCAAAAATCTTGTTCAAAGTCTGTATGGAGTTAAGGTAGTTGACGTAAATACAATGAACTACGACGGCAAGAAAAAGTCACGTTACACAAAGGCTGGCCTTATCAACGGTAAGGTAGCTGCTTTCAAGAAAGCTCTCGTGACAGTAGCAGAAGGTGAAACTATAGATTTTTATAGCAATATTTAATAGAAAAAATGGCAGTAAGAAAATTAAAGCCCACAACACCGGGGCAGAGACACAAAGTTATTGGTGTATTCGATGAGATCACTGCAAGTACACCAGAGAAATCTCTTACAGTCGGTAAAAAATCTACAGGCGGACGCAACGCTGAAGGTCATCGCACGACACGTTATGTCGGCGGTGGCCACAAGCGTAAATATCGTCTGATCGACTTCAAGAGAACAAAAGACGGTGTGCCGGCGACAGTAAAATCAATCGAATATGACCCGAACCGTTCGGCTCGTATCGCATTGCTTTATTACGTTGATGGTTCAAAGGCGTACATAATTGCACCCAACGGTTTGCAAGTTGGCGCTACAGTTATGAGTGGGGAGAACGCCGCACCAGAGGTGGGGAACGCTCTTCCACTAAGCAAAATACCTGTTGGTACTTTAATTCATAACATTGAATTGCGTCCTGGTCAGGGAGCCTTCATGGTTCGTTCGGCCGGTACGTTTGCACAGCTGACTTCTCGCGACGGCGACTACGTAATCGTTAAGTTGCCTTCAGGAGAAACTCGCAAAATTTTGGCTACTTGTAAAGCTACAGTTGGTGTAGTTGGAAACTCTGACCACGCATTGGAACGTTCTGGTAAAGCTGGTCGTTCACGCTGGTTGGGTCTTCGTCCTCGCAACCGTGGTGTTGTAATGAACCCGGTTGATCACCCGATGGGTGGTGGTGAAGGACGTGCTTCCGGAGGTCACCCACGTTCACGTAAAGGCTTGTATGCTAAGGGTCTTAAGACACGTGCACCTAAGAAGCATTCTTCAAAGTATATTATTGAAAGAAGAAAAAAGTAAACTAACTAATTAGTAGATTTATGAGTCGATCATTAAAAAAGGGCCCATACATTAGCGTAAAGCTTGACAAGAAGGTGGCAGCAATGGAAGCATCAGGCAAGAAGTCTGTAATCAAGACTTGGTCACGCGCTTCAATGATTGCTCCGGAATTTGTAGGTCACACTTTCGCTGTGCACAATGGAAATAAATTTATCCCGGTATATGTTACTGAAAACATGGTAGGTCACAAATTGGGCGAATTCGCTCCGACACGCATCTTCCGTGGCCATGCAGGTAACAAGAAAAAATAATGGGCAGGGATAACAGTTTTTTAGAAATAAAAAAGAATTAAATACAATGGGTGTAAGAAAAAGAAACTCAGCCGAAAAAATAAAAGAAGCTCAAAAGGCTTTGTATGGCGCAAAATTGCGCAACGTGCCTTCTTCTCCCCGTAAGATGCGCTTGGTAGCTGACATGGTACGCGGTATGGAGGTGTTCAAAGCATTGGGCGTTCTCAAGTTCTCAAATAAGGAAGCTGCTGCTAAAGTTGAAAAGTTGCTTCGCTCGGCTATCGCCAACTGGGAACAAAAAAACGAGCGTAAAGCTGAAAACGGAGAGTTGTATATTACCACAATCTTTGTAGATTGCGCTCCGATGTTGAAGCGTTTACGCACAGCTCCTCAGGGTAGAGGATACAGAATCCGTAAACGTTCAAACCACGTTACATTGTTCATCGGTACAAAAGATAATAACGCTAAAAAGGAAGCATAAGAAATGGGACAGAAAGTAAATCCAATAAGCAATCGCTTAGGCATCATCAGAGGTTGGGATTCTAACTGGATCGGAAAAGATGGTGGTAGAAATTACGGTGATTATTTGCTTGAGGACTCAAAGATCCGTAAGTATCTTAATGCTCGCCTGGCAAAAGCAAGTGTATCTCGTATCGTCATTGAAAGAACTCTTAAACTTATCACAATCACTGTCTGCACATCTCGTCCGGGCTTGATCATCGGTAAAGGCGGTCAGGAAGTTGACAAGTTGAAAGAAGAGTTGAAGAAGATCACTGACAAGGATGTTCAGATTAATATCTTCGAAGTTAAGCGTCCGGAATTGGATGCACAGATTGTAGCAAGCAATATCGCCCGTCAGATTGAAGGCAAAATCGCTTACCGTCGTGCCGTTAAGATGGCTATCGCATCAACAATGCGTGCCAACGCTGAAGGTATCAAGGTTCAAGTGAGCGGCCGTTTGAACGGTGCTGAAATGGCGCGTTCTGAAATGTTCAAAGAAGGACGTACTCCGCTACACACACTCCGCGCTGATATCGACTACGCTTTGGTTGAAGCTTTGACAAAGGTTGGTATCGTAGGTGTTAAAGTTTGGATTTGCCGCGGTGAAGTTTACGGCAAGCGCGACTTGGCTCCTTCGTTTGTCAACAATGCAAAGGAAAACCGTGGAGGCAATAACGGTGGTGGCCGTGGCAAAAAAGGCGGCTTCCGTGAGAAGAACAAAAAATAATCTAACCGACTTGAAATTACAGAACAATGTTACAACCAAAGAAAACTAAATTCAGAAGACAACAAAAGGGCCGTATGAAGGGCTTGGCTCATCGCGGCAATCAGTTGGCTTTTGGTTCGTTCGGTATAAAGTCACTGGAATCTAAATGGATTACTGGCCGTCAGATTGAAGCGGCTCGTGTGGCAGTGACACGTTATATGCAACGTCAGGGTCAAATCTGGATTCGCATCTTCCCTGACAAACCAATTACTAAGAAGCCTGCTGAAGTGCGTATGGGTAAAGGTAAAGGTAACCCTGAAGGTTTCGTTTGTCCAATTACTCCGGGACGTATCTTGATCGAAGTCGAAGGCGTAAGCTATGACATTGCAAAAGAAGCATTGCGCTTGGCTGCACAGAAGCTGCCTGTGACTACTAAGTTTATCGTAAGACGTGATTATGATCCAACTCAAAATGTGTAATTAGGTTATGAAGAAGGTAGAAATCAAAGAACTTGGCACAAAAGAATTGCTTGAGCGCCTTGCAGTAGCAGAAAAGGAATATCTGCAGACAAAGATCAATCACTCTATCTCTCCGCTCGATAATCCTGCAAAAATTACACAGGACAGAAGAATGATTGCACGCATGAAGACAGAATTGCGTAAACGTGAACTTAACGAAAAATAATCCCAAGTAACATGGAAAAAAGAAATTTGAGAAAAGAAAGAGTTGGGGTTGTTTCCAGTAACAAGGGTGATAAGACTATCACTGTAGCTGTTAAGTGGAAGGAAAAACACCCGATTTACGGTAAGTTCGTCAACAAGACGAAGAAATACCACGCTCACGACGAAAAGAACGAGTGCAACGTTGGCGATACTGTTCGCTTGATGGAGACTCGCCCTTTGAGCAAAACTAAGAGATGGAGACTAGTAGAAATCATCGAAAAAGCTAAATAATAATGATACAGACTGAATCACGATTGACTGTTGCGGATAACAGCGGTGCTAAAGAAGCATTGTGTATCCACGTATTAGGAGGCACAGGTCGCAGATATGCTACGGTAGGTGACATCATTGTAGTAACAGTGAAGAGCGTCATCCCGTCATCTGATGTGAAGAAAGGAACTGTGTCTAAGGCAGTTGTTGTTAGAACAAAGAAGGAAATCCGTCGTCCGGACGGCAGCTACATTCGCTTCGACGACAACGCTTGTGTGTTATTGAATAATGCCGGTGAAATCCGCGGTAGCCGTATCTTCGGCCCAGTTGCCAGAGAGTTGCGTGCAACTAACATGAAGATTGTCTCATTGGCACCGGAAGTTCTTTAATCTCGAAAATTAAAAGAAATGAGCAAATTACATATCAAGAAAGGTGATACCGTTTACGTAAACGCCGGTAACGACAAGGGCAAGACAGGCCGCGTGCTTTCTGTTCTTGTTTCAAAGAACAAGGCTATTGTTGAAGGTATCAACGTGGTGTCAAAGAGCGCCAAACCAAGTGCAAAGCACCCGCAAGGTGGTATTATCAAAATGGAAGCGCCTGTTCATGTTTCTAACTTGAACCTTCTTGACCCGAAGAGCGGCAAGCCGACTCGCATCGGACGCAAGAAAGACGAAGCAGGCAAAACAGTACGTTATTCAAAAAAATCAGGAGAGGAGATTAAGTAATGAGCAGCGCAACTCTTAAAAAAGACTATACTGAAAGAATCGTACCGGCTCTTGAGAAAGAGTTCAACTATACTTCGGTGATGCAGGTTCCTCGCCTTACTAAGATTGTCATCAATCAAGGTTTGGGTATGGCAACTGCCGACAAGAAAGTTATCGAGACAGCCATCAACGAGCTTACAGCCATTACAGGTCAGAAAGCCGTTCCGACATTGTCGAAGAAGGATATCTCTAACTTCAAGGTACGTAAAAAAATGCCGATTGGTGTTCGTGTGACTTTGCGTCGCGACCGCATGTATGAATTCTTGGAACGCCTTATCCGTATCGCGTTGCCTCGTATCCGCGACTTCAAGGGTATCGAAGGTAAGTTGGACGGCCGTGGTAACTACACTTTGGGTATCACTGAGCAAATCATTTTCCCGGAAATCAACATCGATACTATTTCCAAGTTGATGGGTATGAACATCACATTCGTGACTACAGCTCAGACTGACGAAGAAGGTTATGCCTTGTTGAAACAATTCGGTTTACCATTTAAGAACGCTAAATAATCGAGAGATATGGCAAAAGAATCAATGAAAGCTCGCGAGGTGAAGAGAGCTAAACTCGTAGCCAAGTATGCAGAGAAACGTGCAGCGTTGAAAAAGATTGTAAACACAGGAGATCCTGCAGAAGCATTCGAAGCAGCTCAGAAGTTGCAGTCAATTCCTAAGAATGCCAATCCAATCCGCATGCACAACCGTTGCAAACTGACTGGTCGTCCAAAAGGATATATCCGTCAGTTCGGTATCTCCAGAATTCAATTCCGCGAAATGGCTTCAGCAGGTCTGATTCCTGGAGTAAAGAAAGCTAGCTGGTAATACGCGACACGAGAGAAAAAAATTAGTATTAAATATTGTCCGGAACTATCCGGATCAATTTAAACAAAAATAATATGACTGATCCAATAGCAGATTATTTGACAAGATTGAGGAATGCCATTAAGGCACAGCACCGTGTGGTAGAAGTGCCTGCCTCAAACTTGAAGAAAGAGATTACAAAAATTCTCTTCGAAAAAGGCTATATTCTTAACTACAAGTTTATAGAAGGTGAAACCCCTGGAGGCACAATCAAGATTGCCTTGAAGTATGACCCGATTGACAAGGTGAACGCTATCAAATGCCTGAAGCGTGTTTCCCGTCCGGGTTTGCGTCAATATACCGGCTACAAAGACATGCCGCGAGTTTTGAATGGTTTGGGTATCGCTATCCTTTCTACTTCGAAAGGAATCATGACCAATAAGGAAGCAGCAGCTCAAAAGATTGGTGGCGAAGTTCTATGTTATATCTATTAATGAAAAGGAGGTATTGTTATGTCAAGAATTGGTAAAGCTCCGATCGTAATACCTGCCGGTGTTACTGTAAAGGTAGACAATAATGTAGTAACTGTTAAAGGTCCTAAGGGTGAACTTACTCAGGACTTCCATTCAGAACTTACTGTAGCTTTGGAAGACAACCACATCGTTGTAACTCGTCCGTCTGATTCTATCGAACACCGTTCACAGCACGGATTGGTTCGCGCTTTGATCCACAACATGGTTGTCGGCGTTTCCGAAGGCTACAAAAAGGAAATGGAATTGGTTGGTGTGGGCTACCGCGCAACTTCAAACGGTCAAGTTCTCGAGTTGTCACTCGGCTACTCACACGCTATATATTTCAAGCTCCCGCCGGAAGTGAAGGTAGAAGCTAAGACTGAGAGAAATAAAAACCCGTTGATCATACTTGAATCTTGCGACAAGCAATTGCTTGGCCAGGTTTGTGCTAAGATCCGTTCACTGCGCAAACCGGAACCTTACAAGGGTAAAGGTATCAAGTTTGTTGGCGAAATTATTCGTCGCAAGTCAGGTAAATCGGCAAGTGCTAAATAAAATTTGAGACGATCATGATAACGAAGCAAGAAAGAAGAAATAAAATCAAAACACGTATTCGTGGTAAAGTGTCAGGTACTGCCGAACGTCCTCGTATGACCGTGTTTAGAAGCAACAAGCAAATCTATGTTCAACTCGTAGACGACAGCGAAGGCAAGACTTTGGTTTCAGCATCGTCAAAGGGTATTGAAGAAGGAACAAAATCAGAAGTGGCAGCTAAGGTTGGCCAGGCTATCGCTGAAAAGGCTTTGGCAGCAGGCATCACTGAAGTTGTTTTCGACCGTAACGGTTACTTGTTCCACGGTAGAGTTAAATCATTGGCAGACGCAGCTCGCAACGGCGGACTTAAATTTTAACGATTATGAAGAGAAATAACAGAGTAAAATCGACAAACGATATCGAATTGAAGGACCGCCTTGTTGCCATCAACCGCGTTACTAAAGTAACAAAGGGTGGTCGTGCCTTCAGCTTCTCTGCAATTGTTGTTGTAGGTAACGAAAACGGCATTGTAGGCTGGGGTCTTGGCAAAGCGAACGAAGTAACAGCAGCCATCGCTAAGGGTGTTGAAGCAGCTAAGAAGAACTTGATTCGCGTACCGGTTCACAAAGGAACTATTCCTCACGAACAGGCTGCAAAATTCGGTGGATCACAAGTTATCTTGAAACCGGCTTCTCACGGTACCGGTGTTAAGGCTGGTGGTGCTATGCGTGCAGTATTGGAGAGTGTCGGCATTACAGACGTTCTTGCAAAGTCAAAGGGTAGCTCTAACCCTCACAACTTGGTGAAGGCTACTTTCAATGCGCTCGACGAAATGCGCAGCCCGATGACAGTGGCTCAGAACCGTGGTGTGTCGTTAGATGTAGTGTTTAATGGTTAATAATGAAAATTATGGCGACTATTAAGATTAAGCAAACAAAGAGCAGAATCAACTGCCCGGCTGTGCAAAAGAGAACTCTCGACGCACTTGGATTGAGAAAAATGAATCAAGTAGTGGAGAAAGAAGCTACTCCGCAAATCTTGGGTATGGTAAAACGAGTTCGTCACCTTGTAGAAGTAACGAACGCATAATAGAATTAAGAATATGGAATTAAGCAATTTAAAACCAGCTGTTGGTTCTACTGCAACTCGTAAGAGAATCGGGCGCGGACCGGGTTCAGGAATGGGTGGTACTTCTACTCGTGGTCACAAGGGTGCTAAGCAACGTTCAGGCTACTCTCGCAAGATTGGTTTCGAAGGTGGTCAGATGCCGTTGCAACGCCGTGTGCCGAAATTCGGTTTCAAGAACATCAACCGCGTAGAGTATAAAGCAATTAACCTTGTTACTATTGACGAACTCGCTAAGGCTAAGAATTTGACTAAAGTTACTTTGGCAGATCTTGTTGAAGCAGGATTCATCTCAGGCAAACAAAAAGTAAAAATCTTGGCCAACGGTGCATTGACTGTTAAAGTTGATGTTGAAGCTAACGCTTTCTCTAAAAAAGCTGAGGAAGCTATCGTAGCTGCCGGCGGTTCTATTCAAAAACTCTAAGCAATGAGATTCATTGAGACAATAAAGAACATTAGTAAGATAGAAGATTTACGCAAGCGTATTGTTGTAACTTTTCTATTGATACTAGTATATCGCGTGGGTTGTTATGTGGTTCTGCCAGGTATCAACCCGAGCGAGCTTGATGCCCTCCGTAGTTTTACGGACAGCGGCTTGATGCAGTTGCTCGACATGTTCTCGGGCGGTGCATTCTCGCAGGCGTCAATCTTCGCGCTTGGTATCATGCCTTACATCACGGCTTCCATCGTGATCCAATTGTTGGGCATGGTGCTTCCTTCTTTCCAGAAGTTGCAGCGTGAAGGTGAAAGCGGACACATGAAGATTAACCAGTATACTCGTTATCTGACTGTGCTTATCCTGCTTCTGCAAGCTCCTGCCTACCTGGTTAACCTTCAGGTTCAGGTGAACAGCGCCGGCGGTAATGCTCATTTCGGTTTCTGGACAATGGCCTATATGATTATCATTCTTGCCGCAGGCAGTATGTTCATCATGTGGCTTGGCGAACGCATCACTGACAAAGGTATCGGTAACGGTATTTCGTTCATCATCCTTGTCGGTATCATCGCACGCCTTCCGCAGGCATTCGTTCAGGAATTCAGCAACCGTCTGACTACTGCACAGGGTGGACTTGTAATGTTTGTTGTAGAAATCGTCGTTCTGTTTGCTGTTATCCTCGGCGCAGTTCTGTTGGTACAGGGAACACGCAAGGTGCCCGTACAATATGCTAAGCGTATCGTAGGCAACAAGCAATATGGCGGAGCCCGCCAGTACATCCCATTGAAGGTGAATGCTGCCGGCGTAATGCCTATCATCTTTGCACAGGCAATCATGTTCATTCCTTTGACTCTTGCCGGTTTCGGTTCACAGGGCGAAGGTTCGGCTGTTGTGCGTGCATTGACAGATATGACAGGTTTCTGGTATAATCTCATCTATTTCTTTATGATTGTGGCGTTCACATACTTCTACACTGCCATCACAGTCCGTCCGACTCAGATGGCTGAAGACATGAAGCGCAACAACGGATTTATTCCGGGTGTTAAACCTGGCAAGAAGACTTCTGACTATCTTGATTCAATCATGTCAAGAATCACTCTTCCGGGTTCAATCTTCTTGGGAATAGTTGCAATTATGCCTGCATTCGCAAACATTTGTGGCGTTAATCATAATTTTGCACAGTTCTTCGGAGGAACATCATTGTTGATTATGGTAGGTGTTGTGCTTGATACTCTTCAACAGGTAGAAAGCCACTTGATGATGCACCACTATGACGGCTTGATGAAATCCGGTAAGATAAAAGGTCGTACAACTGGTAGCGGCTATTAATCGAAAGGACTAAAGAATGATTTATCTTAAAACAGATGAAGAAATAGAGTTGATGCGTGAAAGTAATCTCCTGGTAGGGAAGACGCTTGGCGAGCTCGCCAAGTGGATTGCTCCGGGGATTACAACGCTGAAGCTTGACAAGATAGCTGAAGAGTTCATTCGCGACAACGGAGCCGTTCCGGGTTTCTTGGGTTATGCAGGATATCCAAACACTCTTTGCGTTTCGGTCAATGAAGTGGTTGTGCATGGGATTCCTTCCAACTACACACTGCGCGACGGCGACATCGTTTCAGTTGACTGCGGTGTTGTGAAAAACGGATTCAATGGTGACTCGGCCTACACGTTCTGTGTCGGAGAGGTCGACGAAAAGGTGAAAGCCTTGCTCCGTACCACCAAAGAGTCGCTTTATGTCGGAATTGAACAGGCGATAGAAGACAACCGCATCGGACACATCAGCCAGGCCATTCAGGAATATTGTGAACGCCGCGGCTACAGTGTTGTCCGGGAAATGACAGGCCACGGTATCGGCAAGAAGCTCCATGAGGAGCCCGCTGTTCCGAATTACGGTCGTCGCGGAGTCGGTCCGTTGCTGAAAAACGGAATGTGTATCGCCATAGAGCCGATGATTAATCTCGGCAGCCGCAATATAGTGATTGAGCGCGACGGCTGGACATGCCGTACCAAGGACAGACAACCTTCCGCCCATTTTGAGCACACGGTTGCTATCCGCAACGGAAAGGCTGACATCCTTTCTTCATTCGAGTTTGTAGAAAACGTATTAAAAGATAAATCAATTTAAACGAATTATATGGCAAAACAAGCTGCAATAGAGCAAGACGGAGTGATTGTGGAAGCGTTGTCGAATGCAATGTTCCGTGTAGAACTTGAAAACGGACACGAAATCACCGCCCACATTTCCGGTAAAATGCGAATGCATTATATTAAAATCCTTCCGGGCGATAAAGTAAGAGTGGAAATGTCACCTTACGATTTGACGAAAGGACGAATTGCTTTTAGATATAAATAAAACAAAACAGATATGAAAGTAAGAGCATCAGTTAAGAAACGCACTCCTGACAGCAAGATCGTTAGACGTAAAGGACGTGTATATGTAATTAACAAGAAAAACCCTAAGTATAAACAACGTCAAGGATAATTTATTATTTTTGCGAAAAAATTCATTATAGTTTATGGCAGTAAGAATTGTTGGTGTAGACTTGCCCCAAAATAAGAGAGGAGAAATTGCCCTGACTTATATCTTTGGCATCGGCCGCAGTGCAGCCAATACAATTTTGGCAAAAGCAGGCGTTGACAAAAATATCAAAGTTCAGGACTGGACAGACGCTCAAGCAGCGAAAGTTCGTGAAGTGATCAGCGCAAACTACAAAGTAGAAGGTGACTTGCGCAGCGAAATCCAATTGAATATCAAGCGTCTGATGGACATCGGTTGCTACCGTGGTATCCGTCACCGTATCGGTTTGCCAGTTCGTGGTCAAAGCACTAAGAACAACGCACGTACTCGCAAAGGACGTAAGAAAACAGTTGCTAACAAGAAAAAAGCTACTAAATAAGATTAAAGTATGGCAAAAAAGACAGTCGCAGCAAAGAAGAGAAATGTCAAGGTTGACGCTATGGGTCAACTCCACGTACACTCATCTTTCAACAACATTATCGTGTGCCTAGCTAACAGCGAAGGTCAAGTTATTTCTTGGTCAAGCGCTGGTAAGATGGGCTTCAGAGGTTCAAAGAAGAACACTCCGTACGCAGCACAGATGGCTGCTCAGGATTGTGCAAAGGTTGCTTATGACCTTGGCTTGCGTAAAGTGAAGGCTTACGTTAAGGGACCAGGCAACGGACGTGAATCTGCAATCCGTACCGTACACGGTGCAGGTATCGAAGTTACTGAAATCATCGACGTAACTCCGCTTCCACACAATGGATGTCGTCCTCCTAAGAGAAGAAGAGTATAATCTCAGAAATTAGTATTTACCAGAATCTTTTGATGTGATTGATTGCATTATACCACCTCTCTGCAATCGCGGCTGCACTAGAAAGATTCGTATTCAACTTTAATTATTATTAAAAGTATTAGAAATGGCAAGATATACCGGACCTAAAACAAGAATTGCAAGAAAATTCGGTGAGGCAATCTTCGGAGAAGACAAAGTCCTCGCAAAGAAAAATTATGCCCCGGGTCAACATGGTGCCAACAAGAGAAGAAAAACATCTGAATACGGCAATCAGTTGCGTGAAAAACAAAAGGCTAAATACACTTACGGTGTTTTGGAAAAACAATTCCGCAACTTGTTCGACAAGGCAGACCGCTCTAAGGGTATCACAGGTGTTATCCTTCTTCAATTGCTCGAAGCACGCCTTGACAACGTGGTTTATCGCTTAGGAATCGCTCGCACTCGTGCTGCTGCACGTCAGTTGGTTTCACACCGTCACATCACAGTGAACGGCCGTGTGCTCAACATCCCTTCATATTCTGTTAAACCTGGCGATGTAGTTGCAGTGCGCGAAAAATCAAAGTCTCTCGAAGTCATTGCTGATGCATTGGCTGGATTCAATCACAGCAAATACCCTTGGCTTGAATGGGATGAAAATGTAAAGGGTGGCAAATTGCTTCACCTTCCGCAAAGAGAAGATATTCCGGAAAATATCAAGGAACAGTCAATCGTCGAGTTGTATTCTAAATAATAAATTGTAAATATCCATGGCTATTTTAGCATTTCAGAAACCCGATAAAGTATTAATGCTCGAGGCAGACAGCCGCTTCGGTAAGTTCGAGTTCCGTCCTTTGGAACCGGGCTACGGTGTGACTGTAGGTAATGCACTGCGTCGAATCCTGCTTTCTTCACTTGAGGGTTATGCAATTTCGTCAATCCGTATCGACGGTGTGATGCACGAATTTGCAACAATCCCGGGTGTAAAGGAAGATGTGACGAACATCATTCTCAACTTGAAGAAAGTGCGTTTTAAACATATCGTTGAAACAGACGAGCCTGCTACGGGAAAAATCAACGTATCGGGTAAAGATGTCTTGACAGCCGGTGATTTAGGCAACGAACTATCAGGTTTTGAAGTACTAAATCCGGATTTGGTTATTTGCCATTTAGATCCAACTGTTGCTTCTTTCACAATGGATTTCACCATCAACAAAGGTCGTGGCTACGTTCCTGCTGACGAAAACGCCAAGGACAACGATGCTATCGACGTCATTGCAATCGACTCAATCTATACGCCGATTGTCAATGTTAAGTATGCGGTGGAAAACTATCGTGTTGAGCAAAAGACTGACTACGAAAAACTTGTTCTGGAAATTTCTACTGACGGATCAATCCACCCGAAGGATGCTTTGAAAGAAGCTGCAAAAATCTTGATCTATCACTTCATGCTTTTCTCTGACGAGAAAATCACTCTCGAAACAACTGAGACTGACGGCAACGAAGAATTCGATGAAGAAATTTTGCACATGCGCCAGCTTCTCAAATCAAAACTTGTCGATATGGACCTTTCTGTTCGTGCGCTCAACTGCTTGAAGAGTGCAGAAGTGGAAACACTTGGCGAACTCGTTCAGTTCAACAAGACAGATTTGTTGAAGTTCCGCAATTTCGGAAAGAAGTCTTTGACAGAGCTTGATGAGCTTCTCGCAAGCCTCAACCTGTCATTCGGAATGGATATTTCAAAGTATAAATTAGATAAAGATTAATAACGATGAGACATAATAAAAAAGTAAACCATTTAGGCCGTAAGAAAGCTCATCTTGATGCACTGTTGTCGAACATGACAATTTCGCTCATCATGCACAAGAGAATTTTCACTACTTTGGCTAAGGCAAAAGCGTTGCGCAAATACGCTGAGCCGATTATCAACCGCGCTAAAGACGACACTACTAACTCTCGCCGTGTTGTGTTCAGCTACTTGCAAAACAAACATGCTGTTTCTGAACTCTTCGGTGAAATCGCTAATAAGATTGCAGACCGTAACGGTGGTTACACTCGTATCATCAAGACTGGTAACCGTCTTGGTGACAACGCTAAGACTTGCTTCATTGAGCTCGTTGACTTCAACGAAAACATGCTCAAGACTGAAAAGAAGAAAGCAACTCGTACTCGCCGTTCTCGCAAGTCTTCTGCTGCTGAAACAGCTGCTCCTGCAGTTGAAACTCCGGCTGCTGAAGAAAAGGCTGCAGAATAATAGAGACAGTCCAAAGCTAAATATCAAATCAGGGTTTCCGAAAGGGAATCCTGATTTTTTATGTCTATGGGTTGATAGATATGAATGCGGTTCTCGTGCAAAAATATCGGTCTTCGGTTTTTTATGCACCTGCTTTGCGTTGTCTTAATAAGATAGGATGCCGCTCGGTATCGTCAAATTTGAAAACACCATTTTCATTTGCCTCAGCTCTTGCCTTTTATTATCTTTGTAGAATATATGCGGAACATGGATAAAGTAGACAAAAAATATAAGGTAACGGTTGTCGTTCCTCTCTATCGGGCTTCGATGTCGGAACTCGAACAGGTTTCTTTCAACCGTCTGTTTGAAATTCTGGGCGGACACCGTATCGTTGTCGTAAAACCCCGCTCGCTTGATTTGACATCGTTGTTGGACGGATATAAGGTAGATGCAATTGAGAGCTTTGACGACGCTTATTTTGCGGGAATTCTGGGGTATAACCGGTTGATGATGTCGGAGGAATTTTACTCTCGGTTTGCTTCCTCGGAATATGTGCTGATTTATCAGCTGGATGCCTATGTGTTCCGCGATGAATTGTTGGAGTGGTGTGGCAAGGGTTATGACTATGTCGGAGCTCCCTGGCCGGTACGTCCGATTTACAAAACGCCGCTCTATCGTTTGGCTTCGTGGCTGAAGAAAAAATATTGTGATGCTACGGGTCGTCCCAACCGCCAGATTACGCGCGGAAAGGTAGGGAATGGTGGTTTTTCATTGCGTAAGATCGACAGCCATCTGCGTGCCGTCACACAGTTACACGATGTTGTCCGTCATTTTCTGACCGTCAAGCGCCATCATACGTTCAATGAGGACGTGTTTTTCAGCGTAGAGGTCAACAAGCATGGATTGGGATTCCGTTATCCTAACGTGAGCGAAGCGATGCAATTTGCATTCGACAAATATCCGTCGATGTGCTACAAGTGGAACGGACGGCATCTGCCATTCGGATGTCATTCATGGTACAAGCGCAAGATGAAACGGTTCTGGTTGCCCATCATACTCGACGGTAAAATGCCGGAGTAGGGTGGTGATATGAAAAATTAGGCTGTGCGTGGATGTTGTCCCAGCACAGCCTGAACCCTAAAAATAAAAATGAAACAATGTAGCTTTTAGTTGTTTTCTTTCAGCAGACCGAGGCGGTAAGCGGCAAGAAGTTTTTCCAGGTCGTTGATTTGCGTAATCAGTTCCTTTCCCTTGTCAGTGTCTTTCACCATCAGTCGCTGGCTGTTGAATTCAACGAGGAACGTATTCGACTTGATGTCGAGTCCTTCCTCAATTGCTTTCTGACGGGATTCGAACGGTTCGTGCTGAACGAGCTGCAGTGCGCGTGAGTGGAACACCAGCGTGTAGCCTGCGATACCCGTTTCCGGCTGATAGGCCTTGGAGAATCCTCCGTCGATGACGAGCAGCTTGCCGTTGGCCTTTATCGGCTGTTCGCCTTTGATTGTCTTCACCGGAACATGTCCGTTAATGATGTGTGAATGTCCGCTTGTAATTCCGAATTCGCGGAGAATGTTGTCGCATATGTCTTCACGGTCACGGAGCGTGTAGTAGTAGCCTTTTTCTTCGCGGTGCAGTTCCTTGTCGGCAATGAAATAGCGTTCGAATGTCGCCATTTTGTTCTTGTCGAACAGTGGGGAGTCTGGTCCACACCATAGATACCATGCGTAGTCGAGTGCAAAGGCCTTTTCCGGCGAGTCGTTGTCGTCGAAATAAGCCGTTCTTACCAGGTTGTCCACCTTGTCGAGCAGAGCCTTGCCTGAATATTTTTTGTTGTTGATGGTCACTTTCTTGAAAGATCCGTCCTTTTCCAACGGAATCGAAGCATGGAACATCAGATTGTCGTTGCATACCAGGTACATGCTTCCGTAGGTGAACAGGCAGCGGATATGCTTTTGCAGTTTTTCGCTGTTGATGAATGAATTGTGAAGTTTTTCCACCAGTTCTTTTTCCTCTTCTGTCAGTTCATACGGATTTTCAGGCGATACGGTCGGGAATTCCTTGTCCAGCATGTCGTATTCCTTGCCCTCATAGCAGAACACACCGCGCTTGTAGTCGATTTTCTCCAGCAGCAGGCGGTCGTTCATCTTAAATTCCGGACGGCGTTTGATGATTTGCGCTTCCAGTTTGAATTGGATGACGGCGATAGCCTTGTGCATCTGCGCGATGAGGCGCAGCGTTTTTTCTGTATATGTCTTGTCGGCAAATTTCTGTTTGGCGGCGAACACTGTACATGGATCATTGGCGTAGGTGTCCATTGCGAAAGTGGCAAGCGGGAGCAGGTTGATGCCGTATCCCTCTTCCAGTGTCGTGAGGATGCCGTAGCGCATGCAGATGCGGATTACGTTGGCAATACAGCTGTCGTTTCCGGCGGCAGCCCCCATCCAGAGCATGTCGTGGTTGCCCCATTGTACATCGAAGTTATGGTAGTTGCAGAGGGTGTCCATGATGATGTGAGCACCCGGCCCGCGGTCGAAGATGTCGCCCACGATGTGCAGGGAGTCGATGGTCAGCCGTTGGATAAGGTTACACATGGCAATGATGAAATCGTCGGCACGCCGCGTAGAAATGATGGTGCTGATGATTTTGTTGATATATGCCTGCTTGTTCGGTTCATTCGAGGTTTCGTGAAGAAGTTCCTGAATGATGTAGGAGAAGTCGGCAGGAAGCGATTTTCTGACTTTCGAGCGTGTGTATTTCGAAGAAACGTTCTGGCATACCTTTACCAGTTGGTTAAGCGTAGTGATATACCAGTCGTCGATGTCGTCTTCCTTGGCTTTTACCAGCATGATTTTCTCTTCCGGATAGTAAATAAGCGTGCACAGCTCTTTTTTCTCGTTCTCGCGCAAAGTGTTGCCGAAAATTTCCTGCACTTTCCGCTTGATGGAGCCCGAGGCATTTTTCAGTACATGCTGGAAGGCCTCATACTCTCCGTGTATGTCGGTCAGGAAGTGTTCCGTGCCTTTAGGCAGGTTCAATATGGCTTCCAGGTTGATGATTTCCGTGCTGGCGGCAGCAATAGTCGGAAAACTCCGGGAGAGCAGCTGCAGGTAGCGTAGATCGTTTTCAACCGAAATTCTGTTGATGCTTTGTTGAGTAGGCATATTTTATGTTGTGTATAAAAATCAGTGTTGTTTTTTTCCGCGGCATCCAATTGGTTGCGTGGCGGATATATTTCTATCCGCTTGCAAATATACACATTATTTTATAAATATGTGCAATCGAAATGAAACTGATTATCTTTCATTGCGAAAATGATAAAGAAATGCAGATTTGTCAGTCCGGAATCCGGAATTGGCAGTAAAAGTGGACAAAATTTCCACCTTCCTGCTGCTGTTTGGACTGGCACACCCTTTGCATTATCTAAGGGTGAACTTCGGAAGCTCCCCAGTGGAGCAAGGGGTTGAAAATTAGAATGTTTAACAAAAAATATAGGAGAATTTAACTATGATGCCGATTAGAAGAAATCAAAATTGGTTGCCAAGTATCTTCAATGATTTTTTTGACAACGAGTGGATGGAAAAAGCCAATGCTACTGCTCCAGCTATCAACGTACTCGAAAACGAAAAAGAATATAAAGTGGAGCTGGCAGCTCCGGGCATGACGAAAGAGGATTTCGACGTTCATATCGACGAAGAAAACAACTTGGTCATTTCCATGGAAAAGAAGAACGAAAAGAAAGAGGACGAAAAGAACGGTCGCTATCTGCGTCGTGAATTTTCTTACTCAAAGTTCCAGCAGACAATGATTTTGCCGGAAGATGTCGACAAGGAAAAGATTTCAGCTACTGTCAACAACGGTGTGCTTGACATCGAATTGCCGAAACTGGTAAAAGAAGAATTGCCGAAACAGAAACGTGTGATTGAAATCCAGTAAAGTTCAGTCATGAAGCATAACGAAGAGGGCAGTGTCGGGATTCCTGACATTGTCCTCTTTCTGTATGAAAAAAACGCTCTCCCGATATGTCGGTTTGACAAACGGGGGAGCGTTGTTGCTGTATGATGCGGCGTGGCCTATTTGATTACGCCCATTTCTTTACCAACCTTGATAAATGCGGCAATTGCCTTGTCGAGATGTTCGCGTTCGTGACCGGCTGACAGTTGTACGCGGATACGTGCCTGTCCTTTCGGAACAACCGGATAGTAGAATCCCGTCACATAAATGCCTTCTTCCTGCATGCGTGCGGCAAAGTCCTGCGAAAGTTTTGCATCGTAGAGCATTACGGCACAGATGGCTGACTGTGTCGGCTTGATGTCGAATCCTGCTGCCATCATCTTGTCGCGGAAATAGTTGACGTTGTCCACCAGTTTCGTGTGGAGGGCATCGCTTTCCTTCAGCATTTTGAACATTTCCAGACTCGCACCGATGATAGCCGGAGCTACTGAGTTGGAGAACAGATAAGGACGTGAACGCTGGCGCAACATGTCGATGATTTCCTTCTTACCGGTTGTGAAGCCGCCCATAGCGCCGCCGAATGCCTTGCCCAGCGTGCCGGTGAAGATGTCAATACGTCCGTAGGCATTGAATTGTTCTGCCACGCCGTGACCGGTCGGGCCTACAACGCCGGCCGAGTGTGATTCGTCGACCATTACCAGTGCATCGTATTTCTCTGCCAGGTCACAAATCTTGTCGATTGGAGCTACGTTGCCGTCCATCGAGAACACGCCGTCGGTAGCGATGATGCGGAAGCGTTGGGCTTGAGCTTCCTGCAGGCAGCGTTCCAGTTCGTTCATGTCGGCATTGGCATAGCGGTAGCGTTTTGCCTTGCACAGACGAACGCCGTCGATGATGGAAGCGTGGTTGAGCGCGTCGGAGATGATGGCGTCCTCTTCCGTGAACAGCGGTTCGAACAATCCGCCGTTGGCATCGAAGCAGGCGGCATAAAGTATGGTGTCTTCCGTCTTGAAGTAGTCGGAAATCGCTGCTTCAAGCTGTTTGTGCAAATCCTGTGTACCACAGATGAATCTTACCGACGACATTCCGTATCCGTGCGAGTCCATCGCCTTTTTTGCAGCCTCGATGAGGCGTGTGTTGTCGGAGAGTCCGAGGTAGTTGTTGGCGCAGAAGTTGAGCACGTTTTCGCCTTTGCCTACCTTGATGTCGGCTTTTTGTGGAGTTGTGATGATGCGTTCGTTTTTGTACAAGCCGGCTTCATGGATACCGGCAAGTTCCTTCGTCAGGAATTCTTGAAATTTACCGTACATATTTACTTAGATTTAGAGTGTCACTGTTGTTGTGCGGAAAAATCCGTGTTGGAATTTCCGTCGTAACAAAGATGGCTTTTTTTTTTCAATAAGCTATAAAAAATAGCGATAAACTGCGTTAAACTCTGCAAATCTCGTTATCTTTGTAAGTGGAAACAGGGGGGATAGGGAAATGTGAGCCTATCGCTGGCTGACATTTTGCTACTCAAATGTGGCCGAAACTTTGAAAAATAATACCGAAAGAAGATAACGCAATGAAAAATGTGTTGATTATCGGTTCTACCGGACAAATCGGTTCAGAACTGACTATGAAGTTGAGAGGTATCTACGGTGGAGCGAATGTAGTGGCGGGATATATTCCCGGTGCAGAGCCAAAAGGCGAATTGCTCGAAAGTGGCCCCTCCGAAATTGTCGACATCACGAACGCCACGCAGATTGCTGAGGCGGTTTCGAAGTACAAAATCGATACAATCTACAATCTGGCGGCATTGCTGTCGGCAGTTGCTGAAGCAAAGCCACAATTAGCCTGGAAAATTGGTTTGGGAGGTCTGTTCAATGTGCTCGAAGTAGCACGTGAAAAACAGTGTGCCGTATTTACTCCGAGTTCCATCGGTGCATTCGGTAACGACACGCCGAAGGACAAGACTCCACAGGACACTATCCGCAACCCGCGCACCATGTATGGTGTGACAAAAGTTTCGGGCGAATTGTTGAGCGACTACTATTTTCACCGTTTCGGTGTGGATACGCGCTCGGTGCGTTTCCCAGGATTGATTTCCTATGTGACTCCTCCGGGTGGAGGTACAACGGACTATGCCGTTGACATCTACTATTCAGCCGTCAAGGGTGAAACTTTTGAATGTCCGATTGCCGCCGGTACGTTTATGGATATGATGTATATGCCTGATGCCCTTCGTGCCGCTATTGAAATCATGGAAGCCGACCCGGCAAAATTTGTTCACCGCAATTCATTCAACATTGCATCCATGAGCTTTGATCCGGAAATCATATTTGCTGCCATCCGTAAATATATGCCTGATTTCAAGATGGTCTATAAGGTAGACCCGCTTCGTCAGCAGATTGCCGATTCGTGGCCAAACTCGCTCGACGATACCTGTGCACGTACGGAATGGGGCTGGAAGCCGGAATATGACCTTGACACAATGACACGCGACATGCTTGAAAAGCTGCGCATCAAATTCAAATAGTTTTTCAGCAGATACAGTCTTTGTTAAAAATACGACGGAAGTTGCATGGCGCATTATTTTGCGTTATGCAACTTTTGTTTTATGTATAATTATTTTTAACATAAATATTCAAAGCCTTCCATGCAATAGTGCTATATTTGTCGACGTAATGGTTTGTTTTGTCGGACTTCCGGCAAACAATTAAAAGGGAATCAGGTGAGAATCCTGGACAGTCCCGCTGCTGTATTTCTCGAAAGTCAGGATACAGAGCCACTGGGAAATCGGGCGTTGTGCCAAGAAAGTACCGGGAAGGCATCCGTGATATGAGATAAGTCAGAAGACCTGCCATGCGTTGAGTAGCTGATGCTTTCGAGGATTGAAGCAGTGGTACATTTCTGTATGGATAGACGGGTCAGTCAGGCTGTCGGGTGTAACCGGCACCGTTTGTTTCTTCTAATGGACTTCATAAGCATTTGCGCTCAACGGGAGTTGAGTACGGATTTTATTCAATATTTTGTTTAACATTAATGCTTATGAAAAAGAAAGCACTTTTTTTGATGTTCGTGTGTTGGAGTCTGCTGATGCCTTTGGCGACGGCAGGACAGACCGGCAGTGCGACGCGTGTGCTGATGTCGCAGTTCGGGAAAACCGAGGTGACCGTCAGCGGAGAAATTGAATTTCTCGACCCGTGGGGCGGGGAGGGCATCAGGGGTACAAACTCCTACAATTCCCTTTCTACCGTTGTGTTCAAGCCCGAATCTCCCGGGCAGTCCATTCAAATTACGTTTGAACGTATTGATGTGCAGGAATATTCCTCTTCCTGGACTTCCTATCCTGCCAGCCTTGTGGTCTACAATGGTGAGGTGGATGCCGACGATTCGTTTGCCTATCCGTCGTCGACGTCGGGAGTCAACTCTTCTTCAAAATTGCCGGAAGGCGATGTGCTCCGTACATTTACCGGTACATTTTCCAAACAAGTGATTTATTCCGCTTCGCCCGACGGTATTCTGTCGGTGGGCTACCTGTTCTGCAACGCCAACGACTGCGATGGTTGGGTGGCGAAAGTGGAATGTGTGAAGCTGGAAGATATGACCGTAACCAGCGGTGGCATGTCGTACGAAAATGTCGATGCTGCTCCAGTCGGAAAGTCGGGGGTGGCATTGGCCAATTTCTATGTGGATGCCGAAGGCGTGATGAATGCCGACCGGATGACCTCCGTGTCTTTCCGTCTGCCGGTGAACGAGGTGGCAGATGCACAAAAAATCCGACTCTATGCCGGCGCTCAGGCTGATTGCAGCGGATTGGAACCGTTGAATGCAACAATGAGCGTTCAGGGTGACGTTTACACGCTGACTCTTGACAAACCGCTCACGTCGGGACGCAACTGGTTTACGCTGGCAGCCGATGTCAAGCAGGACGCCGTATTCGGTGCTTCCGTACGGCTGGAAGTGGATAAGGTGACGACCGGGACTTTTCCGTCAGGCGTATCCCCCTGGGCCGCAGCCGAACCGGTAATGGTGACAGTTCCTTCTGTTGTATTGATGTCGCAGTCCGCCATATATAATGTAGGTGCGGAAAGCATCCAGTTCTATGACGACGGCGGTAAGGACGGAAAAATTTCATTCAAGTTTGAGGGTGTTGTCACTTTTGTGCCGACAACTCCGGGCAAGAGGGTGCAGATTGACTTCTCGAAAGTCAATATCTATGAAAACAAGTACAGTACGGTTACATCCAACAACGACGTAATGATTGTTTACGACGGCAAGCAGAAGGATTCGAACCGTATCAATACGGTGATGCACGACGGACAACCGGTTGTTGTGCGTTCCATGTCGGCCGACGGTGCGCTTACTGTATATCTGAAATCCGTTACGGGCGACTATTACTTGCAGGACGGATTTGAAGCCGTGGTTTCTGAGTTTGAACCTCAGCCGATGACCGTGAAGGAAGTTGCCGTTACCCAGTGGACAGAAGGAACGGTAGCCGCCGGCGATGAGGCCCAGCCGATATTGTCGGTTAATGTGAAAACAGAAAACACGCTTTCGCTGAAGGTGGAGGCCTTTAAATTTACTGCTACGGGAACCAGCGAAATCTCGCATATCAAACGTGCGACTGTATATTATACAGGAAAGAGCGATGCTTTCTCATCGGCTGTCAAAGTTGGTGAGGCTGTTCTTGGTGACAGTGGAGAATTCAGTGTGACAGGCTGCTCGCAGGAACTTGTGGAAGGCGACAACTATTTCTGGTTGGCGTATGGCATTGCTCCCGAAGCATTGACCGGCGAAGTGGTGGACGGCGGATGCCTGAGCGTCACGCTGTCGGGTTCAGAACACAGTGTTGCGGCCGGTCAGCCGGAAGGCAACCGTCAGGTGAAAAATGTGTTCCGTTCCACTCTCGGAACTTTTGAGAAAACCGTGTTCGGCACCTGGTATTACGAAAGCACCAAGAATCCGTTGTCCTATTACGACGGCTATGAACCCGTAGAGGGCGACCAGACCGTGACTTTTGTGCCGGGTACGGAAGGCATGATTGTGGAACTCGACATGAAGTCGTTCCACCTTTACTATTCCAATGCGTCTTATGCTCCGAAGGCAAAATTCGAGGTGTATAGCGGAAAGGGAACAGAGGGCGACAAGCTTTGGGAACTGAAGTCGGTTGACGATAAGGATGCCGGTCCGGGACGAGTGCTGCGCTCAACTTCGCCCGATGGCGCGCTGACGGTGGTGTTCAATGCCAATACCACGTCGGCTTCCTATACGGCTGAAGGCTGGCAGGCAGAAGTAAGGGAATACCGTTCTGTGCCGATGGAACTTGTCGGTGTTGAGGCTTTCCAGGCAAGTACGGAAGTGCTGCCAACTGCACCTGTTGCGAAAAATGCTGAAATCATCGGTTTCAAACTGACGGCAAAAGGCGACAAGGATGCCTTGAAACTGGAAGAAGTTGCGCTGAATCTGAAAGAATCCTATGCGAAAGTAGGTAAAGTATATCTGTACACATCCGGCCGCGACAGTGTGCTGACTTTGGTTGATGCCGTTGCAGAAGCTGTTCCGTCGGCAAAAGAAGTGAAGTTGGCTCTTGCTTCTCCGTACGTGATGGAGGAAGGCAGTGCTTATTTCTGGGTAGCTTACGATTTGTCGGACGAGGTGGCTACCGGTACGGAATTTGACTGCGCTCTTGAATCGGTTAAATTGAACGGTAAGACAACGGCTGTAGAATCCGGCGATCCGGAAGGCTGTCGTGTGGCACGCAATATGTATGTTATGAAAGCCGGTGAAAACGGAGTGGTGGAAGTTGGCGACGAGCCTTTTGTGTTCTTTGACGAAGGTGGTCCGGATGGAGGAATCACCCGTGGTTTCAACGGAACGGTGACATTCGCTCCGAAACATGAAGGCAAGGCCGTGAAGCTGACTTTCAAAAAATGGAATATCGGTGGAAATGACAAGATGTATGTCTACTACGGAAAGACGGCCGGCGAGAGCGAAGACCTGTTGTTGAGTTCTTCGTTTGCGGATGAAAAAATCATTTCTTTTGCAGCCGATGGAAGTCTGACATTGAAATTCACTACTACAAGCTATGGCTCGACTACCGGACTTGACGGTTGGGAAATTGAAGTGAGCGAATATGAAATCCAACCGCTGTCGTTGGGCGAAGTGAATGTGGTGAGAGTAAATGGTGAGCCGGTGATGCGCGGTGCTACGGAAGTAATGTTGCGTGTCGATGTGGAAGTGAAAGGCGACAAGGGCAAACTGACTGTCGACAAAATGAAATTCGACAATGCCGGCACTACTGCCGCTGCTGATATCGAAGGTGCAAAAATGTTTGTGACCGATACGGTTTCCACATTCTACGATTACCATGCGTTTGGCGATGTGCAGATTGCCGCTCCTTACGAATTTGAAGGAAGCTATGAAGTGAATTTCCCGGGTGTGTATCGTTTCTGGCTGGTTTACGATATTGCGGCAGATGCCGCTGTCGGCAATACGTTATCGGCAACGCCTGTGTCGCTTACTGTTGACGGAAGCGAAAAAACGTTGGACGGTAATGCTGTATCCTGTCAGGTGAAAGCCGGTTTCAGCGGAACTTATACGGTAGGAACATCGGGCGATGCCGATTATGCTACCCTGACGGAAGCCATTGCCGTCCTGAAGGACGGTATCGACGGTCCTGTGGTATTTGAATTGGAAAGCGGTGTCTACCGTGAGGTGGTGAACGTGCCGGAAGTAAGAGGCGCTTCAGACCAGAACTCAATTACCATACGTTCGAAGTCGGGCAACTATCGCGATGTGACAATCGTTGACGACAAGTATATTGAGCCGAACGTGCCGTCGAGTGAGAAGGTGGCGAGCGAGTTCGGTGTGCTGACTTTTGCGGGTGTTGACTATTGCAGTGTGGAAAATCTGACAATCCGCACATCGGATGCCGCTTATCCTGCTGTAGTGCGAGTAAAATTCGGAAGCCGCCACTGCACTTTGTACGGTTGCCGCATTGAAGGTCCGAAATCTACTTCCATCAGTCAGGACATTACGTTGGTTGAAATGTACAGCCGTAACATTGCCGGTGACAATAACGACTGTTTCACGGTGGAAGGCTGTCAACTGGAAGGCGGTTACAAGGGAATCACCATCGGTGCGAACTGGGTAAACACTCCGGCGTACGAAAAGGGAGCGGTGATTCACAACAACCGTTTCGTCAATCAGACGAGCAAGTCCATTTATTTACAGGGAGAAGAATCGTATACGCTTTCGGGCAATACGGTGGTCAACGACGAGACAACATTGTCGTTCACGGCATTCGACCTTCGCCGCGGTTTCGATCAATGTGTGGTGGAAGGCAACGTGTTTACGTTGAACACGAAACGTGATGTTACCGCCATTTATGTGGAATATGTAAAGGCCGACGAAGAATTGCCGGGATGGATTTTCAACAATGAAATTAATGTTGAGGCAAACGGTACCGCCTATGGTATCAAAGTGGGCAGCCGTGATGAAACTACACACTTGAATATTGTTTACAACACGGTACGCCTGACCGGTTCGGAAACTGCTTCCGCTCCACTGTATATCAATTCAGATATGTCGGGAGGTATGGTACGCAACAATTTGCTGCAGAATGAAGCCGGAGGATATGTCTGCCGGGTTCAGGGTTCGGATTTGCTGAACGGAGTGGCATTCTCCAACAATGCACTGTTTACATCTGGCGAGGAATTTGCCTATGTTGGCAAGAGTATTGCCGATTTCGCCGGATGGCAGGTTGCGGTTGGCGAAACGAACAGTGTCAATGAAAAAACAGAGTTCCTTTCTACGAAAGTGCTTGAACCGGCTGCGGCTGGCTCTCTTTGTTCGGCTATGCCGCTTGATTTCGTCAACATTGACTTGAACGGAGTGGAACGCAGCCGGGAAAATCCTACAATCGGTGCGTATGAATATGCCGATGCTTCGGCCGCTCCTGCTTTTGAAGAGGGATATCCTGTATTCGAAGGCATTACTCATGAACAGGCAGAAATGGTAATGAAGGCAGATTTGAGCGGTACGGCTTACCTGTTTGTGCAGGAAAGCGGTCAGCCGCTTCCGACAGCCGAAGATGTGCTTGCTTCTGAAAATGAGGTGGAATTCCGTCGAGGAAAAGAGGCTTCTTTCCTTTTGGAAGGTTTGCAGCCGCAAAAGGAGTATGTGGTCTGCGCAGTGTTGCAGAACCTTCGTGGAATAAATTCGGAGGTGCTGGTGAGCACGGCATTTACAACTGCTTATTTGCCGTCGGAAGTTTCCACATTTGAAAAAGTGGAACAGGGCGAAGGCTATTTTGAGGACGGAACCGCACGCTTTGCCGGCTTTACGGTTGTAGATACGGACGATGCCGTTGTAGTAGGTAAAAAGGTGGCTCAAATAGGAGAGGGAGCCGTAATTACGTTTACCAATTCTGAAAGCGGCATTCCGTTGACCGGCTTTTTCCTGAAAACTGATGCTGAGGTACAGATGAAGGTGTATGACGAAAATGCTTCGGCGCACGACTATACGTTGCCGGTAACTGGCGGTAAATGGATTTTCAGCAACCTGAAGGATAAGGGACGCATTTCAAAAATTGAAATGGCTACGGAAGGCAATGCCTTTATCGACAACTTCAGCGGTGAGCCTTTGGAACTTCTTGTTTATGTTCCGAACTGCACCGTAAATGAAACGGATGAAGTGGAACTCGTCGCCAGTCCGTCGACGGGCGTGGCTCCTTACACCTATTCGTGGAAAAATGCCATGAACGAGGAGGTTTCAAAATCAGCATCCTATTCATTCAAAGCAGTCCATACTGTTCCGTTGACAGTGACCGTAACTGATGCTTGGGGACACACGAATTCTGATGAGGTTATTGTGACAGTTCTGGGTAAAGGCTATACGGCTACTTTCGATGATTTCCCGTTGGAATCCGAAAGCCATTGGAACGGAGCCAAGACGGATGACCCGAACGGTGTGTTCTCGACACTTTACAGCGGTTCGTATGCTTTCAGCAATAACGCATCGCCTTATTCTTGGTCGGGATTTGCCTGCTCTAATGAAACTTCGGTGGTGTTTGAGCTGATTGAACATCAGTTCCGTTCGGCTGCCGGTAGCGGACACGAATCTGCGAATTATGGAGTAGCGTATGTCTACGACGGAATACCGCACAGTGTGGATGTGACGAATGCTGTGGACGGAGATGAAATCCGCGGATTTTATGTGACGAACACGGCATGGGTGAAGAATGCCGTGCTGAATGGTGACGGAATGTCGACAAATCCCGGCGGTTTCGAAAAGGGTGATTATTTGCGCCTGAAGATAACTGGAGAGAAGGCCGACAATTCAAAATCATCGCAGACGTTCTATCTTGCCAACTATACCTCGGACAATGCTGCCGACCACTATTGTCTGGATACTTGGCAGTGGGTAGATCTGCGAGCTTTGGGAGCTGTGAAGAAAGTATCGTTTGCACTGGAGGGTACGAAAACCAATATGATGGGACTGACGACTCCTTCCTATTTCTGTCTTGATGATTTCAACGGCGAACGCACAGTGACCGATGCGCAGGTATGCGTGATGGATACGGACGGAGCTTCTGTCGATTTGGAACAGTACTTCTCGTTTGAAGACAGTGACGCCGCAATCAGCTATGTTTTGACAGACGATTGCGACCGTGAAGTGGCGGACGTAGAAGTGAATGACGGCAAGTTGGTCGTTTCGCCGAAAAAGGCTGAAGCTGAAACGGAAGTAATTGTCCGTGGTACTCAGAAAGGTATGCAGGAATTTGTTCGTATCCCGTTGCGTATTGAAGAAAAGTCGGGAGTTGAGGCGTTGTATGGCGGAGTGGCCGTTTATCCGGTGCCGGCAACCGACCATCTCAACATTGCGACTGACATGGACGGCTATTCGGTAGAAATCGTGTCGGCCGGCGGACGTACCGTTTACCGCAGTGAGGGCAATTCGGGCAAAATCCGGATTCCAGTATCGCAATTGTTGAAAGGTGTTTATATTGTGAAAATCAGTAATGCAGGCAACTGTGTCGTAAAACGAATTACAGTGAAATAAGGCAGTGCCGATAAATAGAAAACGCCGCATATTGCTTTGGGCTGTCTGCGGCGTTTCGTTTATATGGTCAAAAAAGTTTATTCGTCTACCCGGATGACACGGATACCGGTCCAGTTGCGGTTGGCGCGAATCATTTCGTAAAGGTCATACTTGTCGATAATCACTTCTTTTTCGGTCGAAGAAGCATGAAGCAGATGGGCTTCCTTGCCTTCGAAACGGATGATTCCGAGGTGTGACACGTCGAGACCTTCAATCTTTGTTGTAAGGCAGATGATGTCGCCGTCTTTCAGCGCAGCAATGACGTCCTTCTTGATAAGGTTGTTCTTTTTCACGATAGGCGACATGTGCATGCTGTAGCCGCTTTCCACCTTCTTCATTTCTTCAAAGACGCTGTCGTTGGCAAGTTGCGGATACTTGTCGCGGTGTTCGGTCATGAAATAGATGGACTTGATTTGGTTGTCCGAACGTGGGATGCTTGAGGTTACTTCATGGAAATTACCGCGGGCTGTATTGTCGACAATCCATGCACTGATGTAGTGCAGGCGTGAAGCGTATCCGTCGAGTTTGCCGTTTTTATAGCGGATGGATTCCAGATTGGCGGCATAGGCATACCATGACGGGGCGTTGTCGAGCGTTGCTTTGGTAAGTGCGATGAGGGTTTCCACAAATGTGGTGCAGTCAAGCTCATCTATGTTGATTGTCAGGTGTTCTTTCTCGCCTTCAAGCGTGTGTGCAACATACGGAGTTCCCAACAGTTTCTGTGCATAGAAAGATACGTACTCGTTGGGGGTTGTCAGTTTTGCCGCTACGCCCTCCTGGAGCAGGCGGTTTATTTTTATTGTGTCTTCAGCACAATGGAATCTTAAGTCTTCTATCGAAAACGCATAAGAACTGATAGAAGCCACTACGAACAATAGAAATAAATATAGTTTCTTCATATAGCGTTAATTTTTTTGACGAAATTACGTTTTTCTCTCGATAAATTCAAATTAAATTACTTTGAAGTGGAAAATTTCGGCGATAAATAGAAATACGGAGGTGCTGAGCTTTAATATGAATTTCTGATAAATCGCTTATATAAGCATATGGCAAAATTGTAAAGAGATGCTTTTTGAATAACCATATGATAAAATGTGTGTTATTTGATAGTGGAGAATTAAGGTTTTTTTCTGAGGGGTTTATCCAATTTTTCTATATTAAATATGAATTTTTTGTTATAACGTGCTGTTAATTAGAATGATGTAAATGTTGCGTTTTATTTCTTCAAAAAAAGTTTGTAAAATATTTGGAGCGTATTGAAAAAGTGCCTACCTTTGCACTCGCAAAACGAAAAACGGCGGTACCGCAGTGGCGGTCAGGTTTCGAAAGAGACACGCCGAAAGAAATTTTGAAAAACTTGCAAAAAGATTTGCACAGTTCAAAATTTCGACTTAACTTTGCACTCGCAACTCGAAAAAACGAGGCGCGAAAAACGAAAGAGAGTACATTGAAATAATGCGATAAGATACAAGACGAAGGAAGAGGGCGGAAGCCC
>UQUV01000008.1 GCA_900544305.1 uncultured Porphyromonadaceae bacterium
TTTTCGACCTACTATGCGCTGCAGGATGTCGGCATTGACTGCATTATCATACATGCGGCGGATGTACCCACAACCCAATATGAGGAAACGATGAAAACGGACAAGGTGGATGCCGCCAAACTCGTAAGGTCACTCAAGAGCGGCCTGCTCACCGGCATTTATATCCATAAGCGTGACGATATCGATGCCCGGTCAGTGGTGCGGCTCAGAAAAACCATACAGAAGCAACTCGGAAGCTACAAGTCCAGAGTAAAGCATCTGTTGCACAGCAATGGCGTGACTTTTCCGGAACGGTTCTCGACACCGGGGAGTCACTGGTCAAAAGTTTTCATCAGATGGCTGAAGGAGGAGGTGGTCCTTCTATCTGCGACCCGCACCTCGCTCGTTCTGCTGATAGCTCAGGTGGAGTCCATCCGGAAAACACTGCTTATGGCAACAAGAAATGTCAGGGAACTGAGCCGAAGCGAACGCTACAGACATGACTACGAGTTGCTGACATCCATCCCCGGAGTGGGAATCAATGTGGCGATGACACTTTTGACAGAAATAGGCGACATCAACCGTTTCCATAACGAAAAAGAGTTCGCGTCCTATCTCGGACTTGTCCCTACAAGCCATAGCAGCGGAGGAAAGGTTGCCCATGGAGAAAAGACATTCCGCGGCAACAAGTATCTCGGCCCGCAGATTGTGGAGGCCTCCTGGGTTAGTATATACAGCGACAGAGGTCTTGGTTGTGCCTATTTCAACTATAAAAAAAGAATGAAACCGCAGGAGGCGATTGTGAGAGTGGCAAGAAAGCTGTCGAACATAATCTTCTCCGTGCTTAAAACCGGCAAAAAATATAAACCGTACGAGTGGAATGAAAAACAAAAGCATACAGACTTACAGGCAACTTCATAAAACGACTCCTATTTTTGATTGATGAGCGCAAGGCTTCATCTTACATAAGATTGTTGCGTTTTAACCTATCTTCTGAAGAAGTAAATTGTGGTACGGCTTTATGCTGTGTCCACTTATAGAAGTTTGTCTGATAGGTCTGTTGCTTTTAGTCTATACCGAATCCGGCACAGTCTGCCGGACAGGGTATCTATGCTTCTTCAAAAGAGAGCAGAACTCGTAAGTCGTTGAAATTGAACAGTTAATTTAAATTAAATATTATCCAATTATTTGGCTTACAACATAGAAGTACAATATAGATTATACTTATTATTAACCATGAAAAATCCCCGATCAAGTGAACAATTTCGCTGAAATACTCGTATCTTTGTAGAAGATATTGGGCATTGTCACGACTGGCTCTATCGGAAGAATAAATTATTGACGAGAATATGAAAAAATGGCTTTTACTTGCAGTTCTGTTTATTGCGGCGGCATCTGTACCGACAGAGGCCCAAAACCGCTATGAATGGAAGCAAGCCACTGCCCAACAGCAGATGCGAAGCCTCAACAATCCACGAAACACCGACGGCGTAGAACTCTATTCGTCGAACGGAAAACTCGTCATCAAAACTCCCGTAAAGACTACGGTGCGCGTGCTGACCATTCTCGGACAAACCATTTCGCAGGCGATTGTCGAGCCGGGAACGTTTGAACTCAACCTTAACACTCACGGCATTTTCATCGTGAAAATCGGCGACTACACGCTGAGAGTTGCCCTCTAATCTCTCCCCCTATTTTCAGAAAAAAAAGAAACACCGAAATGAATCAATCATTCCGGTGCATCAGCATGTGTTCTATCTCTTTGTCCATACGCGGCACGCGCATCAGCTTGAAGCTCGCCAGGTCGGGATGGAATGCCACAAGGTGCATATTCCCGATGCGCAGCCCGTAGTTGTGCTCCAATATGTAGCGGTACAGGTTCTGCTGTAGGCAATAGTGGTTGTACGATGTATCCTCGAGGTGTTCCAGGCCTTTCCAACCCCGCTGCCAGCGGTTCGTGTCGGGCAGCTTCGCGCTGCGCTTCCAGTCGTAAATGTCGAAGCATTCACCGTTGCGGCACACAAGGTCGATGGTTCCTGCCACGCCCTGCGCCTCGTCGAACACCCGCCATTCCACACGGAAAGGATTCATCTCCACGCTGTCGAGAAAACGCCGGAACTGCGCCATTTCGTAGCTGATGTCGAACTCCTCGTCCACCTGAAGATATTGTCCACGATAGGAAAAATCGTAGCGCATTTCCTGCTCCCGCTTCAGGAAGAAGTTCTCAATCTGTGCGTGCATATGGGTTCCCACCTCGCTTGCCGCATGACCTTTCACATCCCATTCCTCTTTCACGAGGCCCTGCTCCACATTGCGGTCGCGCGCCTTCTTTGCCGACCAGTATTCGCAGTCGAACGGCTTGAAAAAATGGCTTATCACCGCGCTGACAGGTGTCAGGCATGCACCGTTGTCGAGCGTGTACTGATGCAGCTCTTCATCAAAGAAAATGCGAGAATCGTTGCTAAAGCAATTCTCGCTGTTGTCGATATTGAAAGGAATGTACGGTTTACCTGACATCGGCATCCTCCTTTCCTTCCTCTTCCGTTTCGCGGTTGTCAGCGTCGGGGAGCAGTTCAAACGTGTAGAGCTCCCCTTCGTTGTTTTCGAGCTTTTCCTCGCTCAGGACAACCATGTCGTTTTTATTCTTGTGATTGTATAACAGTCCCATTCGTTTATTTTGATTTATTCGTACAACGGTGGATGAAATGCACAATCTCACCCAACCACAACACAACCGACGACGCTCCGAACAGTATCAGCCAATCCTGCCATTTCAAAGGCACTACGCTGAACATCTGGCCTCCGAATGTCACGATAAGCACCTGTCCGACAAGAATGACGAGTATCGTCATAAAGAACACCTTGCTTTCACGAATCTTCTGGAAGCTGGAGTGTCCGCTTTCGAAGGATTTGGCGTTGAACAGGTTCCAGAACTGGAGGAACACGAAGAACGTGAAGAACACCGTCAAATCGTAAGGCGATACCGAAGCGTGAACCGGGTCAAACTTGAAATAGTTGGCAAAGAACTCGCTGAGCGTAAAGGCCGACAATTCGGTCTCCGGGCTGTATTTCAAATACTGGAGGAAGCCGAAAAGCACGAATACGAACACGGCACTCACACCGATGATAAACCATTTCATCGGACGGTTGATGATAAAATCCGTCATCTTGCGCGGCTTGTTCTTCATCACTTCCATGCTCGGCGGCAACGATGCCAGCGAAAGGGCGGCAAATGTATCCATAATCAGGTTCACCCACAGCATCTGTGTCACCGTCAGCGGAGAGTCCTGACCCGTAAACGCACCAATCAGCACAATCATACATGCCACGAGGTTCACCGTAAGCTGGAAGAGGATAAACCGCTGGATATTCTGATAGAGCGAACGTCCCCACATCACGGCACGCGTGATGCTCGCAAACGAGTTGTCCATAATCGTGATGTCGCTCGCTTCCTTCGCTACCGAAGTACCGTCGCCCATCGACAGTCCGACCTGCGCAGCATTCAATGCCGGAGCGTCGTTCGTACCGTCGCCCGTCACAGCCACCACTTCTCCCTGCTGCTGAAGCAAGGAAACGAGGCGCGACTTGTCGGTTGGACGTGCACGCGACATGATTTTTATCTTCAAAGCGGCCTTAGCAGCATCCTCATCGGAAAGGGCTGCAAAATCAGGCCCTGAAATATGGTTTTCGTCAGTGTCAACGACATCGTTCCACAATCCGATCTGACGGCCGATTTCCTTGGCTGTACCCGGAGTGTCGCCCGTCACAATCTTAATCTTAATACCGGCATTCAAGCTTTCCTTAATGGCATCAGGCACATCGGCACGCACCGGGTCGGAAATTGCCACAATGCCCATGAATGTCAAGTTGTCGGCCACCACCTTGTCGTCGGCAATCGCCTTGCCGTCGACCACCTGATAGGCAAAGCCCAGCGTACGCATGGCCTTCTGCTGATAGGCGAGCAACTGCTCTTTCAAGCCTTCTTTTGTCACGCCGTTCTTGAAGTTACGGCACATTTCCATGACAATTTCAGGCGCACCCTTCACATACAGCACACGTTTGCCCTGCACCGGACTGTCGACAACCGTAGCCATATACTTGCGCATGGTGGAGAACGGAAGCTGTTCAACAACCTTCGCACCTTCGCGCAACGGCATATAGTCGATTTTCTGTTCGTCCATCCACAGAAGCAACGCGCCCTCGGTAGGATTACCCAACACGGTAGCCTTTTCGCCGCTATGGTCGAGGAAGGCTGTCGAATTGACCGCTATGGCTTCGGCAATTGTCTTGCCGGTAGTGTCGTCGCCCAGCAACTGCGATTCGCCCAGTTCGCTGAACTGAGTCTGATAAATACGCATCTGGTTCTGTGTCAGCGTACCCGTCTTGTCCGTACAGATGACCGTAGTCGCGCCCATTGTCTCGCAGGCGTGCATCTTGCGCACAAGGTTGTTGGTGGCAAGCATACGGCGCATGCTCAAGGCAAGGCTCAACGTTACGCTCATCGGCAAGCCTTCCGGAACGGACACTACCACCAGCGTAACGGCAAGCATGATGGTGGTCAGCGTATAGTCGATAAAATGAATGGCATCGAATGCCACGCTGTAGTCGTAAATCAGCATACGGCCGATAAGAATCAGCGCACCGATGGTGTAGCTTGCATACGAAACCAGTCGTCCGAGGCGTTCAAACTG
This sequence comes from uncultured Porphyromonadaceae bacterium, assembly GCA_900544305.1. Classification (GTDB taxonomy): domain Bacteria; phylum Bacteroidota; class Bacteroidia; order Bacteroidales; family Muribaculaceae; genus Limisoma. The sequence continues at coordinate 4,671 of UQUV01000008.1, forward strand.
CAACGTAAGCGGCGTTTTTACACCATTGTCAATCTGTGCAGCCACATACACCTTTCCGTATTCCGTAGCGTCGCCCACAGCCTCAACGCGCATCACGCCGTGACCTTCCGTCACAGTTGTGCCACGCATCGCCTTGTTCGACGGATAAGTGGCATCCTTGCTGAATTCTTCGGGGATATGGGTTTTCTTGATGACCGGCTCTCCCGTCAGCGTACTTTCGTTGATGCTCAACGAGACGGTTTCGAGCAGCGTACCGTCGGCCGGTACCTCGTTTCCGGTTTCAAGCATGACGATATCGCCCACCACAATGTCCTTACGCGGCACCTGTGTCATGTTGCCGTTGCGCATCACGGTCACAGGAATATCGTCGTTCACCTGATTCAGCATCTCGAATTTCTTGTTGGCATTCAGCTCCAATGCAAAGCTGATGACCGTAGCCAGCAGGATGGCAATCAGAATGCCAATCGGCTCAAAAAAGGCGTGCATACCCTCGCCGAGCCCGAACGCTTCATAGCTGGCAATGCCCACAGAGAGGCACAAGGCTACGAGCAGAATTTTTATCAAAGGGTCGTTGAATTTTTCAAGGAACTGCGACCACACGGAAGCCTTTTCCGGCGGCGTCAGAATGTTCAACCCATGCTTTTCCCGACTTTCCAGGACTTCCCTATCGGTCAAACCTTTCATGTTGTCTGTTTTCATAAACTGTCTTTTTCTGTATTCCGAATAGTTTCCTAATTATTAAATCTCAACTGACGTCCGTTTGTTCCGCGAATCACCGTGCCCTGGTCATAAACCAGATTTCCGTTCACGTAGGTCTGACGTACGGAATTGTGGAACGTATATCCTTCGAACGGCGACCATCCGCATTTCGACAGAATGTTTTCTGCACGGACAGTATAAGGCACATTACGGTCAACCACTACCAGGTCAGCAAAATATCCGGCACGCAGATAACCGCGACGGTTAATGTGATACAAATCGGCCGGTGCATGGCACATCTTGTCCACCACCGTCTCCACCGTAAACACATTCTGCTTCGCCATTTCCAACATTGCCAACAGCGAATGCTGTACCAGCGGTCCGCCGGATGCGGCCTTCAGGCAGCTCCCCTGCTTTTCCGACAGCAGATGTGGAGCATGGTCGGTAGCCACAATGTCGATATAGCCCTGATTCAAGCCGTTGCGCAAAGCCGCACGGTCGTCCCAGGTCTTGACGGCAGGATTCCATTTGATAAGGTTGCCGTATTTTTCATAATCACTGTCGGTGAACCACAGATGGTGGACGCACACTTCTGCCGTGATGCGCTTCTCGTTCAACGGTTCGTTGCCGAAAAGTTCCAGTTCACGCGCCGTAGAAAGGTGCAGCACGTGCAGGCGCGTGTTGTATTTATGCGCCATTTCCACCGCCCGTGCCGTCGACTTGTAGCACACTTCCGTGCTGCGAATCAACTGGTGGTACTGAATCGGAAGGTCTTCGCCAAACTTACTGACATAGAAATCACGGTTGCGGCGTATCAGCATTTCGTCCTCCGAATGGATGGCAATCAAGGCCGGCACTTCCGAGAAGATACCTTTCAGCGTGTTTTTGTCGTTCACCAGCATATTTCCGGTCGAAGCACCCAAAAAGAGCTTCACGCCGGGGGTAAACGTATAGTCGATGCTGAGCAATGTGTTCAGGTTGTCGTTCGTCGCCCCGATGAAAAAACCGTAATTGGCAAGCGACACTTCCGAAGCCCGCTGCCATTTGGCCTGCAAGGCGTCGATGGTGGTAGTCGGAGGCTGTGTGTTCGGCATGTCCATAAAGGAGGTGACACCGCCTGCAACAGCTGCAGCCGACTCCGTTTCGATGTCCGCCTTGTGGGTCAGTCCCGGGTCACGGAAATGCACCTGATCGTCGATGACACCCGGAAAAATCCAGGCGCCGTCAACATCAATGCGTTCGTCGCACCCTGCAAGCAACTCAACTGTAGGCGCACCCTTGCCTACCTTCTCAATTGTATTCCCATCAATAACAACGTAGCCGGTCCATGAACTTCCTTCATTGACTAGCTCGCCGTTATACAAAATTTTTCTTGACATAAAAAATAATGCAATTCTTAGTTACTGTTTCTGCTATGGCTTCGGATATTTTCGGAACCAACTGCCCACCTTCAGCTTGATGACACCGAAGACAGCCTCACCGAATATGCTGGAATTCATCTTGCTCGTACCCAGCACACGGTTGACAAACACGATAGGCACTTCCACAATCTTGAAGCCCATCTTGTAGGCCGTAAACTTCATTTCAATCTGGAAAGCATACCCCTTGAACTGAATCTTGTCGAGTTCCATCGTCTCCAGCACCCTGCGGCGGTAGCAAACAAAACCGGCAGTCGTGTCGCGGACCGGCAAGCCGGTGACGATGCGCACATAGGCCGAAGCATAATAGGACATCAGCACACGCCCCATCGGCCAGTTGACCACATTCACGCCCGAGATGTAGCGGGAACCGATGGCCACGTCCGCCCCATTCAGGCAGGCTTCACGCAGCTCTATCAGTTTCTTGGGCGGATGCGAAAAGTCGGCATCCATCTCAATAATGAAGTCATATTTCTGTTCCACGCTCCATTTGAAGCCCGTAATATAGGCCGTACCCAAGCCCAGCTTGCCTTTGCGTTCGAGCAAATGCAGTCTGCCCGGATTTTCTTTCTGGAGTTCCTTGACGATTGCCGCCGTTCCGTCGGGCGAATTGTCGTCGATAATCAGAACATCAAACTGGTGCGGCAATGCGAACACCGCAGCGATAATGTCTCTAATGTTTTCTTTTTCGTTGTATGTGGGAATGATTACCACACTATCCGATTTCTTGACTTCTGACATAGCATTCTATTTGTCTAATGCAAAGATAATACTTTTACTGAAAAAGCCTCGTTTTTATTAAGGTTTATACGTAAAAAAACGCTACAAGTCCAATCCCATGATATAGTCATTCATGTAGAAGCCTCCGCCTATCGGGAAATCACCTTCATCCACTTTCCGCATACCCATGCGGCAGTAAAAGTCATAAGCCTTGTTCTGGCGGTTAACATTCAACTGCATGCGACGGGCTTCCGGACACATGCGCTTCACCTCTGCCACAGCCGTGGAAAACAACTGCCGTCCGATTCCCTCACCCTGCCGTTCGGGCAGCACATAAAGTTTCTGCAGATGATAGACATCTTTCCCCTCCGGCTGTATAGAAACATAACCTACAGGAACACCATCGCCATCGTAAGCAATATAAAAGACATGGCCTTCCTCCATCTGCCGGACAAGACTTTCGGCAGAGTACATCCATTCCATCATATAGTCAATCTGACGTTCCGACAAGATGTCGGAATAAGTGGCGGGGAAGGCAATTTCCGCCACCTTGCGGACCGTAGTCCAATCGTCAGCCGTAGCACGTCGAATCGTAATCATATCTTTAAAAACTACGTTATTCTCAATTTGTTGCAGACGCTATCTTAAATTTTATAAAATACATTTTTTAAAGTTTTCTTTATAGTCATTGTCATATTAAACTTTTTTTGTAAATTGCACCAAAATATAACCTATATTTCAATCAAACAAATATATACCACTATGAGAAAAACATATTTTTTATTAGTATTTTCTTTTATCTTATCATCTTGCAGTACATATAATGCAAACACGAATACAGGTTCTTCTCTAACCCATTTATATCTTAGAATATTCCAAACATTAAACGAACATGAAGCACTTGCTTTCACACGTTCATATGATGTTGTAAAGATTATTACCGATTCCGACATTTATTTCGATGACAAAAAAGTATACGGAGACTTTAAACTTGTTGACACGTATAATTACACAACAATCAAAGGTGTTAAAAAAACAGTACCAGTCTACAAGTGTATGGGAGAATCATCATATAGTTTCTACAACTATTATGGGCAACAAAAAAAATTATCAGTAAAAATTTTCCAAACACTAGATGAACACGAAGCATTAGCCCTTACAGGCAACAATCAAGTTGTAAAATTAGAAACTTCTTCCGAAGTGTATTATGATGGCAAAAAAGTAACAGGTAAATTTTGCCTTTCGGGCATTTATCAATATACAACAACAGACACTGTTCAAAAAACTGTCCCTGTATACATACGAGCAGAAGAATATACTCAATACGAATAAAAATTCTTTCTATTTTTGCTTACTTTTCTTACTATTAGACGCTGTCTTAAATTATGCAAAATACAAATTTTCAACATTTTATTTGCTTTTCATAAATATAATCCATACCTTTGCAATATCAACATATTCAAAAAAGCGAAGAGGGGTCTCGATCATCCGGTGATGGAGATTCTTTTTCTTTTTACTAACTTTTTAAAACCAAATTTTTATTCCAACTATGGCTATAACTTATATGACCAAAGAAGGGTACGACAAGAAAATGAAAGAAATCGCATACCTTGAAAGCGTAGAGCGACCCAAAATATCTGCAGCTATCGCCGAAGCACGCGACAAGGGCGACCTTTCTGAAAATTCAGAGTACGACGCAGCTAAAGAAGCACAAGGTATGCTCGAAATGAAGATTTCCCAACTCAAGGACATGCTTGCCAACGCACGCATCATTGACGAGGGTAAATTGAACACAGATGAAGTACAAATCATGAACACCGTTACTATCAAAAACACTAAGAACGGTGCCACAATGAAATATACTATCGTTGCCGACTCTGAAGCCAACCTCAAGGAAATGAAAATTGCTTCCAGCACGCCGATTGCAAAAGGCTTGCTTGGCAAGAAAGTAGGCGAGGTGGCTGAAATCAAGGTTCCGCAAGGAGTGATGACTTTTGAAATCGTGAAAATCGAGATTTAATTCTACATACAGCTATGGCTACTATTTTCAGTAAAATCATCGCAGGCGAAATTCCCTGCTACAAAGTGGGCGAAGACGAAAAGAACTTTGCTTTTCTCGACATCAGCCCGGTGAACAAAGGACACGTTCTCGTAGTGCCGAAAACTGAAAACGACTATATTTTCAATCTTTCGGAAGAGGACTTCATTTCACTCAACCTTTTTGCACGCCGCGTGGCAAAAGCAATGGAGAAAGCCATTGAATGCAAGCGTATCGGTGTGACAGTCATCGGTTTGGAAGTGCCGCACGCACATATCCACCTCATTCCAATCATCGAGGAAAAGGACATGTATTTCAACAAACCGAAAATGTCGCTGCCGGCAGAAGAAATGCAACGCATTGCCGACGCTATCGCCAAAGAACTGAAATAGTTTTCGGTCCAGAAAATAAACCTCGGGGCTGCCTCTGAAACCAATCAGAAGCAACCCCGTTTTTTTGACGGGCAGCAAAGATTTTTATACCTTTGCCGGAAATTTTCATTTTTCTATCTCTGACGACTATGAGCACTAAAACGAAAGGCTATATGCTTGGAGCCATTGCGGCGGCAACCTACGGAATGAACCCTCTGTTCACCCTCCCCCTCTATCAGGACGGGATGGACCCCTACTCCGTTCTTTTCTTCCGTTATTTGTTTTCAATTCCCATTCTCGGCATTATGATTGTCAGCCGCGGACGTAATTTCCGTATCCAGCGGAAAGAACTCGGCGCAACGGCCATTATGGGTATTTTGGCGGCACTTTCGTCACTGATGCTGTTTGTCAGCTACAAATACATGGCAGCCGGCATAGCATCGAGCATTCTGTTCGTCTATCCAATCATGGTGGCACTCATCATGGCAATAGGATTTAAAGAGAAACTCACCGTGCAGACCATACTCTGCACAATGCTTGCCCTGTTAGGCATATCGCTCCTCTACCAAAGCGAAGACGGTGGCGATCCCCTTAACATGACCGGCATGGCGCTTGTCATGGGCTCGGCACTGTCGTATGCCATCTATATTGTTGGTGTCAACCGTCCGATACTCCGCAACGTGGCCACTGTAAAGCTCACGTTCTATGTCATTTCATTCGGACTTCTCGTATTTATTGTCGGTACAAGATTCTGCACGGATCTGATGGTGCCCTTCCGCTGGCAGCACTGGGTCAATCTTTTTGCTCTCGCCCTTTTCCCCACTGCCATCTCATTCCTCTGTACCACCATTGCCGCACAATATATCGGCTCAACTCCCACTGCCATATTGGGGGCACTCGAGCCTGTCACGGCCGTATTCTTCGGTGTCACACTTTTCAATGAAACGATGAACGGACGCATAGCCCTCGGCATTCTGCTTATTCTGTTGGCAGTGACAATGGTTATTGCCGGCGGCAAAATCACCACTCAAATGGTGCGTTTCCGCAAACTGTTCCCAAGAATAATCAAGCACAAATAGCATAGGAAAATCCAGTCTTCAACGTTATTTCTTTTGCTGCTTCAATATGACAAGCAACACGGCAAAATGAATAAGAACAATTCCGACTGCCGTATGCCATGAGAATGTTTCGCCAAATACGAATATACCGATAACCACAGCCGTAAGCGGCTCCATGGCCCCCATAATGGAAGCCAAAGTCGGACCGGCCAGCTTTATGCCCTGCACCAGTGAAATGTTCGAAATGGCGGTTGCCACAAGTCCCAGTCCGGCAATGTAAAGCCAAATATGCGGGTCGGTTTCAATGCGTATACCGCCGGTGAAAAATCCGCCGATAATAAACAATACGGCCCCGATACCCATAACGGAGCAAGTCAGTGGAACGGACGGAATATTGACGGCACGTGTACGCCGCACGCCCACGATATATCCGGCGTATGAAAAGACAGAAATTGTCGACATCACGATGCCCAATACGGTATCACCGCCTCCCGACGATTCAATATTTCCGGTTGACAGGAACACAGCGCCTATAATCGATATGACAATGGCCGAAATAATGGTTTTCGACTTCGGCTCCTTGAACACGAACATCATCGTGAGAGCCACAGCCAGAGGATACATGAAGTGAATAACGGAAGCCACTCCGCTTGCTATGTTCTGGTAGGCAACGACCAGCGAAAAGGATGTGGTGGCACGAAACAGACTCAGACAAAACACCGTCCGAAAATCGCGCCATGACATCCGGAACTTGACACCGCTGAACACTCCCACCAAAAACAGAAACAGGGAAGCCACTCCCCAACGGTAGGACAACGCCTCGAATGTCGAGTAGCCGGCCATAATCAATGAAATAGTGAAAAAAGGAGCCAGACCGAAAGTCGATGACGACAACGCGGCAAACAATATACCTTTTATTTTATCCACAACTCTATTCTCCTATTCTTGTTCTGTAATTTTTCTTATAACCCGACAGGGATTGCCGACAGCAAGGACTCCTGACGGCAAACTGCGGTTCACGACACTTCCCGCTCCGACAACGGTGTTGTCGCCAATCGTCACACCGGGAAGAATGGAAACTCCGGCGCCAATCCAGACATTATTGCCAATCGTTATCGGATAGGCATATTCCAGCCCGCTGTTGCGCTGCTCCACGTCCAACGGATGGCCCGCCGTATAAATACCCACATTCGGGGCAATGAACACGTTATTCCCGATTTTCACTTTTGCGCCGTCGAGAATCACGAGGTTCACGTTTGAAAAGAAATTGTCGCCTATTTCAATGTTGTAGCCGTAATCGCAATGAAACGGTGAAAGCACCGTAGCGTTGGCTCCGACATGAATCAGTTCTCTCAACGCCTGCTCCCGTTTCTCCTTTTCCCAAGGCGGAAGCTGGTTGAATGAATACAGCCGGCAGCGGGTTTCGTACATTTCCCGCTGCAACGTGATGTCGTTGTTCGCGTCGTAGAGTTTGCCGGCGGCCGCCTTTTCTTTTTCTGTTTCCATAGCACTCGAATTTCCGGGCAAAATTAAACAATAGAAAAGGCACGGCAAAATGCCGTGCCTCCTATTTTTTATGTTTAAAAGCAGTGTTAATCCTCCAGCATATACTGTATTGTCGTCACCACCCGCACATTCTTGATGTAAGGCGTATTCTGGTCACGGTCAGAGATGGAGAACTGCCCCTGATTAGCCGTCTTGATTTTTCCAAGTTTGCTTTCCGAATCATTCGCAAACTGCTCTGCAGCCTTACGCGCATTTTGCGTGGCTTCCTTTATCATCTCCGGCTTGATGTCGTTCAAACCCGTGTATTCAAACTGGATGCTCGGATAGCTGTAGTTGCTGAACGTCACCGGCACACCTTTCTGAATGAGTGTAGTCTGTTCTTTCAACAATTCCAGCACCGTATCCACTTTCTTTGTATTGACTGTCACGATAGAAGAAATACGGTAACGGTAAGGCGAACGTTCGGCCGTGTAAGAATCAGCCTCCAAGTCTGTCACATCGACACTTGTCGTTATTTCCGACATTTCAATACCCTTGCCCGTCAGCATGTCGACCACTACCTTGTTTTTGGCATTGACACTGTTGTAGAGCGACGGCAAGTCATTGCCAAGCTCCTTGAACACAATCGGCCAGATAACCTTGTCGGCCTTCACCTCCTTTTCGGCAAGACCTTTTACTGTCACCACTCGGGAATTTTCCGTAAAACCGGCAATACCACTTTTAATAAAAAATCCCAATACCATAATACCTACGGCTATAATAGCCGACGATACATACCATTTCTTGTTATCCATAACATATTTGATTAAAAGCATAAGCAATTTAACTATATGACAAACAAGACGATAAAAAGTTTAATCTGCACGATAATAATCCTGCAGATACAACCGGGCAAAGAAATCCCAGTCGGACTGCATCAGCGCCCCGCCTTTTGCACCTGTTGGATAGGCCGCATCCGGAAGCATTCCGTGAGCAAACAGATACTTCAGCAAATCTATCGGACAAACGCCCTGTTCCATCACCAGCCGATGTGCTTCCCGTCGGGCAATTCCGCCGTTATACAGCGGATTGTCAGGATGCTGGATAAAGGCAGCAATGTCGTGCGCCACAATCAGGCCCTTTTCAGGGTCGGCAAAAAGAACAAAATCGCCGAAATCCTTCATCTGAGGCAAATGTCCACCTTCACTGACACCCCACTCCATTTTTTCACTCAAGAACTTTTCAAGCGCCTCATAACTGTCGCAGAATGCGATATTCTTACCGCCTGTGGCCCGTGTCAGAGCATCAAAATACTTATGGTTCTGTCCTGCCGTCTTTGCCTTTTCTTTTGGAAGACGGTTGTCTATCATCAGCCGCATCCATTCCTCCACATAGAGAGCAAGCGGACCGGTCGGTTTTTCAAAAGTCGTGCGCAGGCGTTTCTCGTCGGTCAACGTTTCCGCTATGCTCAGTTCATCGTCCTCCGACACTTCCGGCTCATATGTGAATTTGCTCGTCGGACGAAGGAAATAACTGTTCCAGAACAGCCATCCCGACAAACGGAATATATCGGCCACCTGTTCACGGTCGTCAAGGTCGACCTCCGAAAATTCCCTGAACTTTTCCGGTGCAGGAGCATCGGCATAAAGGAAATCAAACAATTTGAACACCTGCCGCGCCAGCCGCAACAAATCGCTGTCGAAAGGCGACACCAAACCTTGAAATCCCAACTGCGACTCTAAAGAGTACCAGATGACAAACTGCAAATCTTCAAGATTCAGTTCAAAATCCACATAATTTTCCGGCTCATCATAGAAAGGCAACGGCTTCTGATATTCTTTACGACAAAACTGCACAAACGAACGCCATATGCCAAAATCGGCTACGACATCCTGATAGTATGACACAAGAGCCACAATAACGCCTTTTCGAATATCTTCATCAATTTCGGGAAAAACGCCCATGCTTTTCCACATTTTGTCGACATATTGTGCCAACATCAAATAATACTCATCCGTCGAATTCTCAATTTCACTCTCCGGTTGCCATTTCTGTATATCATCAAGAGTTATTTCCATACCTTTATTTTTTCTACAAATTTAAATAAAGACAGGAGCTGCAACAAGTAAAAAAACAATTTTCTAACCTGACATTGCCGTTTAAACACCTCTATACAGTAAACAAAAAACAATATAATTTTTTATATTTTTATCAACAATCTATAGTTTATTTGACAAAAAAACTATACCTTTGATAACAATAGCCAAGAATATTTTGACAAATAACAAAATTTTAAGGCAATTATAACTATTCAATTAAAATTTAGCGACTATGAAAAAAATTCTTTTGTTGGTCATTTTAAGCATTTCTGCTTTCGCAGCTAATGCAGGAGGGGTAAGATCCCTGGACATGAAAGCAAACTTGCGCCATGATTTCGGACTCGGCTTAGGCGTTACTTTCGAACTTCCTAAAAACTTTGAAATTGCTCCGTCATTAAACTTCTACTTCAACGACGGAAACATGCTCACTACAGACCTGGACTTCCGCTACCGTTTTGAACTGCCTAAAAACTTCAGTCTGTATCCAGTTCTTGGCTTGGTTTACTTCCACGCTCATGACTACAACCACATCGGTATGAACATCGGAGCTGGATTTGCCTATGACATCAACTCACACTGGGCAGTCGGCATGGAACTCAAATATCAATATGTCGACGAGTGGGATGACGCTTATTTCTCACTGTGCGCAGCATACAAATTCTAATAAATTAGAAACTAAACATAAGGACGACCGGCAATTGAAGAACTGCCGGTCGTCTTTTATTTTTCCAACTTTCATATTTCCGGAACAGCCTGACATGAAAACTGCGTTTTCGTTTGCCACTCCGCACTCCTTTTCGTAACTTTGGGAAAAACTAATTTGATAAAAACATTCAGTTATTTCTATGGCTAAAATATGTATACTCGACGGATTCACGTCAAACCCCGGCGACCTGAGCTGGGATGAAATCGGCAAACTCGGCGAATGCGCCGTTTACGACCGAACAACCCCGGAACAGTTGGCAGAACGTGCCGGAGATGCAGATATCGTTCTTACCAACAAAGTGGTGCTCGGACTGAAAGAAATCGGACAACTGCCGAAACTGAAATATATCGGCGTACTTGCTACCGGCTATAACGTAGTGGACCTGAAAGCGGCTACCGAACGCGGCATCGTTGTCACCAACATTCCTGCATACAGCACTGATTCTGTTGCACAAATGGTATTCGCCCACATTCTCAACATCACCCACCACATTGCGGAATACGCAGCCGAAGCAAGAGCGGGAAAATGGTCGCAATGTGCAGATTTCTGCTATTGCAACACCCCAATAATGGAACTTGCCGGAAAAACTATGGGTATCGTCGGACTGGGAAACACCGGTATGGCAACTGCAAAAATAGCCCTTGCCTTCGGCATGAAGGTAAAAGCGCTCACCTCCAAGACACCTGAATCGCTCCCGAAAGGCATTGAGCCGACTCCGCTTGACCGTCTGCTGACGGAAGCTGACGTTCTTAGCCTGCACTGCCCTCTTACCGACAACACTCGTCACTTTATCAACCGCGAAACTCTGAACAGGATGAAAAAGACAGCCATCCTTATCAATACCGGACGCGGACCACTCGTCAACGAAGCGGATTTGGCGGAAGCACTCAATAACGGAACGATTGCAGCCGCCGGTGTAGATGTTCTTTCTACCGAGCCACCAGCAACCGACAATCCGCTGCTTTCGGCATGCAACTGCTACATCACGCCCCACATTGCCTGGGCAACAAAAGAAGCCAGAAGCCGACTGATCCAAATTGCCGCCGAAAACATCCGCCAGTTCCTGGCCGGCGAACGCATACTGAACAGAATCAACTAACAGACTATACAAAAACAACAGCCGCGGCTGCATTCCGGAAAAGGAGGCAGCCGCGGCTGATTTTATATCAATGCCAATGTTCTATCAGAACAACAGCATTTTTTCAAGCCAGTAGCAGAATATACCGGCAAGATAGCCGATGAATGCCACCCACGTAATGTGTTTCATATACCAGCCGAATGTGATTTTTTCCAAGCCCATTACGACCACACCGGCAGCGCTACCGATAATCAGCATACTGCCACCGACTCCGGCACAGTAGGCCAACAACTGCCAGAACGTACCGTCCTGAACGAAATTCATCAAAACGGGATCAGTCGTGCCCATCGGAGCAATGTCGTACATACCCATACAGCCTGCCACCAATGGAACATTGTCGACAATTGAAGAAACGATTCCGACAACGCCGGTCACCAAATAGGCGTCACCATTGGAAACTTTTTCCAACCATGAGCCGAATGCCGACAATACGCCGATTTCCTGCAATGCCGCAACAGCCATCAAAATTCCAAGGAAAAACAAAATCGTCGACAAGTCAATGCGTGAAAGCAATTTCGAAACACGCTGTTTTTTCAGTTCCTTTGCATGGCGGTTATTGCTGAGGAATATTTCTGTAACGGCCCACAGGATACCCAAGATAAGCAAAATGCCCATGAATGGAGGAAGACCGGTCACTGTGCGGAAAATTGGCACAAAAATCAAACCTCCGACACCAATCCAGAATACTACATATCTTTGTACACGTGAGAATGCCACTTCAGTAACTGCATCTGTTCCCGTTACCGTTTCAAGCTGTCCCTTCAATTTGCTCTGGAGCAACAATGCCGGAACCGCTACGGAAACAATGGAAGGCAGGAACACCTCTTTAATCACACCGATGGAAGAAATGTTGCCCTTAATCCAAAGCATGATAGTTGTCACGTCGCCTATCGGCGAGAACGCTCCACCCGCATTGGCGGCAAGAATCACCATGGCCGAATAAATCAGACGGTCCTCCCGTACGGCAACAAGTTTTCGCAACACCATGATCATGACAATACTTGTCGTGAGATTGTCAAGAACGGACGAAAGCAGGAATGTCATCAAGGCAATGCGCCACAATAATTTACGTTTATGAGTCGTAGCAAGGCGGTCGCTAACAAAGTTGAATCCGCCATTAGCGTCAACCACCTCAACAATGGCCATAGCACCCATCAAAAAGAACAGGATTTCGCAAGTATCGCCAAGATGTGACAGCAAAATGTTTTCACCTACAAACTGGCGTACGGCCGCCGTCATGTCGTTGGAATGAAATTCCGCCAGAAAACTGCGGAACGCCTCTCCATGAAACATTTCAACGTAATCGGCACTCCCGAACATGTAGAGCACCCAACAAATTACACACATCAAAAGCGCAATCGCGGCTTTGTTGATTTTGAGTCCACTCTCGAATGCGATTCCCGCATACCCGATAATGAAAACGGCTACTATAAAAATACTCATTGGTTGTAAAAATTAAGATAGAACAATTGGTTGCTTTTTTCGGGTGCAAAGGTACGGTTTTTTTAAAAAAGCAATCTCATTCGACTACCATGAATTTATCATGTTTGACAACATGTTTTTAAGTTAATTTTAACCAAAAACGATCATTAGACCGCCAAACAAAATTAGGCCGTTGACAGTGGGCTTAAGTTGGCTCTTTAGTCATCTTTCGCACTGCTGTCGGCATCTTGCTTCCTGTCTTTTCTCGATGTAGCCCGCTACATCTTCGACAAAGCCAGAAATCAATCTACCTGACGGCAGCACAAAATCCATCATAAAGTCTAATAACCGATTTGGGTTTAACGTAGCAGTCTCCAATCTCAACATCAGAACTTCAACCGAAGAGCAGCATAGATATTGCGTCCGGGGGCATTGATACCCGAAGCGAAACAACGGTATTGCGTGTCCAACAGGTTTTCAACTCCGGCCTGAAGAGTCAACACTTTGTTCAGACTGTAGCTACCCTTAATGTTCAATGTGAACCACGCCGGCATTCCTTCGCCGTCTTCACCATTCACCGTTGCATACTTGATATTGTCCTCCCCTTCAAGATTATAGCTGTCCTTCGACTTTTTGCCGTTATAGAGCGTGTAGAAATCCACCCGTCCACGTCCGTTGTCGGTAAGATAGGCAATGCCCACTTTGCCAAAAATCGGCGGAATATGGTCGAGCGGACCTTTTGAATCACTTAAAAGCCGGCCATACGTATAGTTGAACGTACCGCCCAATTCTATATTCTGCGTAGGCTTGGCAGTCAATGACATCGAATATCCCCAAAGGAAAGCCCTGTTACTGTTGACATTCGTGTAGACCGTACATTCCTGTCCGTCGTAAATCATCGTGTCCTCCCCCTTGAACGTTCCTTTTCCTACCGTAATGGCATCAAAGTAATAAGTGGCAAAGAACACATTCTCCCACACAAAAATATCACTGATGTGCTTCGTAATGTTCACATCGAGCGAAACTGTCTTTTCCGGCTTCAAATCGGGATTAGGAATCGTTACCGTACTGGTTTTGGAATCGAATACCTTTGAGGTGTTGTCGATATTGGGCACACGATAGGCAGTGGCAAGCGACGTCGCAATTTTCCAAGTCCGTGCCGGAAGATAATTCAATCCCCAGGCAAGACTGTAGGTCAGATTGTCACGACGCATATCGTCTCCGTCAAAAAACGGAAACGCTTCAATGTCGTCAGTGCTGGAATACACGTGAGCATATCCCAAACGCAAGCCTTCGTTCATGCGCAGATTGGGAGTAATTTCCCATGAGTGCATTGCGAAACCTTCTACGGTGTGCATGCGGTTGTCACCGTCAGGATAGCGCGTCGTATTTACATCTGTTTCTCCGTTGGAGACATTTTCCAGATTTGCCGTAGAATTGAGGAAACTCAATGTTCCGTCCACGCCCAAATGCAGCTTATGGCTGTCGCCATAACGCTTTATCCAGTCGCTGTTGAGCGTAAGGATATCTACATTTTCCCAACGGTTATTAAGCCAAAGGCTGCCGAAATCACGGTTGTGACGGCTTTCTTTCACCTTCTGGTAGGCTACCGTCAGATTTGTATTGTCTGCACCCCAACGGTTAGTCGCCTTATAACTGTAAGACGCCATCAAACGGAATTGTGGACCATAATACCATTCCGCAGACTTCGGGAGAACTTCTCCATTGGAAACTTTCGTTTCAGTAAGACGGTCGTAACGGTTAAAATCGGGAGTGTTTGACAATTGGAAATTCAACAGATGCTTCTCCCCTTTCCGAGGCTGAAACAGGAATTTCTGCAACAGGTCATACTGCATATATCCCGATCCTACCTGCTTGTTGACATCCGGATTGACCACATAGCGGTCATTTCCGTCAGGGGCGACCTCCACGTAGCCGTTGCGCACAATATAGGCATCGTCCTTTGGCAAGAAAGGGTTCCGGTTGTCACCGCTTTTCAAGTCGCCGAAATGGCTATAGGTCAGCGACGTGAACGAAGCAAATTTCTCCGTACCGTAGTTGAAGTCGAAATGCGAGGTTCCCTCGTTGTTTACCGAGCCATAACGCAATACGGCATTTCCTCCCATAACATCGGAGTTTTCAGTGCCCAGCATTGGATCCTTGGTACTGAACACAATCGTACCGCCCAAAGCATCTGACCCGTATTCCAACGATGAAGAACCGTTGAGCACTTCCACCTTATCCATAACAAACTGATCGACTGTAATGGAATTCTGCAAGTGTCCGCTCCGGTAAATCAAGTTGTTCATTCTCACCCCGTCCACAACGAGCAATACTCGAGAAGCCTCAAAACCGCGGAGAATAGGACTTCCGCCTCCCTGCTGGCTTTTCTGCACTGCAACGCCACCCGAACCCAGCAACAAATCACTCATATTCTGAGCATTTGCAAAGCTGACATAATTACTCGGCAAGGTCAATACCTGCTGAACAGAATAGATTTTCTTCAAATTGTCGCGGTTGGCCGTAATGACCACCTCCTCCAGACTCTTTGTCCGGAAAACGGTTGAATCGACATTGGCTGTCAAATTTGCAGATGCCGTAACGCACCACAAACCAACAGCCAATGCAGAAATCTTTCGAAAATTCATTATTTATAATAATTAAATTCTTTGTTCTCTACTTTATATTGGGTTTAACAAATGTCTTCACTCCAATCGCATTACCATAAGAAACAATCATCTGATAGTTTCCGGCTTTCAAATCCCGGATGTCAATCATCATCGGAGAAACATATCTGACAGCCTTCACCAACTTTTCTCCACTGGCATCGTAGATGGCCAGTTTAGCAGGAGTGTTGTCAGGCAACGTCAGACGAATACCTGCAAATCCCGGAACATAAGTCACGCGGGCATCTGCCAAGGCTCGTTCATGATTGATTGGAAGAGCCGACAAGTCGCTCGGCTTGTAATCCACATCAATGCGCAACGTGTTTCCATTGACATTCTTCGGACGTACATAAACAGCCTGACGGATACCCGGTTCAGTTGTACCGAAATCAAGTGTCAGGTTCAACAGGTCAATCGAATTTTCAAATTCAAGATTTGCATTGTCAACCGTAAACGTAACCTCCACGTCTTCATCCAGACCTCCATTCAAACGGAACACATAGCCTTTTCCGCCCTGCACTTTGGGTTCCGGCAAAGCTTTCCAATTGAAAGCAGTCGGGTCAGTTGCATGCATTTGAGTGTCATATTCAAAAACCGTATAGGACTTTCCTACACCTTCTGCACTATAGGCAAAACCGAGTTCTTCAAAATTGCTGACCTGCGCAAGGTTCATGCTGGACGGGAAGCTCACATATGTATATTCCGACGGACGAAATGTATATTTCAAGATAAGATTCTTGACAGTTACAACACCGTCTTCCACCAAAACCTGACCGGAAGAATAGGCATCAGCATAAATTGTCAGTTCGTCAAGCACGTCACCGCCGGACAATTTCAACGCTTCGTCGCGCTCAACGACAAATCCATTGCTTACGGTAAACGTACAGATTTTCAACGGTGCTATTGCCCAATCCTTATCACCCGGCTGGAATGCTTCCACCTTTAAAGTTGTAATACCTTCTGGAACTGTATGGATGTGCAAAATACCTCCTTCTCTGATTTCAGCCCATTCATTACCTTCAATCACACGATAGCCTACCGGCAGACCAGAGCTGGCTCTTGCTGTCAGTTTAACATCAGTCGGCTTATAGGCAAGTACCGGCTTAGAATCAAGCCAAGCAATCGTTTGTGCCTTGCGCTCCTTCGGAGTGTAATACAAACGAGTTCCCCCCATAGTTCCGTGGTCGGCACCGTTGCCGTCACCACCTTCTTCTATGTTGATTGTCAGCTCATATACATCTGAAGCCAACGGAAAGTCCCACTTGACCGGACTTGAAGCTGAAATACTTCCAGTGCTGGCAATCTGCTCTCCATTTCGTTTTAAAACATAGGCAATATTTCCCCATCGGCCGTTCTGCTTTCCGACAGTTGTCACAAATCGATTGAACACACCCTGTGGAAGAGTTATAGTAGCAGTTCCTGTTGCAT
Organism: uncultured Porphyromonadaceae bacterium; assembly: GCA_900544305.1. GTDB lineage: Bacteria > Bacteroidota > Bacteroidia > Bacteroidales > Muribaculaceae > Limisoma. Next base: position 21,919 of record UQUV01000008.1, read on the forward strand.
GTACACCAAGACCTTTTGGATAAACTTTCCCTGCAAGATTCAACGTTTCACCGCCCACAGAAATATCCGTACTCACAGAGTTGTTGTAATTCGATGAGAGTTTATAGTATTTCGTATCAGAAACATAAACAATCTCTGCCGTTCCGTCAAAATAACCGGTACTAATAGAAGCCGGCTCCTGACCATCGGAAAACTCCGCTGTAAACGTATAGCACTCACTCAGCAACATCGATCTCGGAATAATCAAAACTTGAGGTTCTGAAAAAGTCGGATCTGAGGCAAAATTTGCCATATCAAGCTCACCGGCACTCACCATTTGATCCGGATTGCTATACAATTGCATTTTGACTGATGAAACCGAACGATTTTTCGCATCCACATAAACGTAAAGATAATCGTTGCCTGTCGTTGAAACCTGATTACCCAACACTGTAATCAATGGTTTTAAATCGACATTCAACACCAATGTTCCAACAGCACAAGCATAAGTTTCATCGCCAAACTGAACAGCTTCTACAACAACCTCTCCAAATGCATTGTTAAGAAAGACCAAACGATTTCCATCTACAATTTCGGCATCGCCTTTCACAACATGATAATAAACTGGCAATCCCGATGAGGCTGTTGCTTTTAACTCCATAGAAGTCACACCAGGAGGAACTGTTCCGCCTTGTGTTGCAAAAGCAACGGTCTGCGACTCACGTTCATCCATTTCCTGCGGCAAGTAAAGACGAGCCAACAACAAATGCCCATGATCTCCCCAGTTGTTGCTGTCGTAGATTTCAAAATTAAAACGTAATGTCTGCACTCCCTCCAGCGACATGTCAACATCGTAGATACATGGATTTGAACCAATCGAAGGATTCGTTTTGGCAAATACCACCTGCTCATGCTTCACAACGCCGTCAGCCAGGAATTTAAAACGCAAATCGCCATAGCTGTTGGCATCAATCGTACCAAAACGGCTGACAAAACGTGTATAAGGACTGTCAAGCTTGTACTCAAGATAACCGGCAGCATGATTACCAACTTGCTTATAATAAGTCTGTCCGTTGACAATCACATTGTTGTTTTCAATACCGCGGTCCACTACCGGGCTCAAATAGCCGGAAGAATAGCTGCTCCATTTCAAATCACCCAGCCATTTGAAAGTTTCGCCCGAAACCTCGACACAGTCAGAAACAATGTTTGTTCCGTCCGTAAAGTTTACCACCATACGATAGGCATACTCAATACCCGAAGCAGAAACCACATCGGCTGTCACATATTTTCCTTCGAAAATGTCATAGGACTGAAGTTCCTCAGGTTTTCCGCCATTCTGCATATTGAAAGAAACAGTCTTGACTGACTCCACTTCCTTTTCGCCGGCGTCAATTACCGCCTTCAGAGTTTCGCCGCCTGGAGTGGAATACACTCCAAGCAGGTCCAAAGTCTGTGCCGACGCTGACGCCGCACACAAACCCAACATCATCAATAAGCTATATGTTTTTTTCATAATTATTTCACCAAAATTTTAGCAACAAATTCTTTTCCATTCTCTACAATCTTCACGACAAACACGCCGTCAGGCAACGGTGTACTGTATGTCGGTTCCTTAGTACGTTCTGACACCATCAGGCGACCGGCCGTATCAAAAATCCGAATCATAGCGTCACCCTTAAGTCGGGACACATGGCAATAGCCGTCTTTAGCCCAAACCGGGTAACCGTCTTTTTCCTCCTTGTCGACACCGCTTGATTTCTTGTCATAACAAATCATCAAACGGGTTTCCAGTTCACCACCGGCCATGACATTGAAATCGTAGCCCATGCCTTCCACCATTTCTTCGCTGAAGCCAAATTCTGAATCTACAAGGCTCAAGCTGCCAGAAAGGTGTCCGGTGATACGGTCAACTTCCACACGGAAATCGCCACCGTCCGACAAGCGCAATCCTACAGGAATGTCACACTTCTCATCGGGCATCGTATTGATGGACAAGTTGTGCTTATACACTTTCGTATATATCTCGTTTGCATTGTCGTTGATGCTGAACATCTTGATAGCATCTTCGTTCTGCACAAACATTTCGCTTGCATCATCGTCGAACACAATCTTCATGCGGTCGGCCACTTTTCCGTTTGCATACAGTGATACGTAGACTGCATTCTGCTCTTCTGCCATATCAAACGAGTACACTTTACGGTTGATGCTCGTCGACTTCGCCACCGGTGTGATTGTCATCTCTGCCGAAGAATGGAGAGCCTGTACAAAGAACGGTGAGAACGGACGTACATGCTGTTCTGCGTCATAGATTGTCATGTCGTAGGCAAGATATGCATTCATATCCGGATCATACTGATACATGAATTTAACCATATCGTCGCTGTTGAACGAAACATTCTGTTCCTTGGTCAAATTGATATTGGCCGCATACGGATTGCCGACAAGATTCCATCCGTCGTCCGTTGAATTGGCCGCATTCGCAAATTCCAAGCCCGTTACCTGAACCTTACTGTTCGAGAACAGATAAGCGCCGTCGGTATTCAATCCGGTAGAAATATCGGCTATCGTTTCCAATTCGACATTTTCCGGCATTACACCTTGCACAACTTCCACTTTCACAGGAAGAGTCACCACGCGGTCAGTAGCTACATATTCGTTACCGCCGTCTTCAAGCGACAGGTTCACGCGAGGTTCAAGAGCGACATTGAGTCGGAACGGTTCCGCTTCAGCACCCTGCAAGACAACCGTCACAGGATTCCATGCAAACTTGTTTATCTTCTCCTTGTCAATCTTCACAACAATGGTAGAAGTTCCTGTCGACGGAGAAATGATACTGTCGGAAATCGAAGCATACTCCGTTTCGCTTACTGTTGCAAGAATATCATTGTCGGCAGTGCCCGATGACACTTTCTTCACATTCAGAATTATATTATCGTACGCATCATACAAAATATAAGCCTGCGGATCGCGGTCTGTATCAACAAGCGAAACTTCCGCCTGAACCGGAGGAACGTCACCTGAAGGCTGCGCCATTATCATCATTTCCATTGCCTCCGGTACACTCTTGGCCGGAACCGTGAATGTCACAGCACCGTCAGTCTCAGCCGTTGCCGTATAATTGTCGGCAAACACGCTTTGAGAACCCAACGGACGAATTTTCAGCGTGTAGCTTTCACCCGTCTTCACATTTTCATGCTTGAAGGCAAATTTAAACATATCACTATCTGTATATGTCTTACGGATTGTCGAAATGAATGCGTAGCTGTTCTGCGACAATGGCATTTCAACCGACCGTGAATAATCCACATAATTATAAGGATACTTGTCAAACACGCTCAGCGTACCGGTCAACGATGTTCCGTTATACGTAATAAGCAAGGCCTTACTGTCGGTAGTCGTTGCCGTATGGGCTTCAACTGCGACTGGCTTGAACGGCAGCATTGTAGAATGACGGTATTCTGCATTACCAGAGATTCTTACCCTGTCGCCGCTCTTGGCTTCTACAAGATAGCCTTGGTCATCATAGGATTCCATATTTCCATACGCAAGCAAAGCCTCATCATCAAGACGCACACCGTGCTGCATATAATAAATCACTTCCTCCTGCGACAACGAACGGTTCCAAACAGCCACCTGGTCAAAGGCACCCTTAAACCATTTGTCACCGCTCAGGTCCTGTCCAAGCATCAATTCTGTATTGATACGAGTTTTCGACATATTACGCTGCGTACGGTAACGCATACCATTCATATAGTAATCCACAGCTGTCGGGCTGACAACCAAAGCGAAATGAATCCAACGTCCCAAATCCGCTTGGGTTACCTTCAGCGACGTAGCGTTGTTCCAACTCCACGACTCTTCGTTCCAGTGACAACGCATCTGTCCGTTGCTCAGGTGGATACCTGTTGCTCCGACAGAGCCGCTACGGAAGAAAATCAAAGGCTTGTTGCCTGTCAGCACGTTAGCACTGTCCATTCTCACCCATCCCATCAGCGTAACAGTGTTGCTCTGATTCAACGGCTGGTAAATTGATGCTGTGCCCAGATATGCGCCACCTTTGTCGAGAACAAGACCGTCGCCAATAGTTTTAGTCGTAATCTTGTTGACAACCTTCAACGGATAGGCAATCAAACGGTCGTCTTCACCTGTAATATTTACAACCTGTTCTGTGCCAAACTCACCGAAGCCGAACGGATTGATTCGGAGTTGTGTCGATGCAGAACCTTTGACGAACGACAAATCACCCAGAGGTTTAGCGAACTGATGGTCAGTCTTAATCGCATAGCTTCCTGTCGGTTCCGGTTCGGTTCCCATCAATTGGGCATCCAATTCAAAGCTGACAGGCTCTTCGTCGTACAATTCCACAGCTCCCATGCTGCTCACGCCCTTGACCTTTACTTCGATACCACGTTCCAAATGTGCAATAATCAAACGTGAACCCAAAAGCCCGTGCAAAGCAACATTCTCCATTTTCAGCACCTTGTTCTCTGCATCGTAAACCATGTCGCCGACTTCCTGCCAGTAATCAGGCATTTTGTTGGCCGGAGCCTTGTACAGACGGTAAACCTTTCCGGCATCAACATCTGCAGCCGGTATAGAGATGGTATACAAATCATTCTCACCTACGACTCCATTATATGATTTAATCTGGAATGCCATCGGTTGAAGAATATACTTTTCTGCATCAAGGTTCGACGGACTGATTTCAAGCCAATTACGGTCTGTATATCCGTACACCCACATCTTCACCGCAGAAGAAACCCCTTCACCCGGCTCAAGTGTAAGCAATGTCTGGTCTCCGTCGACAAACGATGTAGAACCGCTGACAGTAGCTGACGTTGCATAAGTAGCACCTACAGAAATCGGCATATCGACATAGGATACTTCCGCACGAGTACGGATTTTAGGCTCTACAGCTGTAAACTGCTCCTTATCGGCAGCCAGCGAACCATTGTTGAATCCATTGTAATATACCAGACCATTTACATTGTCTGTCTTATGTGAATATGCCGCCTTTCTTACCTCATCTTCAGAAAGCGCATAATTCCAAATCTTCAGTTCGTCGACAGCACCTTCCAGTTCCTGCCATTCGTAAGCATCGGCAAACAATGACAGATACAGACTGTTGTTCAACGAGAATTCCGGACGGATACGCTGCTGTTCACCACGCTTCACACCGTTGACATATATTGCAATAGTACCGTTACGTGTTTCCGTCACAGCGATATGCGACCATTCGTCCATAGTCAGAGCACCGCCGTCCAATGTTGACTGCTGTACGAAATCAGCTTCATAAGTAGGACGGTTGAACACGGTTGCCGGAGAAACACGGAACTTCAACGAACCGTTTTCGAGTCCCAGCCACCAGCCCTTTACTTCACGTTCAGGCGTTTTCTGACGATTGGCAAGGATTGTACCGTTTGTCATCGGCTTCACCCACAAGTCAATCGTGAAGTCATTGAAGAAATAGTCTACATAGCCTAAATCCACACGGCCTTTTCCGTTAGAATACAATGCCTTTCCTGCTTTCAGCGCAACAGAAGTAGAGGCACTTTCTTTTACAGTATATTCTGCAGATTCTGTTGAAACATCCGGCGATTCGCGCAACGTAAGCTTCAACTTTACTACGTCGCCTTTAGCCAACGGATATGTAAGATACTGGTACGGATTATTTACAACTTTTCCGTTTACAGTCCATTCATAATAATAGTACAAAGGAATAGTCCATTGCGTATCAATTCCAATCGTACGGCGTCCGTCGACGTTAGAAATCTCCTTCAAGGCGAATCCGTTGTCAAAGTAACGGTCGCTCGGATTTTCAAGGTCAGCAATATACACACCACGGCCATAGTCAGCAATAACCATTTCCTGAGTAGTGTAGTTCAACGACATGGCACCTGTTTTTGAGGCATTGTAGCCTTGCATCCAGAAATGCCATTCCTGTGAGCCATTTTCAAGCAAATAAATACCAGTATTTTTGTTTCGCAAGTAAATGTCACCGCTACCTTCGTGCAATACCAGGTCATTGACAGTGTTCATCCAAGGCAAATTGTATGTCAAATCCGCCAACTGTGTCAGTGTAGAAACATCCCACTTAGTCACATAACTGCGGTTGTTCTTTTTATGAACGACATACAAGATATTACTGTTGTCCGGATCTGCGGCAATTGCCTGTATTTCCGAAACTCCCGGAAGGAAAATATCCTCCGAGAAAGTATTGCCATTGTCTTTCGAATAATTCAGGATATTGTATCCTGTTCCTGTCCACAATGTTGATTTACCATTGTCACGCGCATCACGCGACAACGTATACATATTTACATATCGTCCCTTGACGTCAACCTGACGTGCCGAACGGCCGAAATCTTCAACAATAAACAGTTTTCTATCTTGACGCACATACCAGTTTCCGGTGCATACATCCGCAGCAGTAATGCCAGAAGCCCAGCTTCCGTAATCAAGACCGGAAATGCCACCACCGCCCGATGGATAATAGCAAGTGTTACCATAAGGGCCAATTATGGAAAAGCTGCCTTCATATCCGCGCCATGTACCCCAACGGCCGTCAAAATAGGTTTGAACGTCGACATCCTGCGTATTGCCAAGAATGAGCTGGTCGCCAAATTCATTGGTTTTGATGCTATAGAACAGCTGTTGTCCCATATCACCGCTGATATTAATCCACTCATTGTTCTTCACCGCCTTGTCGCGCATCAAAAGTCCCGCATCCGAACCACGGAACACACGGCCGGACTTATGGGAAATAATACAATGGTTATCAGCATTGTGACGGGCATTTGAAACCGAATAATAATTGCCGTCATCCTGCAAGGAGGTCATTCTGTTACCCCACACATATTCATTAAAGTTCTTTCCGCCATCGCTACTGATTGCAGAACTCATCGAACATCCGTAAATCCAATTCGAATCGATATAGTTTACACCGAAACCGCCCAGCCAGCCCCAAGGAGCCTCGTTTCCGAAAATTGTACCGGAACCGATACCCGCATAAGGTTCATGGAGAGTAATCCATGTCTTGCCGCCGTCGCGTGAACGGTAGAGAGCAGTCTTATTGTTATAGCTTACATTTCTTGAAGCCGAAGCAAACCACATTTCGTTAGGATTGTTCGGATTGATATTCAAGAACGCCTGCGATGTAGCCTCGAACGGGAAGTTCACACCTTCGCAACGAAGCTCAGTGCTGTCCTGATTGAACACCTTGAAGTGCAACTTCTTGATTGTATATTGACGCACACCGTTGACAACTTCACTTTTCGCTCCGTCGTCAAAGTACATAATGCTCTTCGATGTCGGGAAGAAAATCTTGTTTCTGTCCGTAGGATGGAACACCGACTCCTGGAACCAAAGTCCGCGCACAGTACTTTCCGCACGGTTGTCGAGCAGAGAGTCAGGCACATTCACACGAGTCCACGTACGACAGGTGTCTTCGCTAATCCACAAGTCGCTGGACCAGTAGCTGCTGCCGGAACGCTGCACCGCACCGATAAATTTCAGATTGCCGTCGGCATCACGGAAAGCATGACCGCGCTTGAAACCCTTATGAGTGGCTCCGGCCACACGTGTCCAGGTTTGTCCGCCGTCAACTGTACGGTAAACAGGATTTCCCGTACCGCCCATAAAAGCATAGATATGGTCCCAATTGTCAGGGTCAACCGGAATAGCCGAGTGCGTAGCATAGTTGCGGAACTCACGGTCTGGAATACGGTCTGTAATCAAGTCCCAAGTGCGTCCGCAGTCGTCCGTACGGTAAATGCCCGAACCGTCGGGAATAACCATAATCTTGTCCGGGTCTTCAGGATGCACCTGAATCCAGTGGATACGGCCCGACGAAGGTTTCGGCTTCGATGCGCGGAAAATGCCCGGCTGGCGTTGACCGGCCTTGCGAGGTGCCGGAGAATAGTCCTCCGTCAACAGATAATTATTATAAGGTACATCGGAAGAACGCGGCGCCATTCTTACGGCAGCCTTGAAAAGTTCAGCCGTATAGGTAGTATCCATAAACTGATACAGCGTATCGCCTCCCGGCATATATCCATATGTCGGCAGCCATTGCTTGGCATATCGTCCATACTCCAACGAACCGCGCACCTTTGAACGGTTGCGGCTGATGTAGTCACCCATAATTCTCTTGATTTCATCGGCGCTCCATCCATCACGCGCCAATTTCACATAAACTTCATCAAGCAACAAATCCTCTTGTTTAACATTCTGGAACACAGAATCAGGGATAGACTCCAACTTGCTGCGCAGATACTCTGGCGATTGTGTCTTTTCTCTGTTCGTGAACGCTAAAACAACCAATGGGATAAAGATAATCAGAATAAAAATTTTTCTCATCTCAATTGATTTTTAACCTAAAACATTTAAAACAAACTAATATAATCTATTAACAAATTATTACACAAACAATCTTCACGCTACAAAATTAATATCAATAAATATATTTTCCAGAGTCAAATATATTTTTCGGACTTTTCTACTAATTTATTTGACTTTTTCTACACTTTATCTGCCAAAGTGAAATATTTTCATACCAAAATCAGCAAACTCCGCTTTTCTCCCGATTTTTTTGCATAAATTTGCAACAAGAATCTCAAATACTATCAAAATTCCCAGTGGAAGAATCATACGAAGAAACTATGCTACAAATAGGCGAAGCTTTGGTCAGCCTTGACCTTATCGAACAGTTTTTTTGCTGCAACCTCGACAAATGTCTTGGCGAATGCTGCATCGAAGGCGATGCCGGCGCGCCCATCAGCAAACAGGAATATGAAAAAATAAAGGAAATACTTCCGGAAATCTGGAACGACCTGCTGCCCCAGGCTCAAGAAGTCATCAAACAGCAGGGCGTAGGCTACATTGACGAAGAAGGCGACCTTGTCACGTCTATCGTCGACGGCAAAAACTGCGTATTCACCTGCTACGGCAACAACGGCATGTGCTACTGTGCCATTGAAAAAGCCTATCGCGAAGGCCGTATCGACTATTATAAGCCCATTTCCTGCCACCTCTATCCGGTTCGTCTGACTGAATACCCGACATTCACGGCTGTCAACTATCACCGCTGGAAAATCTGCAAGGCAGCCGAAGCATTGGGACGGAAAGAAAACATCCGGCTCTACCAGTTCCTGAAAGAACCGCTCATCCGCCGTTTCGGAAAAGAATGGTACAACGAGCTATGCGAAGCCTGCGAGGCATATCTGGAACAATACGGAGAATAGAAAAATTCCAGGCGCATTTTTTGCAACATTAAATTAAATCACTATCTTTGTCGCATCAAATGGATGCCTCAGATTCCTTTTTCCAATACAGCATCTGTTATTCTACTCTAAATTTTAATCGAAATTTTACACTATCAGCAACATCCACATCATCATTTGTAGATGTTTGCTTCTTGCAACGAATATTAATATCTATATGTACAAACTCTCAGATCTACAACAAATGGATCTTCCCGCTTTGAATGAAGTGGCGAATTCGTTAGGCATTACCGACAACATTCAAGGAGAAGAACTTATCTTCAAGATTCTTGACCAGCAAGCTATCCAGGCTGCCCAGAAGTCCACATCTAATACTGACAAGAAAACGAAAAAGACAAAAGCTACTAAAACTTCTGAAAACAAAAAGGCAGCAAAAGAAACGGTTCCGGCTACAGAAGAAGTCAAAGCAGAAGAAAAAGCACCAGCCCCGAAAAAGACAGCAAAGAAAACCGCGGCCAAATCGGCATCAAAAGCAAAACCGGCAGAACAGGAAACAGAAAAGCCGGCTGTAGAAGAAAAGAAGCCGACCGCCGATAAAAAGTCAACAAAGAAAAAAGCGGAGGCAAAAAAAGAAGACAGCAAAGTAGCAGAACAACCGACTGCCGAACAACAGGCACCGGAAAACAACGAACCGCAAGCTACAGCTGAACCGGCACAAGCCAAGGAAGAGACCAATGCGCCGGCACAACAGGAAGAAAAAACGGAAACAGCGGCCCAGCCGGCTGAACCGCAACAACCAAAGGTAGAATTGCCGAAACGCAAGGATGTTTCCCTAAGCTCATTCTTCCCATTCAGCGGCGGACAGAAATTCGTTCCGCGCAGCCAACGCCAGGCACAGGAAGCGCAAGCAGCTTCCGGCACCGACACAGCCGAGGCAAAACCGGCAGAGCAACCGGCTGAACAGACACAGCCACAACCGCAGGCTCAACCTCAACAGCCTCACAACAACAACCAAAGAAATCAAAAGAACAACCGCCGCCAGCGCAACAACGCCAACAACAATAACAACCAGCGCCAGCAACCCCAACCGCAGGAACCGCCTATGCCGCTCTATGATTTCGAAGGCATCGTCAAAGGCACCGGCGTTCTGGAAATAATGCCCGACGGCTACGGATTCCTCCGTTCTTCCGACTACAACTATCTGCCTTCACCCGACGACATCTACGTTTCACAACAGCAAATCAAGCAAAACGGCCTGAAAACGGGCGACGTGGTGGAAGGTCCTATCCGTCCGCCGAAAGAAGGCGAGAAATTCTTCCCGCTATGCAGCGTAGAGTCTATCAACGGACGCTCGACTGAATACGTTCGCGACCGTGTGCCGTTCGAACACCAGACACCGCTTTTCCCTGACGAAAAATTCAACCTGGGCAGCGGACGCAATTCAAATATCTCAACCCGTATCGTCGACATGTTCTCCCCTATCGGAAAAGGCCAGCGCGGACTTATCGTCGCACCTCCAAAAACAGGTAAGACAGTATTGCTGAAGGACATTGCCAACGTCATTTCGGAAAACCATCCGGAAACCTATATGATTATTCTGCTCATCGACGAGCGTCCGGAAGAAGTGACCGACATGGCACGCAGCGTAAAGGCGGAAGTGATTGCCTCTACGTTCGACGAACCGGCTGAACGCCATGTGAAAATTGCCGGTCTTGTGCTTGAAAAGGCAAAACGCATGGTGGAATGCGGACACGACGTTGTTATCCTTCTCGACTCCATCACTCGTCTGGCACGTGCCTACAACACCGTTTCGCCGGCATCCGGCAAGATTCTTACGGGTGGTGTCGATGCCAATGCCCTCCAAAAGCCGAAACGCTTCTTCGGTGCAGCCCGTAATATCGAAAACGGCGGTAGCCTTACCATTATCGCTACGGCACTGACGGAAACAGGCTCTAAGATGGACGAAGTGATTTTCGAAGAGTTCAAGGGTACGGGCAACATGGAGCTTCAGCTCGACCGCAAACTTTCGAACAAACGCATCTTCCCGGCTGTCGACATCATCGCCTCCAGCACTCGCCGCGACGACCTGCTGCTCGACCGCGAAACCATCAACCGCATGTGGATTATGCGCCGCTTCCTTTCGGACAGAACATCCATCGAAGCGATGGAATTCATCAAGGACCGCATGGAGCGCACACGTTCGAACGAGGAACTGCTTCTCACAATGAACGACTAAAAGTTTTTTACAGAACATTCTCTTGAACGAAAAGCACTTCCGCACATTCCCGCGGAGGTGCTTTTCTGTTTTCTTTGCGAGAAAACAAAAATATTCATTACCTTTACGGAAAATTGAACTTATGAAACGATACATACTTCCTCTGCTCGCTTCGGGAATGTGCCTTACGGCCACAGCGGGCAACGACATCATAAACCTGCTTGTCGGCACATATACCAACACCGGAAGCAAAGGCATCTACTCCTTTTCGTTCGACCAGACATCGGGAGAATCCATGCTGCTTGACGTAGCAGAAACCGACAATCCGTCGTTTCTGACACTTTCGCCCGACAAACGTACATTCTATGCCGTCAACGAATCGGGAAAACCGACAGACGCCGTTACGGCATTCTCATTCGACAAGAAAAGCGGCAAACTGAAGGAAATCAACCGGGAAACTGTGAACGGCACAGCACCCTGCTATGTGGCAACAAACGGGAAATATGTGCTGACAGCCAACTATGGCAGCGGAAGCATCACCGTACTTCCAACCGGCAGCAACGGCAAGCTCCTGCCTGCCGTGCAGACAGAACAATTCACATTGACTGGTGAAGCCCCCGACAAAGCCCGTCAAAACGGACCACACCTCCATTGTGTAAAGCTCTCCCCGGACTCCACTTTCTTCGTTGCAGCCGATTTAGGCAACGACCTTCTGTATGTATACACCTTTACCGACAACCCGAAAAAGCCGATACAGCAGGTTGAATCCGTACAACTTCCCGCTGGCAGCGGTCCGCGACACATCACCTTCTCCGAAGATGGCCGCTACGCATATCTGCTAACGGAACTGTCGGGTAAAATCTTTGTTTTTGAAGTCAACGGTACTCATCTGAAGGAAGTGCAGACGATAGAATGCGACAAGGTCGGCGCTCGCGGCAGTGCGGACATCCACCTTTCGCCCGACGGAAACTACCTCTACGCCAGCAACCGTCTGCGCAACGAGGGCATTGCCATCTATAAGGTAAACCGCGAAAACGGGACTGTCTCGCCGATAGCCTACCGCAACACGGCGGCACATCCGCGCAACTTTGCCATCACCCCTAACGGAAAATATCTGCTCTGCGCCTGCCGCGACACCAACGTCATTCAGGTGTTCTGCATCAACAGCAACGGAACGCTTTCGATAAAGGATACAATCGAAATTCCGGCACCGGTTTGTGTGTTGTTCGACGAATAAACGACTATCTATCAAAACGATATATTTTGCATATTAGAAAATTTGATTATGGCAGGAATTAACAAGACCAACGTGGCACGTCTGCTCGACAAGGCAAAAATCCCCTACGAGCTTGTACCCTACGTTGTTGACGAAAACGACCTGGCGGCCACTCACATAGCCACCCAACTGAACGAGGACATCCATCAGGTGTTCAAAACCCTCGTGCTGCACGGCGACAAGACAAAGCATTTCGTATGTGTCGTGCCGGGAAATGCGGAAGTCGACTTAAAAAAGGCGGCTAAAGTTTCGGGAAACAAAAAGGCGGAAATGATTCCGATGAAGGAACTGCTGCCCACCACCGGCTACATCCGCGGAGGCTGCTCGCCCATCGGCATGAAAAAGGCATTTCCTACCTACTTCCATGCTTCATGCCTGAACTACGAATACATCTATGTAAGTGCGGGTGTCAGAGGGCTGCAACTGAAAATCAATCCGCAGGCGTTGGTCGACTATGTACGCGCCACCGTTGCCGACATTGCTACGGAAGATTAATACAACAAAAACCTACAACACGTTTTCAACGATGAACAGATTCGGACTACACTATACAGTTACCACCTTCGGCGAATCGCACGGCGAAGCCATTGGCGGTGTCATCGACGGAATGCCGGCGGGCATTGCCATCGATTTGGAAAAAATCCAGAAGGAACTCGACCGGCGAAAACCGGGACAGTCGAAAATCGTCACTCCGCGCAAGGAAAACGACCGTGTGCGCGTGCTGTCCGGACTGTTTGAAGGCGTGACAACCGGCACATCGATAGGCTTCATCGTGGAAAACGAGAACCAGCACTCGTCGGATTACGAAAACATCCGCCACACGTTCCGCCCGTCGCATGCCGACTACACTTATACGACCAAATACGGAATCCGCGACCATCGCGGAGGAGGACGCTCGTCGGCACGCGAAACGATAGCCCGTGTCGTAGCCGGAGCATTTGCCCGTCAGGCATTGGAGCAAGCCGGCATAAAGATTTACGCCTATACCTCACAAGTGGGCGACATAGCTCTCGACAACGACTACACGCGCTACAATCCGGAACTGATTGAAACGAACGACGTGCGCTGTCCCGACCCGGAAAAAGCGGCACAGATGTATACGCTCATCGACCAAGTCAGAAGCGAAGGCGACACCATAGGCGGCGTAGTGACCTGCGTCGTGAAAGGCGTTCCCGTCGGGCTGGGCGAACCCGTATTCGACAAGCTCCACGCACGCCTTGCCTATGCCATGATGGGCATCAACGCCGCAAAAGGGTTTGAATACGGAATGGGATTTGCCGGTGTAGGCCGTCGCGGAAGCGAAATGAACGACGCGTTCCGCACGGACAACGGAAAAGTGACCACCGCTTCCAACCACTCCGGCGGCATACAGGGAGGCATTTCCAACGGCGAGGACATCTATTTCCGCGTTGCCTTCAAGCCGGTAGCCACCCTACTGAAAGATGTGGCAACCATCGACGACTGCGGCAACGAAACCACCCTGCACGCCAAAGGCCGCCACGACCCGTGCGTGCTGCCACGTGCCGTACCCATTGTAGAGGCAATGGCGGCAATGGTGCTGTTCGACATGCTGCTCATCAACCGTTCCAGCCGTTTTTAAGCCTATGGAAGAACAGAAACCCTACTACGACTTCGGAGAATTTCTGAAAAAGCATTTCTCCGTGAAGGTTCAGAAAATAGCCATCAATGCGGGCTTCACCTGCCCCAACCGCGACGGACTGAAAGGAACCGGAGGCTGCACCTACTGCAACAACCAGACTTTCAACCCTGACTACTGCCAGCCGGAACTGACCGTCACGCAACAGTTGGAAAAAGGAAAACAGTTTTTTGCTCGGAAATATCCTGAGATGAAGTATCTTGCATATTTTCAGGCATATACGAACACCTACGCCGAATTGCCACGACTGACAGCCATGTACGAAGAGGCACTGGCTGTGCCCGATGTCGTAGGCATCATCATCGGCACACGCCCCGACTGCATGCCCGACAGCCTGCTCGACTATCTGGAAGCGCTGTCGAAAAAGACGTTCGTACTGGTGGAATACGGAGCGGAAACCGCAGACAATGCCACGCTGCTTACCATCAACCGCGGACACACATGGGAAGACACCGTCAATGCCGTACAGCGCACGAATGCCAGACATATCCTCTGCGGCCTGCACCTCATTCTCGGACTTCCGGGTGAAGACGAAGCCACCGTCATGCGCACCGCCGATGCCGTTTCGGCCCTACCTATCGACACACTGAAGCTCCATCAGCTGCAGCTCATCAAAGGCACACGGCTTGCCAACCAGGTGGCACGCGGCGAACTGTCCGTACCGTCGTGGACAGCCGAGGAATACATCGATTTGTGTCTGAAATTCCTGTCACGCACCCGCCCCGACATTGCCGTGGAACGATTCGTATCGCAGTCGCCCGACCATTTGCTCATATCACCGCGTTGGGGGTTGAAAAACTACGAATTTACCAACAAACTCAATGCTGAAATACGCCGCCGGCACATCGTGCAGGGACAAACCTACAACGGAAAGCAAACTTTTTAGCCAATATATTGTTTTTATTAATGGATAATAACTAAAGTACAACCAATGAAAGCGAAGATTGAAATAACAGAAGCCGACCTCAACTATCTGAAAATAGCCTCCGAAGCCTCAATGAAAAGTGTAGAAAATGGCGGAGGACCGTTTGGTGCAGTCATTGTAAAGGACGGAGAAGTGGTAGTGACAGCTTCCAACTCGGTTACCATAGACAACGACCCGACAGCACACGCAGAAGTGAACGCCATCCGTGCCGCCTGCAAGAAGCTCGGCACATTCAAACTCGACGGATGCTACATTTACAGTTCCTGCGAGCCGTGCCCGATGTGTCTGAGTGCCCTCTATTGGGCAGGCGTGGCACGCATCTATTATGGAAACACCAAAGAAGATGCCGACGCCATCGACTTTAGCGACAAGTTCATCTACGACGAACTCGACAAACCAAAGGAAGATCGCTCCATCCCATGCATCCATATCCCCAACACAGACACCATCGAAGCCTTCCGTGCATGGGAAGCCAAAGAAGACAAAACGGAATATTAAACCACCACATAGTAACAACAACGGCGGAATGAAGTCAACCAAGATTTCATTCCGCCGTTTTATCACAACAGTTTACAAAGCACATTATCCGTATTCCACAAAATCAAAAAAGGCACTTCCCATTTGCCGGGAAATGCCTTTCTAAATCGTGCTTGCCGTTTTCTTTTTACGAACGAGCAAAATACTGGAACGCATCGTCGAACATACGATACAGTTCCGTCTGCGAACCGAGTGTTGCAGTCACCCCATCCACATTCCGCCGGATTCTTTCTTCTAACAGTTCATCATTGCTTTCCTGAGCCTGCGCCAATTCGTAGCCAAGACTTGCTCCGGCGTTTCCATAGTCGTAAAATTCCTTCAACGATTCAGCTTCCTGTTCGCTCCGCTGTTCCTTGTAGCGCCAGAATGTGGCATAAAATGCTGCATCTATATCAGCCAGCGTAATTAGGTCCTGCGTTTGCAGGGCAGCCTTCCGCACCTCGACAAACAAACGTGCATCAGTCTCCGGATTCTGCAACTCCAGAACGGAATCCGAAAAAGTTTTCGACAATATGTTCATCTGACTTCCACTACGGTATTTGGACAACAATTCACCCAACTGCTCATAAAAAAGATCAGCCGAATCCTCATTCCCTTCCTGCCGCGCCGCGTTGTACGATCGGCTCAGTTTTTCACCTTCAAAATGCAAACTGTCAAGTGACAAACCTTTGTTTACGTCAAATTCCTCACCACTGGCAGACATTGTACTTCCTGCCATGGCTGCAATAATGGCAATTGTTTTCAATGAGTCTTTCATAGTGATTTTCGCGGTAATGTAAAAATCAAACCTATCCTTCTCTGAAGTAAACCTTTGTTTACCTCGAGCAAATATAATATAAATCTTTTTAATTCACAAGTATTTACGACGATTTATTTTACTGTTTAATTTATCTTTTACAACAGATAGATACCCCAAGATAGTCTAATTTGAAAACAAATTTCCATTCGCCTCTCCACTTACTCGTTCTATATTTGTAGAAGATAGGAAACGTCTTAGAATAAAACTCAAATAAATTGTTTTTTGCTTTCTTCTAATATCTCTTTGGATAAGATAGGAGGCGGCTCAGCATAATCAAACTTGAAAACTCCGTTTTCATTTGTCCCTGCTCTCACCTTTATATATCTTTGTCGCATATTTAACACCTCAACGAAAATGACACAAATGAAAAAATGTTATACCACGTTGGTTTTACTGGCAATAGCTCTAACCATTCCGTCTTGCAGCGAAGAACCGGAACCAACCAACGAGGACGTTGTTTTTCTCAACATTACCTACAAAGACAAACTCTACAAATCTATCCCGACAACATACGGCAAAGACGGACAGTTTATCTTTCATGACAGGGAATTTTCAGATGTCTACAATACAGAAATATCCCCAATGCCCTCCCTCTCCATTTTCATGGCAGATGACCATAATATCGAATTCTACAGCAGTTTGGAAGAAACATTTGAAACAAAAAAGCTGGATGAAGTCAGCGACATTCCGACACGTTTGCCACAGACACGCGTCAACAACGTGTTCGGAAATGTCACTCTGTTTGAAAAGAACGACTTCAAAGGTATGAATCTCATATTCCATTTGGACAAACCTCACCAAGTATATTCAGTCCGTGATTTTACAGACGATCCCTTCCACTTTAATAACAATTGCTCGTCACTTACACTGACAAACAATCTTCCAGACAGTCATGATCAATTTATCATAATCAACGGATACTCCTGTTCTTGTGCCGATATTTCCGTCGTTTTTGTCGGATATGACGACAAAAACTTTACAGGTCATACAATTGTCTGCGTTGCCCAATCAAACCGGTACAATACATATGAACATCTTCCCGGATTCAATAACCGACTCAGCTCTTTCAAATTATTCATGGCGAAAGATGGGCAATATTATACGCATTATTAATGCAATCAAGCTATCTCGCCATAAGTCCAACAATACAACCACTCTGTAAGGTACATTCGTACTCCAAACGAAAGACAAACACATAAAAACAAACTATTAAATTCCTAGTGAAATATACTCAGTTCCCTTACTTTCACCCACAACTGAAAATAAAAACTACGACAGTTCTAATACAACCTTTTGCAATTTCACACGCATTTAATAAATCAACATATATCTATATTTTTTACATTTACAACAAAGGCCATTTCAAATAATAAAAAAATAGACACAGAACAACAATAATAGTTAAATTACATATATATTTGTTTATTTTTTAAATTATCTATACATTTGCCGCAAAGTAAGCATGCTTATTAGTGATTTGTTTTTTAAAATTAATTTCATTACATCTATGAAACATTTATTTTCAAAATTGCTAATGCCGGTAATTGCAATAACAGTTGTCTCCTGCAGTAATGATGAGTGGATAGAAGTCCAACACGGTAGCCTCCGAGATGCCGAATATTCAGGAAAGAATTTGGAGGTATATCTTAACGGCCAACCGGCCAACGTTACGTCTGTTATCATTGACTGTGAACAGGATCTGGAAAAGACAACCGTTGAACGCACCGACTCATCTGTAAATATCATCACCTACTACTATCTCACAGCCACCATCAAAGATTTTCCGGAAAAAGAAGAGACATTGGAACTTCACACCATTATGGACGATTACAGCACATTTGAAGGAGAAATCCAATTGCACGGAAAATGGCACGAATATCACGCTGAATTCACCGACGATCCGTACATTCGCCCGGAAAACCAACAGCTAATTATTCGTTTCACTGAGAAATGATGCAATTTCAACATTCATCGAACAAACGACATAAGCAACAATAATCCAACAGTTTATCATAAGACAGCCTCTTTCTGTAAAAATTACAGAAAGAGGCTGTTGTTTGTCATAGGAAACGGATTTAGAAATTTGATTAACCTCTCACCTTCTTATCCTTTCATGGTCGGCCACGAACTTGAGCAGCAAAGGAAATCCGGGCTGCGCCATTCCTCCGTGGTCGTATCCGTCCAGTTCATAAAGCGTAACATCGGGATGGCCCACCAGTTTGAGCATGCGCCAGAAATAGGCCTGTTCCTCGTAGCGCCCGTAAAGCTCCAGTTCGCGGTCGCCGGAAATAATCAGCATCGGAGCACAGTCCTTTCTGACATGGTAGAGCGGAGCCGATTTGTCAATTGTAGGCTGCAAAGCATCAAGTCCCTGATGACGGCGGGTTTCAAAATGGGTAATAGCCTGTCCGCTGAACGGAATTAGTCCGGCAATGCGGTCGGCATCAATGCCGTATTTTTCCAAATAGCTTTTGTCAAGCCCTATCATACTGGTCAGATAGCCTCCTGCCGAATGGCCTGCCACATAAATGGCCGTCGTGTCGCCACCATATTTGGCAATATTGTTGAAAGTCCATGCCACGGCAGCCGCAGCATCGTCGACAATCTGTTCCGTACTTACCTTAGGCGAAAGCCGATATTCCACTCCGACTACAATGTTTTTACCATTCAGCAACGCCTGAGGCAATTCGCGGCTTCCGGAAGTCAGTCCTCCGCCGTGAAACCAAACGATAACCGGACACCCGGCCGCCTGTTCAGGCACCGCAATATCAAGCACACACATCTTCCCGGCATAGTCGTCGGTGACAGCCGAACGATAGCCTATTCCTTTTTCCACACGCATCTCCCCTGCTGAAGCCAACAGCACACTGCCTGCAAGCAGGACAACACTCAACAATTTTCCAAACATACGCTTTTCGTTTTTTGAAGAAAGTTACAGCATTGCTGACAATTTATGAGATTTTCGCATGTTAAAATTTTATAATGTAAACAAGACTGACCTTTCGGTAAAAACATTGGTAGTATCTTTGAAACTATGAAACGAGCAGTTGTAATCGGAGCCACCTCCGGCATCGGAAAAGAAGTGGCACGCCTCTTATGGGAAAAGGGCTGGACTGTCGGCATTGCCGGCCGTCGGCAGTCGCTGTTGGAACAGTTTGCAAAGGATTGCGGCGAACGGATTTTCACGCAAGCCCTTGACGTGACCGACGAAAACGCCGGCAAACTCATGCTTGAACTGTTGGAACGCATGGGCGGAGCCGACCTCATCTTTCTGTCGTCGGGCATCGGCAGCCAAAACCCGAATCTCGACCCGGAAACAGAATTGCGCACCGTGCAGACCAATTCCGTAGGTTTCGTGCGCATGATTACTGCCGCATTCAACTATTTCAAGGCGAACGGCGGCGGACACATTGCCGCCATCAGTTCCATCGCCGGAACAAAAGGGCTGGGAATCGCCCCGGCCTATTCCGCTACCAAACGGATGCAGAACACCTATATCCAATGCCTTGCACAACTGTCGGCAATGGAAAAGGCGAATATCCGCTTTACGGACATCCGCCCGGGATTTGTCGACACCGACCTGCTGAAATCCGGGAAATTCCCATTGCTGATGAAGCCCGACTATGTGGCACGCCGCATCGTGAAGGCAGTCGAACGCAAACGCCGCGTAGCTGTCATCGACTGGAAATACAGCATCGTTGTCGCTCTTTGGAGAATGATTCCCCGCTGCATCTGGGAACGAATGAACGTAAAAAACAAATCAAAATAGAAACCACCAATGAAGAAAACTTTCACAAGCATTGCGCTCGGACTGGCAGCCCTGTCGGCCGGTGCAACTACTCCGCTCTGGATGCGCGACGTGCAGATTTCGCCCGACGGCAGCCAGATTGTTTTCGCCTATAAGGGCGACATCTATAAAGTGGCGGCAGAAGGAGGACAAGCCGTGCGACTTACAACACAGAAATCCTACGAAAGTTCTCCAATATGGTCGCCCGACGGCAAGCAGATAGCCTTTGCCAGCGACCGCCACGGCAACGCCGACATCTTCGTCATGCCGGCAGAAGGAGGACCGGCCACACGTCTCACCCGCCATTCGGCAAGCGAAACACCATGGGCATTCTCCAACGACGGCAAAAAAGTGCTGTTCTCAGCATCCATTCAGGACCCGGCAACCAGCGCACTTTTCCCGACAGGAGCCATGACCGAGCTCTACAGCGTGGCTTTGGACGGAGGCAAAGTGAAACAGGTACTCGGTACTCCGGCTGAAATGGTCAATTTCGACAAATCGGGCAACACGATGCTCTATCAGGACCGCAAAGGCTTCGAGGACGAATGGCGCAAACACCACACATCGTCCATCACACGCGACATCTGGATGCTCGACGTAGCAACCGGCAAGCAGACGAACCTCACCAACCGTCCGGGCGAAGACCGCAACCCGGTATTTGCAGCCGACGGAAAAACAGTCTACTTCCTCAGCGAACGCAACGGAGGCTCGATGAACGTTTATTCATTCCCGCTGAATGCTCCAGAAAAGGCAACAGCCGTTACGGCATTCTCCACTCACCCGGTACGCTTCCTCTCCGTAGCTGAAAACGGCAAGCTCTGCTTCACCTACGACGGTGCCATCTACACACAGGCCAATGGAAGCACACCGAAAATGGTAGAAATCGATGTGGTGGCCGACGATGAAAACATTCCGGTATCCCTCGCCTATACACGCGGCGCAACAAGCGCATCCGTATCGCCGAATGGCGAACAGGTAGCGTTCGTGGTCCGCGGCAACGTGTTTGTCACTTCGGTGGAATACGGAACAACGAAACAGATTTCCTACACTCCGGAAGCGGAAACCGGCGTTGACTTCGGCACGGACAACCGCTCGCTTGTCTACGCCAGCGAACGCGACGGTGCATGGAACCTTTATATGGCAAAAATTCTCCGCGACGACGACCTCAACTTCCCGAATGCTACGCTGATTGAAGAAATGGCTATCTTCCCTGCCGACAGCATCAACCGCGAAGTTCCGAAATTCTCGCCCGACGGCAAGGAAATCGCCTATATCGAAAACGACACAAAACTGATGGTCTACAATACGGAAAGCAAGACCGTGCGCCAGGTAACCGACGGCTCGCTCTGGTACAGTGGAGCTTTCAACTATGAATGGTCGCCCGACGGCAAATGGTTCACGCTCGAAATCATCGGCAACGGCCACGACCCGTATTCCGACATCGCCATCGTGAATGCCGACGGCAAGAGCCAGCCGGTGAACATCACCAACAGCGGTTACTTTAACATGATGCCGCACTGGGTGCTCGACGGCAACGCTATCCTGTTCATGACCGACCGCTACGGTATGCGCAGCCACGCTTCATGGGGTTCGCTCAACGACGTGATGCTCGTATTCCTCAACCAGGACGCTTTCGACAAATACCGCCTGAACAAGGAGGACTACGAACTCCTGAAGGAACTGGAAAAGGAACAGGCCAACGCCAAGAAGGCTGCCGACGAAAAGGCTGACAAGAAAAACAAAAAGAAAAAAGACAAAAAGAAGGATGAGGCCGAAGAAGAAGAATCAAACGACATTAAAGTGGAACTCGACGGTATTGAGGACCGCATCGTTCGTGTCACTCCGAATTCTTCCGACATTGCCGATGCCATTATCGACAAGGACGGCGAAGCGCTGTTCTATCTGTCGGCTTTCGAAGGCGGCTACGACCTTTGGAAACATGACCTCCGCGAAAAGGAAACAAGCCTGTTGAAAAAACTCGACACTTCATGGGCAGGCCTTCAGTTGGACAAGGACGGCGACAACCTCTTCATCCTCGGCAGCACATTCCAGAAAATGGGCATAGCCGGCGAAAAGTTGGAACGCATCAGCTATAATGCAGATATGGATCTTGACCTGGCAAAAGAACGCGAATACATGTTCGACCACGTCTGCCGTCAGGAAGACCGCTACTTCTACAACAAGGGAATGCACGGCGTAAACTGGAAACAGATGACAGCCGACTACCGCAAATTCCTGCCGCACATCAACAACAACTACGATTTCGCCGAACTGTTGAGCGAAATGCTGGGCGAACTGAACGTGTCGCACACCGGCGGTCGCTTCCGTCCGAGCCCATCGGGCGACGCTACGGCCAACCTCGGTCTGCTCTACAACTGGAACTACACAGGCGAAGGCGTGGAAGTGGCTGAAATCGTGGAATACGGACCGTTCGACCGCGCAACTACAAAGGTTAAACCGGGTTGCATCATCGAACGCATCAACGGCAAGGACGTTACATGCAACACCGACCTCTATACCCTGCTCGACATGCAGGCCGACACAAAGACACTCGTTTCATTCTGTAATCCGGAAACCGGCGAACGCTGGGACGAAGTGGTGAAACCTATCAGCAATGGAGAGTTCAGCAGCCTGCTCTACAACCGTTGGGTGAAACAGCGTGCTGCCGACGTTGAAAAATGGTCAAACGGCCGTTTGGGCTATGTTCACATCGAATCGATGGACGATGCAAGCTTCCGTACCGTTTATTCCGACCTACTCGGCAAATATTATAAATGTGAAGGTGTAGTCATCGACACCCGCTTCAACGGTGGCGGCCGTCTGCATGAAGACATCGAAGTGCTGTTCAGCGGTGAGAAATACCTCACTCAGGAAATCCGCGGACGTGATGCCTGCGACATGCCGAGCCGCCGCTGGAACAAGCCGTCAATCATGGTACAGTGTGAAGCCAACTACTCCAATGCCCACGGCACACCTTGGGTTTACAAATACAAGAAAATAGGCAAGCTCGTCGGTGCACCCGTTCCGGGCACAATGACCAGCGTTTCATGGGAACGCCTGCAAGATCCGAGCCTGATTTTCGGTATTCCGGTTATCGGCTACCGCACTGCTGAAGGCACATACCTTGAAAACAGCGAGTTGCAGCCGGATATCCCAGTGCTGAACGCACCGGAAACAATCGTTACCGGCGAAGACACTCAGCTCCGCACAGCAGTAGAAGAACTGTTGAAAGAAATCGACAGCAAAAAGTAAGCACACGGCAAATATCCGTATAAGTCTACGGCGGCACGGTCACTCGACCCTGCCGCCGTTTTTTTAACCCAAAACGGTCATTAGACCTAAATCCAAACCGAACCTTAAAAAAACATTTCACTTGACCTACAGAATGAGTCAAGTTTTATATACTTTTGCCTGCAACCGACAAAACAAGCAGAAACATGACGACACTGGAAAAATATGTTTGGATTGTAAGCACCCTGTATCGTGCCGGCGACAGAGGCCTGTCGCTGAAAGAACTCAACGAAAAATGGATGCACGACGAGAATGTCAGCAACGGCGAACCGCTGCCCCGACAAACGTTTGACCGCTGGAAAGGCAACATACTGATGAGCCTGGGAGTGGACATCGACTGCCGGCGTAAAGGCGGCTACCGCTACTATATATCCAATCCCGACAGCCTGAAAAGCGGAGAGCTGAGCCGCTGGCTGCTCGACACATTTGCCACAGCCAATTCGCTTTCGCACAGCACCGTGCTGAAAGACCGCATACTCGTGGATGACGTGCCGTCGAGCCACGACTTCCTGACCGACATCATTACGGCCATGAACGAAAACCGCATCATAGAGATAACCCACCAGAGCTTCCACCGCGAAACTCCCGGCACTTTTCCCGTAGCCCCCTACTGCCTGCGAATGTTCCAACGCCGCTGGTATCTGCTGGGAAAAAGCATCAACGACGAGCGAATCCGCCTTTACGGACTCGACCGCGTGATGAAGGTGGAAACGACCGACGACACATTCACGCTGCCCGAAGATTTCGATGCCAAGGATTATTTCGCCAACTCGTTCGGAGTTATTGTGGGTGTCGACATTCCGGTGCAGCGCATTGTCATACGGGCAAAATCGCCGCACCAGTACTACCTGCGCACCTTGCCCCTTCACAAATCCCAAAAGGAGCTTGCGGCCAACAGCGACTATGCCGATTTTGAACTGGAGCTCCGCCCCACCTACGACTTCTGCATGGAGCTTCTCCGTGCCGGCGACATGATAGAAGTTTTGGAGCCCGAATCCCTCCGCCACGAAATGTACACCCTGGCGAAAAACATCTGCGATATTTACCGAAAGGACTGAAAACACACCCCACATACACAACGGCGGCGAGGTTGACATTACCCCGCCGCCGCTTGCTATTCATATACAGTCAACGCTATTCCACCAATTTCCGGAAGCGTTCGTTTTGCCAGATTTTATGCTTGCCGCTGCTGTCGGCAAGAATCAGCATCACGGCGAGGGAATCGTTTTTCTCTATCAGTTTTTTCGACAGTTCAGAACCCATCACCATAAAGGCAGTGGCATAGGCATCGGCCGACATGCAGTCGGAAGCCACAACCGTCGCGCTCAGCACATCCGACTGGACAGGGCGGCCCGTGGCAGGACTGATGGTATGTGCATAGCGGCGGCCTTCGGCATCCACCTTATAGTTACGGTAATTTCCCGACGTGGCAATACCACAGCCGGAAACGGCTATCACCTCTGCCGACTCATGCACCACCGTATCGTTGGAAACCACCGGCTTGTCGACGGACACATGCCACTTCTCTCCTTGCGGATTTTTTCCTTTCATTACGATTTCGCCGCCAATCTCCACCAGATAATTGTCTACACCTTTGCGCTCCAGCATCCGTCCTACTTCATCACTGCCCATTCCTTTGGCAATAGCACTGAAATTAAACGTAATGCGACCGTCGTCCTTTACCATTCGGCCATCCTTCAGACGAGTTTTCCCGATACCCACGAACTGCATGATGGAATCAACAGCGGCAGCATCAGGCAACTGTTCTGTCTTGTAGCCGAATCCCCAGGCATTGACAAGCGGAGAAACGGTGGGGTCGAATGCTCCTTGGCTTTCCCGGTTGATTTCCACCGAACGCAGATACACCTTTCTCAAAAGCCCGTCGATCGAATCAGTACGGTTCTCATTCAAGGCCGTCACAAGCGACTCCTTATTAAATGGCGACACACTCAGTTCCACCCGACGGAAAACCGCCAGTATGGAATCCGACAAATCTGCATTGCCCCAATATTTAATATTGTACTCCGTGTTCCAAACCACACCCGACTGCTGAAACCACTTATCCTTTTCCGGCTTCAGCCAGAACAGCACAACCAGTCCAACTATTCCGAAAAATGCCAGAACAAAAGCACGCCTGCGCTGTCTGTTTTCATTATTTGTTCTCATATGTATATAGCTTTTTACAAATGTAGTGAAAGGCGAGAGCAGAGGCAAATGAAAACGGAGTTTTCAGATTTGACTATGCCGAGCCGCATCCTATATGTTACAAATATATGAAAAAAACCGAATTTTATCCCTACAAAATTTGTCACGTAAAGAATTATTGATATATTTACGATAAATTCAAACAAACAAGAATATACTTATTTCAAAAAATTATCGAACTATGAACAAAACTTACGTATTTTTCGCTGACGGATTCGAAGAAATTGAAGCGATTGGAACAGTTGACATTCTTCGCCGTGCAGGCATGGACGTAACAACCGTTTCTGTGAAAGACACTCATGAAGTAACCGGAGCCCACAATGTAACAATCAAGGCCGACGCCCTTCTGCAGGACGTTACCCTCGACAATGCCGAATGGCTCATTCTGCCGGGCGGTATGCCGGGAGCTGAAAATCTCCATAACTGCCAGCCGTTGCAGGAACTTTTGAAAGCCCAAAATGCAAAGAAAGGCAAAATTGCAGCCATCTGCGCATCGCCTGCCGTCGTATTGGGACAGCTCGGACTGATTGAAGGCAAACGCGCCACTTGCTATCCGGGATTTGAAAAACTCTGCACAGGTGCAAAAATGGAAGACGCCCGCTGCGTGACAGAAGACAATATCGTGACAGCCAACGGACCGTCGTCAGTTACAAACATGTGCTACGCCATCATCACCATTTCAAAAGGCAAACAAACTGCCAACGAGGTTATGACCGGCATGCTCATCTATCCGAAACAGCAACCCTATTATTTTTAATAAAAAAGCCCAGTAAAAAAGACAATGTCCGACCGTCACCCGATGGCCGGACATTGTTTTTTTAGGGTTTTTCGTACAGGAAATTGGCTGATACAAAATATTCCGCTACTTTTGAAGCCGAAAAAAGAACTGACTACGTATGAAACAACGATATTTGATTGCACTGCTGCTTGCTTTTGTCGCTACGTTTGCCGCCAAAGCGCAGATTTTCAATGATTCCACCTTCCGTGTAAGCATCATCACCTGCTACCCGGGACAACAGGTATATGCCCTCTACGGACACACCGCTATCCGCATACAGAACGGTGACAGAGACATGGCCTACAATTTTGGAATGTTTTCATTCAACAAGCCGAACTTCATATACCGCTTTGTCAAAGGCGAAACCGACTATGCACTCGGAAGCTATCCGTTTGTCTATTTCATGCCGGAATACATCCAACGAAATTCCAAGGTAGTGGAACAGGTGCTGAACATTGACAACAACCAGGCTCGCGCCCTGTATGAAAAACTGGAATATCTCGCGCTGCCGGAAAACCGCGAATATCGCTACAACTACGTGCTCGACAACTGCGCCACCCGTCCACGCGACCTGGTAGAAGAAGCCGTGGGAGGAATCAACTATCCCGTTCCTGCCGACACGACACTGACGTTCCGCGACATCATGTGCCAGTACAGCCCCAACTATCCGTGGTATCAGTTCGGCATTGACCTGGCTCTCGGCTCCGGCATCGACTATCGTCTTGATGCCCGCAAGCAGATGTTTGCCCCAATCTATCTGATGACAGCCTTCGAAGGTGCCACCTACACCGACGCCAACGGCAACACTGTGCCGCTCGTAGCTGCCACCAACGTGCTTTACAACGGAAGCGAGTCGCCGGTTCTGCCGCCGACACCGTGGTACATGACTCCGCTTTTCCTTTCCTGGCTGCTCCTGGCCATCTTCCTGCTCGTCAGCATCCACGACCAACGCCGGAAAAAAGTCACCCGTTGGATTGACTTTATATGGTTCACAATCACAGGATTAACCGGATGCCTGTTATTTTTCCTCATCTTCGTTTCCGTGCACGAAGCCACTTCCCCCAACTATTTGGGCTACTGGCTGAATCCTTTATGTTTTATAGCATCTATAACAATTTGGATAAATTCTTGCCGAAAGTGGCTATATTCCTACCATTTTATTAACTTTGCAGTCGTTTTAGTCCTGCTTGCCACCTGGTGGCTGAATCCGCAAACGGCAAATGCGGCATTTTTCCCGCTGATGCTCTGCACGATTCTACGCTCGGCTAACTATTTGATAATCTATAAAAGATGCGAAAAAAGGAACAAGTAAACCGACTCATTACCTCAATGATTTTCTCGCTGGTTGCCATCTCTGCCCTGTCGCAGAGCAACAACGAGCGACCTACTCTCATTGTCGGCATTACTATCGACCAGCTTCGCAACGACTACCTCGAACTGCTTCAGGACAAATTCGGTAACGACGGATTCAAGCGCCTGATGCGTGAAGGCGTATATATCGAAAACGCCGTATTCAATGTCAGCTCGCTCGACAAGGTTTCGGCATCGGCAATCCTTTACACAGGCACAACGCCGAACATCAACGGAATCAGCGGCGCAACTCTCTACAAAGACGGAAAAATCGAGGAAACGCTCCACGACCCGAAATATATCGGCAATACTACCGACGCCACCTATTCGCCTATGGCGCTGAAGGTTTCAACCATCAGCGACGAGGTAAGAATGGACAACAACGGCATCGGCTATGTCTATTCCGTTGCACCCGATGCCCAACAGGCCATCATCATTGCCGGCCATGCCGCCAACGGTGCATTCTGGATTAATGACGACAACGGGAAATGGGCTTCCAGCACTTTCTACAAGGAGTTTCCGGCTGCGGTACAGAACCGCAACTTCATCCGTCAGCTGTCGTCACGCATCGACACGCTGAAATGGACTCCGCTGCTGAAAACCGAAGAGTACCGCGACATTGCTCTCCATCGCACATTCTATCCGTTCAAATATACATTCGACGGAGAAAACAGATATCAGAAATTCAAAAAGTCGGCACTTGTCAACGAAGAAGTAACCTCTGTGGCTATCAGCTGCATCGAGGAGCTGCGCCTCGGACGACGTGCGGCTGTCGACATGATAAACGTGGCCTATACGGCTGAGCCTTACAGCTACGCTATTGACAGCGACAACCGTATCGAATTGCAGGACAAGTACCTGCGCCTCGACCGCGAGTTGGCTAAACTTTTTGCATCCATCGACAAGGCTGTCGGACGCAACGCCTTTATCTTTGTTTCGTCGACAGGCTATTTCGACAATACTTACGCTACAGAACCCCGTTTCAATATTCCGACAGGCGAGTTTTCACCAAAACGCGCCGTTTCGCTGCTCAACATGTACCTGATGGCAATTTACGGCAACGGAAACTGGGTGAACGGCTACTACAACGAACAATTTTTCCTCAACGACAAGCTCGCCAAGGAAAAGAACATACCTATCGAAGAACTTCGCGAAAAGTCAGGCGACTTCCTGCGCCGCATGTCGGGTATCAGCAAAGCCTATACTTTCGACGAAATTCTCAACAATCCGGTCAACGATGCGCTGGTCAAGCTGAACCATACGGTTTATGCTCAGACGGCAGGCGACGTTTATATAGAAATTACTCCAGGATGGTCGGTGAACGACGACGTGAACGAAACATCGGAAAACCAAACCAAATACGTGCGCAACAATGCTTTTGCCGCACCGATGTTCATCATGGCGCCCAATATCACCGCCGAGAAAATCACAATACCGGTCGACGCTACACTCCTAGCTCCGACCGTTTCAAGAATATTGCGCATCCGCTCTCCCAATGCTGCCGCAAGGGTACCGCTTTCCCTTTAATCCAAAAGGGAACGGACAAAACACACGCCTCGGCGTGATGCGAATCATTCAATCTTATTATCAATTCTTGAAAAAATAAAAAATCAAATATTATGGGATTTAACGACTTCCTGAAAAAAATGTTTGGCAACAAATCTCAGCGCGACCTTCGTGAAATTCAACCGATTGTCGACAAGATTAATGCCATCTACCCTACTCTCGCCAATCTGTCGAACGACGAACTCCGCGAGAAAATCACAAACATCCGGGCTGCACTGAAACAAAGCACAGCTGAAAAACGTGCGGAAATCGACTCCTTGAAAAAGGAAATCGAAGCATTGGAATACGACAAGCGCGAACCGCTTTGGGACAAAATCGACAATATCGAGAAAGAAATCCTCGATATTCTTGAAAAGGAACTGGACAAGAACCTTCCGGAAGTGTTCGCCTGCGTACGCGAAACAGCCCGCCGTTTCAAAGAAAACGA
Source organism: uncultured Porphyromonadaceae bacterium (assembly GCA_900544305.1). Taxonomy (GTDB): domain Bacteria; phylum Bacteroidota; class Bacteroidia; order Bacteroidales; family Muribaculaceae; genus Limisoma. The sequence continues at coordinate 51,935 of UQUV01000008.1, forward strand.
ATTCATCGAAGTGACAGCTACCGACTTCGACCGCGAACTCGCTGCCAAAGGCAAGGACTTCATCCGTATCGAAGGCGACAAGGCCATCTATCAGAACCACTGGATGGCTGGCGGTAACGAAGTGACCTGGGACATGGTACACTACGATGTACAGCTCATCGGTGGTATCGCACTCCACCACGGCAAGATTGCCGAAATGGCAACCGGCGAAGGTAAGACTCTTGTGGCTACTCTTCCGGTATTCCTTAACGCATTGACAGGAAACGGTGTGCACATGGTGACCGTCAACGACTACCTGTCAAAACGTGACTCGGAATGGATGGGCCCGCTCTACATGTTCCACGGACTTTCCGTTGACTGCATCGACAAGCATCAGCCGAGCACACAGGCCCGTCGCGATGCCTACAATGCCGACATCACTTTTGGTACGAACAACGAATTCGGTTTCGACTACCTCCGCGACAACATGGCAACATCGCCCGACGACCTCGTTCAGCGTGCCCACAACTTTGCCATCGTCGATGAAGTCGACTCCGTGCTTATCGACGACGCACGTACACCGCTTATCATTTCCGGTCCGGTGCCAAAAGGCGACGACCAGATGTTCATGCAGTTCAAGCCGAACGTGGAAAAGGTTGTAAACGCACAGAAAAAACTCGTTACAACTATTTTGGCACAAGCCAAGGACCTCATCGCTTCGGACGACAAGGAAAAACGCAAAGAAGGAGCATTGCTTCTGTTCCGTTCCTACAAAGGTCTGCCGAAATACGGTCCGCTCATCAAATATTTGAGCCAGGAAGGTATCAAGCCGCTTATGCTTGAAACGGAAGCCTACTACATGCAGGACAACAACCGCGAAATGCCGACCGTAACCGACCCGCTCTACTTCGTCATCGACGAAAAGAACCGCAGCATCGAATTGACCGACAAAGGTATCGACGTACTGACAGGTTCCAGCGACGACCCTGAATTCTTCGTGCTTCCTGACATTGCAAGCCAGCTTTCAGCTCTTGAAAACGAACAGCTTTCTGCCGAAGAAAAACAGGAAAAGAAAGACGCCCTCATGCAGAACTACGCTGTCAAGGCAGAACGTGTCCATACTGTCAACCAGTTGCTGAAAGCCTATACGCTTTTCGACCGCGACGTGGAATACGTTATCGACGACAACAAAATCAAGATTGTCGACGAGCAGACAGGCCGTATCATGGAAGGTCGCCGCTACAGCGACGGTCTGCACCAGGCTATCGAAGCGAAGGAAGGTGTAAAGGTAGAAGCCGCTACACAGACATTTGCAACCATTACGCTCCAGAACTACTTCCGTATGTACCACAAACTTTCAGGTATGACCGGTACGGCAGAAACGGAAGCAGGCGAATTCTGGGATATCTATAAACTCGACGTTGTAAACATCCCGACCAACCGTAAGGTACAGCGTGTCGACATGAACGACCGCGTCTACAAGACAAAGAAGGAAAAATACAACGCCGTTATCGAAGAAGTGGAAAAGATGGTGAAGGCAGGCCGTCCGGTACTTGTCGGTACAACATCTGTCGACATTTCCGAATTGCTCAGCCGAATGCTGACCATGCGCCACATTCCACACAACGTATTGAATGCAAAACTCCACCAGAAGGAAGCTGAAATCGTGGCACACGCCGGCCAGAAGGGAGTAGTGACAATCGCTACCAACATGGCAGGTCGTGGTACGGACATCAAGCTGACACAGGAAGTGAAGGACGCAGGCGGTTTGGCCATCATCGGTACCGAACGCCACGAATCACGCCGTGTCGACCGTCAGCTTCGCGGTCGTGCCGGACGTCAGGGCGACCCGGGTTCTTCTCTGTTCTTCGTTTCATTTGAAGATACGGTTATGCGTCTGTTCGCTACCGACCGCGTAGTGAAGATGCTCGACCACCTCGGACTGAAAGAAGGCGAACCTATCGAACACGGCATGGTAACGAAGTCCATCGAAAACGCACAGAAACGTGTGGAAGAAAACAACTTCGGTATCCGTAAGCGTCTGTTGGAATACGACGACGTGATGAACGCACAGCGTAAGGTTATCTACTCACGCCGCCACCACGCATTGATGGGTGAACGTATCGGTATCGATATCATGAACATGATTTACGATACGGTTGAAAACATCGTCAACTCTTACGGCGGACAGGCCGACTATGAGGAACTGAAGATGGATATCCTCAAGACTCTTGCCATCGAACTGCCGTTCAACGAAGAAGAATACAAGAAACTCTCTGCCGAAAAGCAGACACAGGCAATTTTCGACGCCGCTGTCGAAACATTCAAGCGCAAGAGCGAGAAGATGGCGGAAGTGGCAATGCCGATTATCAAGGACATCGTGGAAAACCGCGGTGGCAAAGGCCTTATCCGTGTTCCGGTAGCCGACGGAAAACGTGTCTACGGCATCACTGTTGACTTGGAAGAATCCTACAACAGCAACTGTACGAACATTGCCAAGGCTTGGCAGAAAGCTATCCTGCTTATGTCGATTGACGAAGCATGGAAGGAACACCTCCGTGAACTCGACCAACTCCGTCAGTCTGTACAGAATGCAAGCTACGAACAGAAAGATCCGCTGTTGATCTACAAGATTGAATCGTTCAACCTGTTCAAGACAATGCTCAACACAATGAACGCCAAGGCTGTTTCTATCCTTATGCGAGGCATTATTCCTGTACAGGTAGTTCCGGCTGCTCCACAACAGCCACAGCAGGCTCCGCAGCAAGCACCTCAAGCTCCGCAGCACCAGGCAGGCAACGTGTCTATCACACCGCCGATGCCGTCGCCGATTCCTGTTCAACCGGCAATGCCTGAACGCAAGCAGGACTACAGCAAGTACACTGCCCACAAGGAAGAATATCCGGGACAGGATGCACAACGCCAGGCTGCACGTTCTCCGCAAGGCCAACGCCATGTGGTAGAACCAGTAAAGGCAGACCCGAAAGTGGGACGTAATGACCCATGTCCTTGCGGAAGCGGCAAGAAATACAAGAACTGCCACGGAAAGGGAATTGTATAAACTCCAGAACAAGGCATATAAAAGCAGAAAAGACTACGGGATTCCGTAGTCTTTTCTGTTTTTATTGTATTCCGGTTATTATAACACCGGTATGCGATAGATAAACCCGACTGATACGCGAAAACGGTCGGCAGGTACGGCCACGGAAGGGATATCCACTTCCCGGAAAGTCTTGCCAAGGGCATTCGCAAAGATATGCAGATTATCGTCGGTCATCGGATAAAACTCTATTCCTCCCTGATAACCCCACGCCGAAAGCCATGTGCCGGACTGAAACGGACCATTATCCTCATAGACGGAAGCCCGGTCATAATATCCCTTCACGAAAGCGTTCCATTTCGAATGGAAACGATAGTTCAGTTCGGAAATGCAGGTAAGGTATTCCACATTCTGCACTGCCCTGTTCAACGGATTTCCGGCTTCATCCACTCCCATTCGCCGCAACGTTCCCATACCGTCAAGTGCAGCCCGATTGTAAAGCACGTCGACATATACATTACATTTCCCCCAATCGAACAACTGTCCGCCGGTAAGCATCACGCCCCACCGTCCGCGCGCCTGTTCACTCGCCGTAGCGGCATAGCGGAAAGAAACAAAATCGTCGGCAAACCGCCCGTTCCACATCAGTGAATACTGCAACGGAGCAAACGGTTTCTCTATATTGTCGGGAAGTACGCCATACGTCTCTTCCATCGTCGAACTTCGGTTATTGGCTATCTGCCAGGCCACTTCCTGATTCGGCCGGAAATGATAGTGCATGTTCACACCCGTCACGCTGCTTGAAATGTCATCCCCCATCCCGCTGTATTCATAGATTTCCAGACGGGAATAATCATACTCAAAGCCACCGAAAAAGAGCGCCTGTTTTCCTGCCGTAACCGACAGCTTGGGAGTTATCCAATATTTCAGAAACGCATAGTCGATGGCATTGACAAGCGATTCGAGGTTTTCATAATCCGAAGTCTTGTTGAAACGTTGCAGAAAACGGTACGACAGCTTGTCCGTCACGTTTCCATGAATACCCAACATTACATAATCCATATTGAACGTCAGTTCGTCAGCCTTACCGTCGTTAAAAGGCAACGCCACACAGGAACGGAGACTCAGGTTTATATTGATATTTTCAGGCTTGTCCTTTTTGGAAAGATATTCAAACAAAGTTCCACTCTTTTCCGTATTCTCGGCAAAACCCGCAAAAGACGAACAGCAAAAAACCGACACAAGACAACCGACCAGCAAACGATGTGATATTTTCATAGAAAGATCTAATAAAGGTTTGTAAAAAATGGTTTCTACAAATTTACAAAGTTCTCATGTTAAATACAAAATCCAATAGCTACCAAGGGACACAACCGTACGGTTCATCCCCTTCTGCAAGAATAAAAGAGTTATCGGCAGGGATTATTTTAGATTTCATAAGTCTGGAAATATACGACTTTTTGATTTCCGGATTGTCGAGTTCGACCCGACGTGCTTTACTAAGTAACAAAAATTCCTCTTCTGTCTCTAATCCAAGATAACGGCGTTCAAGCAAACTGGCAGCAATCCCGGTCGTAGCACTACCACTGAACGGGTCCAGAATCCAAGCACCGGGTCTGGTACTGGCAAGAATCAGGCGTGAAAGTACAGCCAAAGGTTTCTGTGTGGGATGCTTTCCGCAACTTTTTTCCCAGCGCCCAATGGCAGGAAGATGCCAAACATCCGTCATTTGCTTATTACCATTCAGTTCCTTCATCAATTCGTAATTATAATAATGAGGAACTTTCGCAGACTTTCGTGCCCAAATAATAAATTCCGTAGAGTGCGTAAAATAACGGCACGTAATGTTAGGTGGCGGATTCGTCTTAGCCCAAGTTATCACATTGAGAATCTTAAATCCTAACTTTATTAATTGCTGCTGAACGCTGAATATGTTGTGATGAGTTCCAGATATCCAGATTGTAGCATTGTCTTTCATATGCTCCCTGCATGCCGACAGCCAACGGTAGTTATAAGCATCCAATTCTCCCTGTTCCATTGGTCTGTCCCATTCACCTTTGTCCACACAAGCCACCTTTCCGCTTTTACAAGTTATCCCACCTCCGGAAAGAAAATAAGGAGGATCTGCGAAAATCATGTCAAATTCAAATCTGAATCTTGACAAAATTTCCACACAATCACCCTGAATCAGTGTAAAATCCTTATTTGACGATTTATAGAATGATGGTATCATTTCTCCGTCACTTGTTGTAAAAACTCTTCTAAGTTCGTCAGATTATAAATATGGGGAATAATGTTATAGGCCTCCTGCAACTTGTTTTTTGCCGATTTCCAACCAATCCCGTCCGTAATCCAAACAAATCCAAAACCCGGCACGGAATTAATCTTTGGAGCAATATCAGAATAAGAACGCGCTACTTCATTCAGTTTAGAACCGCCACTGCTATAAAAATTCACCTCAATAAGATATATCTTCTCTGCCGTTTCGACAACAAAATCAAAACGTTTCTCATCATCTCCCAATACAGCAGATATTTCAGGCCATTCACTTGAATAGACTTCCCGACGGAAATTAACACCCTTTTGAGAGAACATTTCAGCAACTCTGTGTTCCATTACATGTCCACTACGGTTTTTCCGTGCGTTCGTATCCAATCCGGTTTCGATACCAAACACATAATCCACCAGATTATTTATTCGTTTCGACTGGAACAAGGTCTGTAGACCGGTACTTTCCAAAAATTCCAAAACCCCGTCGACAGAAGTAAACAAGGTATCCATCACAACACATTGTCCCAAACCGTTAAGCACTTTCTTCTTTCCTTCACTCCGAACAGCAATAAGTATGTCCATTACGCTGAATGCCGTTTTATCCCGATTCCATACCACCTCGACAGCTTTACGCATATCTGTGGCACCAATCAGGCTGTTCAGCATACACAGACTCAATTTTATATTGTCAACGTTTTGAGATATCTTCCCAAAATCACAGAAAAAATCCAACGTTTGGTTCGTCTCTTGCAGTTGAGACATAAATTTATCAAAATCCTTATTCATGGCCTTCTATTAATCTACTAATGAAACAAATTCAGAGTTGCCCAATGCATACATCTGTATCTTATCGTTATATTTTATATCCACTTTTGCCTTCTTTATCCTACCTATTTCAGGAGCGATAATATAGGCTTTAACTTCTTTAAATTCATCCGGAGTTGTGATATTCTCAATCCATCGCAAATAACGCACAACTTGATTGTAGGCTTCCTTTTTAGCCTTCGTTTTTTTCAATTCAATAATGACATTAGGCACAGTGCCATTTTTTAATGGCTTTGTCACACTGTACAGACAGATGTCCGCTCTATCCATATCGCTGGGCTTAAATGGCGAAAGCGGCACTTGCCGACATAAAACATATTCATCATTCAAGAATTCAGCAAAAGGCTTCAAGGAAGAAAGAATCGTGAATTCCAACTGCGCTTCATTCACCATTTCATCTTTAGTAGAAACCAAGTCACTGTCAAACACTTGTTCTTTTCCGGACTTCTCAACCTCATTGTAGCCCTGAAAATCAATTTTGATTTCACTGCTTTTTATTAAAGCGAACAAAGTTTCCACCTCACCCGGTGTTAAAGTACAGAAACCCATCCCCTGCATACTGTTGGAAGGAAGCGGATAAGGATATTTACCCAATTCAAAATACAGTTCATCCGACGAAATGCTTTTGCCTGTGTCTTCATCCGGAAGAAATTGAAACAGGAACGGCTGAGCTTTGAGCCCTCCATCCTTTTGAATCCGGAAAATGCCCGGAGTTTCAGTTGGAATATATCTTTTTCGTACCGACTCATCCCAAAACAAATCAGCATCCGTACGGATTCCCAATGGACTGGTTTTTCCATTCAAGAAAAAAGAAGCGGCTGTCTCATTTCCATAAATTCGACCTCCATATACGATTTTCCGTTTTAAAAAGAAAAAGACGGCCGAACCTTCTCTGCTACAAGCATAGTCGGCAAGCACATTATAATGACGGCTTCTCGACGAAGGCCTGTTTGCCAATACGGGCGGCATCAGGAAACCATAAAGTCCCCGATTCAAATATAATTTCAAAGAATCCTCATCGTATAGAGCAACAAAAAGTCCACCATTCATAGCACTAATATATTTTATACTACATACGCAGCTTTCTCCTCAGCCACAAACAAGGAATCATGTAAATCTGTGTTTGTTTCCGATTTGACCTTTGTATTCTGATAGTTATGTACAAGAATTTCCGTTAGTTTTCCTCGCTTTTGTGGATTGGAATTGACACTTCTTGCAGCCCAAACCCGTTCAATCGGATAATCAACATACAACCGGTCAAAAAAATCATCGGAGGCATCTTTTCCTTTTCCGTCAGAATTACTGAGCATAAAATGAAAACCTGCCTTATCAATACGGTCACAAAAGAGTTTCAGACGTATCTGCTCTTCGTCATTAAACACTTCTTTTGTGTAATCCTTGAAACTGGAAGTCCCACTTAATGGACGATACGGAGGATCAAAATAAAACAGTGTATTACCCGATGCATATTCAAAGGTTTTCTCAAAATCGCCGGTTAATATTTCCACACGTTTGAGAATGGCACTGTCTTTACGAATCGTTGCAGGATCGCAAATTGTCGGGTTGACATATTTCCCAAACGGCACATTGAACATGCCTGATTTGTTCACCCGATACAAGCCGTTGAAACATGTCCTGTTTAAAAAGAAAAATAGTGCGGTATTGCTCACAGCATCCAAATTCTTTTCATTGTAGCGTGCTCTTGACGACAAAAAGAACTTTTCTCTTTCGTCCATATTTAATGCCAAATAGGATCCTTCCAATTTCTTCAGCGACGCAATAAGTTCATCAGGCTGATCCCGTACCGTCTCATAACAGGTTGTCAAATCCCGATTAATGTCATTGATGACCACACGATGGATATTAGGATATTTCTGCAACATATAAAACAGCATGGCACCTCCGCCAACAAACGGCTCAATATATGTCACATTCTCCCATTTATCAAAGTCAGCTGGAAGTTGGGCATCCAGTTGTTCAATGAGCTGAGTTTTACCCCCAACCCACTTGATAAAAGGTTTTGCTTTTGTCATAATTGCAGAGTCTTATTATAAGTATAATCCGAATTGGCACAATTTTCACCAACACGGCAGGATACAAAAATACGAATTTCGGCAGAGAATAAAAAGTTTTTAACCTGCTGCTCCTAAACAAAAAAGTCCCTCCCGATTTTCTCGACAGGGACTTTTTGCCATTTATGCAATATTTCTATTAGTCAAAAATATGGTTCAGACGGCTGAAAATTCGAGATTTAACGTCGGGCGATGGTTTGAAGTTTTCAGAATCCCGCATTTTCTCAATAGCCTTACGCTCGTCGGCACTCAAATGTTCCGGGGTGTAAATCATCACATTTACCAACAAGTCGCCGACACCGCCTCCTCGATTGATCGACGGTATACCCTTTCCACGCAAACGCAATATCTTGCCTGACTGCGTACCCGGCTCGATGGTCAGACGCGCACGGCCGTCGACCGTAGGGATTTCGACCTTGCCGCCCAAAACGGCTGTCGGGAAATCCAACATCAGGTTATAGATAATATCGTTTTCGTCACGGACAAGTTCCGGATCCCGCTCTTCTGAAATCTGAATCAACAGGTTACCGCAGACACCTCCACGACGCGCGGCATTACCCTTACCGTTCATGTTCAGTGTCATGCCGTCGCTCACACCGGCAGGAATATTGACTTCAATAATTTCCTCCTTGCGTGTTACGCCCTCACCATGACAATACGGACACTGTTCGGAAATGATTTTACCTTCACCGCCACAATCAGGACATGGCGACGTAGACTGCATCTGTCCGAGGAATGTCTGCTGAACACGTGTAATCACACCCGTACCGTGGCAAGTGTTACAAGTTTTGTAGGCTGTTCCGTCCTTGGCACCCGTACCTTTACAATGGTCACAAGCCACATAACGGTTAATTTTGAACTTCTTCGTTACGCCATGGACAACATCCTTCAACGTCACCTTCACGTTGATTCGCAAGTCGCTACCACGGTTCACATTTCGACGCGTACCGCGGCTGCTACTGCTGAAACCGCCGAAGCCGCCGCCAAAGATATCGCCAAACTGGGAGAAGATATCTTCCATTGACATACCTCCTCCGCTGAAGCCGCCACCGAAGCCGCCGCCACCGAAGCCTTGCGGGCCCATGTTGTGACCGTACTGGTCATAACGGCTACGTTTCTCGGGATTGCTCAGGACATCGTAGGCCTCAGCCGCTTCCTTGAACTTCTCTTCAGCCTCCTTGTCGCCCGGATTACGGTCCGGGTGATATTGGATGGCTTTTTTCCTATATGCTTTTTTAATCTCATCGGCAGTCGCTGTCTTCGACACACCGAGGACCTCATAATAATCTCTCTTCTCGCTCATAATCTTACAATCCCTTCAAATTATTGTCCTACAACTACCTTGCTGTGACGAATCACCTTGTCGTTCAGCGTATACCCTTTTTCAACCGTATCGATTACCTTGCCCTTCTTGCTTTCATCCGGAGCCGGGAAAATCGAAACTGCTTCGTGATATTCGGTGTTGAAGTCGGCATTCGTCGAATCAATGGCCTTCACGCCATTCTGTTCAAGATATTTTACAAACTTGTTGTAAATCAAATCGACGCCTTCACGGACGCTTGCCACATCTTCGCTATCACGCATTGCCTGCAGTGCACGTTCAAAATCGTCAACCACCGGAAGGATGCCCTTCATCGATGATTCGGCGGCAGTCTTTATCAGTTCTGCCTTTTCTTTCAGCGTGCGCTTTTTATAGTTATCGAATTCTGCTGCCAGAAACAAGTATTCTTTCTTCACTTTTTCCAGTTGCAGTTTCAACTCGTCAATTTCTTTCGCCATTTTCTCTTCGGCTGTCAATTCGGGTTGTTCCGCTTCCGGCTCTTTTTCCTGTGCCGTCGCATTTTCCAACTCTTCGTTTTCCAATTCAGGCTTGATTTCTTCTTTTTCTGACATTTTATTTCGTTTTTTAAATATTTTCATAGTGTAATTATCAACAATCCATTATCAAAAAGCCTGCCAAACTGACAGAAAAAACCGGGTGTCGAGCTGTCGACACCTCAATCTTCTCAAAAAGACAGCTTTTTTCAGAGTTTCAGTTTGTATGTCCACCGATATGCACAGTCGGAAAGAAACTTGTCTGCCATATTGTCAGTTTCAAACAGCGCATAAATGGCAGAGCCGGAACCGGACATGGACGCATAGACTGCACCGGCATCATACATCGACTGCTTCAACCCTGCCAACTCGGGATAGTTGGCAAACACGCTCTTTTCGAAATCGTTCTCCAACAGGCCTTTCCATTCAGCAAGGGGCTTCTGAAGAATCTCTTCAACACGGCGTTCCGGCACACGGGGAACCACCTGCGAATAGGCCATTGCCGTGGGCACCGAAACATCAGGCTTCACAAGCGCCATCACATAGCCCCGCAAATCCACTGCCACTTCCGAGAACTCGTCACCGATACCGCGTGCCGCCATCGGACGGTTGTAGATAAAGAACGGACAGTCGGCTCCCAACCGTGCAGCTCTTGCTGCGAGTCCGCTGTCGGAAAGTTCCAGACGGAACATCGTATTTAATATTTTCAAAACCGAAGACGCATCCGACGAACCGCCTCCCAATCCGGCTCCGTCGGGCACATGCTTGTAAAGACAAATCTCCACCGGAGGCAACCGGAATTCCTTTTCCAGCAGGCGATAGGCCTTCATCACCAGATTTTTCTCCGGCTCGCAAGACACCGGATTGCCATAGGTACGCAACACGGTTTCGTCCGCTTCCACCACCTCAACGACATCAGTCAGAGGAATCGGATAGAACACGGTGGAAATGTTATGGTAGCTGTCGCTACGCTTGCTTTCCACATATAATCCCAAATTAATCTTTGCATTAGGAAATTGTATCATCGGTTTATCATCATTAGGATTGCAAATTTACGAATAAGCTGTTGATAATTCCAACCCTATTCGACACAGATATTCCCCATTTCTTTCTAATTTTGCAAAAAAGATTTCAAATGGAGAACAACAACTACGAAAATAGAAGAAACAAACCCATCCATAAATCGCAGTTCGGCGAAGGTGGCAAACTGCTTCCGCAGGACAAGGAGCTGGAAGAAGCGGTGCTCGGCGCACTGATGCTCGAAAAGGATGCCTACTCCATTGTGTGCGACATCCTGAAGCCGGAATCGTTCTACGACCCTGCCAACCAGAAGATTTTCGAAGCCATCCGCCAGCTGGGTATGCAGCAGCAGCCTATCGACATGCTGACCGTCACACAGCAACTGCGTGTTGACGGCACACTTAACGATGTGGGCGGCCCGATGCACATTTCGGAGCTGACCAGCAACGTGGCTTCGGCTGCACACATTGAATACCACGCCCGTATCATTGCCCAAAAATATCTTGCACGGCAGCTCATTTCGTTCTGTGCCCACATACAGGAAAAGGCATTCGACGAATCCTACGATGTCGACGACCTTTTGCAGGAGGCCGAAGGCAAGCTGTTTGAAATTTCACAGGGCAACCTGAAGAAAGACTTCACGCAAATCGACCCAGTCATCAACAACGCCATCGAGCAGATTGAAGCCGCCGCAAAACGGGAAAACGGTTTGAGCGGTATCGAAACCGGATTCCACAACCTCGACAAACTGACTTCGGGATGGCAGAATTCCGACCTTATCATCATCGCCGCACGTCCGGCCATGGGTAAGACGGCGTTCGTGCTGTCCATGGCAAAGAACATGGCCGTGGACTACAACACTCCTGTTGCCATCTTCTCGCTTGAAATGTCCAACCTGCAGCTGGTCAACCGTCTGGTTTCCAACGTTTGCGAAATCGAAAGTGAAAAAATCAAGAGCGGCCGTCTGCAACAGCAGGAATGGGAACAGCTCCATTCACGCGTGCGCAAACTTTACGGCACACCGCTGTATATCGACGATACCCCGAGCCTTTCCATCTTCGAGCTCCGTACGAAAGCACGCCGACTCGTAAGGGAACACAACGTGAAAATCATCATCATCGACTACCTCCAGCTGATGAACGCCAGCGGCATGAAGTTCGGCAGCCGCGAACAGGAAGTAAGTATGATTTCCCGCTCGCTCAAGCAATTGGCCAAGGAGCTGAACATTCCAATCATTGCCCTGTCGCAGTTGAGCCGTAAGGTGGAAGACCGCAACGACAACAACAAGCGTCCGCAGCTGTCCGACCTCCGTGAATCGGGAGCCATCGAGCAGGACGCCGACATCGTCTGCTTCATCCACCGTCCGGAATACTACACACGCTCAAGCGAAGACGCCAGCGGACGTTCCATCAAGGGACTTGCCGAATTTATCGTGGCCAAGCACCGTAGCGGTTCGGTCGACGATGTAGAAATGCGCTTTATCGGCAAATACGCCAAGTTCCAGAACTGGGACGACAACTATAGCTTCGTGCAGGAAACCGTCGACTCCAAGCTCAACGCTTCCAGCCTTGACAATGGCGACAGCTTCTCCCTGCCGCAAAGCGGAGGCATCAACCTCGACTCGTTCGGCAACGGCAACAACCAGATTAACCCGAACGCAGGCTTCCTTTCTGACTGAGAAATCAGTACGACAATACAGTAAAAAGCCCTCACCTGCCGCCATTTGCGACAACGTGAGGGCTTTCACTATTTTTTCATCTGACATTTAACCCAAATCAGCCATTCGACATTATGGTGGATTTCGGAGAACCAACCAAACAGACTACCGTTTGGCGGTCCAATAACCGTTTTGGGTTACAACGGACAATGCCCCGGACAAGTCTGGCAAGCCGAAGGCGGACAGACAACGACCGTATCAGCCTTAACCGTATCCGTTTTCACCACTTCCTGCACGGGTTCTTTGACAGAAGAGTGCCCCGTATGCTCAAAACCGAAAGACACGGTTTTTCCGCTGTTTCCGTAAATGGCATTCAACAACAGAGGAGTGCCAAACAGCACAGCCCCCAAAAACAAGACACTATATACGAATCGTTTTAAATCTTTCATTTTTCAAACCTTTTAATTAACAATCCTCCACTATTACCCTGTCACAACCGGCCTTCACCGGCATAGCTGTAATAGCCGCTGTCGCCAACAATAATGTGGTCGACCACATCTATATCCAACAGTTTCGCCGCCGCTTTCAGCTTTTCCGTCTGTCGGTCGTCCTGCGTGCTGGGACGAAGGGCACTGGAAGGATGATTGTGCACCAGAATCATCGCCGTTGCAAGGCACTCGACGGCGTGCTTTAAAATTATCTTTACATCGACAATTGTCGAGGCTACACCTCCCACACTGACCTGCTTTTTCGTAATGACACGCTTGGAATTGTTCAGGAAAATTACCCAAAATTCCTCATGGTCAAGTCCGGCAAGCTGATAGCGCATCAGTTCATAAGCCTTGTCAGGCGTATTAACGAGCGGAGCCTGTATGATTTCCTCCTCACGGAAACGCTTTCCCAACTCAATGGCGGCAAGCAGGGTTATCGCCTTTGCCTCGCCGATACCGCGAAACGACTTGACGAGATTCCTTACCGAACGGCGCGACAGTTCCGACAGGCGGTTGCCCGATTCGCGAAGAATGCGCTGCGACAAATCGACCACCGATTCCCCGCGGGTTCCGCTCCCCAACAGAATGGCAATAAGTTCGGCCGTAGAAAGTGCGCTCATGCCGTGGGCAAGAGCCTTTTCACGCGGACGGTCCTCTTTAAGGATGTCGGCTATTCGGCGCGTGTATTCGTTAATGCCATTGTTGTCGGTCGGTTCCATACAGCCAGATTATTTTCCACGGCGGATTTCCACCTCTTCCTTTTCATTTCGGCCGTGCCGCAACAAAATTTTCCAGAAGTAAGCCTTCAGGAAACCGATGCCGTAGCCTCCCAGCTGCACGACACTGGTGACAATCGACATCAGCGATATTTTCAGATTCTTCGTTGAGAACAGCGCACAGACAAACACGGCAAGCAGATAGAACACCAGCGGCGTAATGAACCACCACGACCACAACAGCGACAGCAATATCATCGCCGTACAGCCCATAACGAACACAGCCGGCAGCCAGTGAACCAGTTTCAGCGAATCGGGATACAGTATATAGAGCGTGATACGCGACATTCCGAACACATAAATCTGACGGCAGAACAGACGCAGATTGACACGGCGCTTGTGATAGACAAAAGCATCACGAATCAGGGAAATCGAGAAACCTGCCTGACGGATGCGGGTACTCATGTCGATGTCTTCGGAAAACATTTCACGGAAACCGCCCACCTTTTCCCAAACACGACGTGAAAATCCCATATTAAATGTGCGGGGTACAAATTTCTCCAACTGCACCTTTCCGCCACGGATACCGCCGGTGGTCAGAAATGAGGTCATCGAATAGTTGATGGCTTTCTGAATGTCGGAGAAAGAACTGTGAGCCGCATCCGGCCCCCCGAAACAGTCGGTATAGTTGGCTTTCAAAGCAGCTTTCAGCGTTGCTATGTAGTGTTCCGGAATCACACAGTCGGAGTCAAAGAACAGAAAATATTCTCCCGAGGCGCGCTCCATGCCATAGTTACGGGCAATGCTGCGGCCTTCGTTTCCCTTATAAAAATACTTGACATCGACCTGCGACTCAAATTCTCTGACGGCAGGTTCGCAACGCTCCGTCGAACCGTCCTCCACTAAAACTGTTTCAAAATCCTTGTCAGTCTGCTTCGACAAACTTTCCAGCAGGTCCCTCACCTCACCGAGGCGATTGTAAACCGGTACGATGATTGAAAAATATGGCATCTGTATGGCTTCGTTTTGTTTTCTATTGCTTTAACCCCCAAATGGCCAGCTGCAATCATGCTACGACCACCTGCAGGGCTTTTACAAAGCTACGAAAAAAAATTGGCATAACACCCGATTCAGCGAATCAAAAATGTCATGCCAATTTACCGTAAAAAAAAATTGATTGTCTCCCGACAACCAATCTTAATTAACCTTAAATCTAATACCATGAAAAACACATTGCAAAGGTAGGTATAATTTCTCATTCCGCAAGCGTTTTTCAAAAAATATTCTCGATATTACATCTTTTTAACAATAATATAAAATTATGTTTTAAAACATACTGTTCGGTTTCAGCCCTTCAACCAATTGCCATCAACAGGCTAAATGCCTGAATATATGATATTATAGCCAATCAGACGGTCATAACGCTCGCCTCGCTTACGGTTGTAGACAAGCACCTGATATTCGTTGACGGTCTGATAATAGTTGCCCTCTATTTCGTCGGTCCGGCCCACCCGGCTTCCGTCGGGCACCCACAGATACTGATAGTTGTAGGCTCCCTGCTTCAGCATCATGCTTGCCTCATAACAGCCCGTCTGACTGTTGTAGTGAAGCTGATTGGCCACTTCAAAATTATGCTGCGTAAACTCTCCGTCCACATAAAGCTTTCCTCCCGACAACTGCGGAGACTGGAGCGCAAAATGCACCACCATGTAGTCAGCTCCCGTTTCCGAATCATATACGTCGCTGCCACGGACCGTAAAACGCCCGTACTGCGTGCGGTCATAAATATAGTCGAGGAAGGAACGCGGACGGTCGGTCTTCAGCGTTGCGTGATAATAAGGCTCATGGAAGGAATATTGCTCAATTCCCATACCGTTATAATTTGTAGTCACCATTTCAAAACGGCGGAATTCGTTGGCAGCCGGAAAAATCAGATTTCGGTCATGCTCAAAAAAAGCCGTTTTCCCCGACACCCGCAACGGACGGCTGACAGCCGCCACATTGTCATGGCGCGAATTCTGCACGATACGAACCTTCAAATCCCCATAGATATTTTCAACAGGATAGTCGAGCACATCGACCGCAACCGACAGCTGCTGATGCTTGTCGTTGTAGTCCAAATCAGTCCGCGAAGTAACCTCCGACTCCACTTTTACCTGATTTTCCACCACCGAAAAACGCACCTGAAGGCAAACGCGGTCAGGATTGTATTCCGGATATACTTTCAGCAGATAGTTTCCCGAAAGTTTGAACTGCATGTCCGCATTCGGAACAGTTATCTTATAGTTCACATAATTGGCCAGCGTAGCCTGCGAATAGTCATAGGTATCGACCTGCGCCTCGTTGAAACCGTCCACATACTCCGACTCCACCAGCTGTGAAGGCTGCCAGTCGGCATCACAATGAACCAACGAATAACGCAGATACTGCATTTCAGCCGACAGTTCGTCGAACGATATGACCACCTGATCGGTACCGCCCAGCTCTATCACCGGCGGAGCATAATAGTTGCCCGCCACATACGCACGCAGCGACTTGAAATTCGAGTCGAATACACGGGTACGCGTGTCCGTCTGTTGGGCAAATGCCGCTGACGACACAACGGCAAGCATACATAATATTGTTTTTATCCGTAACATGTTTCCTGCTGTTCAAATGGTTACCACACTATCGGAGTTTTTCCGTGCGCCGTCAGATATTCGTTGGCGCGCGAAAAATGATGATTGCCGAAAAATCCGCGATGTGCCGACAATGGCGACGGGTGCGGCGATGTCAGCACCAAATGCCGCGTACGGTCGATGAAAGCCCCCTTCTTGATGGCATACGCCCCCCAAAGAAGGAACACGAGGTGCTCGCGTTCACGCGCCAGATGCGCGATAACGGCATCGGTAAATGTTTCCCAACCGCGGCCCTGATGCGATCCGGCCATGTGGGCACGCACCGTAAGCGTTGCGTTCAGCAGCAGTACGCCCTGATGCGCCCAGCGCGACAAGTCGCCGCTTTGCGGTATTTCTGTTCCTATGTCACTCTTGATTTCCTTGAAAATATTGAGCAGCGACGGCGGAAAAGCCACTCCGTTGTTCACCGAAAAGCACAGTCCGTTCGCCTGATTTACGTCATGATACGGGTCCTGTCCCAGAATCACCACCTTCACATCGTTAAACGGTGTGGCGTCGAACGCCGCAAATATCTGTCGGCCCGGAGGAAATATCTGTGCAGTGCGGTATTCCTCATGCACGAATTTCGTCAGATTCGAAAAATAGTCCTTTTCAAACTCCTCGGCAAGCACCGCTTTCCAGCTCGGTTCAATCTTTACATCCATAAAATTATTCTATCATGTTATTTTGCAAAACTAACAAATCTTTATTACTTTTGCCAACGCATTTTGAAAAAAGCACCCATAGTTCAATGGATAGAATATCGGATTCCGGTTCCGACGATTGGGGTTCGACTCCCCATGGGTGTACGAAGAAAAAAACGCTAACAACTTGTGATAAGGTTGTTAGCGTTTCTCGTTTAGATTTCAACACTCAACAATATTTCAATACGCATTTTTATCCATTTCAGTCTTTTCTATGGAAAAACAGAACACTTATTTCACCATTTCGCTCTGTCAGCATTGAAATTAAATTTCCAATTTTGCAAAAAACAAATTCAATGGATAAGAATAATACAACACATTTGATAGAAATTGATTTTGACAACATTGACAACTTACCACTTTTTGAACCGGGAAACAATCTGCAAAGAAAGGAAGACATCGTTTATATTGACAATCTGAACTATAATTCCCAACAGATATTTCCCAACGTCATAAAAGTAAAAAAGATGTTCTGCCTTCTTATCTGCGAAACAGGCATGTGCCGATTCACAGCAAACGAACAATTTTTCAATTTAAAAAGTGGAGATATGTTCCATTGTCTTCCCAATTGCGTTTTCGACAATTGCCACATGTCCGAAGACTTTTCGGGAAAAATACTCGGACTTTCCGAATCTCTGACCAAGGAGTTGCTGATAGCGAATCTTGGAATCCTCGATATTGCCCTTGCCATTAAAAGCCATCCTGTCATTTCATTGAGTCCCAATGAAAAAAGAATCATCGACAGCTACTGTCAACTGCTGACAATGCTTTTAAGCCGTGACAACTCACAAAGAGTCGAATATGAAGAAACCATACTTCACGCTTTTTTACAGTCGGTTATCTATGAATTCTTTTCCCTGACAAGAGACAGGATAAAGCAAGACACACAAAGCCAATTCCAAGGCCTGAAACAAAGCGAAATCACGCTGAAAAAATTCATGTCTCTTCTTATTAATGATGGAGGGCGCAACCGTTCCGTAACCTATTACGCAGAACAGCTGTTCATTTCACCGAAATATCTGTCATCACTCATGAAGAAGTCAACGGGACGGACGGCATTGGATATCATTCGTGAAGTTACGGTAAAGAATATAAAGCAGGACCTTTTGTATTCCGAAAAATCCATCAAGGAAATTGCCAACGAATACGATTTTCCCAACATTTCGTTTTTCGGAAAATTTTTCAAGCAACAAATGGGCATTTCCCCACGACAATACAGAAACCAAAACAAAAAACAAATATCAACTGACACAAACCCTAAACTTGATTTATAGCGACCGAGAATCTAATGCCTACTTGTGAATACGGATGCGGAAGAACCCTACTTAGAATTCTTCCGCTTATTTTTTCCCTTTAACTGACGGAACAGAGCTGGCAGTTCCCTCAACTTTAACAGAAAAAGCGGAAAAGCAATCCGACGGGGAACTGCATTTTCCGCTTTCTGTATTAAGTTGAACTAAATTATTTCTTAGCCATCACCTTATCCACTTCCTTGTGGAGTTCTTCGCCCTGCAAGCCGCGGAATACGATAGTTCCGTCCGGTGCAAACATGATGATGTGAGGAATGCCCATGATACCGTAAATTTCAGTCGGCTCCTTCTGGCCGTTTACCATAATGTCCCAAGGCAATTCCAAACGCTTGATGGCATCACGTGTATTTTGCGGTTCGTCCCAAACGGCAATACCGATAACCTTAAGTCCCTTGCCGTTATACTTTTTATAGATTTCCTTCAAACCTGCCATTTCACGGATACACGGACCGCACCAGCTTGCCCAGAAGTCAGCCAAAACATATTCGCCTTTGCCTACATAGTCCGACAATTTGGTTGATTTTCCAGTTTCATCCGTAACGGTAAAGTCGGTAAACATCTTGCCTGGAGCCGTGTTTTCAATGCTTTCAGCCGCCTTCTTGAAGTTGCCTACACGTTCAGAGTTCTTAATCCAGTCGGCAGTACCTTCAAGAGCCTTGTCAAGTTCAGTCTTGCTCAATCCATAAGCATATTCAAGAAGAGCATAATAGCCGACACCATTATCCTTGTTGGCATTCATCGTTGCCACCACCAAATCCTTGATTGACGAATCAGTTGCTGACATCAACTCTTCCATTTGAGCTTCCGCCTCTTTTTCGTCCACACCGGAAGCTGTCAGTTTCTCAGCCTTTGCACGGTAGTCGGCCACGATGCTGTCGTAGGCAAGTACATATGCCGTATACTTGTCATTGGTTGCAGAACCCTTCACCACACCTTTTTCAGCATCAAGCATCAGTGTTCCCGGCTCAAGAACGAATTTTGCCAAACGCGGACCGTCGGCCATCGACAACACAGCCGGGACTATTGTGTCGGCAACACCCTTGAATTCAACAACACCGTTTGTCACCACAGCACTGTCGAGAGTGTTTCCATTGTCATAATTCTTCAAATAAACAGTCTTGCCGTTCAAGGTAGTATCCTGCAGCGTACCAGTAAGAGTGTAACTGCCCGTTTCGCCACCGCAAGCAACAAGCATTGCCGCTGCACCAAATGCAAAAAGTAGTTTTTTCATATCCTTAAATAGTTTAATTAACAAATCGCTTCCAACAGTATTTCCCGCCTTTGGCGCACTGTCGGCACACAAAGAAACAAAATATCTGCCAATCCTCAAAACATTATGTCCTACCATTGCGAATTTCTAACATTTTACCACACATTTCTACGATTTGTGCAGAAATTTCGTTAAATTTGCAGTATACTCTAAACTTGGACAAGTATGCACATTAATAAAATTCTTGAAAATTCCATCCGCAAGAACTGGGAGGAACTTGCTCTGACGGATTTTAATGGAATCTCTCTGCAATATCGGGATATTGCACGAAAAATTGCAAAACTGCATCTTCTGTTCGAAAATGCAGGCATTCAAAAAGGGGACAAAATTGCCCTCTGCGGTAAAAACAGCACCCAATGGTCAGTAGCGTTTCTCGCTTCGCTCACCTACGGAGCTGTTCCCGTTCCCATCCTTCATGAATTCAAACCCGACAACATTCATCACATCGTAAACCATTCCGATGCGCGTCTGTTGTTCATCGACACTACAATATGGGAAAACCTCAACGCTGAAACCATGCCGGAGGTCGACGCTTTCTTCAACATTTTCGACTTCAGCCTGCTGCTGTCAAGAAAAGAAAGCATCACTCATGCACGCCAGAACCTCAATGCCATTTTCGGCATGAAATATCCGGAACGCTTCACCCGCGAAGATGTCGTGTACTGCGAACCAGATCCGGAATCACTGGCCGTAATCAACTATACATCCGGTTCTACAGGATTTTCAAAAGGGGTAATGATTCCCTACCGTGCCATCACGTCAAATATCGAGTTCGCTCTAAGCAAACTTTCATTCCTGGGCCCGGGCGACGGCATCATCTGTATGCTTCCGCTGGCACACATGTACGGCCTTGTTGTGGAAATGATACACCCGCTTACCAAAGGTTGCCATGTATATTTCCTTACCCGCGTTCCGTCGCCGAAGGTTATCATCGATGCCTTTGCCACCGTCAAGCCGCGACTTATCATCGCCGTGCCGCTTATCATTGAGAAAATCATCAAGACTAAGATATTCCCGCTGCTCGAAAAGCCTCACATGCGCCTGTTGATGACGATGCCGTTTGTCAACGACCATCTGTTGGGAAAAATCAAGGCAAAACTTACCGAGACATTCGGCGGACAGCTTTATGAAATGATTATCGGTGGAGCTGCATTGAACAAAGATGTGGAACGCTTCCTCCGTAAAATTGAATTCCCCTACACAGTCGGTTACGGAATGACGGAGTGTGCCCCGCTTATCTCATACGCCGGCCACGAAGTGAACCGCACAGGTTCCTGCGGACAGATTGTCGACCGCATGCAGATGAAAGTCAACTCACCTGACCCGAAAAATATTGCCGGAGAGTTGATTGTCACAGGTGAGAACGTAATGCTCGGTTACTATAAGAATGAAGAAGCCACACAAGAAGCCTTGCGCGACGGCTGGCTCTACACCGGCGACCTTTGCAACGTGGACGAAGACGGATTTATCTATATCCGTGGACGTAACAAGAACATGATTCTCGGCCCGTCAGGACAGAACATCTATCCGGAAGAAATCGAGCAGAAACTCAACAATATGCCTTACGTATGCGAATCGCTCGTGGTAGAACAGGGAGGCAAGCTGATAGCCTTGATTTATCCGGACCTCGAGAATGCGCAGTCACAGCACATCCCCGACAGCGAAATTCCAAAGATAATGAACGAAAACATCGCTGCCCTCAACAAGGAACTCCCGGCATACTCTCAGATTGCAGGGCTGAAACTGTACAGCGAAGAATTCGAAAAGACACCGAAACGCTCCATCAAGCGTTATCTCTATCAGCATCAATAAAAACCAGATTGATATATCAAAAACGGATACAGCCACGCGGTTGTATCCGTTTTTTCATTCTTTGAGTTATTATAGTTTACAGACCGCTCTATACGCTAACATAATTTATTTTAGACAGAAGAACACAAAAACATAAAGACTGTTTTTTCAATCGTATGTCATCCGATTAAGCCGGTTGATGCTTTCCCCCAAATTATATCCTTATGTTCTTCTGTCTAAAATATAAATATATGATAATCGCTGCGTTAGCTTTTCTGCCCATAAGGTAAGGAAAGTGGCCGCAGGCCGAAGGGGTATGAACACAGTCAAGGGGTTAGGGAATTTCCGTAAACTGTAAACCGTAAACTGTAAACCGCAAACCATAAACATCAAAACCATAACCTCTAACCTAATAAAAAAAGCAAGCCGCCGCTTGTGCGACAGCTTGCCCTGTATGTATTGTTTCAGTTTAGACCGGATTATTTCACCACTACTTTCTGAACTTTGTTGCCTACGCGAACAATGTACAGACCGTTAGCCAAAGCGATTTCAGCCTTGCCGTTCACTACTTCAGCAGCAACCTGCTTACCGTCGGCTGTGTAAACCTGAGCAACGCCTTCAGCGCCCTCTACTACCACACAACCCGCAGCAGCATAAACCTTCACACCGTCACCGGCTACGCTTTCAACGCCAGCACCTGTATCTTTTTTGCCATTGAAAGTTACATTAATTGTCATAACTGGCAAAGCTTCACCAATACCTGTTTTCCAAATTACAGGAATTGTCATAGTCAAATTACCATCTGCATCTTCCGTTCCGGAAACAGTAGCATCTGCAAAAATTGCAGAACCGTTTAAGAAAAGAACAATGTCTTTCTTTTCTCCGTTATAAGTTGTTCCAGTTTCATCAGAAGCAATTGCTACATTTTCTACAACGATATCTCCCAAAACCATACCCGGTCCCATCGCAAATTGATACAACCCGAATGTGCAAGTACCATCTTCTTTCACATCAATATACACACTTTGATCTTCCATAGAGAACGGTTCTCCATCTCCAAGTTGGATAGTCAACGTACCATTATACTTCTGACCTGCAGGAGTATAGAATTTCTGGAAATTCAATACATAAGTATGAGAAGATTCCCCATCTTCATCTACACCTTTTGGATTAGTAACTACAATAGTGATAGTTGCAGCTTCCTCGTCACGGGTCATTTCAACAGTAGCTTCCGGGTCAACAGCAACGGCTTCTATTGCCTCAATTGCAGGAACTTCACCGGCAACATAGTATGAATAAACATCACTACTGAAACCATTCACAGCAACATCATTAACCTTCAAAGAAGCCAATTGCGAACTATAATATGTCTCCTTCTTATTATATTGGAAAGTATAGGTATGTGAAGATACTCCATCTGTATCAGCACCTACGTTTGATACAACCACTGTAACAAACGCTTTCTCGGTATCAATTGTAACTTTAGCTTCTGCATTCTTTCCCATTACAGCAGCAATAACTTTATCTTCAGAGAAATCCAACACTTTGTCAACAGTATAATCGTATTTACCCTCTTCCAATGTAATAGCTTCTCCATTCAAAGTAATCGAAGCCAAACGAGAGTAATATACGAAACGAACATCATCAACATCCAACGTTGAATTTTCATTCAATCCACTTCTATTCCAATAATCGCCAGAAGAAATGATTACATTCATTTTTTCTGGTTTTATAGTAGAAGCATTTTCCTCATATGTAAAAGGAATTTCTAAGAATGTCCAATCAGACTTGTCCTCCGTTATCTCATAATCAACTTTTGCAATCAAAGTTCCCTTTTTTAGAACTTTATCAGATGATTCTCTACCTATGATTGCTCGGTCTACGTCAGTCAAAGTAGTCAATTCGGAAATTTCATAATTAGGACTCCAAAAGGATCCTACATTTTTTATATTCTTAGGCACATTTGAAACGAATTCACCATTCCAAATATAAGCAATTACCCGAGAAACCTCTGAATTTACCGCAGTTTTTCTATATTTTAAAGATATTGCATCTGGTTTATATTCAAAAGCTACACCACCATATGTACCTCCATCTCCTAATTTAATAGCACTTTCAGACAACATTGAGGTTGTTGCAAAAATCCATGGGGTAGACAGTGTTACAAAACCAGGAGCTGTTGCACCAAATCCAAAACTCTCTACTCGCTTATTTGTTAAAACCAAATATTGATCTGCCTCATCACCTCCTCTCGTACACAATTCAGAACTAGTTGCCAATCCAAATTGATTTACATTGCCCCCGCTCCAATTAAGAGGCTCAATACCTGGGCGCGCATACATTTTACCATCATTTGTATTTAACGAACTACCAGATTTGTTATCTAGTGTCCAATCCTCAAACCCGACATTCGGGAGTTGTTGGGCATTAGCCATCATTCCGGCAGATGCCAACATCATTGCGCATGTTGCGCTTAAAATTTTCTTCATAATGTTTTTAATATTAATAGTTTGCTTTTATAAATAGTTTATTAAACTAAGTCTAAAAAACCATGCAAATATAGTGAAAAACAAAACATCTTGAACTTTTTCCTAACAAAATATAAGAAATGTACTCTATTTTCCAACAAACAAGCCACAATTTGAGCTAAAAGGGAAAATAGCAGACCGCCAATCGACAATCTGCTATTATTCATATACTGTTCTAACAATGTTATTTCACTACAACTTTTACTGCCTTAGCACCTGTACGAACAATGTAAAGACCCTTAGCCAATGCAACCTCAGCATTTCCAGCTACTTGAGCAGACTTAACCAAACGGCCAGTGAAATCGAAAACTTCAACTACACCTTCAAAACCGTTTACTACAACCACTCCATTTGCGCCATATACAGAAGACTGAACAGCAACATTTGCAATACCGGCCTGCTCTTTAGCACCCTTGAACCATACATGAATTGGCATAATAGCTGGAGATTCGCCTGCAGCAGCCTTCCAAATTACCGGGATATGCATATCCAAAGCTCCGTCTTGTGTTTCAGTTCCTGTCACAGAGGCATCAGCATAGATAGAATTACCATTTAAATTAAGAATGATATCTTTTTTAGAGCCTGCATATGATTTCACATTATCTTCAGTTGTAACAACTACATTTTCAACAACGATGTCACCCAAAACTGCCTCCGGTCCCATTGCAAAATTATACAATCCAAAAGTACAAGAAGTGCCGTCTTCGTTCATGTCAATATACACTGTCTGATCCGGCAATTCCAACGGTTCTCCAGCGTCTTCGCCTTCACCAAGCTGAATAGTCAATACGCCCTTATAAGCATCGCCCTTAGAAGTTTCTTGAGCATTCACCGTAGCTACCAAAGCTACCAACATAAAAAGAATTGAGTAAATTTTCTTCATACAATTATTATTTTCAAGTTAATACATTTCAAGAAAAATCGCGGCAAAGTTACACATTATATTGACATGTAAAGCTCTAATATTAATTTTTAACACAAACACGCACAAACCTTGCCCCTGTTGGAAACTAAAAATATCGGCTGTAGAGCTGCTTGTATGCCTCGGTTTCCTGAAGCTGTTCAAGCCAACTGTTCAAGCTGTCGCATAGCTCCAGATTGTCCTTGCGCAGCACCCACGACTGAAACTGGTTGAAGCTGACAGCCGTCGAAATATCGAGCTGCGGATAGTTGGGAATCATCGAGCGGGCAATCTTGTCGCTCACTACGGCATACTCGATTTCACCTGTAGCCACCATTATCAGCAGCTGTTCCTGTCCGTATGTAGCCTCTTCTTTCACGATAATTGAATCGCCGATTTCGCGCTCCAGATTGTCGATACGCGTTGCCACCGGCGAACCTTTTACCACCCACAATGTCTTTCCGGCAATGTCGAGCTGCGAACGTACAGTTTTGTTGCCCAAAGAGTCCTTTTTCTGCACCAGTACCTGACGGTCGAGATAAATCGGGTCGGACGACAGATAACGCGCCTTGAAGTCGGTCGTAGCAGGCACTTGAGCCGCCACAATGTCATAATTGCCCTCGTCAAGCATACGCAGGCTCTCGTCAAGCGACACAACAGGATGCAACTTGATATCGATACCCTTATAACGGGAGATGAGCTGAAGCAAATCGTGATTAAAACCGCCGAGCGTATCATCGTAGGTATAGAGCGAAAGCGGCGAATATTCAATGGCCACATCGAGCGTGTCGCCCTGACTTTTCACAAAACCGTCGGAAGCCGACTGCGAACAGCGGTTCAGCCATACCATCATGCCTACTGCCACCACAAGCAGCCCCACATACACCGTCATTTTCGGTTTTAAAAGCATCGGATTCTTCATAACAGGCTGATTTGAGAAAAAACGAACTTAGTTGGCAAAATCCACCGACACGCCTAACTGGAAACGGCTCGGATTGATTGGATAATGAAGCGCGCCAAAATAACTGTTGCCGCCAAACAATCCGCGGTTGGCATGCGAATAGAGCACATAGAAGCGTGCTTTATAGAGCTTCATGTTGGCATAGACATTCATCATAGGATAGTTGCCCAATTTCTTTTCCTGCTGCGTGTGGAACATCATCGTAGCGGGCTGATAAGCCGGCGCATAGTATTTCGTATAATAGTTGCAGTCCACGCCCAACTGCACATGCAGCACTTTCGCGATGCGGAACAACAGGAACATATTGGAATATACCGCCAATTTTGGCAACGACAGCACACGTTCGTTTGTCGAAGTCTGATAGGTGACACGGTTGTTCCAATTGAATATGCCGAACTGCAGCTTCTGGTCGATAGCGGCGCTCACCACCTGAATATTTCCGCCTTCCTGTGTCGGCATAGCCTTATCATTGAAATACAGATAGTTCTGAATGTTCTCCACTCCCGCCGTCAAAGTTGTACCCGTGTGGGGCACATCGAGCGTACCGCCCAACCGCAGACGGCGTTCCTTACCAAAATCGTTTTTCCAGGCAAAGTGGTTGGAAATATAGTTGTTGTAAAGGAACGGAGCTTCTATGTTCTTGAAAAATCCCTCTCCGGTAATCGTCACGGAGTCGCCAAAAAGTTTGAAACGCGTCGACACTTTTCCAGAAATGTCCAAATCACCGGCTACAGGTCCGATAAGGCCAAACTGTGCCGTGGCCGAATAAGTCAGCAGCGAGCCGCGTTGCTTCGTAAGCTGTCCGCCCACCCACACAAGGTTTTGTGTCGTAACCGGCGCAAGCGAAATGTCAGGAAACGGTGTCAGCCCTTCCGGTTTGTAGGCCGAAGTAAGCATAGTGTCGGTAGTTTGCGTATAGCGGCGCACTTCGTGAGTGGCATATCCCGACAGTCCGAACTTGGCGTATTTGTTGAAACCTTCGAGCAGGGAAACACCCACGGTGTTCCGCACGCGCCAGTATTTCGTTTCGTCCTCTGTACGGTCGAGCGACAGATAGGTATTCTCGAAGAAACCGCTTTCCGTCGAACTGCCGTCTTCTTCCACAAACTTGTGCGTATTGTCCTTATAATCGAAAGTCCATATAAAGCTCATCACCGGCACATAAGTGGTAATCGTGTCGGTTTCCGTTATTTTTTCATCATAGAATCCCACTTTATAACGGTGGTTCATATAAAATTCCGTTCCGCGCACACGGGAGAACGCGCTGTTCAGATTTACAGGAATGGATTTGGCATCAATCTCCGATACACCACCCTGCACCTCTGCCGGGTCGAGAATATAAAGGTCGTCGGTAATACCACCGTTTTCCATGTTGACCGAGTTAAAGCTGTTGAACATGGTCTGAAGTTCATAGCGGTCGCTGATATAGGATGCCGAAGCCCCCCATGTAAAGTTTTTCAACGCCTGACGGTCGTATCCGCCCTTTGAATACAGATAGTCGAGCAGCGCACCAAACTGGAGCTTCTTCCCGGCATTGCCCGAGAACACGCCCTTCAGGCGGTCCTGATTGGAATCGTTACCGCCGCCGAAATTGTAGGAAAGCAATGTCATCGGAATTCGGGTATTATAGTACACCTGCTTTTCCGGAGTATACAGCCACGGCTCCAACACATCCGTAAACATGAATTCCGTGCGTTCGGGACGTTGGAAATAGATATTGTTGATGCCCGACGCGCCCAAATTTCCGGTAGTGGCATAGGCATCGGATGTCAGCGCCGGAATAGACTGCTGACAGTAGTTATAGAGCAGCGTGTCGATGGTAGAAGGCTCATGAAGTCCGAGCGGCTGTGTTGCCACCCAGGCATACGACGGAGCCAACTGTTGCTTTTTCTGGGCATACGCTCCCGCGAGCGAAGCCAGCACGACACAAATGATATATAATGTCAAACGTTTCATCGGGGCAAAGATAGTGAAAGGTGAGCGGAGAAAAAAATAATGAAACTTGTTTCAATTATTTTTTTCTCCCGAACCGCATCTTATATTATCCAAAGATAGGAAAAGTGAGCGCAGAGGCAAATGAAAACAAGTTTTCAAATTTGACTGTGCAGAACTGCATCCTGTCTTATCAAAAGATACACTAAAGTTAATTTTCGACAGAAGAACATAAAGACAAAATTTGGGGAACGCACTCAAAGACTATCCTCTATAAGACAGATAATAAAAGCCGGAAGCAAAGGCATTGCCAAACGATATTTTTATCAAACGTAGGGACACACCCCGGTGTGTCCGACTACCGACAACCGCACTTTTGTTTCACCCCAAAAACAAGACTCTGCACGCCCGGCCTTCAACGGCTTTCGGCATGCAGAGCCTTCCTCCCTAATATTTTTTCAGACTGTTATTACTACAGTTTCAGTTTCAACGAAACGCCTTCCTTGCTTTCATTGTTGGCGCAGTCGAGAGCTGTCACCACATAGGTATATTCACCTTTCACGTCAGCCGGCACTACATATTCCGGCTTATAGGTTACGCACTGAATAGCTGCGGCATTTTCCAAATCGCATTTTTCACCTTTGGCAAAACGATAGACCACGTATGAGCGCGCTTCCTGCATCGGGCTGTCGGCCTTCGGAGCTGACCAGTTCAAAGTGCGACCGTCGGCTTTGAGGTTACGTACCTCTTCCGGTGCAACATTGTCGATCCACGGATAGTTTGGCACAAGTGCGATAGTCGACTGCTGACGAGTAGCCAAAGAATCGGCAATACCTTTATAGTTCTTTGTCAACGAATAGCCCGGCCACCAGCAGTTGCCTTGAATGTTAGGCAATTCGCGGGTCAAACGAATTTTATGGTCAAGCTGTGTAGGATTCTTTGACGGAGCCAAATCCGGCATATCCATTGTTTTCTCGATTGCCTGACCGATATACATATGTCGGCCGTTGGCATTGTCGTTCCACCAATAAGCCAGTTTTTCGGAAGAAGCCACTTTCTTTTCAAGTTCCCAATAAAGCTGCGGCAACATATAGTCTACCCAACCCTGTTCTGTCCAAAGAAGCACATCGGCATAAAGCGCATCGTAGTTCTGCAAACCGTTAGTGTCACTACCGCGAGGGTCGCTCGTCTTGTTACGCCAGATACCGAACGGACTGATACCCAAACGCACCCATGGTTTCGTTGAAGCAATCACCTCATGAAGTCCTTCAATCAGCAAATCGACGTTCTGACGACGCCAGTCGCCGCGGTCCATTCCTTTTCCATATTTTTTATACGATTTATCGTCAGGGAAATCCTTTCCAGTCACCGGATAAGGGTAAAAATAGTCGTCCATGTGAATGGCATCGACATCGTAACGGGTAACGATATCCTTCACAACATCTTCAATGAACTTGCGGTTTTCAGGCAATCCCGGGTCAAAATACATTTTTCCGTCAGCATAAGTGACGAAGCGTTCCGGGTGCTTATAGTAGATGTGGTTGGCAGGCAATTTTTCATTCTTGGAAGTAGTAACGCGATACGGATTCAGCCATGCATGGAGTTCCATGCCGCGCGCATGCGATTCTTCAATCATAAACTGCAAAGGGTCCCAATAAGGCGACGGAGCCTGACCGGCTGTACCTGTAAGGAAACGGCTCCACGGTTCCAGCTCTGAAGCATAGAAAGCGTCGGCACTCGGACGCACCTGAAACACAACTGCATTGCAGCCGGCAGCTTTCAGTTTGTCGAGTTGGTCACGCAAATAAGCCTGCGTTTCAGCAGGATTCATTTTTGCATATTGTCCCTGATGGACAGTATGCACCCACGCACCACGAAATTCTCTTTTCGGATTGGCAGCAAACGACGGTAGGGCAAGTGTAATTGCCAGCATCGAGGCTAATAAACTCTTCTTGATCATTTTGTTTTATGGTTTTAGTTGATTCGGCGGGCTAAATTACTACTTTCGGCAAGAGCCCGCCAATTTAAAAGGATTTTTTAATATTCTTTTGTTAATTTTTAATCTACAATCTACTTATATCAAGAACACCCCTACAACAAATGCGAAATAGGCACCTATTGACGACAAAAGAGCCTATCTTTACCTCTTTAAAAGTTGCAATACCAGTAATAAATGACTTATTTTGCAACACAATACTACCCTATATGCAGACACGCTTTTTATATACATTACTCAGCCTTGCAGCTCTGATTCTGACAACTACCGGATGCCATAACGACCGCAACATCCTGATAACCGGTTACGGCGACCTGAATTTCATTATCCATGCCGATACTACCGTCAAGGGTATCGCCGGTGCCGACAATCTGAGCATACCGCTACCCGACATCGAAAAGTTTGAAATCACGGCCTCCAATTCCGAAACTGGCTATTCCAAAACATGGAAAACGCTGCAGGAATTCGAAGCCTCCCATCGGAAAGTACCCGTAGGTTCGTATCTCTTCTCCGCATCATTGGGAAAAATGGAAGAAGAGGGTTTTGACATGCTGTCGTTCTACGGTGAAAACAACGCAATAGTCTACGACGATATGCAGACCGACGTCACATTAGACTGTAAAGTTCACAACGCCCTTGTTTCCGCTTCATTCTCTGAGGCAGCAACCAAGGAGTTCAAGAACATCAGTCTGCGAATGAAATCCACCAAGGGCATCTATATTGGACTCAACCCCGACGAACACCGTGCGGCCTATATCCGTCCAGGAACCATTCAGGGAGAAGTGACACTGACCAACCAGGAAGGGAAGACCGTTACAATTTGCCCGATAAAAATCAACAACGCACAGGTAAGCGAACACTATTGCGTCAGAACCGATATTGCCGAAACATCCGAAGGAAAAGCGTTGACATTTGTCTACGACGAAGCGACACTGCTCAAACCTGCAACAATACCTCTTAACGACAACCTGTTCAATGCTGTTCCGCCGAATATCAAGACCATTGGCTTCTCCAACAATGAACCCATCACGATATTGGAAAGCGAACGTCCGCAACAGACAGTCAGATGCGAAATTTCAGTACCGAACGGACTGAAAAGCATCCGGCTTACAGCCCTTTCCGAAACCCTCTACAATAACGAACTGAGCCATGAAATTGAACTGATAGGCAACGACTTGTCCATACTAAAAAAACACGGATTCGTCATTGAGGGCAACGAGGAGAACTCCACAAGTGCGTTTATCGATTTCACGGAAATGATTCCGGAACTGTCGGCCAAATCCGATGAAGCTGCCACCCACTACTTTATTGTGCAGGCAACCGACATCTACGGCATGCTTGCCAACGAGCCGGCATTACTGGCCATCACGACAAATCCCGTAAAACTTCAAATGGATATTCCTGCTCCGATTGACTTTGATGCCACGAAAACCGATGTAAAACTGTCATACAACGGAACGTACCTCGAACGCTTCGTAAAAATACAGTATCAGGTCAACCAGGACGGCACATGGCTGGAAGCAGTGCCAACTGCAATAAAACAGGAAGGTGATTCCTATACGCTCACCATACCTGTCCCTGAAGGTGACAACCACATCGACCTCCGCGCCATCTATAAAAACGGCCGAAAGACATCGAACATTGTGAGCCAGCAAAGAATCATTCCCGAATATACGGCCTATTGCGGCAGCGAAAACATCTGGCCGTCGAAAGCCGACATCTTCATCTGGAGCGAAAAGAACAGCAAGATTATCCCCTACATTTCCGTATATGTGAAGGAGCAGGACGGAGAATTTCACCCGGCCGTTGTCGAACGTGTCACGGACGAGGGTCGCATCACCGTTTCAACGCTCATGCCATCCACCTCCTACACCATAAAAATCGTGGCAGGAATCGGCTCAAGCACGTCGAAAGAACAGACATTCGACATTACAACGGAAGCTGCTCTCCAGCTACCAAATCCAAGTTTTGAGGACAACAAGACCACTATCGACATTTCTACCATCAACTGTGGCGGAAAATACTCAAACCTGGCAAGCTGGATTCCTATCTACAACACGGCATCCATCAAAGTGAACGAGCCGAAAGAATGGACAAGTGTCAACACCAAGACCTGCTCGAGCTATTCACAGCCGGAAAACACATGGTTCAAAGTTCCTACCGCAGAAATTGTACGCAAGGGCTACGAAGGTGCATTCGCCGTCAAATTGCGTAATGCCGCCTGGGACCTCCACGGCGTGGAACCACCGCGCGACGCACGCACCGACCGGGAATATTACAGCCGTAATGCTCCGGAATTCGGCTACCGCTCAGCCGGAAAGCTCTTCCTCGGAAGCTATACTTTCTTCCCGGACGGACGAGAAGAATACAACATCGGCTACCCGTTCACATCCCGCCCGACTGCCATTCAAGGCATGTACTCCTATATTCAGGACAATCAGGACCTTACGGAAAACGGGCTTGTCATCATCCAAATGCTGCGGGAAGAATACGGACAGGAATATGTCATCGGTGAAGGAAAAGGACTGCTGAAACCCTCAACGTCGTTCACACGATTTGTAGTGCCTATCACCTACTCCATCCGTAACAAGAATGCGACGAAAATGAAGCTGCTTATTTCATCATCGTGCTACGCATCCGAAAACCAGGAAGAAGAAACAAAGGCCATCAAGACGACCAACTATCTGGAAAAAGGCATCTCGACGGGAGCCGAGCTGACTGTCGACGATTTGATTTTATTATACGAATAAAACCGCCGGTCATGACAGAGCAATCCATCGAACATACAGGCGTTGTGGTAAAAGTGACCGACAAGAGCTATCTGGTAGCCATTGAGAACGAACAGAAATGCGAAGGCTGTGCCGCCGCATTCCTCTGCAACCGCGATAACGACAACCGCCAGCTGATAGCCCGCAACCGGAAAATGCCTGTTCTCACCACCGGCGACCGCGTGAGGATTTCCATATCAACTGCCCTCACATGGAAAGCGATTCTCTACTGCATTGCCGTTCCGCTCTTTCTGCTGCTGGCTGTCATTGTAGCCGTATCCGTCACGACCGGCAACGACGGAATCGCCAGCCTTGCCGGACTTGCTGCCGTAGGACTCTATTTCTTTGTGGCCTACAGTCTGTCGCTCTTCACCCAAGCCCGATACAGCGTTACCGTTTCAAAGATAGCTTGATAAAACAAAAAGACCGACTCCTGAGAAGCCGGCCTTTATATTTTGATTGTATCTAAAAATTAAAACAAATATCTGAAAGTGAAGGCAAATGAATCTTGCAGACGGAAACGGAATTCACTCGTCTTGATATCGTATTTCACAGCACCTGTCGGCACATCCTTCATCTTGTCATTGACATACGAAAGGTTTCCGCAAGTAATGCCCAATCCAACATGGTCAGTCGGACGGAACTCAAAGTTCAACACATTCACACCAATTTCAAAACGGTTGTATCCCATTTTATAGGTGGTATTCTCGTCAACTTCCGATTTAGCGTTACCAAATTTCAAACCGATGTAAAGTTCCGGATTATAATAGAATTTATCCGACAGTTTCACATAGTAGTACATAGAAGGACGGAACACCATCAATCCGGTACGATTGTAAAGATCGTCCTCCACGTCAGTCAACGCTTTGCTAAACTCATAGCCGATGCCGGCACCAACTGCAATTTCATCTGTTACAAAGTAATGAAGCGACGGAATGATATTGAAGTCCGTCTGTTTTTCGCGTACTTGTGTTACATTTTCGTGAGTATAGCTGGTTTTTGAAGTTGATATTCCAAATGTTCCCCCAACCATCCATACTCCGGCATTCTGTGCCATAGCTACAGCTCCTGTCATGACAAAAGCCAGCAGCAAAAACAATTGTTTTTTCATATTCAATAAAATTTACAAATTAGCATTTACAAATATATCTACAATTCTGATGTTTCCAAAATTTTAACCGCCTTTTTTCTCATAAAAGCCATAGGACAACGAAATTGGCAAAAGTATAGTTCTTCACCTGTTTTCCATAAAATTCCTCAAAAAATATCCCTTGTATAAATAGTTTTTTTCGACACATTAATGTACATTTGCAACAATCTAATTTTACAAATTTATACAACTGAACAACACAAATATGAGTCCCATTTTATTAGCTGTTATTGTTTTGGGCGGGATTGGTTTGTTGTGTGCAGCTTTTTTGTATTTGGTTGCCAAAAAGTTTGCCGTTCATGAAGACCCTCGCATCGACCAGGTGGAAGAACTTCTGCCGGGTGCAAATTGCGGAGCCTGCGGCCATAGCGGTTGTCGCGACTTTGCCGTCAAATGCGTCACAGAGAACTCGCTGTCAGGCAAGTTTTGCCCCGTGGGAGGCGAAAAGGCGATGAGTGCCATTGGCAGCCTGCTCGGACTGAAAGCAGAATCGGCAGTCCAGAAAATCGCTGTTCTGCGATGCAACGGTTCTTGCCTTGTGCGCAAACATACCACTCTCTACGATGGACCACGTTCCTGTGCCATCGAACGCCTGATTTATGCCGGAGAAACAGAATGCCAATATGGCTGCCTTGGTTGTGGCGACTGTATTTCGGCCTGCAAATTCGGTGCTATCAAACTCAATGAAACCACCAAAATTCCAGAAATCGACGAGAATCTGTGTACGGCATGCGGTGCCTGTGTGGAAGCCTGTCCGGGTAACCTGATTGAACTGCGGGCAAAAGGTCCGAAAGGACGGCGTGTCTATGTGGCCTGCTCCAACCATGACCGGGGTGCCCTGTCAATCAAAGAATGTAAGGCTTCATGTATCGGTTGCGGAAAATGCGCCAAGGTTTGTCCGTTTGACGCCATCACCGTTTCCGACAATCTTGCCTATATCGATTATGAAAAGTGCCGCCTGTGCAGAAAATGTGTTGAGGTTTGCCCCGTTCACTGCATCACGGCTGTCAATTTTCCAGAACCTAAAACTGCCAAGGAACAATCATGCTAAAGACATTTCATAAAGGAGGCATTCATCCTCCCGAATACAAGCTCACAGCCGGATTTCCCATTAAAAGCATTCCGGCATCGGAAGAGTATATGGTTGCCCTGTCGCAACACATCGGAGCTCCGGCAACCTGCAGCGTCAATGTCGGCGACCATGTGGCAAAATATCAGCTCATCGGAACGGAACAAGGCTTCGTTTCCGCCAACGTCCATTCCCCGGTCAGCGGAACCGTAAAAAAAATCGAGAAAATAAAGACTGCTTTCGGATTTGAAACCACTGCCGTCATTATTCGCCGGGAGGGCGACGACATTGCGCCCCGAAATCCGCGCACACAAGAAACGGTAGCACAACTGACAGCTGACGAAATTATCAAAATCATCGATGCTGCCGGTATCGTAGGCTTGGGTGGCGCTACATTCCCAACCCGTGTCAAACTGCTGCCGCCAAAAGGTACGGAAGTAGACACGCTGGTCATCAATGGTGCGGAATGCGAACCGTTCCTGACGAATGACCACGAACTGATGCTGACATATCCGGAACAGGTCATCGAAGGCACCCGGCTGCTGCAACGGGCCATCAACGCACAAAAAGCGGTCATCGCCATCGAAGAGAACAAACGCGATGCCATCAAGGCTTTGACTGAAGCGGCTTCCGGATACGGTGATATTGAAATAACGACTCTTAAAACGAAATATCCGCAAGGCGGCGAGAAACAGCTGATTGACGCTACGCTCAACCGACAGATACCATCCGGCGGACTGCCTGCCTCTGTGGGAGTAGTGGTACAGAACGTTGCGACTGCCTATGCCGTATGGAACGCCGTTGTCAACGACATTCCGCTGACGGAACGCATTGTCACCGTTACCGGTCCGAACATCAGCCAACCGGGCAATTACATGGTTCCAATCGGCACACCCCTATCTGCCGTCATTGAAGCCGCAGGCGGCATCCCCGACAATACGGCAAAAGTAATTTTGGGCGGACCGATGATGGGAAAAGCCGCATCCAACCTGAACGCACCGACAACCAAAGGCGTATCAGGCATTCTGATTCTTCCCAACACCATGTCGAAGCGTGAAGAGCCCGAAAACTGTGTCCGCTGCGCATCGTGCGTGTCCGTATGCCCGATGGGACTGGAGCCCTATCTGCTCGCACGCCTTTCGGAACTGAAAAACTACGAACGTCTGGAACAGGAACATGTCATGGACTGCATTGAATGCGGTTCGTGCTCTTTCATCTGCATCTCCCACCGACCGATTCTTGACTACATCAGAATAGGAAAAATGCGGACGGGAGCCATTATCAAATCACGAAAATCCGATAACAACAAAAAATAATGGACAGAGAACTCATTATATCATCGTCACCCCACATCCACACTTCGGGCAGCGTCAGAAAAAGCATGCTAGCAGTAATCATTGCCCTGCTTCCTGCCGTAGCCTGCTCACTCTACTACTTTGGCGTGGGTGCATTGGTGGTGCTGGTTACAGCCATCGTCGGCTGTATGGCCACGGAATACCTGATACAGCGATTCCTGATGAAAGGGAAAAACACTCTCGGCAACTGTTCTGCCTTGCTTACAGGTATCCTGCTTGCACTCAACCTGCCGTCCAACTTACCGGTATTTATTGTGCTCATCGGCTCAGTTGTAGCAATTGGCATTACTAAAATGGCATTCGGCGGACTCGGAAACAACATTTTCAACCCGGCCATAGCCGGACGTATATTCCTGCTGCTTTCTTTTCCAGCACAAATGACCACATGGCCGCTGCCTATCGAAAACCGCTGGCAGTATTTCGATGTGACAACCGGAGCTACCGTGCTGACCTCACTAAAAGAAGGCGCAGAACATACCCTCACACCGCTCAACGCCTTTTTGGGAAACATGGGAGGCAGTATGGGTGAAGTTTCGGCCATTGCCCTGCTTATCGGCTTTGCCTTCCTGCTTTACAAGAAAGTCATCAGCTGGCATATTCCAGTTTCCATCATTGCTACGGTAGCCGTTTTCTATACGCTATTGGGCGAGAATCCATTGATGCCGGTTCTTTCCGGAGGTCTGCTTTTGGGCGCCATATTCATGGCCACCGACTATGTAACTTCGCCGATGTCCCATCGCGGTATGATTATCTACGGCATCATGATTGGCATCCTCACGGTGATTATCCGCAAATGGAGTGCCTACCCTGAAGGCATTTCATTCGCCATCCTCATCATGAACAGCCTCACGCCGCTCATCAACCGATATTTCAAGCCGAGAAGATTCGGAGAAAGGAGGATGATATGAAAAAGTTGGAATCGTCATTGCGAAACATGACCTTGTCGCTCGGCAGCGTTACGCTGATTGCTGCACTGCTTTTGTCGTGGGTTAACGGCATCACCAAAGAACCCATACAGCAGGCCGAATCAGCTACACAGAGCAAAGCGCTCGCCGCCGTTCTCCCCGAACACGACAACCAGCCGTTGGAAGAGAAATTCAGCGTAACGATAAACGAAGGAACGGCCGACAGCGTACTGGTGACAATTTATCCGGCTAAAATGAACGGCAAACTGGTGGGAGCGGCAGTGGAATCGACGGCTGACGGCTATGCCGACAAGGTGACCGTCATTTATGGATTTGAACAGGACGGAACAGTGCGCAACTATGCCGTTATGAAACAGATGGAGACACCGGGACTGGGTGCCAAAATGCAGGACTGGTTCCGCGACCCGACCGGCAAACGGAGCGTCATCGGACGTAATCCGGGCTCGGAAAACATGACCGTGACAAAGGACGGCGGAACAGTTGACGCCATAACGGCCGCAACCATTTCTTCACGTGCTTTCCTCAAGACACTTAACGATGCTTTCACAGCATACCAGAATATTCAGGCTGAAGAGAAAGGAGGTCAACAATGAAAAAACTTTCAATCGTCATCAACGGACTGATTAAAGAAAACCCGACATTCGTTCTGTTGCTTGGAATGTGTCCTACGCTGGGAACGACCAGTAGTGCGCTGAACGGTATGAGTATGGGCATTGCCACGATGGCAGTGCTGATGATGTCGAACATGGTGATTGCCGGTATTCGAAACTTCATTCCCGACAAAGTACGTATTCCAGCCTACATTGTCGTCATCGCATCGTTTGTAACGCTGCTTCAGATGCTGATGCAGGCCTACCTGCCGGAACTGTATGCAACGCTCGGCATCTTCATCCCGCTGATTGTTGTGAACTGCATTCTGCTGGGACGCGCCGAAGCCTTTGCTTCCAAAAATAGTGTAGCCGACTCGCTTTTCGACGGTATCGGTATAGGACTCGGCTTTACCGTTGCCCTTACCCTACTGGGAGCCGTACGCGAGTTTTTAGGCACCGGCAAACTGTTCGGTTTCGAAATCTATCCGGAAAGTTTCGGCTCTATCCTTTTCGTGCTTGCACCGGGAGCGTTCATCGTGCTCGGACTCCTTATCGCATTAGTCAATAAATTGAAATCCAAATAACAGCCATGCTTACCTACATTTCAATTATTATCACGGCAATATTTGTCAACAATATCGTATTCTCCCAATTCCTTGGCATCTGTCCGTTCATCGGCGTGTCGAAGCGAATATCATCCGCAACTGGAATGGGAGCGGCCGTAACATTTGTCATTGCCCTTGCAACCGTAGCCACATGGCTGCTTCAGGAATACTTGCTCGTACCGCTTGAATTGCAGTACATGCAGACCATCGTGTTTATCCTCGTCATTGCCTTTCTTGTGCAAATGCTGGAAATCATCATGAAAAAGGTCATGCCGTCGCTCTATCAGGCTTTAGGCGTATTCCTACCGCTCATCACCACCAACTGTGCAGTGTTGGGTGTAGCCATCACCGTCGTACAACGGCAGTATTCATTACTGGAATCCATCACCTACAGTATCTCTACAGCCATCGGTTTCGCTCTCGCATTAGTTATCTTTGCCGGCATCCGCGAACAGCTCGAACTGACCAACGTGCCGAAAGCCATGCGCGGCGTGCCCATCGCCCTCATTTCCGCCGGCCTCCTCGCCATGGCATTCATGGGCTTCTCCGGCATCAAAATCGGATAATAAGAATCTTTATAAGAACAAAAAATGCGGCTGTATTTCGGCCGCATTTTTTGTTAAGTCAATCCTATTTTTATTCCAGCTCTTTCTTCATTTCAAGCAAGGCTTGCGAGAGTTGGTCGGGGCAGGATGTGGGTTTTCCGCCGCAGCGGATACCTTTGAGACGTGCTACGACATCGTCTATTTTCATTCCTTTTATCAGGGAGCAGATGCCTTGCAGGTTTCCGTTACATCCACCGTAAAAATCCACATTCCGGATTCTGCCGTCTTCTATTTCTATATCAAATGCCTTACAGCATGTGCCATGCGTAAAATATGTTTTTTTCATCTTTTCCATATTATTTATAAAAACATTTCCGGTTGACGCGGTGTGCTGAATTTAGTATGAAGCATCGCTGTGTAGGGAGTATCGAATATGCGGGCTTCGTTT
Source organism: uncultured Porphyromonadaceae bacterium (assembly GCA_900544305.1). Classification (GTDB taxonomy): domain Bacteria; phylum Bacteroidota; class Bacteroidia; order Bacteroidales; family Muribaculaceae; genus Limisoma. Next base: position 91,327 of record UQUV01000008.1, read on the forward strand.
GGACAAACTTTAACACAAGCGCAGCATTTGATACATTTTTCTGCATCAGTCACTATTTTTCCTTCTGCATCACGACTCATGGCTGCTGTCGGACAAGCATCCAGACATTCGCCACAGCCAAAACAGTTTTCATTGCACACAGGTGCCTGCGGGGTTGACGGAGCTACACTACGGTACGGTCGGTTACCTTTTATAAAGAACGGCTCAAAACAATCCGGCTGCTGCAATTTTTCCAGACACTTGTGACCGAACTCTTTCGCCTGTTTCAAATCCGCCTCATCCGGACGTCCTTCGGCAATCGGCATTCCTTTACGGCTATAACTGTGTTCGCCAACAAAAGCCGCAGCGGCAAACGGACGGAATCCCGCCTCAACCGCCAAATCGTACAATTCCACCAAAGCATCTTCATAATCACGATTACCATAAACCGCAACCAACACTGCCGGACAACCGTTGCCTTTGATGCGCTTCAGCCTTTCCACTGCCAACGGAGCCACACGTCCGGCATAAACAGGAACACCAATGACGGTCAGTCTGTCAGCCAATGTTCGTTCCGGCCCTTCCACTTCAAGAGTAAGGTCAACATATTCGCGTCGGGGAAAACCAATGCCCGACCCTATCGCCTTCACCACTTTCTCCGTTGTATGAGTAGGAGAAAAAAACACCAAAGTTGTCGTATCCAAATTCATATCCATATATGTTTTTTATTTGATTCTGATTTTATGGCAACAGCTGAAGTCCCAAATGCGCCACCAAGCCTTCAAGGTTAGTGCGTGAAAATTTGGCTTTCCTCATTTTGTTGAACTGGGGATTGATTGTCACGTTCATTGCCGTCGAAAAATCCACCTCTGTCAAATCTGTATTCGAGAAAAAGGCTCTTTCAAGGTCACAATATGCAAAACTGCTGCCTTTCAGTTGCGCTTCTGCAAAATCGGCTTCAATCAGATTGCACTTCACAAACGGAGTTTTCTGCATTCTTACATTTCGGAAAATGGAATAATCCAACAAGCATTCCTCAAAACGATAATGGGAAAATGAATTGGTGTTGGTGAAATCGCAACCGGTCATTTTACAGCCCTCAAACTTCACGTCGTGGCATGCCTTTCCGGCAAATACAGCCAATGAAAAATTGCAGTTTCGGAACACACAGTTGCTCAGTGCCACCTTTCCGAAATGCAACTGATAGAAATTGCAGCTTTCAAACACACAGTCGGCATACTCCCCGTCCAACGTGTCTTGAGTGTATGCCGTATTTTTATAATGTGTCCAATTCTCCTCCGTTTCCATACGCAACCGATTTTATTTGCAAATGTACTCATTTACCCACGCAAACCCAACTATCACGCCCCGAAAATATCTGCTCAAAAACACATCCTGAAATTTGCACATTTTATAGTATTTTGCTACATTCGCTATGCAATAAATGAAGAATACAATGAGTGGATTAAGCAAAATGCTAAATTTCATCTCTGATTTGAAAGCAAACAACAACAGAGACTGGTTTGCGGAAAACAAATTGACATACGAAACGACCAGAAACGAATGTTACGCTGAAATTGAAACCTTACTAAACCGGCTTTCCGCTACCGACAAAAGCCTTATCGGAGTTACCGCAAAGGATTGTACATACAGAATCTATCGCGACATCCGATTTTCCGCCGACAAATCGCCGTACAAAACCCACTTCGGCATTGTCATCGCCCAAAACGGGAGAAAATGCAAACAGGCAGGACGCTACATCCACATTGCTCCGGGCGAATGCGCTCTCTATGGAGGTGTATGGTTCCCGGAGCCACCTATATTGAAATTTCTCCGACGCAATATATTCGAGAACATTGAAGAATTTGAAGAAATTTTAAACCGGCCGGAATTCAAGGCAGCTTTTCCGACACTGACCGGCGACGAACTGAAGACAATGCCTAAAGGCTTTCCGAAAGATTCCCCCTACGGAGACATTCTTCGGAAAAAGGAATTTTTGGTACAAAAACCCTATCCCGACAGCTTTTTCAGGCAGAAAAACTGGATGGACATGCTGATTGCCGACATGCAAGTCATGCAGCCGTTCCTCGATTTTCTGAATTACGCCTTCGAGGAGTTGCACAGTGGAGAATATTCTGCGCAGAATCCGACAGAATTAATGCACAGATTTTAGCTTGCTGAGCAGTTTTTCATTACACAGATTTTGTGCTAATGTGCCAAAATTTAAATAGTTGTAAAAAGCTAAAATACGTTTAGCAGGCTCAATTTTTTACGTTATTTTTGTATTGACAAATTAATTAACAAACAGATATCAGCTATGGCAAAAATACAAGGTGCCGTTGTAGTGAACGAGGAAAGATGCAAAGGCTGCAACCTGTGCGTGGTTGCCTGCCCTACCGACACGCTGGCTCTACAACCCAACGAAGTAAACAATCGAGGTTACCACTACGCTTTTATGAAAAATGCGGAAGCCTGCATTGGCTGTGCAAGTTGCGCACTCGTTTGTCCCGACGCGTGCATTGAAGTTTATAAAGTGCGCGTAGATTAACGTTTAACATTTAAAGACATTGAGCAGTATGAAAGAAGAAATACGACTGATGAAAGGTAACGAAGCTCTGGCACACGCTGCCATTCGTTACGGTGCTGACGGATATTTCGGCTACCCGATCACTCCACAATCGGAAGTTCTCGAAACCCTAATGGCAGAACAGCCGTGGGAAAAAACCGGAATGGTTGTCCTTCAGGCAGAAAGTGAAGTGGCGGCTATCAATATGGTGTATGGCGGTGCGGCTGCCGGAAAAGTAGTGTTCACGTCATCGTCAAGTCCGGGTGTCAGCCTTATGCAGGAAGGCGTTTCCTATTTGGCAGCAAGCGAACTGCCTGCATTGATTATCAATGTCATGCGCGGCGGACCGGGTTTGGGTACCATCCAACCGTCACAGGCCGACTATTTCCAGGCAACTAAAGGCGGCGGTCACGGCGACTATCACCTTATCACGCTGGCTCCGTCATCCGTTCAGGAAATGTGCGACTTCGTAGGACTTGGTTGGGATTTGGCTTTCAAATACCGCACACCGGCCATTATTCTTGCCGACGGCGTTGTCGGACAGATGATGGAAAAGGTTGTATTGCCTCCGCAACGCAAACGCCTTACCGACGAGGAAGTGCGCGAACGCTGCCCTTGGGCAACGACAGGACGTCACGGACGCAACACTCGCAACGTAGTGACTTCGCTCGAACTGGATTCCGACAAAATGGAAGTCAACAACGAACGCTTCCAACGCACCTACCGTCTGATTGAAGAAAACGAAGTGCGCTTTGAGGAAATCTACACTGACGACTGCGACTACCTGATTGTAGCATTCGGTTCCGTAGCACGTATCAGCCAGAAAGCTGTGGAAATGGCCCGCAAGGAAGGCATCAAAATCGGCATCCTTCGTCCTATCACCCTTTGGCCGTTCCCGAAAGACGAAGTCAAACGCCTCGGACAGAAATCAAAAGGCGTGCTGGTGGTAGAAATGAACGCCGGACAGATGATTGAAGACGTTAAACTGGCTGTCGGCAATGACATCCCTGTTGAACACTTCGGACGTCTTGGCGGTATCGTTCCGTCGCCCGACGAAATTCTGGAAGCCTTCAAGCAAAAATTCATCAACAAATAGCGCTTCCAAGCCATATTGTTTCATCAAGTAAAAAACAAACTCCACTATGGATATCAACGATATTATCAAACCTGAGAACCGGGTGTATAAGAAACCGGCGTTGCTCAACGACACTCACATGCACTACTGTCCGGGCTGTAGCCACGGAGTGGTACATAAAATCGTGGCAGAACTTATTGAAGAAATGGGCTTGCAGGACAGAGCTGTAGGCGTTGCGCCTGTGGGTTGTGCCGTGTTTGCCTACAACTATATCGACGTTGACTGGGTAGAAGCTGCACACGGACGTGCACCTGCCATTGCTACTGCCCTCAGCCGACTCAATCCGGGCAATCTGGTGTTCACCTATCAGGGCGACGGCGACTTGGCAGCTATCGGTACTTGCGAAACCATCCATGCAGCCAACCGCGGTGAAAACATCACCATCATTTTCATCAACAACGCTATCTACGGTATGACCGGCGGACAAATGGCTCCGACCACACTGCTCGGAATGAAAACAGCCACTACTCCTTACGGACGCCGCGCCGACCTGAACGGATATCCGCTGAAAATTTCCAATCTGCTTGCCGAACTCGACGGCACTTGCTACGTGACACGCCAGAGCGTACACACAGCCGCTGCTGTCCGCAAGGCAAAGGCAGCCATCAAGAAGGCATTCCAGAACACCCTTGACAAGAAAGGCACATCCGTTGTGGAAATCGTCAGCACTTGTAACTCAGGCTGGAAACTCACTCCTGCTGAATCCAATAAATGGATGGCAGAACACATGTTTGAAAAATACCCAATGGGCGACTTAAAGAATGAGTAATTTATGAAAACAGAAATAGTAATAGCAGGTTTCGGCGGACAGGGTGTACTGTCAATGGGTAAGATTCTTGCCTATGCCGGATTGATGGAGGACAAGGAAGTGACCTGGATGCCGGCCTACGGTCCGGAACAGCGCGGAGGTACAGCCAACGTGACGGTCATCATCAGCGACGAGCAAATCAGCTCACCGATCCTCAACAAATACGACATCGTGGTAGCTCTCAACCAGCAGAGCCTTGAGAAGTTCGAAAGCAAGGTGAAACCGGGCGGCGTACTGCTCTACGACAATTACGGCATTCACCGCAATCCGGAAAGAACCGACATTGAAATCTACAGCATCAACGCCATGGAAGCCTCCATTGAGCTCAACAACTCAAAGGCTTACAACATGGTTGTGCTCGGTGCAATGTTGAAAATCCGCCCCGTTGTCACAATGGACAGCGTCATCGCAGGCTTGAAAAAATCCCTGCCCGAACGCCACCACCACCTGATTCCAATGAACGAACAAGCCATCCAAAAAGGCATGTCACTCATATAGAAATAGGAAATAAAGAATGCTTAATAACGATGAAAGCCTGGCTCCATTTGGAATCAGGCTTTCATTATTTCTACACCACAGTTATCGGTTATTTCGAAAAACGGAGGCCGAGGCATACGTTGTCGTAGCTTTCGAGCAGCTTGATGGCGGTGTTGATGGTTTCGAGGTCGGCGGTATTTGCAACGAGTTTCAGCACTTCGAGCAGTTTCTTCACGTCGACTGTCAGTGCCAATGTGTTGCTCGTTTTCTGCACATAGGTGGTAAACGAATTCAACTTGCCGAGCTTGAGTTTCTCGTTCTGCGTCAGCGACAGCGTGAATGTGCCGTCGTCATTCTTTATCAGGCGGCCTTTAATGGTTTTGCCTTTTACGGTCATCGTATAGTTGCCCGACGCGTCGAATGTAACTGTCGAACCTTCCAGACCTAATTTTTCATAATATGGCATCAGCTTGTTTTCGGCCAGGCTTGCCACTGCCGAACCTCCCGCCTGCTCCAATGCGTCGCCAGAGCGAAGCACTACTGCCGGTCCTGTGGCTTTCCACGTTCCTTCCAGCGAATTGAGCTGAATGTCGCCGTTTCCGGTCACGGCATTAACCAAGTCGCCCAAACCTTTGTTTCCAAACAAGTCTTTCAGTGAATCGGCATACACACTACCCGTGCCTGCCATCATCGCAACAATACCAAACACAATAAGTTTTAACGTTTTCATTGTCTTATCCTTTTTAATTCATCTATTTTCGGATATTCTGCCCCACACCCTGTTTTTAAGCTGAAGAACGGAACACCGTATCTTTACAAAGATAACTTTTTCCATTGAAAAAAGCAAAAATACAGGAAACACTGTGAAGCAAAACAGGAAACAAATGCTCCATTCTCTCTGCTTACATCTGCTTTTTATAGACCAGGCAATACATCTGTTAAAAAGTTTGCACATATCTTTCCATAAGATAGGCTACGCCTCGGCAGAAAAAATCGAACAAGCTCTTTTTTCTTCTCTCGGCTTGCACTATCTTTGCAAAATGATTTTTTGCCGAAGTGGCGAAAATTGAATTTTGAAATAATTAGCGTAAAAAACATATTACTTATGAACGAGTTAGCTACCAAGTACAACCCGGAAGAGGTTGAAGGAAAATGGTACGAATACTGGCTTCGTCACGAACTGTTCAAGTCAGTACCCGACAAACGTGAACCTTACACTATTGTCATTCCGCCGCCAAACGTGACCGGCGTTCTGCATATGGGACATATGCTCAACAATACGATTCAGGACATTCTTATCCGCCGTGCCCGCATGAAAGGCAAAAATGCGCTGTGGGTGCCGGGCACCGACCATGCGTCTATCGCTACGGAAGCAAAGGTGGTGGCTCGTTTGGCTCAAAAGGGCATCAAGAAAACCGACCTTACCCGCGACGAATTTTTGAAATATGCCTGGGAGTGGAAGGAAGAACACGGTGGCATCATTCTCGAACAGCTGAAAAAGCTGGGAGCTTCCTGCGACTGGAGCCGCACGGCATTCACCATGGACGAAATCCGCTCGAAAAGCGTTATCCACGTGTTTGTCGATTTGTATAACAAAGGCCTCATCTACCGCGGTGTCCGCATGGTGAACTGGGACCCGGCTGCGCTCACTGCCCTGAGCGACGAGGAAGTGGTCTACAAGGAAGAACACGGCAAGCTCTACTATCTCCGCTATAAAGTGGTGGGCGAAGACAACTACGCCATTGTTGCCACTACACGTCCGGAAACCATCATGGGCGACACGGCCATGTGTATCAACCCGAACGACCCGAAAAACGCTCACCTCAAGGGCAAAAAGGTTATCGTTCCACTCGTTGGCCGCGAAATTCCGGTTATCGAGGACGAATACGTTGACATCGAATTCGGTACTGGCTGTCTGAAAGTCACTCCGGCTCACGACGTGAACGACTATATGCTCGGCGAAAAATACAATCTTCCGAGCATCGACATCTTCAACGACAACGGTACGCTGAGCGAAGCTGCCGGCATGTATGTGGGTATGGACCGTTTCGAAGTGCGCAAGCAAATCGAAAAGGACCTCGAGGCTGCCGGATTGCTTGAAAAGACGGAAGCCTACACCAACAAGGTGGGCCACTCCGAACGCACCGATGCCGTTATCGAGCCGAAGCTCTCCATGCAATGGTTCCTCAAGATGGACAAAATCACCATTCCGGCGCTCGATGCCGTTATGGACGACCATATCAAGTTCCACCCGGCTAAGTTCAAGAACACTTACCGCCACTGGATGACCAACATCAAGGACTGGTGTATCTCACGCCAGCTCTGGTGGGGACACCGCATTCCTGCCTACTTCCTTCCGCAGGGCGGATATGTCGTAGCTGAAACTGCCGAAGAAGCATTGAAGCTCGCACAGGAAAAGACCGGCGACAGCAGCCTTACTCTCGCCGACCTCCGTCAGGACGACGACTGCCTCGACACATGGTTTTCTTCCTGGTTGTGGCCTATCTCGCTGTTCAATGGTATTCTCGACCCGAACAACGAGGAAATCAAATACTACTACCCGACTGCCGACCTCGTAACCGGTCCGGACATCATCTTCTTCTGGGTAGCACGTATGATTATCGCCGGCTATGAATATATGCACGAAATGCCGTTCCGCAACGTATATTTCACCGGTATCGTGCGCGACAAGCTCGGCCGCAAGATGTCGAAATCGCTCGGCAACTCTCCCGATCCGTTGCAGCTCATCGAGAAATACGGTGCCGATGGCGTGCGCATGGGCTTGATGCTCGCCGCTCCTGCCGGCAACGACATCCTCTACGATGACTCCCTCTGCGAACAGGGCCGTAACTTCAACAACAAGATTTGGAACGCCTTCCGCCTCGTGAAAGGCTGGGAAGTGGCCGACTGCGAACAGCCTGAATATGCAAAAATCGCCGTTAAGTGGTTCGATGCCGTGCTCAACAAGACATTGGCGGAAGTCGACGACCTCTTCGGAAAGTTCCGTTTGTCGGAAGCCTTGATGGCTGTCTACAAGCTGTTCTGGGACGAATTCTCATCCTGGTACCTCGAAATGGTGAAACCTGCCTACGGTCAGCCTATCGACCGCGCTACCTACGAAGCTACACTCGGATTCTTCGACACGCTGCTCCGTCTGCTCCATCCGTTCATGCCGTTCATCACGGAAGAACTCTGGCAGCACATCGCCGAACGCAAGGACGGCGAAAGCATCATGACCGCCCAGCTGCCTAAGGCCGGAGAAATCGACGAAGCCACTATCGCCGCTGTCAACACGGCAAAGGAAATCATCGCCGGTGTGCGTACAGTCCGCTTGCAGAAGAACATCCCGAACAAGGAAGCCCTCGAACTGCAACAGGTAGCCACAGCCGAAGTTCCGGTATTGCCGATTGTGATGAAGCTCGCCAACCTTTCAGCCGTCAACAACGTGACTGAAAAGGACGCTACAGCCGCTTCATTCCTCGTTGGCACAACGGAATACGCCGTACCTCTCGGCAACAACATCAATGTGGAAGAAGAGTTGAAGAAACTCGAAGCCGACCTCAAGTACAACGAAGGATTCCTCCAGAGCGTACTGAAGAAGTTGAGCAACGAAAAATTCGTCAACAACGCTCCTGCAAAAGTTATCGAAATGGAACGCAAGAAGCAGGCCGATGCCGAAGCGAAAATCGCTACCCTCAAGGAAAGCATCGCCGCTTTGAAGAATATGTAATCCCACCCGCGATTACAATCCCACCGCACCCCCTTCCCCACCGGGACAGGGGGTGTTTTGTTTTTCATAATTAACGAAATCGTACTTAGTCACCCCTTAAAAAGCCAATTTTTGCGAGATATTGTTCTGACACATTATCTCCTGACTTCGTCACTATAAAAACATCGATTTTATAATATCTTGATAAATAACAT
>UQUV01000009.1 GCA_900544305.1 uncultured Porphyromonadaceae bacterium
TGGCTTTGTGGCGGAAGCCGCTTAGCCGATATGTTGAATTTTTAACGGACTATTAAAAGACAGAACGGCACAAATATACACTTTCCACCTTATATAATCACGTTCTGCCACGATTATTTATTCAACGGAAATCCACCGGCTATCGGGCGAGTGACAAGTTGACCGATATACCGTAATTGCTATTGGCTGTCGGGTAAGCACTGGTTGAAATCAGCGGCTTATTGATTTGGTGGTCAAAATAAGCGGCCAACGTAATGCGCTTGCTCAACACATAGCTTGCCGTAACATTAATGGCAATCGACTGTGTTCCGCTTGTAGCCTGTGTCGTATGTTCCTGAATCTTACGAATCAGCGACTGGTTATGCTGGAACGAGAAGTCGGCATTGAGCATCAAGTCGTTGCTGACTCCAGTCTGAGTGCCTTTCATCTTCAACACTGTATTGAAATTGGCTATTTTGTATCCCGCACCTACGGTTATTGCCTTTTGAGATGCTTCCACAAGCTGACCGGCACTTGAGTTCAATGTCAATGTCCGGCTGTCGCGGTACTCAGCATTGATTGTCATATTGTTATAAAGCGTAGCCGCAACACCCAACAACGGAGCAAATCGTTCGGTAATGGATACCGATGAAATGTTATAGGGTGACGACGGTATCGGAGCCTGTGTCAGTTCATCGAGTGTAAAACCGTAATCGCCATCAACACCTTCCCAATTCAAATAAGACGTGAACGAACCGACATTATAGGTACACTGATAAGCATGCGACAGAGTGAAACTCTTGAATATCTTCTTCATGTTACCCAATTTCACCAGACCGTCGTAGGTAATGTTCCAGTTCGGCAGCATGGCCGACAACGACGGGAATGCAGACAAACTTATCTTCGACGGATCTTTTCCCGTGTATGCGGCAATGAATGCCGGAATCAGCACATCGCTACTTGTTTGCTTCACTCCGCCATTTTCCGGATTATATGGCTGTCCGGCATATGAAGTTCCGGAAATAAATCCGCTGTTCGGGTACGACATACCACGATACTGATTTTCCAAACGTTGTGCCACTTGCGGAATATAGTCAATGAATTTGTCAAACGTTGCGTTGGCATAACCGTCGGATGCCGAAGAACCGCGCAAAGCCGAAGCAATAGCACAGCTTGTCATCGTAAAGCTACCCGAACGGGTGGTCGGAATATTTTCATACATAAACTGCATCTGGTTTGTACGGTTGTCCGTGCGATTGGATGTCAAACGGATTTTCAATCCCCTTATCGGTTCCAGCTGTACTTCAAAATTAAATTCTTCCGTACGCGAGAAAATAGCCGGCGAGGTTTGATTCATATCGTTCAGCAGCCAACCTCTCGCCATGGCTTTCTGCAAATAGGATTCATCCGTAAAGCCAAAAGCAAAATCCAATCCCGGCGACATTATACCGCCATTTTTCGACTGACCGAACATGTCGCCCACCTCGGGCATGAATTGCGGAATATTGGAAGTCGTCGTACGGCGCCAGCGCACATTGGCATTTCTCACAGACATGGCCAAGCGTGCGGAGTAGTCGCCGATTTCTTTCCAGATGTTCTTGTCTTCCGACAAATCCTCAACAACAACCAATTTTATGCTTTCTTTTCCGGTTGTCAGAATTTGCAGGTTGTTCTCATCGACAATTTTTGTTTTCAACGGGAACGGTTCTCCCTTCAATGTCGTAGCCGTAATCTTCACCTTCTTGTTACGCAAATTGTGCTTCACATCCAGTATTGTATCTTTCAGCTGATAAGTACGCTGGAATTTCTTCGGCTTTTTCATCTTCGACGTTGTACGTGCATTGGAAGAGAACCTGCGGTTCACCTCTTTCAAATATTTGTTCTTATTATACAAAGTCTCAAAATTAATACGGCCGTCAACATTCCACACGCCATTGTTTGCAATCGAATTACCGACAACCTGGTCCTCCAACTGTGCCCCACGGTCCCATTTATAGGTTGCGTTATAGCTCGCATTCGCATTCAGGAAATCCAGTGCAGGAATACGGTTGAACGGAGCCTTATAAGAAGCCGTAAAAGTCTGGTCATAATTCCAAGGAGTACCGAAGCCTTTGATGCTCTGCCATACCGTATCTTTCCAAGCCTTGTATTCGTCAGGGAACAACTGACGGTTGACAACTCCAACGGCTTCTTCAATCCGCGCCATCGTGTTGGAATTGAACGACAGCGACAAACTCTTAGTCAGATTCCAAGTCAATGCAAACTGACGGTCCCAATAGAAATTCTTGCTGACAGATACCGGAATTTCGACATCGACATCCGCTTCGTTTCTCGACTGCAATTCATAGTAATAACGTGACATATTTGTCAAGAAACTCAATGAAGTCGGCACATAGGTAAGCTCCCAGTCCTTAAAGAATTTCACGTTCTTGGATTTACTCTTTATACCTTTAAACGGAGTAAACGGTTTCACGTAAGGTGTGTAACTGTACTGGAAACTGCCCCGATAGTCATTTATATGCTCATACTCTACTGTCGGCGAAATATTCTCCTGTTTATTAAATGAGAAATTAAGCGTAAAGTTAGCCGGGTCCCAAGGCATCGGATTCTTGCTCTTTACATCGAAATTAAATCCCGACAAACTGAAGCTCTTCACCGTCGACTGCTCAATGGCATAATTCTTGATTGAGTCACGCTCCTGCTCCGTAACCGCTTCATCCAAAGCATCTTTCAACAGAATATCCTGATCGAGCGGATTGTACTTGGGTGAATATTTTTCCTTTGTTACGGAATAGTACACCGGAGCCTTCAGTTTCGTTTTTTCCGGCAGGAAGCGACCCACATCCACCTGTGTGGCTACATTATACTGCATGTAGTCATCCATACGGCGGTCAGTCAGACTCTGGTCTACATTACCGAAACCGACAGTTTCTATATGTCCACCCATATTGAGTGTTGCAATATCGCTCACGCCGATATTTACATTACCTTTAGCAGCCCAGCCACCATCCTCGTTAAAGTCAGTAACCTTGAGTTCGTTCACCCAAACTTCTCCGCTCTTCTCACGGCTGGAATTATTGCGCACACCAATCATCACGACACGAACGTCGCTCAACGACGGATTACCGATAACACTAACCTTGTTACCTTCATGCTCGGGGTCATATCCGGTATACAGTTCCGTCATCTTTACCGTACTGCCTTCTTTGTTTTTCTCCCGGTTACGTTCCTTTTTCAAGTTGGTGAACACATCGAGAGCTATGTCCATAAAGTTTTCTTTCGGCCATACGATATACTGGTCAGCCGAGCTATAAGTATTGTACTTGCCCGGTTCCGTCAATTTCAACGGCACTTCATATTCATAGAAGTTATTTTTGATATCGGAACCCAGTCGCAGGAATACCGAAATATCACCGTCTTTCAGTTCTTCCGCCACATCGTCAATCAACCGTTCGGCATGGGTAAACATCTGCATTCGCTTGTACAGACGCAAATCCAACGAAGTGTTTTTATAAACTGCACGGGCATCACCGGCCTTCAATCCAGTCACCTTCAAAGAAACAGCCTGTTCGTTAAGCTGCGTGATTTGCGACTGTCCCGGGTCAACGATACGGTTGACACCCGGAGGCAACACATAGTTTACCGGCTCGCGGCCCGAATTTTCCTCAATGTTCACCACAGACAAATCCAAGTTTCCTTCAGCCGGGGCATCTGCACGCGAATTCAAATTGTATTCATAAGTACGCCAGTCACCACGCACCAGTTCCAACGTAGCAAAACGAAGATGTGTGGCCTGCTTGAAACCGGTCATGAACATACGGATAAAACGAATCGTAGAGAAGTCGGAAATAGAACCGACCACCTTTTCATACTCCTTCAATGGAATTTTAAACTGATACCATACGGCATCGGCAGTTTTACCGTTGCGCAAAGTAACCGTCTGCACCTGTTTGTCGGTAATATAGTTCTGTCCTACCTGCAAATCCTCGCGACGCAAAGAAATGTGGTACTGATAATAGCGTTCATATTCATTCAGCGTATTGTCCTGATTGATGTCCTCCACATCCGGCACACTTCTCGATGACTGATAAAGTCCGTCCTTCGTATCGTCATCGCCCAAAGAGTTGCCTTCTACGCCATTGTATCGTTTGTAGCGTTCCAAAATTGAAGCCTGCTTCTCGTCATAGTCATAGCCACGATAATAGTGGTAATTATCGCCCGACGGGTCGTTAAACGGCGAGAACTGGTCTTCTTCCATAGCCGCAATCGTTGTCGGCGAAAGTTTCAAACGCAGAGACTCGATATATTTCTTATAAGTATCAAATACAAACTCATCGTCGTTATGCAAGCCGTCGAGACCCACATCCTGATATTTACGGGCTCCAGCTGTATTGTCGAAAGCATACGATAAAGAGGTTTCGGTAGCAACGCGTCCCCAAACGGTTTCACGCATTTTCTCCGGATTACCGTCAATCGGATTTCCGTTTTCGTAAGCCTTGAAACCGTCTTTCAAAATATCTTCACTGACTTCACCCAAGTTGAAGTACAAGTCACCACCCTCGTTTGTATCGCCTTCAACCAAGAACGGGTCCATCAGCCAGAACTGAATGTATTCGATGTTCGACGATTCGAAATTCGTATTGTCGAGTTTTCGGGTAATACCACCCCAACGTTTTTCCGGGTTCAGCAGGTTAAAGTTTTCATCAATATTGGTGGCATCAAGGTTATACGGACCACGCTCATTCGGATAGAACGAAAGGTTCAATGTCTGAATAGCTGCCGCTTCACCATAATTCAACTCACGGTTTGGCCAGATTTCACGCGTAGTAACCTCGCGCACATAAGGGCTTGACAACTGGTCCAAGTCGTTTTTGATATAGGCAGGACAGAGAGATGAATTCTTCTGCGTAAACATTCTGTCCACATAATACCAGGCCAGCAATGCCCTGTTTTTCCCATATTCCACATTATTCGACAATGCCGCTTCAGGGAACAAAGCTGAAGCCGACGGGTCGTACGGCGTCGAAGCCAGGAACCAAGAATACGGAGAACGGATATCAATTGAATTTTGTGAAGATTCAAAATCGTCGATATACGAGCTACCCTTGTTTGTTCCCGTCTCCTTTTTGTGAGGAACCAATTGGGCAAATTCACCCTGCGCACTGAACGTTGAAGGAGCTGTAGCATTCACGGTCGGAATCTTGTTTACCAAATTCGTCAGCCACATGAATTGTTTGTTGTATGAAAAATTCATGCCCCAAATCGTATTGTTGATAAGTTCGTCACCAATATTCACCTTTTCCGTCAACGGCTTTTCGGAGAAGTGCATGACAGTTGCTCCGACATTGAAGTCCTTATTGAAGGCATAGTTCAAATCCAAGCCGAGCAGTGTTTTTCGCTGCGTGCTGAACATGGACTGGTTTTCCAACGAAACGCTGACATTCGTTCCAGAGTCAATGATGCTTTGATTGATAATCGTGACAATACCCATGTTATAGTCTACGGTATAGTCACTGTTCTCAATCAAGGTTACACCACCGGCTGTCACGACTACCGAACCTCGAGGAATATTCATGGCATTCAAACGGATAGACGAACCCGAAGACGCCTGATATTCACCTTCCAATATGAACTTGTTCTTGTCCTGGAACTGCATGGCCACAGTCTGCGTAGAATCATACAGTTCATGGTACACATATTTCTTAGCTTCGTTTTTGTCGGTAATTTGACTTTCCAAATATGAGCCGAACGGTTCTACAACTGGGAAAATAATCTTACCTTGCGATGCTATGACAGTATAGCCTTCAATGAAGTCATAGAATCCGTCGGGATTGCTTTCGTTGTTGGAATCCAAACGGTCGAGATTCATCACCCGCAACAACGGCTTGTTACGAATAGGGTCAACCGGCAAATACTGTACGGATGTACCTGTCGAATCGCTGAGGTATTTGATGTTCAATTTGAAATTCTCTTTCTGTACCTGATAAGCACCCAGCGAATAAACGTTTTTCATCATCAAGTCCCAGTTTGCAAACTTCGGAGAAACCGTCGAACCTTTCAACAGTTTCAAATAAAGCGACTGGTTGGAATCAGCTATATCACTGGAGAATTCGCCGACTTGATAAACCGTACCCTGATAGGTATATTCATAAGCCACCGCAAGAATCTCATCTGCATTCAAGGCCGAATTCAAAGAAATGTAACCCAACGTTTCATTCAAACGATATTCGGAAGAAGAAAGCAGACGTGCACTTTCTATCTTTTCATAGTCGCGTCCACCCTCAATGCCATAAGCTGTCAGCGGGTCCAAGGCCTGTGTCACCTGGCTGATATAACGCGCATCCGGATAGTTGGTCTTGATTTCATTCAAAAGATTGTTGGACGCATTCCGGGGATTATTGGCAGTCGGGTCAGCAACCCAGTGAGAATTGGACAAAACCTTATTTTCCGCCAAGTCCATGAATCCGACAACGTTTCGCGCCTCATCATACGTTCCCCGGCGGTTCGTAATCCACACCTCAATTCGCGTGATGTTTATACCGGAAGATACATACGGCAATTTCGAGGCAAACTTGTCATAGTTGTCCCGAAAGAAGTGAGCCAGGAAAAAGTGACGGTTTTTATCATAATCATCCACACCGATGGAGAACGACGTCGTTTGCGCCCCACCCTTAGTATTGACAGTCTGGGATTCTGAATTCTGCTGTGACGCCAATGCCGTCAAGGTCAGTTTTCCGAACTGAAGTTTTGTCTTGATACCAAACAAAGCTGTGCTACCTTTAATCAACGACGAACCGGTAGTCATGGACACATTACCCGCCTCGATGCTTTTAATGATTTCATCCTCTTTTCCATCATACTTGAGTTTCAGGTTTTTAGAGTCAAAATCAAAGGTTGCATCCGTATTATAGGTCATGTTGAACTTCAGCTTGTCGCCGACAGATGCATCAATAGTAGCCTGGATTTTCTGGTCGAAATCAAAATAGGTTTTCCGGCGTGAGCTGGCCGGCAATGCAGGGTTGTCGGTCTTATTCGACTTCACCCCCATCTCCACAAGCACAGACCCTTGTGTTTTCAACTGCACACCGCCCGGTCCAAACACTTTTTCCAACGGACCGAGGGCAAACTTCATATCAAAAATATCAAATTTATCCTTGTCTTTCTGCTCATAAAGTTCTGCGTTTTTCTTCCGATAATAATCCATCATGGAATTACGCAATTCCATATCATTGTATTCATCGGCAGAAAGAATGAAAGGAGTGCTGATTTCGCGGTCACCAATCTTTGTATGAATGATATAGCAACCTGTTTCACTATCATATTCCGCCTGAGTTGTGATATTTGCGGGGTCTTTCAAGTCGACTGGCGGCTTTTTGTTGTCCAAAAGTTCGTCATAACCGGGTGTAATTGTCGGCTTCACGTCATAATGCATACGCGAAGAATCCCCATTCTCAGCACTTTTTCCGACAAATATCGTAGGAGGCGGAGGTGTCTCTGATTTTTTATATTGCGAATAGCCGATAAATTCATAGGCAGCAAGGCCTACAAAAAAAATCACCACTACCCACAAGTATTTCAATCGCTCAAAGTTTTTCATTAAGCTAATATAATCCGTTAATATCCGACTTTGAGCGCTCTACTCCTTACGGCTATAGAAGCTTCAAAGCCTTCTTGATAGCGTCTTCCACCTTCAATGTCGGATTTTCCTTCAACAAACTGCCAACCACTTTCTGGGCAGCAGCCTGCGGAAATCCCAGCATGACAAGGGCCGCAACAGCTTCCTCGTAGGTTTCCGACTTACTTTCCAATTGTATTATTAACGGATTGTCACCCGTTTTTATTTTATCTTTCAGGTCAACAATTATTCGTTGCGCAGTTTTTGCTCCGATTCCCTTTACGGCCTTCAGCTGATTTACATTGCCAGTGGAAATTACTGCCTGCAAATCTTCCGTCGACAACGACGACAGAATCATGCGTGCCGTATTCGGACCGACACCGGAAACAGAGACAAGCAAAGTGAACATTTCACGCTCACTTTTATCCTTGAAACCATAAAGCACATACGCATCCTCACGAATGGATTCATATAAATAAACCTTGGCAGATTTCTGGTTCTGCAAAGCCGTATAGGTATTTAGCGAGATATTGACAAAATAGCCGACACCGTTGCAGTCAACCACCACATAGGCAGGAGTGATTTCATCAATATCACCTTTGACGTATTCCAACATTGTTTTTTCAATTTATAATTGACACAAAATTACAAAAAACAGAGAGAACGACAACACCACTGCTGTCAAATCCCCCTGCTTATATTTGTGCTAATTTACAACGACATTTGAAAAATATTCTCTGAAAAGTTTTTCAGCACGTTCCAGTTGTTCAGACGTATTTTCCTTCACATCAGCCAGCTTGTATTCCCAGCCCATTGCTTCGTATTTATGTACTCCCAAACGATGATATGGCAGAATCTCTACCCGCTGTATTTGTTGGAATCCACCCAATGCTTCACCCAACCGCCGGATGTCGTCCTCAAAATCACTGATACCGGGAACCAGCACATAACGCAGCCAGAACGGACGACCGTTCTTCTCCAACCACTCCGCTGTCTTCAATGTCTGCGCATTGCTACGTCCGGTCAACTCACGATGGCGGTCATCATTGAACTGTTTGATGTCGAGCAACACCAAATCTATTTCGCGAAGCAAAGCCTCCACATGCTCGTTCCACACACCACCGTTTGAATCAAGGCACACATGAATTCCTGCGTCCTTCAACTGTTTTACCAAAGGCAACAGCGCCTGAGCCTGCACCGTGGGCTCTCCGCCGGAAAATGTCACTCCACCTTTTTTTCCGAAAAAAGGTTTCTGACTGACGGCCATTTCCAACATTTCGGTTGCCGACGTTTCTTTTCCGCCTTTCATTTCAATTGTATCGGGATTGGCACAATAAAGGCAACGGAAAGGACAGCCCTGCAAAAACACAACCAACCGCAGCCCCGGACCGTCGAAAGTGCCCATACTTTCATACGAATGCACATTAATCTTGTCTGTCATACGCTATAAGTTAAAAATTCAAGCCGATGCCATGCCCAACAGACACGGCACCGGCCCGAATCATATAAAACGATTATACAGTTTTCAAAATTTAAAAACGTTCATGGAAAGAACGGCTGATAACCTCAAGCTGATGTTCACGGCTAAGTTTTACGAAATTAACGGCATAGCCAGAAACACGAATCGTCAGCTGCGGATATTTTTCAGGATGTTCCATCGCATCTTCCAACATTTCACGGTTCAGCACGTTCACATTCAAATGGTGTGCACCTTTCGTGAAATAACCGTCCATCATTGTCACCAGATTTTCCACACGTTCTTCTGCTGTAGGTCCGAGCGATTTCGGAATGATTGAGAACGTATTGCTGATTCCGTCCTGTGAATCACGATAGCGCAATTTCGCCACTGAACTCAAAGAAGCAATCGCACCGTTCTTGTCACGCCCATGCATCGGGTTGGCACCCGGAGCAAAAGCAACGCCTTTCGCACGTCCGTCGGGAGTAGCACCCGTCTTCTTTCCGTACATCACATTCGACGTGATGGTCAGCAACGACAAGGTCGGACGTGCATTCTTGTATACCGGCAACTTTTTCAGTTCTTCACTGAAATAGTAAACGAGGTCAACGCCCATGTGGTCAACACGGTCATCATTGTTACCGAAACATGGGAACTCGCCTTCGATGTCGAATCCTTCCGTCAAACCGATTTCATTGCGGCGGGCAGTCACCGAAGCATACTTGATAGCCGATAAAGAGTCGATGGCAATCGAAAGACCGGCAACACCGTAGGCAAGGTTAATTCTCGGGTCAGTGTCGACAAACGCCATCTGAGCCTTCTCATAGTAATATTTGTCGTGCATGTAATGAATGATATTCATCGCCTCATTATATACACGGGCAATTTCCGTCAACACTTTCTTATAGTTGGCCATTACTTCCTCAAACTTCAGCTTGTCGCTTGTCAGCACCGGAATACCTTTTACCATTACGGTACCTGTATTTTCACAACGTCCGCCGTTGATGGCCAACAACAAAGCCTTTGCAAGGTTAGCACGCGCACCGAAGAACTGAATCTGCTTGCCGATTGCCTGATAAGAAACGCAGCAGGCGATGCCGTAATCGTCGCAACCGCGCACTTCGCGCATCAAATCGTCGTTCTCATATTGAATCGAGCTTGTGTCTACAGAAACCTGCGCACAGAATGCCTTGAATCCTTCCGGCAGATCCGGACTCCAAAGCACAGTCAAGTTAGGTTCCGGAGACGGACCGAGGTTATAAAGTGTCTGCAAGAAACGGAATGAAGTCTTTGTCACCTTTGTACGGCCATCATTGAAACGGCCGCCGATAGCTTCCGTCACCCAAGTCGGGTCACCGGCAAAGATATCGTTGTACGACTGCATGCGCAAATGACGAACCATGCGCAATTTAATGACGAACTGGTCAATCAATTCCTGTGCGAAAGTCTCGTCGATAATACCATGAGCCAAATCATATTCAATAAAGATGTCGAGGAAGGAAGAAACGTTACCCAACGACATGGCTGCACCGTCCTGCTCTTTCACGGCAGCAAGATAAGCCATATAAACCCATTGGACAGCTTCGTGGGCGGATGTAGCCGGACGGCTCAAATCCAATCCGTAGTACTCTCCCATTGTCTTGATATCGTTCAATGCCTTGATTTGCTCAGCTACTTCCTCACGCAAACGAATGCGGGCATCAGTCATCGGACCTGTCAAATGCCGCAAGTCATCACGCTTCGCTTCAATCAAGCGATCAATACCGTACAAAGCCAGACGACGATAGTCACCGATAATACGGCCACGCGCATAATTGTCAGGCAGTCCCGTCAAAAAGCCCAAAGAACGGAAAGAGCGAATTTCTTCTGTATAGGCATCAAACACACCGTCATTATGCGTTTTTCGATAATGAGTAAAAATATCCTTTACCTTTTCGTCCACTTCCAGACCGTTTTCGCGGCAAGCCTTAGCCACTACATTGATACCGCCAAACGGCTTGATGGCACGTTTCAGCAATTCATCCGTCTGCAAGCCTACAATCAGTTCATTTTCCTTGTCAATGTATCCTGCCTTATGTGAGGTAATGGTCGACACCGTGACGTTATCCAACGAACGGACGCCATTGTTGTTGCGTTCCTCTTCAAGTGCTTTCAAACAGATTTCCCAAATTCGCTTGGTTCTTTCAGTCGGTCCCTGAAGGAAGGAAGCATCACCGGTATAAGGTGCAATGTTAACACTAACGAAATCACTTACGTTGATTTCTTTACTCCAAAGCCCATCAATAAAGGTTTTGTTTAATTCCATAAATAAACGATTCTTAGTAATGTGTATGCAAAGTTAACGTTTTTTACACTTTCATCCTAACTGCACTTCAAAAAATATGTTATAAAGCATATTTTGCCATCACAAGTAAAAAAACAAAACCGCCGGTCAGGATATCCGACCGGCGGTTCATATATTCACTAATTAATTTATTCAAAATTACTTAGCAAGTTCTTCCGGGTTTTGTCCCCACTGCTGAAGAGCAAGACGACGGTAGTTGTTGTAACGCCATTGAGCATTTTCCAAAGAAGCCTGGAACAATTCTTCAGCTTCGTTCGGATATTGCTTCATTACAGAAGCGTAGCGCACTTCACCCTTCAAGAAGTTCTTGAAGTTATCCCAGTTCGGCTCTTTACTATCAAGAGTGAACGGATTCTTGCCTTCTTTTTCAAGTTCTGGGTTGTAACGCCACAAGTGCCAGTAACCGCATTCAACTGCAGCGGCTTCTTCTGCCTGTGATTTACCCATACCTGCTTTCAAACCGTGGTTGATACATGGAGCATAAGCAATGATCAAAGAAGGACCGTCGTAAGCTTCAGCTTCGCGGATAGCCTTCAATGTCTGAGCCTGGTCAGCACCCATAGCGATTTGAGCAACGTATACATAACCGTAAGTTGATGCAATCAAACCAAGGTCTTTCTTACGTACACGCTTACCAGAAGCAGCAAATTTAGCGATAGCACCGAGCGGTGTAGCCTTGGAAGCCTGACCACCAGTATTTGAATAAACTTCAGTATCAAGAACAAGGATATTTACGTTCTTGCCAGAAGCAATTACATGGTCAAGACCACCGAAACCGATATCGTAAGAAGCACCGTCACCACCGATAATCCACTGGCTGCGTTTTGTCAAGTGATTCTTTACCAAGTCAAGACGTGCGCACAATTCGCATTTGTCTTTGCCGGCTTCAATCATCGGAATCAACTTGTCAGCAGCTGCACGGCTACCTTCTGCGTTATCCTTAGCAGCTACCCATTCTTCACAAGCAGCCTTGAATTCAGCAGGAGCGTCAGAAGCAGCAACTTCAGCCATGATAGCTTCGATACGGGCAACCATCTTTTCGTGAGCCAAAGTCATACCCAAGCCGAATTCACAGAAGTCTTCGAACAATGAGTTAGCCCATGCCGGACCGTGACCCTTTTCATTAGTTGTATAAGGAGTTGAAGGTACTGAACCAGAGTAGATAGAGCTACAACCAGTTGCATTTGCTACCATTTCGCGGTCACCATACAATTGTGAAATCAACTTCACATACGGAGTTTCACCACAACCAGAGCAAGCACCAGAGAACTCAAACAACGGAGTTGCGAACTGAGAGTTCTTCACGTTTGACTTGATGTCAACAAGGTTCTGCTTAGAAGAAACCTTTTCAACACAGTAATCCCAGTTCTTCTGAACGTCAAGCTGAGTTTCAAGCGGCTTCATAACCAAAGCCTTTTCGCCCTTCTTGCCCGGACAAACATCAGCACAGTTACCGCAACCAAGACAGTCGAGAACGTCTACCTGCTGGATGAAGCGCATGCCAGTGAATGTCTTGCCGATTGCAGCCAAAGTGTTTTCTTCGCCGAACGGAGCAGCAGCCATTTCTTCGCCAGTCAAAACGAACGGACGGATAGCAGCGTGAGGACAAACATAAGCACACTTGTTACATTGGATACAGTTGTCAACCACCCATTCCGGAACGAATGTAGCAACACCACGTTTTTCGTAACGTGCTGTACCCTGTTCCCATGTACCGTCTGCATTGTTCTTGAATGCAGAAACCGGAAGAAGGTCGCCATCCTGAGCGTTGATAGGACGAACGATTTCGTTGATGAATGCAGGATCGTTGTTTGCTTCAACTACATCATCTGGAAGTTCTGCCCATGCAGGATCAACAGCAAGTTTCTGATATTCGCCACCGCGGTCAACTGCAGCATAGTTCTTGTTCACAACATCTTCACCCTTCTTGCCGTAAGACTTCACGATGAATTTCTTCATCTGTTCTACTGCCAAGTCAACCGGAATAACTTCTGTGATACGGAAGAATGCAGATTGAAGGATTGTGTTTGTACGGTTACCCAAACCAATTTCCTGAGCGATTTGAGTTGCGTTGATATAGTAAACAGTGATGTTGTTCTTTGCGAAGTATCTCTTCACCTTGTTTGGCAAGTGCTTAGCCAATTCTTCGCCTGTCCATACAGTATTCAAAAGGAATGTTCCGTTAGGACGCAAACCACGAGTTACATCATACATGTGGAGGTATGCCTGAACGTGGCAAGCAACGAAGTTCGGAGTTGTTACCAAATAAGTTGAACGAATCGGAGTATCACCGAAACGCAAGTGAGAGCAAGTAAAACCACCAGACTTCTTAGAGTCGTAAGAGAAGTATGCCTGGCAATACTTGTTGGTGTTGTCACCGATAATTTTAACAGAGTTCTTGTTTGCACCTACTGTACCGTCAGCACCCAAGCCATAGAATTTAGCTTCGAAAATGCCTTCACCGCCAAGAGCGATTTCTTCTTTCGGAGGAAGAGATGTAAATGTAACATCATCAACGATACCGATAGTGAACTGATTCTTTGGTTCCGGCAAAGCAAGGTTTTCATAAACAGAAAGGATTTGTGCCGGTGTAGTATCCTTAGAACCCAAACCGTAACGGCCACCTACGATAAGCGGAGCATTTTCCTTGCCGTAGAAGCAGTCCTTAACATCGAGGTACAACGGTTCGCCGTTTGCACCCGGCTCTTTTGTACGGTCGAGAACAGCAATACGTTTAGCTGTAGCCGGAACTGCTGCCAAGAAATGCTTAGCAGAGAACGGACGATACAAGTGAACAGCAACCAAACCAACTTTTTCGCCCTTCGACATCAAATAGTCGATAGCTTCCTGAGCGGCTTGAGTTATAGAACCCATAGCGATAATTACGCGTTCTGCTTCAGGATCACCATAGTAGTTGAACAAACCGTATTTGCGGCCGGTGATTTCTGAAATCTTGTTCATATAGTTTTCTACAATAGCAGGAACTGCATCGTAGTAGTTGTTGCAAGCTTCACGGTGCTGGAAGAAGTGGTCAGGGTTTTCAGCCATACCACGAGCAACCGGTTTTTCCGGATTCAATGCACGAGCACGGAATTCAGCCAAAGCTTCCTGGTCGATAAGCGGAGCCAAATCATCGTTTTCGAGCATTTCAATCTTCTGGATTTCGTGAGAAGTACGGAAACCGTCGAAGAAGTTAACGAACGGAACACGAGCTGTAAGAGTAGAAAGATGAGCAACACCGGCAAGGTCCATAACTTCCTGAACAGAACCTTCGCAAAGCATAGCGAAACCTGTCTGACGAGTTGACATTACGTCCTGGTGGTCACCGAAAATACACAATGCATGAGAAGCCAATGTACGTGCAGATACGTGGAAAACGCATGGCAAGTTTTCACCGGCAATCTTATACATGTTAGGAATCATCAACAACAAACCTTGTGATGCTGTGTATGTAGTAGTCAAAGCACCTGCCTGCAAAGAGCCGTGAACAGCACCGGCAGCACCAGCTTCTGACTGCATTTCTTCAACAAGAACAGTTTCTCCAAAAATGTTTTTTCGGCCAGCTGCCGCCCATTCGTCCACGTATTCAGCCATTGTAGACGACGGTGTGATAGGATAAATGGCAGCTACTTCAGAGAACATATAGCTGATGTGAGCAGCAGCCTGATTACCATCACAAGTTAAGAATTTTTTTTCCTTACTCATATTTGTTAATCAATTATTTGATAAAAAATTACCTCTAATGGATTTTATCCGGTCTTCAAATCTTTACCTTAAAAAGCCTACCGGTAAAATACTAAATGCTTTAACGGTGCGAAATTAATCATTATTATTCGTTTGACAAAAAAAATAACAGTTTTTCGAAATCTTCAACACAACTCAAAACTGCACCTTTCATCGTCACCGACCAAATAAAAAACAGCAGCGACTGGAAAATCGCTACTGTTTTGTCTTGTTTTCTGTCATCCAGGCTACTGAACCCGACGTTTCCGTACCTTTATGGCATGTGTCAGCCACATCTGTGATACGGTCCACAACAATACATCGATAACCAGTATGATATTCGTATTGCAATGCGGAAGCAATGCCCAATTCAACACCACAAACGATGCCCCAACCAGCAAAATGGAAACCATTGCTGTTTTATGCGACAACCCCAAGTCCAGCAATTTGTGATGTATATGACAACGGTCAGGCTCAAACGGATTATGTCCTAAACGTATTCTATGGATTACGACACGCACGACATCAAAAGCCGGGACAATAAGCATGGAAAATGCAACGATAATCGCACCGTCCACATTATGAGCCATCAACGGTTCACGCATAGCCAGTCGGACAGCCAAAAACGACAATATCAAACCGATACACTGCGAACCAGTATCTCCCATAAAAATCTTCCTACACTTGTCCGCCATACCAAATACATTATAATAGAAGAACGGGCACAGCGTTCCAAACGTGGCAAAAGCCAATATCGCACATCCCCAAAGCTGAACATAAACAAACATCAGTCCGAAAAAGAACGAAGCTACGATACTCAATCCCGATGCCAGTCCGTCAATACCGTCGATAAGATTAATGGCATTGATAAGAAATACAATTATCAATACCGTAAACGGCATTCCAAAATACGGCGACACGGAATGAACACCAAACAGCCCGTAGAAATCATTCAGCCATATACCTGACGCTACAACGAGCAACGCGGAAAAAATTTGAAAAACAAACTTCGTGCGATAACGCAACCCGACCAAATCGTCCATAATACCTTCAAAATAAAGCAACAGCATGGCACAAATACCAAAAGCCAACTGCTTGTCGTTGAAGAAACAATGCATGCTTTCGGGCAAAAGCAATGCATTTACGCCAATCACAAAAGCAACAGTTACAATGATTGACGGCACAAAAGCAACACCGCCTAAACGCGGCACAATACCAGTATGCACCTTTCGTTCATCCGCATAGTCGAAAAGTTTCTTACGAAAAGAAACAATTAGCACCTGCGGAATGAAAAAAGCTGTAAAGAGTACACTCAAAAATATACTCAAAACGACATTAAAAACATCTACAGTCATCATAAAAACATTTATTTATACTGACGGCTACTCTGTTTTTCAACATTTCATCGTCGCTATCATCCTATTTCATAAAACTCATAACAATGAAAGAGTCCGATTACAATCGCAAAAATACAGATTAGTTTGTAACAACAAAATAACATTTCAAAAAATTGGTCTCTATTTTTTGACGTTTTGTCGTTATATAGAAATAAGAGGTTCGGGATAGTCAAATTTGAAACCTCCGTTTTCGTTTGTCCTTGCCCTCGACTTTCGCTATCTTTTGATAAGATAAGACACGGTTCGGGATAAAAAATAACTGAAACAAGTTTCATTATTTTATTCTCCTCTCACCTTTCACTATCTTTGCATAAGATAGGATGCGTCTCAGCATAAAACTCAAACAAGTTTGGTTTTCTGCCTTCGACTTTCACTATATTTGTTGTAATCAGGTAGGTTTTATTTGACTATCAACAGATTGGATAAAACTCGCACGAGAACGGGCAATGGATAAGAAAAAGCCGGACTGTTCCGAACCGCCATATTTCTCATGCTTTCAAATAACTCTTTATCTCACTTGCAAAGATAACATTTCTTTCTGAAAAGGCCATATAAACGGCTGCAATCTTACGGAATAAAAACATATCGGGAAAAACAAGCATACCGTAGCCGAGTCCCCATAACCACAGGCAAAGGTAATTCGTGTTCTTCCCGTACAAGCAAGGCCAAGCCCTTCGGGTTCGTGGAAAAAATCATCCTCGCCCCGGAGGGCTTGCGGTATTTTTTCCCGAAGCCTTGCATGTACGGAACACGACCTTTTTAAGCCTGTAGTTATGGGAACTCCGGCCCCAGAAGCCGGACTAACAAAAAATCAAATGTTATGTTACAGGCAACAAAGAACAAGTACACGGTGGAAACACTCAAACCACTGAACATTCTGTACGATCATGAACACTGGCTGACACAGCAGGACGTGGATATGGCCAACGGCTATGTGGAACTGATAGAAAGGACACGCTCGGAAAAGACTCCACAGATAGGTGACAGACTCATCTATGTGGACAGATACGGGAAATATTACGGCAATGCCCTTATTGAAAACAATGATGAAGAGAGCGGTCGGATTTCCATCTGTGAAGAACCTTATATTCCCTTTGTATGGGAGCAGGACGCCAATATCCGGCTGAGCGTCAGCGGAGGGGCCTTCCACCATATTGACCCCAAGCAATTGAAATTCGTCAGATGGACGGAAGGTGCATTCAAGGACTGGGGAAACTGCGGAGCGTGTGCCAACGGTGCCGTCACATTCACGGCAAGAGTGCCGTTATGGTCCTATTCCGAACCTGACCCTCTCTACGGCGATTTCACCACGGAAACATGGAGACAGTATTATCTGACAAAGGACACGGGTCCGGACGCACGCAACCTGTACCAGGGCTTCGAAAAGGCTTTCAGGACCGAAGATGACTTCCAGCAGTTCCTGAAGGACTATGAAGGGACCATGTTCAAGGGCAACAGGGAAAACCAGATCGTACTCTGGTGTTTCCGACATGAAAACCGGTTCCTGCCGCAGCACGAATGGGACAAGATAGATGCCCCGGCCATGGAACGGCGTCTCAACTTCCATCCCGAACAGGTCAAGCTGGTCAAGGACATGGACAGCCACATTACCTACTGTTACCGTATCAAACCCGAAATTGACAATCTCTAAAACAATACAGTTATGCAGACAACAGCAACAAGAACAGCAGGCAGCCACACTGACCTGCTCACAGGAATCCTGAACGTACAAGTGAGAAACGAGGACAAGATTACAGAACAGGACAGGCAGTATTGCCAGCTACAGCAGGACCAGCTCTACAAAACGCTTGACCGTATCGACCGATGGTATGACATCTTCAAGGAAGAAGCGGAACGGTATCGGGAAATCAAGAGCTTCAAGTATGAGGATAACGGTAAGGTCTCCATACGGAATTTCTATTTCAACAACAGCGGGGAGGATGACTATACCCACAACGAATTCAAACCGTTTGACCTCATCAACGAGCTTGCGGACAACAACTGCAATGCCAACGCGAATTTCGCGAGTCGCATCATTTCCTATTTCAACAGGACCTACAATGTAGATGTACCCATTCCTGTAATCGACGAGAAGGCCATGCGCATGGGATTCCGTCCGGTCTACCAGACTTACGTGGACATGGTCATTGAACACCTCGGCGGAAAAAGTTTCCGTGAGACCGCAGAGGAAGAACTGCTGGTCCGTTTCCTGAAAACGGTACAGCCTTCCCGCTGGAGCAAGGTGAAGCCCGAACTGAAAAAGGACAAGATAACTTTCCCTGACATCGTATCCTGGGACAGCATCCATCTGGAATACCACCGGGAATATGAGTTCTCGTATGACTGCGGAAGGAAAGTGGACATTTTCTGCGAAGGTATCGCATACGGAGCAGATGACGTGATAAACGGTTCAAGCGGTATGGTCATCGGCCTTGACAGACGCGATGTGGATATAACCGAATGGTACAACCTCACCCTGAGCAACGCAGAACAGATCAAGTTCTACAAGAACGGACGCATCGACGTACGCTTCAAGGACAGCCAGGCCGCAGAGAACTGCTACAGAAGGCTGCGGCTGGATGAAATCACACTCAGGGAAGAGTGATTCATGAAATACTTATTCAGACACCCCGTAAGACATCCTTGCGGGGTGTCTTCGTTTCCAACCATTAAAAAAGAAAAGACATGTATGCCATCATACCCCAACAGATTCCTCAGGACAGGCGTGCCGAGATCAACGAGAAAATCCTTTTCGCCATAGACTCCGGCAAGGACCTCGTTCCGAAGGAAAGCATCTACAACTGCTACACGGGAATCGGAGGACTGCACAACCTCAGGCAGGCGGATTTCACCAGCTACCATGAATACGCCGAGGCCAAGAAGGAATTCGAGATGGGACAGTTCTTCACCCCGCACGACATATGCCGGAACATGATGGAAGCCCTCTCCCCGACATCCACGGAAATGGTTCTTGACATGTGCTGCGGCATGGGCAACTTCTTCAACCATCTGCCCAACCTGCACAACGCATACGGCTTCGACATCGACGGCAAGGCGGTGGCCGTTGCCAGATACCTCTACCCGGAAGCTCATATCGAGAAATGCGACATACAGCTGTACAATCCCGAACAGCGTTTCGACATCATTGTCGGAAATCCGCCCTTCAACCTGAAATTTGATTACAGGCTGTCGCAGGAATTCTACATGGACAAGGCCTATGACGTGCTCAACCCTGCCGGAATCCTGATGGTCATCGTCCCTCTCTCCTTCATGCAGAACGAGTTCTGGGAAAAGACACGCGTGGCGAAAATCAACTCGAATTTCTCCTTTATCGGCCAGACCAGGCTGGAACATTCAGCCTTCTCTACGGTGGGCGTGCAGAATTTCGCAACAAAAATCATGGTATTCCTCCGCCGTTCCCTCCATATTGAAATGCAGCTCTACAACGCGGAAGAGTTTGTCAGCATGGATGAGCTGAAGAAACGCATAGCCGAAGTGCGGAAAATGAAACACCGGCTGCGCCTCCAGCTGATGCGGGAGTGCAACCATATAGACAAAGAAGAGCTGGAACAGTTCGAGTACAGGCTCGCCAAATACATGTACGAGCTGAAAGCCCATGCCGTGCTGAACAGGCATGTCGAAAAGGCGGAGGCGCTGGTGTCCAAATTCCGCAACCAGAAACCGCCGGAAAATGCCACCCGGGAACAGATAAAGGAATGGGAACGCAAGAAGCTGACCACCGGCAAGGTTCTCGGCATCATCCGCAGGTACATCACCTCGCAGAACGTGGTGCAGCGCAAGGAAGTGGCATTGGTGAAGACATCCTACGGCTTCAAGCTGAAGCAATATGCCCCGCGTCTGCTTGACAAGGTCACGCACAAGGCCGCAGGCATCAATGACCTCATACTCGGAAGGGCCGAACTCCCGATGCCGGAAAACGTCACGGAAAAGAACATGCGGCAGATCCGTGCCGCCAGTAAACTGATACGGCGCAAACAGAGGCAATACGAGACCCAGAATCTCCAGTTTGCGGAAATGCGGGAAGATGCCGGCCTGAAGGAATACCTGGACCGCACCACATTCATCAACAAGGACGGTGAAGTCTGCGAATTCACGGACTTGCAGAAACACGACCTGAACCTCGTGTTGCAGAAACGCTACGCCCTGCTGAACTGGCAGCAGGGTTCAGGCAAGACCGCCGCCGTCTATCACAGGGCGAAATACCTGCTCAAGTTCAGAAAGGCAAAGAACGTCATCATACTTGCCCCGGCCATCGCCACCAACATGACCTGGATACCGTTCCTTACCATAAACAAGGAACGCTTCCGTACAATACAGACCGCCGGCGACTCAACAACATACCGGAAGGGACATTCCTTGTCGTCTCCACCTCCATGCTCCGGAAACTGAAAAGAGGACTGATGCGTTTCGTGAAACGCACTTCCGGCAAGCTGTGCCTTGTCTTCGACGAGTCGGACGAAATCACCAATCCCACATCGCAGCGTACAAGAAACATCCTGTGCATATTCAGGAGGCTCAGGTACAAGATCCTCGACACGGGAACAACCACCCGCAACAACATCGCGGAACTGTACAGCCAGTTCGAACTACTCTACAACAACTCCGTAAACATGATATGCTGGAGCCCGCAGGTCTACCACGAAAACAGGGACCACGAGATAGAGGAAGAGAACAACCCGGATTACGGGACACCGTTCCCCGCCTTCAGGGGGCATGTCCTTTTCCGTGCCTGCCACTGTCCGGGGAAAGCCACCGTATTCGGCATCGAGAAACAGAACCAGGACGTGTACAACAAGGATGAACTCTCCGAACTTATCGGCAAGACGGTCATCACCCGTAAATTCAGGGACTTCGCGGGAGAGAAATACCGGATACGGACACATACCGTCCGTCCCTCGGAAGGAGAACACGAGGTGTACCGTGTCATCATCGAGGAATTCTGCCGCATCTGTGAGCTGTACTACAACAGCACGGGAGACACGAAAAAGGATGCAGGACTGAGACTCATGAGGCAGATCAAGCTGCTTATCAAAGCCTGTTCGGTACCTCACCTGATAGAGGGATACTACGGTGACAGTTATCCTTCCAAGACCCGCTATATTGAAAGGCTCATAAGGACAATACTGGGTAAGGTTGCCATCGGATGTACCACATTGGCGGCCTTCGACCTCTACGAGAGCTATATCCGGGAACATTTTCCCGACAGACCTGTATTTGTGGTCAAGGGAGATGTAGCCTTCAAGAAACGGCAGAGCATCGTGACCGAATTCGACTCCACCATCAACGGCATCCTGATATGCACACAGCAGAGCCTGAGCAGCTCCGTGAACATACCTACCTGCAACGACGTGATACTGGAATCCCTGCAGTGGAACATCCCCCGTATGGAACAGTTCTACTTCCGTTTCATCCGTCTCGATTCCAAAGAAATGAAGGATGTCCACTACGTCACCTACGAAGATTCGGTCGAACAGAACCTGATGGCACTGGTACTGACCAAGGAGCGTCTGAACGAATTCATCAAGACCGGTGAGGTCAAGGAACAGTCAGAAATCTTCGAGGAGTTCGACATCACAATGTCTGTCATCGACAGCCTGCTCATCCGCACGCAGGACAGTGAAGGCAAAATACACATCAGCTGGGGAAGCCAGCGCATAACAGAATAAATATGAACCGTATGAAGAAGACCGGGAGTTCCATTCCCACCGACAAAGGTAAGCCGCGTCCCCATCGGCTGAGCAAGGTCAGGCCGCAGGCGGTTTTCAGGAAAATCATCCTCGCGGAGCTGCGGTATTTTCCCGAAAAACCCTGCACAGCCGGGACACGGCACCTTGTCGAGGTCGGTGGAATGGAATCCCCGACATCCACATACATAAAAGACAAGTAATATGGATCTGAACAATGCAGAGATTGCCGTGACCACACAGCATCTCATTGACATAAAGGATTACAGGGACTACTGGCTGCACCTGTCCGACTACAGCGACATGGGTGAGTTCCTGTGCGCCTGTTCCGACCTGTTTCCCGGGGAAAAGGAACCGGAATACCGGTATCCGAAATGGGAAAACATTCCGGACACACTGGTCAGCCGTGAATGGCTCTGTCCCAACTTCTTCGAGATCAGGGATGCCCTTGAAAGGCTCGAAGAGGAAGAAACGGAGTTTTTCATAAGCTGGAGCAGAAGTTACGGATATGACATCACCACGGATGACCCGCACATGATGGTATCACACTACCATGACCTGTACGGGGATACCGTCACGGAAACGGAAGAAGACGCGGACACGGGAGAAGATGCCCTGATATACACGGGCGTATCAAGCTACTACTGCGACATGCTTCCATTCCGTTACGAAATATTTGATGACAATTATGACTAAAAGACAAAAGATATGGAAATCAACTTCAAAGGACCTGTAATGCCTATCGACCCATACTCGCAGCTGGCATTCGTGGAAATACTGAACATACTACTGACGGCGGGACACATCGTGGACGTGAACCGCTTCCTCATAAGCAGGAATGTCAATCCGCAGTTCGGCTCACTGTCAGGCTATTTCAGATGGTCGTTCGCCGGAGACCATTTTACCCTCTGGCAACGCACGGACTACAATTCAACGCTATGTTTTAACCACAGGATACTCGATCTGCCTTTCGGTGTCCTGGCAGCAAAAGACAGCGGGAAAGACAAGGAAACGGCAAACTGAAAATGAAACGATATGGAAACTACGATAAAAATACCCAACCGGGAAATCGCGCTCGCGGCATTTGACAGGCTCCGCCGGGAAAAAAGGAAGGATGCCGCACTGAGGCTGGCCGGGTGTATGCTCAGAGGGACATACATATCCCTCGGCATCGGTGATACCGACTGGGAAATAGACACCGCACTGCACAAATGCGGCGGTGAGCCTAAAACCGGATACGGTCATATGGCACATTTCCACTTCGACGGCGAGACGGAAATGGAAACAGAGAAATATGAAAGGCTCAAGGAAGAGAACAAATGACAAGGGAGCGGCCGAAAGGTCGCTCTTCTCATTTATAAACGACATGTACGGGAAACAGAATCCTGCCGTACACAGGTAACAGAAATGGAAGAACAGGAAAGACTGACAATGGAATTCGTGAAATCGCTCATGGACAAGTCCTACACGCTGGTATGGGTGGACTACAACGACAATCTCGACAACTGCCGTGACACCATCCAGAAGTGTCTGGAAGAAAAGAGCTGTGAAAGTCTGTGGGAGAAAGTGGACGAATGGTACGGTGACGCCGAATGGGAAGCTGTCCGTGAAATCGTCTCAAAGCTGAAGGATGAATGTATCCGTTTCCATGATTTCGGGGAAGAGGAAGTGGACAAGTTCTTTCAAGAACACGAAGACGAAATCAGGGAAGAAATCTATGACAGAAACGACTCTGACACGCTGAGAGAACTTCTCAAAAACACGGATGACATCCCCGTGCGTGTCGAGATGCTGTCAAACTACGACTGCATCAATTCCAACTGGCTGGAATCGCAGGAAGGATACCGGTACAAGGAATCCTATTTCGGGGATATGATAGACGCGCTGAACCTCAATCCAGCCAAAGTGAAGAAAATGCTGGTGGAGAAAGGCTACACGGTATATGGCCGGTTCCCCGACAAAAAATACAGGGACGGCAAGGAACAGGTATCCTATGAACAGTTCTATCAGGAACTCATCAACTCCTGCTGCGGTGCCAACCTGCTGACCTATATCGGCAAGGTAAGCCTGCAGGAACTTTATGATGCCGGATTCTCGCTTGGGGAAGTCATTATTCCCAAAGGCAACTGCTGCGGCATCTTCAGCTCCATGTACGGCGGTGGAAGTCTCCTGGAAATGGAACTCCTGAAAGATGTCAGACTGAAACTGGAAGTCAGGGACTATCACGGATTCCGCTTCCGTCTTGACAGCGAGAACTCAAAATATGAATGCTCCATCAAGCATGTGTACGGGGTATGCGATTCCTTCTTCGGAGAAAAGATAGGTCTTGTCGCTTCATAAATCAAGAATGGTCACTTAAAGATATCAAATCATGGAAAAGAAATATGCAATCATCCTATTCAAGGGAAAAGAATACCTGTGCGGACACGAAGACGGCTGCCATTACGATGTGTCCTGCCCGGTGAGGACATTCACTGAAGGAGAAGACGACTTCAAAATTCAGGAATCCGGGAAAAACCGGTCTGAAAGGACATTCCGGTACCATGAAAAGGAATTCAGACTTGTCACCGGCTTCTACCCGAACGGATGGCCGGTTCTGAGTCTGGAATCACCGGACAACGGGGAACTATACACGGTACTTACCGTCAATCTGGAAGACTCCCCGGCATTCGGGATTCCCGACCAGGCATTCATTGACATAAACAACAATCCGGAAGCGATGGAATTCCTCATAAGGAACAGCCTTGCCGAAGATACGGGATACAGACGCAAAAGCGGATGGGTGGAATACCCGATGGCCAAACTGAACCTGGCTGAACTGTACCGGTTGTCACCGGAATCGTTCGAGAACCAAGAATAAGAATCAACAATAGAAATCATTAACCAAATCATAGGAATTATGGCAAAGTACGATGTAAGAGTAAGGTACACTTTCGAGGGTACCTACAAGGTCGTGGCGGAAGACCGCGACGAGGCGGAAAGAATTGTAACGGAAGACTGCGGTCTGGTATTGGGCGGAAACATCCACACTACCTGCGATGATGACGAGGTGACAGACTGGAGATTCGGCAGTCACCCTGACATGCAGATCCTTTCTTTCAGGGAACGGGTTGGCAAAGGCAAGGTCAGATACACGTCCATGTATTTCAGCGACAGGATTGAAGAACTGAGAAAGGACATAATCGAAGCCATCAGGCAACTGCTCGATGCGCACGGCCTGAAAAAAATCACGTTTACCGACAACGAAGAAGACCCTGTATGGATCATCTGGTTTGACGATAATGCAGAACCATACGAGTGTTATGTTACAGGAATTGAGGTTACTGACAAGCACATTACCGTGTTGGCAACAATAAAGGACAGTATGGAAGAGGTTTTCTGTCAGAGTCCTTTCGAACTCGGAGCCAGCAACATTGATTGGCTTAATCAAATGTACGAAGCAGTAAGGCTTCAACTTGAAAATACAAAAGGAAACTCTTGAAACGAAAGACAATATGGCAACAAAAATCAATATGGACAGATACGTCTGGGAAGGATGGACTGTCGGAGCGTTCATCAGGGAACTGGCCCCGCAGGTGGAAATGATCATGAGCGGGCAAAGCTGGAGGGAACCTTTCAGGAACAAACAGGAACTGGCGGACTGGTGCAGGGACAACCAGCCCTATTACAAGAAAAGGATCCCTGAAGTGAACAGCTATTTTGCAAGGATGTATAACCTTAAATAAAAACAACATTATGAAATATCAAGCGGAAAATGCAGTCTCCAGCTTCTTCTACTATATGTGGAATGCCTGGTGCGAGGAAGAGTGCAGGACAGTATTCAAGGAAATGCACCCACACTTTTGGGAAAAATGGTCTCTGATGACGGACAAGGGAATATTCGGAGCCGCTGAACGGTTCTATGCGGAACTGACGGACCGTTACAGGGAAAAGCTGGTGGAACGGGCCGTCAGCCTGTATGACGGCAAAGCCAGACGCAAACACCCGGACGATTCCGAAATCAAGGTGTGCAGTGATTGCGGTTCAACAGAGATTGAAATCCAGGCATGGGTGGATGTAAACACGAATGAATACCATAGTGACGTGGACGATGACATCTGGTGTTCCCGGTGCGAGGACAATGTGGAGACCTGCTCCAAACAATCCTTTCTGGAAAAGATGCAGGAATGGTGGAAATCCAACAGCACCGATAACCTTGAATACCTGACCGGATTCAAGACATCCGATTTCCCTTCAGCCAATTCCGGACAGACATTCGCCGAGGCCGCCAACGAATGGTGGAACGACAAGAACTATGACGAGAAGAGGAACATATACCTGACAAACAATTAAAGACAACGGCTATGGCACGGAACATCATTGACCTGATCTGCAACTCATGCAGTTGCGGCAAGGAAGAGGCACAGGAATATTTGGACGACGAGATAAGGAACCTGCAGGAACTTCAGGCAGACAACGACCTGAGAGGCGAAGACTTCGAAATCGCGTGCAGCAACCTCGGACTCGACCAGGACTGGCAGATATATTTCATCAACCGTCTTGCAGGACTTTAATATCTACAACTATGACTTATTTTCAGAACATACAATCACTGGCGGACCTGAAAAAGGAATACCGCCGTCTGGCAATGCTTCACCACCCGGACAAGGGTGGTGATACTGCCCTCATGCAGCAGGTGAACACCGAATTCGGAAAGCTGTTCGAGGTCTGGAAAGACAAGCCCTGCGTTTCCACAACCCCGACAGGCTACGAACACGACTTTCAGGGTGCCACCGCAAAGGAATACACCGAATACGTGTACAATGAATACCGCTGGAAAGGGCGCAACTACAACGGGCAGTCCGCGCCGGAAATCACGGAACTGGTCAGGGCATGGCTCAAGGAGACCTATCCGAGATACACCTTCTCGGTCCGCAGGGACGGATACAACTCAATCCTTATCCGGCTGATGAAAGCAGACTTCGAGGCTTTCACCAGAGAATCCGGAAAGGTACAGGGAGACATCAACCACTACAACATCCAGGCATCGGACAGTCTGACCGACCGGGCCAAGGAGGTGATGACAAATATCAGGGACTTTGTCATGTCGTACAACTTTGATGAAAGCGACCCCATGACCGACTATTTCCACACCAACTTCTACCTCACGCTCGGAATTGGCAGCTACAGACAGCCGTACCGGATGGAACTGCCGAAGATTACGGGAAAAGACAGTCCTGAAGTGTTCAGGTTTCCCGAAGGACCTGCACACAAGGCTATGCGCCAGGCACTGGGCAAGGCGCGTTTCGGCTTCATCGAGAGCCGGAAGCATATCGGGGAAATGATACTCGGAGAAGACTTTTACGGCTCACAGGGAGAACATTATTTCTGGCCCAAGGAGTATTCAAGCGCGAAGACGGCACAGAAACGCATCGGAAAACTGGAGGCAGCCGGAATGCACTGCGAACTGACAGGCTGCAACGGCGGATACATACGCCTGCTCGGATATACTCCGGAGACGGAAAGCAGTCTGGAACGGGAAAGGCAGGAATATGCCACGGCATACCGGAAGTGGGTGTCAGAACACGGCATATCCCCAAATACGGGAACAGTACACCAGAACATTTCAAATCCAATCAGACAGATACAATTATGACAAACAGGGAAATCATCAGAGAACTGAAACGCCGCGGCTACAGCCGGGTGGACATTGATACGGACAGTAGAGCCGCAAAGACTTTCTACACCTACCGTGGCGGGCTTCATATCAACGGTACGGAAGATCTGTCATTCCATATCGTACCGCCACAGGAGAGTCTCGGACTGGGACGGTTTGCAATATGCGCCACCCGTAACGGGGAAAGCTCACAGCTGGGGACAGACCAAGCCCCGTTCTTTTTCCGGTGGCTGTTCGCCTTCCTCAAAGGTGAGAGAAAAGAGAATGAGATAATAGATGGAATATGTACCGACAGAAAAACAGAATAGAAATATGAAAGCAAAAGTATTGAAATACAAGTTTGATGGCAACACCATCGTTGCCCCATACATGGAACTTGAGCCGTATGCGGAGAATGTATTCATCTCGCTGGCAAGAAAAAACGAATACGGAAACGAAAGTGAAGACAGTTTCCATGTAATCTGCAAGATAGGTGATGTCCATTTTTCCTGCGGACAGTATTCACGCAGAATTCTTGACAAGGAGGGGCACCGGGAAGAAGCGGCAGCCTATTGCAGGAACTGGATTGAAAACACCCTGAAGGATGCGGAAGATGGAAAAATCATCCCCCTCTTGTCTGTCCATGTATTCAATGCTCTCGGTCTTGACTCCACACCTTTGGTACAGGCCCGTGAGGAATATGCAAAAAGTCAGGAAGAAAAGCGGCTGGAACGGAAAAGAAAAGAAGAGCTGGAAAGAAAGGAGAAAGAAGACAGATGGCAACAACAGCTTGACGAGAACAAGCGGAAATTCCTGAACGGTGAGAAAATAACGGCAGAAATGTTTCTTGAAATCACAGGAAGGGACGGCTTTGACATCCATATCAGAACCAAAGGGACATTCAACCGACATGTAACAGCAATCGACCGGAACGGAACCGTCAGTTTCAGAAAATACAAAGGCCGCCGTACTCCCGACTTTACCGGATGTCATAAGGCTGTAACAGACTATCTTGCATTCCTTGCCGAAGATGAAATCAGCCAATAAAATCCAAAGCGGTAACAGCCATCCTATGCAACTGTTACCGCTATTATCAGGACATATCAGGATTTACAGCTTCCTGTTCAGTATCATCGCCAAGGGATAGATAAACTGGTTATAGGCCTTGAGTTTCCTCAGATCCAGCACATACCCTGCATAGGGATTGGTACAGTCCGAATAGAAAAACACATCGGTAAAACCCGCATGTTCCTTTATGATTTCACCTTCCAGGGGAATCTCGTCCACATCAAAATCCTCCAGAGGCAGTTCCTCCAGACGGGCATGTTCCCCATTGCCCAACACATTGAGATTACGGTTGAACAGCACGTATCCTCGCTTACTGTAATCCACGCGCATACCATACGGACGCTCCACAAGGAAAGCATCCGCAGCTTTCTTTATATAATCTTCCATGATTTTTCAAATTAGGATTTGCAAAAGTACACCATTCCTTTGTCAAAGACGAACAAATCAATGGGTTTCTCACCGACATACCTGCAAGAAAATACAACGACACACAACCTGTATATTTTATTTTCCTCCCTGCAAAGGTAGTCCCGTGTCCAACGTACCCGGACAAGGTCAGGCCCCTATGGGGTTGGCTGAAAGAAAATCATCCTCGCCGATGGCTGCGGTATTTTCTTTCGCCAAACCTTGCGGGTACGGTCACGGGACAGTCAGGCAGGTGAAAAATAAAAAATACCGGCTCCCGGAGCCGGACGTGTTTAACAAATAAAATACAATGAGTCATGAAAATCCTGAATGAAGAACATTTCCAGAATGTAAAGCGTTACGCCGAATCCATCGGTGACACATCACTCCAGAATTGTCTGGACAGACTGAAAAAATGGGAGGAGAATCCAGACCATCCAAGCGAAATCTCGCTCTATTATGATCATGCCCCGTACTCGTTCGGCTTCACGCAACGCTATCCAGACGGAAGCATCGGCATTGTAGGCGGTCTGCTCTATCACGGAATACCCGACCAATCCTTTGCCGTGACACTTGAACCGTTCCACGGATGGCAAATACATACCTAAAAAAATAGACAATCATAGTATTAACTTTATAAAATTCAAGATTATGGAAGCAATGGCAGTATTGGAAAAACAACAGCAGTTTGATTTTCAGAACAACGGAATCGAAGTAATGAACTTCGAGACTCTCCAGCGTACCTACAAGGAGAATGATATCTACGGCAAGCCAGTCCAGGGCATTTATCACTACCAGGTCCTGCAGCGTATGATGGACATTTGCGAGAAGTACAACCTCGATTACGAGGTGGAAGAAATCTTCGCGGCACAGAACAGGAACAAGACACAGCCGGGAGTAAGCATTCTCCCGCAGGTGGAACAGACACTTGGTGAAAAAGCAGTGGAAGCCCACATCCTCCGACGCATCTTCGCTACCATCCGGATCAAGGACTGGGAAACGGACGAGCTGACAACTACGCTGGTTGTTGCCTATCATCAGGACGGCATACAGGCTGCCATAGGCCCGTGCGTGAAAGTATGCCATAACCAGTGT
Source organism: uncultured Porphyromonadaceae bacterium (assembly GCA_900544305.1). Lineage (GTDB taxonomy): Bacteria > Bacteroidota > Bacteroidia > Bacteroidales > Muribaculaceae > Limisoma. Next base: position 30,423 of record UQUV01000009.1, read on the forward strand.
ATCCTCTCGCCGGAAAGGAGCATCTGCAATTACGGAAAGAACAAGGTGACAACGGAAGGGGTATTCGAGACGGTGGACGGATGGCTGGCAAACTTCGAGGTGAACATGAACGAAGACATCGCAAGGATTCAGCGACTGAAACGCAGAATCGTCTCACTGGAGGAAGTATATATGTATATCGGACTGCTGACAGCATTGCGTGTCTCCCATGACAGTTCGGACAGGAACCTGTCATCCTCCGTGGAAACCTACCCGCTTAACCAGAGCCAGATTTCCATCTTCACGGAAGAGGTGCTGAAACTGGTCCGCGAAAAGGGACAGGTTACCGCTTGGGACTTGTATAATGTAGCGACTGAGATATATAAGCCGGGCAGAACGGATTTCCCGGCACTGATTCCGCAGAACGGAGCAATGGCGGAACTCCTGCTTTCCCGTCTGCCCTCAGAGGTGGAAATACAGGATGCCGTTCTGGTAGGCTGAACAGCTACAGAATGAAATATTCATATTATTTTTGCATAGAAACAAACCAATGACATATCAACAACCCGGACAGGCGTTCATAACCGACGCCTGTCTTTACTATATAATCTTAACAATATGACTTGGAAAAAAGCAAATATCATCATAGACGGCCGAAAGATGGAAATCCCGGCCCCCGACATCATATCGGCAAGCCGCAGCACGGACATCCCGGCATTCTATGCGGACTGGTTCTTCCATCGGCTCGAAACCGGCTATTCCGTGTGGAACAACCCGTTCAACGGAAAAAAGAGCTATATCTCTTACCAGAATACAAGATTCATAGTGTTCTGGTCGAAAAATCCCAAACCTCTTCTTCCTTATCTGCCGATCCTGAAAGAAAGAGATATCGGCTGCTATATCCAGTTCACTTTGAATGATTATGAGGAAGACGGACTGGAAACCGGTGTCCCTCCGCTGACAGAACGTATTGAAACATTCAGGACTCTTTCTGAGATATTGGGTAAAGAAGCCGTAATATGGCGGTTCGATCCGCTGATACTCACAGACAACATATCCGTGGATACTCTGATTGAAAAGATCGAACGTGTAGGAACGGAGATACACAATTGTACGGAAAAGCTGGTTTTCAGTTTTGCAGACATAGACTCGTACAGAAAGGTCAAGGCCAACATGACAGACAGCGGAATCCCGTATCATGAATGGAATAAAGAAAAAATGGAGGAACTTGCCGGAAAACTGACGGTACTGAACCGTAACAGAGGATGGAATCTGGAGCTGGCTACCTGCGGCGAAAATCTGGATTTTGGCAAATACAGGATATCCCGTAACCGCTGCATCGACGGTGACCTGATAGCACGTCTGGCATGGAAAGACAAGGAACTGATGTCTGCATTGGGAGTCACCATACAGGAAATGCCGTCTCCAGCCTTTTTCGACATGAATGACCTTCCTTACGGTGCTGTGCTTCTACCTGGCAACAAATACTTCGTCAGCAATCATAAAAAGGATCCGGGACAACGTGCCTCATGCGGATGTATGGCAGCCAAGGATATTGGGGAATACAATACCTGCCCTCATCTCTGCGAATACTGCTATGCAAATTCAAGCAAAAAAACGGCAATCATGAACTGGGAAATGCACCGGCAGAACCCTATGGCGGAAACGATAACCGGAAAGTAGAACAACAGACGAGGAAGAAACTGACAGTCAAAAGACTGAAAGATTCTTCCTCGTTTTTTTACTCTTCGAAGAGCAGCATATATTCCACCTTCCTTCTCCGTTCAATGCTCGGCACTACCTTGCCTTTGTAACACCGGAAAGAAACATACTCCTTATAGATATTCCGGTCTCCGGCCTCCAGCTTCTTCAACAATTTGCTTTTGGGCATTTTGCCGTAACCTTTCAGACGGTATGCCCCCACATTGTAGCTCAAAACAGCGGCGAGCAACGAATCACGTCCCAGATAACTGAACATACGGCACAGCTTGCGTAAATCCGCTCTCAGGATTGAATCACCCTGTTCTTTTGTAATGTCATTGGTCAGCCTTTCCCCGGGAAGGACCTTATGCCCGTACCCGACATAAGGCCAGTGTCTTTTTTCTCCATGCCAGCCCTCGAACCGCTTAATGCACTCAACCGCAAGGCTGAACCTATCCTGTTTCTCCTTTACCGGATTCTCCGCCCGCAACGGTATGCTCCCGAAGCAGGCTATGGCGAAAAACGCCGCAAACAATTTTGCTCTTATTCCCATAGGCAGGTCAGGTTCATTGTGATACGATAACGACAGGCAGTTCCTTGCCGCCGGAAGTAACCACGGTATCCTTGTCCTCCGTCTCATTGTTGAAATCGAAGGTCAGCTGGAAAAGCTGTGCCGGCTCGCTGTTGTCCTCAAAATAGATGTCAATGCTCTGCTGGTCCTCACACTCTGAGGTGTAATAAAGGCGGAACACCTCCCTGTCCAGAGGATAACGGTCGTTGGGCAGCAGCACCATCCCGTCGTCCATGCGCAGCTTGCCTTTGCCGTCCGGCTGGAAATAACGGATGGTATATCGGGCATCAGAGAACCGTCCTTCCCGTTTCAGTTCACAGCGGATTTCCACGGTTTCACCCTTCACAATACGTGTGGGAACCGGCATCGTCTCCACCGTAAAGGGATAGGACTGCTGCACGTCAAGGTCATCGCTGCACGAGGTCAGTATACCGAAGGTCAGGCCCATCAGGGCGCATACAAGGGCATACAGCCCTTTTCTGTTCATATTAGGTTTCATATTCATTTCTTGTTTTAACGGTTTATAAAAAAATTACTGTTCAGGCGGAAAATTACTTTCCAGGTATTCGTTCAGGTCCTTGCATCCGGCATACAGGTCGGAACAGTCGTCAATCCTGTCACCGTAGCGTTTCCGGAGGAAGGCCAGCGTCCTTCTTCCGGCATCGTCATTGTCCATGTAGCACCGGATCTTCCCGTAATTGTCCAGATAAGGGAACGAGCGTTCAAGCAGGGACACCGAATTGAGGACCAAATAATCCTCACCGCGGCTGATGCCGAGTACCTTCCATGAAAGAAAGTCGATAAAACCCTCAAAAAGGTTACAGGTAAGCGAGCCGTTACGGATGAGGGAAATGTCCTTGGGCGGCAGACACCATTTCATGAATCTGGTCCGCAGCTCATAGCCTCCGCCCATATTCCTGAAACCGACAGCGAAATACCGCTTGCCGTACAGACGGAACCGTACTTCCTCGCACTCCGCACGGGCGATTTCCTCTGGAATACCGCGTCCCTTCAGATAGCCGAGCAGTGCATTACACCGCAAGGGACCGCAAACCACCTCCTCGAAGCGGGAAGGCTCCTTGCGCTTTTCTGTCCTGACACTTCCCTTTTCTCTTTTCTGTCCGGCATATTCAGGTATTGTGCCTCCATAAACTCCGGCGATGAACCTCGCCTGTGCCATGAAGCCGTCACTTCCTGAAAGCTCCCCCGCAAGGGTGAAGATGTCGCCTCCATGCCCGGTACCGAAGTCATGCCATACATCCTTACGGGTATTCACATGGAACGAAGGTGTCCTTTCCTCACGGTACGGGGAGAGATACCAGCATTCGTCGCCGTGCCTTCTGACGGGCTTATGTCCCAGACGGGACAAGAATTCCTCAATGGGAATACCTCTTATCATCTCTATATCCATAGGCGTCTAATTGAAGATGAAACGGACTCCAAGCCCGAACTGTGTCGTGAACTTTCCCAGAGAACTGCCCCATAGCACACGTTCGCGCACATGGGCAAGCAGCACGATACGGTCCGTCACATAGCTTTCCATCTCCAGCGTTAGGGCTCCGCCATAGATGAAGGCATCACTGTCATGAAGTCTCGCCCCGTCATACAGTAGCCTTTCTCCCCAGTTCAGTGTCTCATATCCCACCAGGGCAGAACCGCCGACAGAAAGGAAGAATATCTTCGCCGGGTCGGACAGGAACTTCAGGTAATAACCGCCCTCGGCAGTAAACTGGGCCCGTGGAACGAAGGTCCCGCGATAGCCGTAGTTCTTCAGCAGATATTCCACGCCAGCCACCCAATGGTTGGCCCTTTTCGTATATCCCGACACGGCAAAGCCCGTGTACCAGTCAACAGGTGATTTCAGGTTTCCGGCAAAGCCTCCCCTGAGTTCCACACCCTTCATTCCGGGAAGGTAACGCTGGGCATATGCCTGCCCCGATGACAGGGCAAGCGATACGCATACGGCAAAAAGAAACAGATACTTCTTCATGGTCATTTCACTTTAAGTTCATTGATCACCCTCGCTCTCACGATGTCCTCACTCTCCACGGTGAAGGTCTGGTGACGGCCTCCGCTCTTCTCGTGCATCTCCACCACCAGCATCTTGTCGGCGGGAATGGTGAACTTGTCAAAGACAAAGACCGTACGCTCGTCCTTCTTTCCGGCAACAGCCGTGGCATAGTTGTAGGCACGCAGTGGAAATATCACCTGCTCCTGTATAGCCGTGCGCTTGAGTACCTTCTTGTCCACAATCTTGAACGTCACGAAATCCACCTCATAAGGCACATTCGACGTGTTCTTCACCTGGGTGTGGAAATAGAGCAGCCCGTTATGGGTATAGAGCCCGCGCAGCAGGTACTGGATGCCGAACGCCTTGCTTCCGATATGCTTGATGTGGCGTCTGTTATCCTTGTGGATGGCCTTGGAAATAAGGTGTACCAGCTTGGGCGACTCGCTGCCGAGTTCCTTCAGGTAGATGTCAAGGGCATTGTTCGGGCGGTTCACCTCGCTGCCATCATTAATAAAATCGGCCATCTCGATATTGAGCAGCAGAGGCTCGTCGGCATACTTCACATTGAAGGTGTAGAAACTTCCGCTTTCGGTAATCACCGACATGTTGGTCTCCTCACGGAAGTTCTTTCTGGTAGCCTTTACCCTGATTACATTCTCTGAACCGTCCGCCTTGCCCGCAATCAGATTCGGAGAACCGAGATCCACGTAACGGACAGCCGAGGGAAAGATGATATGGGTCGTCTTGTCATACGTCACTTCCAGACCGTAAGGCGGAATCATCCGGTCAAAGGTGAGCTTTCTGGACAGCCCGTGATAGAGGTCGCCGTCCTCCTGCTGCGGATAGATATCCGCCTTCAGGGTCAAATCGTTTACGGCCGTGGTATCAGCCGACTGTGCATGTGCACTTGCAACGCCGCCTGCGAGGGCAAGCATCAAAAGAATCTTTTTCATGTCTTTACTGTTTTAATGGGTTATTGATTGTTGTTCTGATAAAGCATCAGTCCGTAGCCTGATTTGAGGTGTACCTTCTCCTCGCGCATCTTTTTGGAGATGTACTGCGACACGCCCTGTATGGCCCCTCGTCCAAGCTCGGAGAGAAGCTGGTCGCCTGCCGACTGGTTGGTGATGGAGATGGTCGTGCCGAGATTCTGTCCCATGTTGGCGGCCACTTCCCTTACCGCATTCGCCTCCGTCGAACCGGGAATGAATATCCCGTCCTGTCCGTCACTGTCCAGCACGGTCAGTTCCACGGGAATGACATTGCCGTCATATTCGACCTGCAGGATTTCAATGCCAAGCCGCTCGCCCTGGATACGTCCCTCACCGGTCAGCAGGGTATTGCGGGGAAGCACATATCTTCCCACACGCATGGCCTCCAGCAGCCTGAGACGCACGCTTTGTCCGCTGATAACGGTCTGGTCGCCATGCACACAGGCCCGTATGGTATTCCTTGCCACCTGTGTCCCGGCACTGCCCACAGCCGTATGGAAGCCGATATCCGTACCGGAAAGCAGCCTCGCGAACTGTACCGAATCGGTAAGAGGCTGAGGAAGGGACGACACGACCGGAGAGGACACCAGCCCGACGGGAACGGCTTTCGCCTTCCTCTCCCTTGAGGGACTTTCCGTCTCCTGACTGTCCGCTGTTCCCGTGCTGCCGCCCGAAGGCATATATTTGGCGGCAAGTTCATAGGACTTCTCCAGCAGAGCCACCTGTTCCTCGTAGCTCGGTCCGGCCGTCTGCGCTGCGGCAGCCTGTCTGAGCTGTTCCACCTCTGCTTTCAGGGCTTCCTTTTCCGGGTCTTCCTCAGGACTCTCGTAAAAACTGCCGAGAGTGGCGTTGATGTCGTTGTAAGCCGAGGCTGAAGAGGCGAAGGCTCCCGTCCTGCCGTTTCCTCCTGAATTGTACGCACGGCTTTCATTTTCACTTGCAATGTCCTGCGCCGGTTCTGTCTTCGGGACATTATCCTGTCTGTGTCCATCGGTCAGGGCGGAGAAGTCGGCCAGCGTACGCTTCTTCTCCTCCTGCCGGCGAATCATGTCTGCCTGCTCATAGGCAGCCATCTTGTCCGCCTCTATACCCGTACCTTTCGGATCGGGAAGTTCGGCATTGAAGCCCGTCTTCCTTTCCGCCTCCTGCCTGTCTTTTTCGGACGGGGCGAAAATTAGCCACATGCACCCGAGGAACAGCAGGAACATGCCTGTGAAAACCAGATATTTCCTGATTTTCTGCTTCTGTTTCAATTTTTCTGCATCTGTACTCATAATCTTACTTGTTGAACTGGTTAAAAAACTCTTCCATCTCACGGACTTTCATATCGGAGAGGGTATCCGCAGGCACAAAGTCGGGAACCTCAAGTGGGGTTATCCTGATGATGTCCTGCCGGGCATCCTCCCGTCCGATGTCATAAATCGCACGGAAAATCATGTAGAAATTCACCAGCGCGAAAAGGGAAACCATCACGATGACGGCGATTGCCCTCTGACGGGGTGTGAGTCTGTCACAAAGGCCGCGCAGCCTGCCCCCGATACATTCCTTGAACTTTACATACATTTTTCTCATACATACATTGTTTTATCTGTCATACATTCTGATATCCCTGTTCTCCAGCACGTGGAACCCTTCCAGGATGAACCCGTGCGGATTGTTGTCACTGCGGGTGGAATTCCGCAACCTGCCATGCGTGACAAGGCTGCGTTCCGTCACGCTCTTCTCACGGATGATGAAAAGGCGTGCGTATGTCATGACATCATACGGATAGGTGTTGAAGTCGCATTTCACGCTGTCTATCTCGATACGCTGGCTGACATTGCCCGAAATTATTCTATTGTAATAACCCTGTTCGGCCAGATCCCCGTAATGAGAATAGGCGGAACGGTCACTCAGGAACATGGCACGCTGCACGTTCCCCTCGATGGCACTCTTGTCAGGGGCCAGCGTGAAGAACAGCTCATGGAAACGTCTGACATGTTCCCTTGCCTCTACGGGACGGTTCTGCTCCAGGTCCTGCGAGAGGGCGAGCATGAGCGACTTCCCCTCATCCAGCACATAGATCTTCTGGCGCTGGGCTTCGGCAAAACTGTATGCCTTCCACACGGAATAACCCACAAGCAGGGTGCAGACACCCAGATAGACGATTCCGAACAGGCGCAGATGCCGGAAGCTGGTCTCGATATTTTTCAATGATTTGAATTCCATTCTTATTCGTTTTATGATTGTTACTTGATTAGTCTTCCGGCCACATTTCCTACAGTAGCACCTGCGGCACCGCCCACAATGGAGCCTGTCTTGGAAGCAGCCTGATTCACGTTCTTGCCGTAATTTCCTGCTCCTCCACCGGCCTGCACGATCCAGTTGGCCACGGTCGGAATCGTGAAATACCCGATGATGCCGATAATCAGGAACGTGATGTACACGGCATTGGAACTGTCCGGAATGAAGTTGGGGTCGGACAGCTGCTCGATGTCCCTCTGAAGCATCAGGGTCTGTATGCGTGCCAGCACGCTGCTGAAAAGATCAGAGACGGGCAGCCACAGATAGATGCTGATATAGCGGACAAACCATTGGCTCAGCGAGGCCTGAAAGCCGTCCCAGCACGAAATGGCAAAGGAAATCGGTCCGAGAATGGAAAGGACAATCAGAAAGAATGTCCTTAGCGTGTCCACCACAAGCGCGGCCGCATTGAACATCAGTTCCAGCAGCTCACGGAAAAAATTCTGCACGGACTTCTTCATGTTGTACATGGCACGGTCCACATACATACCGCAAGCCTCGATAGCGTCCAGAGCTCCCAGTTCATCCAGTTTGTTGTCAAAAGCCTCCTTGTCCACCAGGTAGGCCGTCTCGGGATTCCTCCGCATCGCCTCAATCTCCAGCTTGTCCTTCTGCTGCCGATACTCATTCATGTCAAAGGTCTGCGTCTCCAGAATCCTGTGCGTTCCGGTCACGACGGGTGACAAAATGCTGTTGAGCGTACCCAGCACGATGGTCGGAAAAAACATGATGCAGATACCCAGAGCAAACGGACGCAGCAAAGGGAACACGTCAATAGGTTCGGCCCTGGCCAGCGACTGCCAGACACGATACGCCACATAAAAGAGGGCTCCCAATCCGGCAAGGCCCTTGGCCACGCCGGTCATCTGCGAACAGAGCGGCATCATGTCCGTGTACAGACTTTGCAGGATCTGGTGCAGATTGTCAAAATTCACAGCCAACAATACCATAAGCAATCCTCCTTGAAATTACCAGTAGCGTTCGTTGGGTGAACCGTACAGAGCCATCACACGGTCAAGATCATTCTGTTTCTTGGCACGCAGGTACGACACGCCGATGTTCTTGTTGGTATAGTACTGCACCAGACTGCGGTATTGCAGCATGTCGGTATAACAACGGTCGATGATGTCCATACGTTCCTTGTCGTTCATCGAAAGGCCGTTCTCGTTGACCACCGTCTTCAGGTCCGTCAGCAGATTGGCACTCTCCTCCAGCAGCTTCGTGTAGCCGAGGGCGATGGCACTCAGTTCCTCAGGGGTGAAATAAGGGTCACTGAGCATACGCTCATAACTGGTCACATAGATTTCCGTGATGTCGCCGACCATCAGGATGGTCTGCTGCACCTTGCGGGCATCGCGTACCAGATTCTTCACTTTCCTAAGGCCGTCATAATACTCCTTGCCCTGCTTGTAAATCTTGACCGTCTCCTGAAAATTGTTGAGCATGTTGCCAGCCGTCGATGACGTGTGGACGATGTTCTTGGCGGCATTGATGATGCCCTGGGCAAGATTCCCGGGATCGGTCACTACCCATTGGGCGTGTGCCCTGCCTGCCGAAAGGAGGCAGATACAGCATAAGGCTGTCAGAATTCTTTTCTTCATGTCGTTAATCTTTAATGGTTGATAAATCTTTTCCGTTAGTTCAGAGTCCCATCTTGCGGCCTTTCGGCTTAGGACGGACGTTGATGTGCGGTTTTCTCCGCAGTGTTGTTTCCGAAGAGACCGTGCGGGCAGGCCTGATATTCCTGAAGAACTCGTCCGCATAGGGACGTCTGCCGGTCATCCTGACAAATCGGGCATCCAGTTCCCGGTAAGCCTTCTCCGCCTGTTTCCGTATCACATCCTCCGGACTGCTCCTGTCAATGCCGTATTTCACGAGAAAATCCGGGCGGATATGTATCGGGTCATGTACGGAACCCGGCGAGGCGGCAATACTGCCCAGCCTCTCCAGTTCCCCGTTCAGCTTGTCAAGGTATTCAGCCGGAGGACGGGGACATACACTTTCAAAAATCTTCTCCACCGCGTGTGTCAGTCTTGCATCCACCTCCAGAATGTCGGGTACTTCCCCCGTCTGCCTCTTCCGCAGGTATTCGTCAGGAGCCATCCCTTCAAGCTGATGGAACAGACGGTAATCCTCCGTGAGCCCGTAATAGTCCTGTATGGAAAGAGGAATATTCCAGCCCTGCATCAGGGACCAGTAGAGGGATGACACGACCTCACGGCGTTTGCTTTCATTAGATTCCAGATCGCTATACATAAATTCAGAAGTTTAATGGGTTGATAAATGATTTCACTTTTTCCTCTTGCTCTCGGCCAGCTGCTTGATTGCCAGCTCGATATTGCCACCCAGCTTCCGGGTAAGCCGCATTACTTCAAGCTTTTCCGTCTCCTCGGTCGTGTAGGTGCAGTACTCTTCCGGCGAGACCTCGGTGGCATAGACCGCCGACTGTGTTCCGCCGAGACCTATCCACACTTCCTTGTACTTGCGGGACGGGCTGTTGGCCATGTTGATGGAGAGAATCTGAGCACGTTCCTTGTCGGTCAGGCCCAGCAGGGACTGGATTTCATCGAACTTGTTGACATACTTCCTCTGGTCCAACAAAATCTTGCAGTCGCTGTTGTTGATGATGGTTCCCTTGACGATGGGTGACGAAATGATGTCTTCCACCTCCTGGGTAACGACAACAGCCTCTCCGAAAAACTTTCGGACGGTCTTGAAAAGGTAGCGGATATAGTTGCTCATATTGGCGGATGCCAATGCCTTCCAACATTCCTCAATAAGTATCATCTTTCGGATACCTTTCAACTTTCGCATCTTGCTGATGAAAGTTTCCATGATGATGATGGTGACAATCGGAAGTAGCACCTTGTTGTCACGGATATTGTCCAGCTCGAAGACAATAAACCGTTTGCCAAGCAAATCAAGCTGTCTGTCGGAATTCAACAGGAAGTCATACTCGCCACCCTTGTAATAAGGTTCCAGCACATTCAAGAACCCCCACACGTCAAAATCCTTCTCCCGTGTACGCTTGGTCTTCAGGATTTCCTGAAATTCGTCTCGGATGAACTCATAGAAGGTATTGAAGGACGGAACTACGGTACTGTCCGTGCGTATCTTCTCCAGAAAGAGATTGACCGCATTGGAGAGTGCCACCTCCTCGGCACGTGTCGGCGGCTCATCGTCACGTTTCCACAGGGTAAGGATAAGCGTCTTGATGGACTCCTTCTTTTCGATGTCAAACACACCGTCCTCCACGTAGAAAGGATTGAAGGCTATCGGATCACTCTCCTCATAGGTGAAATAGATGCCGTCCTCGCCATGCGTTCGGGCATGGATAAGGCTGCACAGTCCCTGATAGGAATTTCCCGTGTCCACCAGCAGCACATGCGCTCCCTGTTCGTAATACTGGCGCACCATGTGGTTGGTGAAAAATGACTTTCCGCTGCCCGAAGGTCCGAGGATGAACTTGTTGCGGTTGGTAATCGTACCATTCTTCATCGGCAGGTCGGAAATGTCCAGATGGACAGGCTTTCCGGTCAGACGGTCCACCATGCGGATGCCGAACGGCGAGAGCGAATCCTTGTAGGACGTTTCCCCGATGAACAGGCACAGGGCCTGCTCGATGAAGGTGTAGAAGCTTTCCTCTGACGGGAAATCGCCGGCATTGCCGGGGATGGCCGCCCAGAAGAGTGTCGGCGCATCAACCGTGTTATGGCGGGGCTTGGCCTCCATCAGGGCAATCTGGCTACCCACATCATTCTTGATACGCTTCAGCTTCTCCCGGTCGTCGCTCCATGCAAAGACATTGCAGTGCGCACGGATGGAAGTGAGTCCCTTGCTGTGCGCCTCGTTCAGATACTCCTCAATCCATTCACGGTTGATCTGGTTGGAGCGGCTGTAACGGGACAGCGAGTGCATGTTGCAGGCGGTCTGCTCGAATTTCCTCAGGTTCTCCGCCGAATCGTCTATGAAGAGATACTGGTTCACGATATGGTTGCACGTGAGCAGTATCCCTATCGGTGCGGCAAAGGACAGGCGGCAGTCGCTGCGGTCCGTGGACAGCCGTTCATAACGGCTGTCCGTACCCACGGATGACGGCAGGTCTTCCGTTTCGGAGAGGGTATGCAGGCAGAGCAGGTTGTCGCCGACCTTCATTTCCCCGGCTCCGAGAGTGATGTCCTGCAGGCTGGTCGTATTTTCCTGCGAAAGCGAAAAATACTTTTCGATAATGCCCGCGGAGGTTTCCGTACCGGTAATCTCTTCGTCCGTCAGCCTTACCATGCGGAGCAGACCGCTGTCGTTCACGATACGCTCGAACTGCCCGCAGCATTCCAGAAAGCGTGCGACGGTATCCTTGTCCTGCATCTCCTTGGGGATGATGAACCCGCGCGTGAGGGCATTGAAGCTGCTTGTCGTGCGGCTGTGTTCCTTCGTGGTCTTTGTCAGGAACAGATAGCAGGTATGGTTCAGGTACGGCCGCTCGTTGAAATGTCTTTCAAAGCTGCGGCTGAGGAAACTCAGGTCATCCCGGCAGATATCAGGTCTGTAGCTCTCCTCAATGAAGATGTCCTGCTTGTGGACGATGCTGTAGTTCGGCAGAACCCGGACAGCCTTCGCCCATGTGGAATGGAGGGCCTCGTACTCGGCGCGTGTCAACGTGAACACTTCCGGCAGCTCCACCCTGTAGGCCACGGTGATGTCGGCATCCTTGCTGATGATACACCCGTGCTCGACGGACATCAGCGGAAACCGGTTTTCCAGTGTGGCGGCTTTCATTACATTTCTCATACATTTCGTTTTTTCGGGGTTGGACAAATCAACCGGAGGAAACCCTTCCGGCTGATGATGTAGCGGGGATGGCGGCGCAGCGCCTGCAATTTCATCAGTCCCCATTCACCGTATTTCGCGTTCAGGCGGAAAGTCACCCAGACAAGCACCGAGGCGCAGATGACACCGAAACCGATACATACCCACTGGTCTATGCCTGCCATGTACATGATGACAAACAGGACGAACAGGGCGAGCAGTCCGCCGGCGAAGATGAACAGGTACTGGCTTTTCAGCCCCTTGAACTCAGGGCTGCGGCCGATTCCCTTGTTGATAGGATACTCCGCCATAATCAGAGGAAGAATGAGCGTAAGATTGTGGCGGCTACGATTAAAAAGATACAGGCGCCGAACCAGCTGGCTGCCGTCTTGGAGGTGTCGGGATCTCCCGAGGAAAACTTGGAATAGACCTTCACGCCTCCGATAAGGCCGACCACGGCTCCGATGGCATAAATCAGTTTGGTTCCCGGATCGAAATAGGAAGTGACCATGTTGGTGGCTTCAGTGATACCGCCGATACCGTTACCCTGGGCGAAAGCCCCTGTCGTTGCAAGCAGCATCATGGCTGCAAAAAAGAATCTTTTTTTCATGTGTCGAAACTTTTAATTGGTGAGACAAAAAATGATTTCGACCACGAATATATAACGCTTAATTCATTGATTTACAACACTGACGATGCGTGACATCGGGTGTCATTACGTTACATCGGAAAGGGATTTCCAAGCGATATGAAAAAGAATTTTTGGCAGCCGATTGAAAAAAGGAGAATATAAAAACGGGCACTCTCCATGAAAAAATGAGAACGCTGCAACTTGTCAGAATCAAAAAAGCGAAGTCTGAAAACCGGGCGGCTTTCAGACTTCGCTTCATGTCATGTGAACGCAGTTTACTCTGCTGCTGAATCGGAAGAGAAGACACGCTGTTTCCTCTGTTCCTCCTTTTTCTCTTTTTGCAGCTTCTTTTTGAATTCCATTTCCTTCAGAATCTGTTTCAGCGGCCTGACAGTTTCAGGCTGATCGCGCTTGAACCTCTTGAAGTAGATATTCTCTATGAACTGTGGAAGCGGAGCTTTCCACGGCTCCTGTCTGTGGTTGTCAATCTTCCCGAGTTTGTCAGGATTCAGACCAAGTTCACGTGCCATCTGCACATGCCTGTCCGACAGACGGTGACGCTTCTGGGCAGCCATCCATTTTTCCAATATTGCTTTTGTTACTGCCATAATCATTCATTTTTTGCAAAGGTACGAATCTTGCCATTATGATAAGGATATGACTATTTGTATTTTATCCGACGTTGTTTTCTGAAAATGAAGAAGGCACGCCGATATCACATCGACATGCCCCCAAAAATATGGCAACAAAAGAAACAATTAAACGAATTTACCTATATCGAAAACTTCTTTTTTCTTCGGAGTACCCCTTCGTCTTAAAAGCGGTTTTCCGGCTTCATCCAGATATTCGTTGAGCAGATGCCCGATTTTATGCTGGCATCCGATTTCGTTTTCAAGAAGATTCAATATTTCCGTACCGGATAACTTGTGATAAATTGTCATGCTCGCACGAAAAGCCTTCTGTTCATCACGGGTAGCGGAAGTCAACACTTCCACAACATTATTCATTTCCTCGAATGTCATTGCCGTGTTGAAATCAGGATCAGGTTCCGCACCCACCGGAGCCATAAGTTCTTCCTTTTCCTCCTTGGTCAACCCTTTGTTTTCCTGTACCACATCCTCGGGATTGATTTCTTCATCTTCTTCTATAGGTTCCCTAACCAATGGTTCGGAATGTGTTGGCTTTTTTCTTGCCACATCAGGGTCTTCCAGATAGACGATTCTGGTCTTGCCAATCACGTCATTATCGTCAACCTGAGAAGGCCGTTCTACAGTTACAGGCTTCTCCTGTACCACTTTTGTTTCCGGCACATTTTTCTTACGCCTTGCCTTTTTCCTGGCTTTTTCGGCTTTCTTTTCCCTGTATATCCGATATTCTTTACGATATTTCCATAACTTGATACGGGCTATACGCATCATATGGTACACTTTCTCCCATGCGTCATACACTTGCTGGCTGAAAATGAATATCCACAATCTGTATAATATGAAGATAGCGCACAGGACTTTGACTGCGAAATAAATTTTAATTTCCATAATCAGCTTTCTTTTCTTCGTACAATTTTATAATCTCAGGTGAATATTTTTTCAGATGCTCGTCCACAATATTATTGATGTAGCCGGACATGGTAGCTTTGGGGTCTATGACCAAAAGCATGTATTTGATTATACAGGCATTCTCCTGCTCGATACAGACTTGTGCCCGCTTTGCCAACGGTTTACAAGTAAGGTATTTTTCTTTGTAAATGGCACATCGCTCATCAATGCCGGGCGATTCTTTCTTTTGTTCAGGAAGGTTTACCGGTTCTGCATTTTTCACAGCCTCATTTGATTTGGCTGTATCCTTTTGTTTCAAACCGGACTTTCTGCCGAAAGTCATTTGTATAAGCCTTGCAGAAGCATGAATGGCTATCACTAATACAATAAATACCATGATAATAACGACTACAATAGTCATAGTGTCAAAAAAGTCTCCCATAATTATTTTTTATATAAAGGTTCATTATTGATTTGATTATAATAGAGGCCGTCTATTTCCTCCTTATATTGCTCGAAATGAGCGGTCAGTACATTGTCAATGAATTTCGACATACTGATTTTGGGGGCTACAACCGATAAGAATTTCTGTATAAGCCGATAATTGTCGATACCGATATAAGCCTGCTGCCTTTGCAGAACATTTCCTCCCGAAAGGAACTCTTTGCGGTACGAATCCGTGACGTCCTTTCGTTTTTTTGGTTTGCCTGTACTTTTCTCAACAGTTACAGGTCCCGGATTGTCCGCTTCGCACTCATTCCCATCGGATTCATCAGTGGTTATTACATCATCCACGGATATGTCTTTCCCATAATTGGGTATATCCCCGGCCATAATGCCTCTGATCATCTCTTCGTTCACGGTTACTTGTTTTTTTGCCATAGTATTTATTTTTTGAATTTGACCAATAGTTCTTCCGCCAATTCTGTCAGCCCGCTACCCTTCAACGATTTGGCTGGAGGAGGAAACAAGGTACTACGAAAGAAGTTTCGGGTTGTCAAGGATAGTTCCTTGTTGTAGCGGTTGGTTTCCGGGATGATGGTATCCAATACCGTAAATTCCAATTTTTGCATGATGATATTGTAAGCGTCGAAAACTTCCGTGGAAGCGCGGGCATCTTTACGGGTCCAGAAAAAGAGGAATTCTCGCAAGGGAGCTTCCTTGCTTGTCTTGGCATAGTCCCATACGATAGTTGAGAACGAAAGACTGCTTTGCATTACAATACGGTCAGGAATAATCGGGGTTATCACATAGTCCATGTTCACGATGGTGTTGATTACGCCGGAAGAATTCACTGTTCCGGGCAAGTCCACGATAATCAAATCGTAATTCCCATTATTCATAAGTTTCTCCGCGGCATCACGGGCATTTTCCGCTTTTGAGCCGACAATCGTATAGGCTTTCTTCCGGATACGTTCGTACTGGGATTTCAACAGTTGTTTGAAATAATCACTGTTTTCAACAGTACGCATATCCCTCTCTTTCATACGGACCAGACTGAACTGCGGATAATCGCAGTCGATGACAGCTACATTCAGTCCTTTCAGGTAATGATAATACCCGGCAAGCATAATCGTCATGGTCGATTTACCCACTCCGCCTTTCTGGTTGCAAACGGCAACTAAAACTGTGTCTTTTTTCATTTTTCTTTCTTTTTTATAGTTAAACATTAATCGGATTCAGTATTCCAGTAAGTAAGGAATGACTGGATATATGCCGTAATACGGTATCTAATCCATTCAGTCTGACGGTCATTACTGCACATCACAAGTCTGTCAGACATTCCTTACTGCCTGTGTGCAGTACTCCATTCGTGCATCATTCCAGTCATACATTCTCTCATCCAGACAGTCAGTCAGCAGGTCCTTCAGACACTCTTTACCGCACATATTCTGTCGTTCATGCCGCAAATAAAAAGGAAAATTTTCATACCGGCACTATGTTTCGGGCGAGGTGACGACCCGTGTCATCAAATGACATCTTGTTACATATAATATACTGTTTTACAGATAGATATACCGCCGTAACTTTGCCACCGACAACGGAACGGATGCCGGATGGAGCTATCCCCGAAGCCGAAGAATGAGGTTGAAGGTCAAAACTCAATTTGACTTCAGGCAAATTCATGTTCAAGCGAACATAGCAAGTTGTGTTTTGGGCAGCCCGAAATGATTCGGGCATCCCAAAACAAACTTGCCACTCGCCTGAAGGCTCGGGAGGGATTTCCTCCAAAGTCGGAAATCCATGACGTAAAATCAGAAACAGAAAATCTCAATGCGTATGGAAGAAAACAGTAAAAGAAGAACAAGAAGAAGCACGGGCAGAAAACCGAAGACCGACCCGGCAGTATTCCGCTACGGTATCAAACTGACTTCGGAAGAGAACGGAAATTTCGAGCTGCTGTTTGAAAAATCCGGGATGAAACAACGGGCAAGATTCATCAAGGCGATGATTTTCGGGCGCGAAATGAAGGTGGTCAGAATCGACAAGGCGGCGATGGACTACTACATCAGGCTGACAAATTTCTACCACCAGTTCCAGGCCATCGGCAACAACTACAACCAGACGGTGAAGGCAGTCAAGTCCAATTTCGGCGAGAAGCGGGCGTTCGTCCTGCTCCGCAATCTGGAGAAGGCCACCATCGACCTGGTGGTGCTGAGCAAGCGGATCATCATGCTTACCCGGGAGTTCGAGGAGGAATACCTTATAAAAAGAAAGAAGGAGGAACAGCAGAATGGTGGCTAAGATCAACAGGGGTGTATCGCTCTACGGGGCGGTCATCTACAACCAGCGTAAAGTGGACGAGGCAACCGCCCGTATCATCGCGGGTAACCGCATGATTACCGACCTCAGCGGAAATCCCCACAATGTCATGCAGCAGACCCTGTGGGCTTTCGAGAGCTACCTCGCCGCCAACAGAAACACGGAGAAGCCGGTACTGCATATCTCCCTGAACCCATCGGTGGACGACCGCCTCACGGACGGGCAGTTCGCGGAACTGGCACGCGAGTACATGCAGAAGATGGGCTACGGCGACCAGCCCTACATCGTCTATCTGCACGAAGACATTGACCGCAGGCATGTCCATATCGTCTCCACCTGCGTGAAGGAGAACGGCGAGAAAATCAGTGACGCATACGAATGGAACCGCTCGATGAAAGCCTGCCGGGAACTGGAAAACAAATTCGGGCTCAAACCTGTGGCAGACAAGCGGAACGAACTGCTGGCACCGTATCTAAAGAAAGCGGACTACCGGGACGGGGACGTGAAACGTCAGGTCGGTAATATCCTCAAAAGTGTGTTCACCGCCTACCGCTTCCAGACATTCGGGGAGTTCAGTGCCATGCTCTCATGCTTCAACATCGAGGCCAAACAGGTTCGGGGAGAATTTGAAGGCTCACCCTACAACGGTATCGTATATACCCTGACGGACGATGCGGGTAGGCCGGTATGCACGCCCATCAAGTCTTCGCTCATCGGCAAGCGCTTCGGCTACGAAGGGATAGAAAAAAGGATTGCCGTCAATGTCCGAGATTTCAGAAACCGGAAGTGGCAGCCGAAAATCCATGATGCCGTCACGCTGGCCATGCACGGCTGCCGAGGAAACCGGGAAGATTTCATCCGGCTGCTCGGGGAAAAGGGCATTGACGTGGTGTTCAGGGAAAACGAGGAAGGCCGTATCTACGGCGTGACCTTCATAGACCACAGAAACCGTGAGGTATATAACGGTTCCCGTCTGGGCAAGAAGTTTTCCGCCAACGCCTTCGAACAGCTTTTTAACAGGCCGCAGGATTTTCCGGAGCCGGAATCCACCGGACAATATGCCTCCACACGGGAGAGCCTTTCCGACAACATGGAAAGCACCATCGAGCAGGCTTTCGGAATATTCAGTACCGACATCAACGGACCGGACCCGCAGGAGGAGGCACTCGCCCGCAGACTGCAACGCAAGAAAAAGAAGAAACGCCGTTCACGCGGCATATCCTGATTGTCAATTACCAACCATCAAAATTTTTACAGTTATGCAACAAGAAGATGATTTAAGAGGACTGGCCAAGGTCATGGAGTTCATGCGTGCCATTTCCATCGTGTTTATTGTGATCCATGTCTACTGGTTCTGCTACAGCGCATTCGTGGATATGGGCATCAACATCGGAGTCGTGGACAGGATTCTGCTGAACTTCCAGAGGACGGCAGGACTGTTCAGCAACCTACTCGTGACGAAAGTGTTCGCCTTCATATTCCTGGGACTTTCGTGTCTGGGTACGAAAGGTGTCAAGAACCAGAAGATGACGTGGCGGAAAATATACGCCGCCTTCCTCGGCGGCATCGTCCTGTTCTTCATGAACTGGTGGATGCTCGACCTGCCGTTCAGTACGACAGTGAATGCTACCGTATATACGCTGACGCTCACCGCAGGCTACATTCTCCTGCTTATGTCGGGAATATGGATCAGCCGTATGCTGAAACACAACCTCATGGAAGACGTATTCAACACCGCCAACGAAAGTTTCATGCAGGAAACAAAGCTTATGGAAAACGAGTATTCCGTCAACCTGCCCACGAAATTTGTCTATCAGGGCAAGGAATGGGACGGCTGGATCAACATCGTAAACCCGTTCAGAGCCTCTATCGTACTGGGAACACCCGGCTCCGGAAAGAGCTATGCCGTGGTAAACAACTACATCAAACAGCAGATTGAGAAATCCTTTGCCATGTATATCTATGACTACAAGTTTCCGGACCTTTCGGAGATAGCCTACAACCATCTGCTCAAGCACAGACAACATTACAAAGTCAAGCCGGAATTCTATGTCATCAATTTCGACGACCCCAGACGCAGCCACCGATGCAATCCAATCAATCCAAGATTCATGGCGGACATATCGGATGCCTATGAGTCAGCTTACACGATAATGCTCAACCTGAACAAGACCTGGATACAGAAACAGGGTGATTTTTTCGTGGAGTCACCGATTATCCTGCTTGCCGCAATCATCTGGTATTTGCGGATTTACAAGGACGGAAAGTATTGCACGTTCCCTCATGCAATCGAATTTCTTAACAAGCCGTATGCCGATATCTTCACGATTCTTACCTCTTATCCGTCCCTCGAAAACTATCTTTCTCCCTTTATGGACGCATGGCAAGGTGGAGCTCAAGACCAGCTCCAGGGCCAGATAGCAAGTGCGAAAATCCCTCTTTCGCGAATGATCTCGCCACAGCTTTACTGGGTGATGACGGGAGACGATTTCACCCTTGACCTGAACAATCCCGAACACCCCAAAATCCTCTGCGTGGGCAATAATCCGGACAGGCAGAATATATATTCGGCGGCTCTCGGCCTGTACAATTCGCGCATCGTCAAATTGGTGAACAAGAAAGGACAACTGAAAAGTTCCATCATCATCGACGAGCTTCCGACCATCTATTTCCGTGGTATCGACAACCTGATTGCGACCGCCCGAAGCAACAAGGTGGCCGTCTGTCTCGGCTTCCAGGACTTCTCGCAGCTTGCACGTGACTACGGCGACAAGGAGGCGAAGGTTATCCAGAACACGGTGGGCAATATCTTCAGCGGACAGGTGGTCGGAGAAACGGCAAAATCACTGTCGGAACGGTTCGGCAAGATTCTCCAGCAGCGGCAGTCCATATCCATCAACCGTCAGGACACTTCGACTTCCATCAACACGCAGCTTGATTCCCTGATACCCGCTTCCAAGATAGCCAATCTTTCGCAGGGTACATTCGTTGGCAGCGTGGCAGACAATTTCGGGGAAGAGATAGACCAGAAGATTTTCCATGCCCGCATCATCGTGGACAGCGCAAAGGTATCGGAAGAGATGAAAGCCTACAAGAAAATTCCTGTCATCAACGAGTTCAGGGACGCGGACGGAAACGATATCATGCAGCAGCAGATTGACCGCAACTACTCGCAGATAAAGGCGGATGTCTTGCAGATAATAGAAGAAGAAATGGAAAGAATAAAAAATGATCCGGAGCTGAGACACCTCATCCCGCAGCAGGAGGGAGAAGAAAACAATGACTGAAAATAGAGAAAAAGGGAGACCGCTGTTTTATTTCCGCCTGCAAAGGTCGTCCCGTGCCCGCTGGATTGTGCAAGGCCGGGCCCCTCCGTGGTTTGCTGAAAAAATCATCCTCGCACGAGTGCTCCGGTATTTTTTCGCAAAGCCTTGCGCAATCCGGCACGGGACAGAAAGGCAGGCAAGAAATAAAATACCGGCTTGACAAGCCGCAGATGTCTAACTCAAAAAATGAAAGATATGAGCAGAAGCAACTTCACCCCGATGGAAAGATTCCATGAGATTCTAAACGGACACGGACTACAGGCCATGAACGTAGGTATAAATCATATCCGCATCTTTAGGGACGGCCGGAAAATATTCGACTACTATCCGCTGAGGATGAAACTCTTCGATTACCACAACTGGTACCAGCTTACCTATCCATCCTTCGGCAATGGCGACGGGAAATGGGAACAGGAACTTCAGGAGATAATCGGCA
Source organism: uncultured Porphyromonadaceae bacterium (assembly GCA_900544305.1). Lineage (GTDB taxonomy): Bacteria > Bacteroidota > Bacteroidia > Bacteroidales > Muribaculaceae > Limisoma. Next base: position 51,457 of record UQUV01000009.1, read on the forward strand.
GACTTTCTGCCGCATAAACGGTATGCTATGGCAGCGCACATGAAACAGACGGAATGGGACAACATTCCCGAATGGGCCATATATGCCCTGGAATACGGAACGGAAGAGGACGGCAGCCTGAACGAAGAGGAACGGGCCATGATTGAAAAATTTATCGGCACACATTTCCCGAAAGGATACACGATGAGCGTGGACTGGGACGCCTGCAACGAGTTTGACCGCTATCCCGCATTTGGAGAGCCTTGCAAGACCTGCAAGGTTCTTTTTGTTTCACCATAAATACACAGAAAGATGAAAAGAATGACACTGAGCGAATATCTCGCTGTCCCCGAAAATTATCGGGGAGTATGGACTACCGAACGATGGGACATTCCCGATTGGGAAAACTTGAGAAAAAACCACATGGGAAAACGTACCCTGATGGTATATGACAGAGGCACTTGTCTGCTTGTCGAGGGTCTGAGTCTTGAAATCGTGGATGACAGTTCCTGGAAGAAGCCGGAGGAAATCAAGAAGGAAATCCGTGAAAAATATCAGGAGTACCGTACTGAAAAGGGGCATGAACCGCATTTCCTCGAATGCGCCATACGCTGGAATGATACCTTGGAGACACTGGAAACAAGAATAGCCCTGGACATGGATTCCGATACGGAAATGGACGATAAGATCTTCTTCTACTGCGATACACTGGACAGTCTGCTGTCGCTGGCTGACAAAAACGGGGAGGATTTTGTCATAGCAGGATGTTTCAGCTTCGGTGAATATGAGACTGTCGATTTGGCTTACAAATGGTTGAATAAAAGGATATAGATACTCAATACAATATTTTTAAGTATAGATATAATACAACAGTTTGCCTATATCATATATTGAGAATATTATATTGAATACACCGATTATCAATAAGTAAGCAAGTCCAACTTGGGTGGGGCTTGCAACTGCTATGACCATAAAAATAGTTATAGATGCGATTACCATATATATTATCAGACCTATATGAACCAATATCGTTATAACTTTCTTTTTGCAGTTCCTCAAAATTGCAAAAAGAATGACTAACAGCTCAACATATATCAATTCTGTAAAAGATGCTATACACATCAGAAAAATGCCTTGTAATACCCACCATGCAGTAGAAAGATATTGAAATAAATTTAATCGTTTTGTATCCATATCAAATTCTCATATTAGAAAATTTATGGCATATATTTACTTTTCTCATACAGACTTTCTGCTTTTTCAAATAAATGATTATACAAATCTAAAAATGATTGCGAATATGTTATTTCATGATGATCTTGTCGGGTTCCCACAATATAATCTTTAACAATTTTCTCTCCCTTTATATAAATTTCAAATGTAAACCAAGGATAGTCTGCTACTACTACTTCTGGAAAATATTTTTTAGAAACGATAATATCACTTTTAGACTCTATAAATACATTACTGATTCTTTTTATAATTAACTTCGATTCTGCTTCTGATAGCTTTTCTTTCAGGCATGGAGACGATTCCTGTTCAATAACGCCTTCTCTGTCTTTATATACTGAAATGTTTATTGCATTCGCACCCAGTACAGCTGCAAAAATAGTCACTTTAGCAGAATCAATAAGTAAAGTTCCTTTGCAATTAGCTGGAGATTCTATCCTTGTGGAATCAAGAAATACGGTATCACAATTTGCCAAATTGTGCTGTCTGTCGTGTTGACGACAGGCAGATAATGTTAATGAACACAATAATAAATAGATAGCAAAATTTCTCATATAATTTTTCATGAAAACTAAATGATATTTTATACAGTTTATGGCACAAAAATCAATTTCTTTTAAGAGTATCTGATTTCTTCTTATTCGTAGTCCAGATGTATCTAATAAGAAATATCAACGCAACTACAGCAGAAGCATGAGGAATAATCTCTTCTATAAGAAACCCAGTAAAACTTATATTTACCGACATTGAGAGCAAATCAAAAATTGATATAAACACTATCATAAATGCAGAATATATTAGAACTAAGGTACCTATAACTAATATTTTTCGTGACATACGCTTTCTAATTTTAATGGAAGTTTATGATATTCTTTCCGTTACGCTCTATTCCAAAGGTAACATGATTTTCTCTGACGGCCCTCCTGTTGTGCTGAATATTTTCTGATATAGCTCATTGATAGACTTGCTTTCCGCATATTGTATGGGGCTCAGGGCTGAACCGTAAGATACGAGATCACCAATCTTGATAAAGTTTTTCAAAACAGGAAAACAATCTCACTTCATGATTGATACCTGAAATAGCAAAGTATCCACGTTAACAGTAGACGAACGTGGCTCACCGTCAGTGGTTATACCATTCCCGGATATTGGGTAATATATAGAATCTCCTTTTATAATGAAAACGCGTTCTAATATATTTAAATCCAATTTTATTCGTTTGCCATTACTACTGATTGTAAAAGAGTTACTAAACATCATCTTAGACGATTTGATGGAAACTGTATCTCCATTCATATTATAAGCCTCAATGAGCGGGGGCATATATTCTATTGTGTCACTTCCTTTGATAACAGGAGGAGGGCAGTAATTGTAAACTTGCTTAAATTTGAGTCTGACATCAATAGGCAAATCTTCAAAACATAGTGTTTGATCTGGAGATTTAGACTTGTTTGAGCATCCTGTCAATAGGAAACTCAAACACATTATGATGATTATTGAGTGTACTTTCATTTAATCTTATCTTTACAAATTAAATCACTGAATACCAGTATATAAGGAGGCTTTTTAAGGGACAACTATTTACTAAATGTCCCTACTAAAAAACAAAAGACTAATCAACGGTCTAAGAGTTTTATTTCATCTGATAAACGCCTGATTAAATATGCTAGAAGGTAAGCACTTATAGGAGATGGAAATGTTATTACCGGTAAACGATACTCTATATATTTTACATTATTTAAGTCTTTTAATACAAAATACGAATATCTCTCTCCAATATATTTTGCATTTGGTATTCTAGTTATATAATCATTTGATAATTTTTTATCAAACGTAAATATAGGCTCAGCTTTTGATAATAATTCCTAATACTGTCTATTTTGTTTTCTTTTTCTTCTTGTATTATCTTCATATAATATTAAGCGTATTTCATCAATATCTCCATTATCTGATAAACTTATAAAAAACTCCTTATAATAAAGAGTGGATACCTGAATTATCACATAATAGTATTTGTCTTCTATAGAATATAGGAGTTTGGCAGCTTTTATACTATCAAAAGCAGATAATACTTTATCAGCTTTTATTTGACTGACTATTTCTATAGAATCTGATATACTTTCTTTATCTTTCGCTTCGCAAACAAAAGAAAAGAACATTAATAATATAATGAGATAAAGCATTTTCATATCAAACATTTTAATCTAATATTAAATGGATAACGTGATTCAAAATCAGCCCTGTTGTATGACGTCCTACAGCCATGCAACGCCAATGTGCAATTCATTACGTTCAAACCATTGGATACATTCATCAGAAAATCCTTGTAAACTTTAGGAATAGCGCATCCCAGTTTCTTCTCCAAATCACATACTTCTGCTTCTGTAATACAGGGGTACATAATATTAAGCCAGGCATATTCGGCAATATGAGGGGCTTTTCCAATCAACAATGCACCATTCTTTGAATGAGAAACTCCCAAATGAGAGAATCGCATTAACAGTTTTTCCAAATCTTTTTTGTCCATGATTGTTCTTTTGTCTGACGGTTAGTACTATTATTTCCGGATTATCGCCAAAGATATTGTAAATCAACGGCTATCTACAAAGATATGAAACATTCCATATAATCTCTCATAAAAGACAGACTATCTTTATAATGATTGGAAATTATTCAGAATCACATATTTAGTTATAATCATTTTATTATTGATATCATATGAATAAAGCAGTCAGCACCGAATGTAAATCGCTGCATAACAAGATGATTGTCGGTGAAAAACATTATATTTGCATAGGAAAGAGATAAATGAATACAATAAACAGACTTTCCACATCTGTAATCATAAAGACTAATTATGATATGAAACTCAAAATATACTTGCTCCTTTTACCAATAAGTATCCTACTTTCATGCAACCGGGGACATTTATCAACATATAATTTCGATGAAAAAATACTTTTCATCGAAAATGATCCACACTTGTATCTATCGAGAATAGATACAACAGGATTTCCTCAAATAAAGAACGGAAAAGAGGCGACCGATTTTATATTGTCGCCCTTGACACTCAATTACATGAATAACGACTGTTACCCATCAAAAGAACAATTGCAAACAAGCATTCGGATTTTTAAGGCTGAAAAGTTAGCACAACAGCAATTAGAGGCTCAATATCTCCTTGCAGGAGTGTACAGAAAGGAAAAAGACCTGTCCCTTGAAGTAGATGTCATAGAAGAAGCCATCGAACTGGCCAATCAGGAAGGCGATAAAGAATGGCTGTTTTATCTCTACAGCTATTTGGGTGACATGTACATCAATCAATTCAACATGTTCCAATTTGTCAAATATCTCACATTGGCAAACCAATGTATAAAGGATATTGCACCAGCCGATATGAGTATTTCTACCAAAATCCAACTTGCAAAAAACCTGTTATATACGGAACACTACCACGACTCATACGAAATCCTGAAAGATTTAGAAAATGATGTCAGCAGGAATAACACTTATTACAATGACATCAAGCGCCTGCTGGGTGTTGCTTTGTATAAAATGAATCAGTTGGATTCATGTATAGAAAAGATGAATGACGCTTTAGTAACAGAGAAATCACTGAAGCATCTGTTTACCTGTCATTCAATCTTGACCTATTGTTATTATAAAAAGAATGATCTGGCAAAAGCAGAACAGCACAAAAAATTGGCAAAGAAATATGATACGGATGAAGATATAAGATTGTCAGAAATTGAATTCTATACATTATGTGCCGAGTTTGCCAAAGCAAATCATAACCTGGAAGAACAGATCGACTGTTTGAACAAGGTAAAGGAGAGTTATACTTCTGTTATTGATTACATTAGTGGACAGTCGTTGGATGAAGCGATACAGAGCTATACCCGTATCCAAGAAAAAAGAATATTCAATAAACAAATCGCAACATACAGATATGTTCTAATCAGCTTTCTTATAATCGTATGTATATCGCTAATTGTGTATATAAGGATTCGCAAAAAACAGGTATATAGGATTCTTGTCCTGCAACGACAAATTGATTCGTTAGAAAATTTGCGAAACATGAAGGATGAAGTGAAAGGTTTTATTATGCGAGACTTCGAAATAGCTAAGAAGATAGCCATACTAAGAAATACTCAACAGGTACAGAGCGCAAAATTTCTTAAGGATTTGGAGAAGCATCATATCATCGAAAGCAATGATTTACTGACGATGAATTGGGATCAGTTTTATAAATACATAGACCTTTCTTTTGATGGGTTCTATTCCAAATTGGCAAAGGAATATCCCACACTCAATGAAAAGGAACTTCAACTCTGCTGCATGCTTATGGCCGGTTTTAAGACGGATGAAATTGCTGCTATCTGGATGAATAGCGTATTCTCCGTACACAAGTATAAGACCAATGTCAGAAAGAAGATAAATGCTCAGGAAGGTGCTGATATTATAGCTTTCCTTTCAGAGAATTTGTCCTTACAATAGACTTTCTTTGAATTACAAATTATAGCTCTTAAATATCGCTGATTATCAGTATTTTGACTTTCTATATTACAAGAATAAAACAAAGTATTACCAATGGTTCCTGAGAGGGAATTGCTTATCTTTGCACCATATAATTCAGCCGTAAAGTAACTGCTTTTTCTTATAATTATATCTAAACTGATTTAGTATGGAGTGTAAAATAATTCAATTTTCTTAATGCTATTACTAAGAGTTGTAGCACATTATCATACATTAGAGAACTAAATTAAATTATTAATAATACTTAAAATATTGTTCAATGAAAACAAATCGAATTGTATGTAGAAATCTGCCTGTATTGATAATCGTTTTTTTGGGTCTTTTTATATGCCAGGCGTGTTCGAAAGATACCCCTAATTTAAACACCATCCGTGTACAAGTAGAGACAAATTCAGATGAACCAGTCAGAATCTATGGAACAAAGGATGGTGGAGAAACCGGAATTGTTATAAAAAAGAATTATGAAAAAACATATGAATTAGAAGGTGATGGTTTCTCTATAGAAGCCAGATGTCAAGATGAGAACACCCTAATTAAGATTAATATATGGGTAAATGGTAAACTTAAAAAGAACGTATCAGGTAATAAATATGTTACAAGTGGATATATATCATTGTTATAATGATTAAATAGAATAAATTAAACAATATATTGACCCATTTCGGGGCTGTTTTGGAATATCTTCAATTCCAGAACAGCCCCGAATAGTTTTATCAAAAATAACTCAATGAAAAATCTATACCTAAATTTTATAACGAATACAAAACAACTTCTGCAATCCTTATTCAAAAATATACGGTCATAAGCCACGCTTCACTTGACAAGTCCCTTCAGAGAAGTTAACTCGGAGGGCGAATACCTCCACGTTCAAGCCTCCGGTTTTCGGGACACAAAATTCCCTGCGGTAATTTTCCGCCCGAAAAAACGCTCCGGTATTGCCGTCCGAGTTGGGGAAAGGACCGGGACTTAGCAAGCGAAGCGACCTACGACGCATAGATACAGGTCAACATAAAAAAGAATCTGACGGGAGAACCATGCTCCCGTATGCCGTCCCAATGGATTACGCCATCCGGTTATTCCCGTAAAAAAATCCGCTTCCTGTCACAAAAGGACACATCAAGGGGGGGACAAAAGCAGCTCGCTCCCAACTCTGCATAATTACAGTTTTTCCTTTTCTTCCGTGCGACTGCGTGTACCGCCATGCCCTTGTCTGTATGGTTTGTTCCCGTCATTTCCCTTTCCTTTGCCGCCTCTCGCTTTTTCTCCTTTTCCTGCCGTTTTACTCCGTTTTTTCACTCCGTTTTCTCCGGCCTGCGGTGTAATGTGATGACACAAGATGTAATGTATATCCTAACACATTGTAAATCAATTATATATCAATTTTTCTCCTATATATTTGCGTTGACAACATGAGTTATCAACACTAAAAATCAAAAATTATGGCAAAGAAAAATGCACGGGAAGAACCCCCGAAACCGCAGGTCACCGAAAACGAGCAGATGAGTGACATCGTGTTCATCCTCGACAAGATGGAACTGATTCTGGAAGCGGTGTCGCAAATCGGACAGGACGGAAAATTCAACACGGTAGCCGCCGACAGGCAGAACCGGAACTCCTTCCTGAAGATTGACCGCTATGCAGATGCCTTCGAGAACTTCATCAAGAACTTCTGGAGTCAGCTGAAAGACCCGACACGCTTCGGAATCCTCTCCGTCAAGGAAGACAGGCTGGACGACCCTGCCGTACAGCAGGCCATCGAGGACATCGCCGCAGGAAAAAAGACAAAAGCCGTGGAGGAATTTCTCAAGCAGTACGAGATTGTTCCGCGCAACAAGGAAAACCAAAGTATCAACCAAAAAAATCAAGAAGAAATGGCAAAGAAAAATGAAACCCGGCAGCAAGCTGCCGCAGCTGACAGCCAGTCGCAGACCCAGTCCCCCCAGTACCGTTACAACGAGTCCATGATCAACTGGGAACAGCTAAAGAATTTCGGAATCTCCCGTGAATACCTCCAGGAACGCGGACTGCTCGAACAGATGCTCCGTGGCTACAAGACCAACCAGGTAGTACCCATCAGCATGAACTTCGGCTCGGCCGTACTGAGGACTGACGCACGTCTGTCATTCCAGCAGTCCATGGCGGGCGAAGTGGTGCTCGGCATCCATGGTATCCGACAGAAACCCGACCTCGACCGACCGTATTTCGGACACATCTTCTCCGACGAGGACAAGAAGAACCTGCTCGAAACGGGCAACATGGGACGTGTCGTGGAACTGAAAGGACGCAACGGGGAATATATCCCTTCCTTCATCAGTATTGACAAGCTGACCAACGAGGTTGTCGCCATGAAAGCGGAGAATGCCTTCATCCCGAGGGAAATCAAGGGCGTGGAACTGACAGAGCAGGAGCAGAATGACCTGCGTGAAGGCAAGAAGGTCTATGTCGAGGGCATGATCGCCAAGTCCGGCAACGAGTTCAACGCCTTCATTCAGGTAAATGCCGAACGCAGGGGTGTCGAGTTCATTTTCGAGAACGACAAGCTCTTCAACCGCCAGACGCTCGGGGGTGTGGAACTGACACAGAAACAGATTGAGGACCTGAACGCCGGAAAAGCCATTTTCGTGGAAGGAATGCAGCGCAAGGACGGCGAGGTGTTCTCCTCCTACGTGAAGCTGGACGAGGCGACAGGCCGTCCGTCATACACCCGCTACAACCCGGACTCCCCGGAGGGCGCACGTGAAATCTATATCCCCAACGAAATCAACGGGGTGAAGATTACGGCGGAGGAACAGCAGCAGCTCCGTGACGGCAAGGTGATTTTCCTCAACGACATGGTGAACCGCAAGGGAGAGGAATTCTCCTCCTTCATCAAGGCCGATTTGGAAACGGGACGCCTGAGCTACTCCCGCACGCCGGACGGTTTCGAACAGCGGGCGGACTTCAAGATTCCCGACAAGGTCTGGGACGTGCCTCTGACCAGAAAGCAGCGTGCTGACCTGCAGAGCGGAAAGGCCGTGCTGGTGGAAGGCATCAAGGGCTATGACGGGAAGACTATCTCGCAGTACGTCAAGGCCAATTTCAACCAGGGACGCCTGGACTTCTACAACGAGAATCCCGACCGCAAGCGTGACGCCTCGCAGCGCAACGTGGTGGCCAACAATCAGCGACAGGAACAGGGCAACCGCAAGTCAAAGGGAGCCAGCATTTCCTGATGACGGGCAACTGAAAAATGAATGTTGAATCAAAAAAGAAAGAAATATGAAAAAGGAAAACGGAAACGACATGCCTTTCAAGGCAGAAGACGTGAACTGGGACGAACTGCACGACATCGGCATCATGAAGGACGAGCTGGAACTCTCCGGCGAGATGGACACCCTCCTCAGGGGAGAGAAAACGAAAGTGATGTCCCTGAGTCTCGTGCTCCTCGGCGTGGACGTGGTGATGGACGCCACGCTCCAGCTGGTCCGTAAGGGCGAGGCCCCGCTGCTGGAAATCCAGGGAGTGACACCGTTGGGCAAATAATCTGAGAGCAATTATCAAGTAAACCGAAGTCTTACCGCCGTTTCCTGTCTTCCGCATGGAAAACGGGAAACGGCTTAATTTTTATCCTGACATTATGATAGCAATCATCGCAGAAAAGCCGAGTGTAGGCATGGACATAGCCCGTGTAGTCGGGGCTGATACAAGAAATGACGGCTACTGTTCCGGTAACGGATATATGGTGACCTGGGCACTGGGACACCTCGTGTCACTGGCCATGCCGGACACTTACGGTTACACGAAAACGGCGGCGGAGGAGGAGCTGCCGATGCTGCCGGACCCGTTCCGTCTGGTCTCCCGACAGGTACGCACGGACAGGGGAATGGTCACGGACATCGCCGCCTCGAAACAGCTGAAAGTCATAGAAAGCGTGTTCAACCGCTGTGACAGCATCATCGTGGCAACGGACTGTGCGCGCGAAGGGGAACTTATCTTCCGCTGGATATACGACTTTCTGGGCTGCACGAAACCGTTCAGACGCCTGTGGATCTCCTCGCTGACCGACGAGGCCATACGGAAAGGTCTGGAGGAACTGAAGGACGGCTCGGAATACGACAGCCTGTATGCCGCTGCAGACAGCCGCGCGAAGGCGGACTGGCTGGTGGGCATGAACGCCAGCCGTGCCCTGGCCATCGTCTCCGGCTCGTCCAACAACTCGATCGGACGGGTACAGACGCCTACGCTCGCCATGATATGCAGCCGCTACAGGGAGAACCGCAGTTTCGTATCCACACCATACTGGCAGCTGCATGTCACCCTCAATGGCGGCACGTCACACCGCCGCTTCTTCCATCCCGCGACCTTTGACGACAGGCAGAAGGCGGAAGCCGCCTACCGCAGTCTCTCTCCCGATTCTTCGGCGACGGTTACGAAGGTGGAGCGCAGGAAAACCCTGCAACAGCCGCCGCTGCTCTACGACCTGACGGCACTCCAGAAGGACTGCAACGTGCACCTCGACCTGCCCGCGGCAAAGACGCTGGACATCGCCCAGTCGCTCTACGAGAAGAAGCTCATTTCCTACCCGAGAACGGGAAGCCGGTATATCCCGCACGACGTGATGGCCTGTGTGCCCGGTCTGCTGGAAAGGATAATGGCCATGCCCGGATTCGCTACAAGTGCCGGAATCCTTGACTTTGCGCGTCTCAACACCCGTAGCGTGGACGACAGTAAAGTGACGGACCACCATGCCCTCATCACGACCGGCATAGCTCCCGAAGGGCTTTCCGAAGCGGAAGAGGCCGTCTATACGCTGATAGCCGGACGTATGCTGGAGGCGTTCTCGCCATGCTGCGAGAAGGAGCTGATTCTTATGGAATGCCGTCTGGACAACATGGATTTCCGCTCAAAAAGCTCCATTGTCGTCAGTCCGGGATGGCGCGGCATCTTCCGCAGGAAAGAGGACAGGCAGGACGACGAACCGGAAACCGACGAGGGTACGGCCGTATTTGCCGAAGGGGACACGGTCCCTGTTTCAGGATTCGGACTGGCCCAGAAGAAGACCGTGCCCAGACCGCTCTATACCGAAGCCACGCTGCTGGCAGCAATGGAGACCTGCGGCAGGGAGATAGCCGACGAACAGGCACGCGAGGCCGTGAAGGAGCTGGGCATCGGCACGCCCGCCACAAGAGCCGCCATCATCACCACACTGTTCAAACGTGACTATATCGCCCGCTCCGGCAAGAGCATCGTCCCCACGGAAAAGGGACTCCATATCTACGATGCGGTGAAGGACATGCTCGTGGCGGATGTTTCCCTGACAGGAAGCTGGGAGAAGACCCTGCTCCAGATAGAGCGGCACACACTCGGACCGGACACGTTCATGGCATCCATCACGGACTACACCCGCAAGGCTACCCGTGAAATCCTGAACCTCAGCCTTCCGGCGGTAGCAGCCCGCACGTTCATCTGTCCCAAATGCAAGACCGGACACATCATCGTCAGGGAGAAGGGTGCCCGCTGCGACAATAAAGGGTGCGGACTGACCGTGTACCGCAGATTCCTGAACAAGGAACTGACGGACCAGCATCTGGAACAGCTTTTCTCCTCCGGCTCCACACGGCTCATCAAGGGATTCAAGGGAAAGAAGGGCGTGGCTTTCGACGCTTCGGTCACTTTCGACGCCGGGTTCACCCTGACACTCTCGTTCCCCAAAAACGGGAACGGCAGGAAAAGGAAATGATGAAGCCATCCCGATTCGAGGGGCAAAGGTCGCAGCCCGCCCGTTTCCACCGGCAAGGTCTGGCCTTACGGTTTCTGGGAAAAATCATCCTCGCCCGAGGCTCCGGTATTTTTCCCGAAAACCTTGCCTGTGGAGGCGGACTGCAAGAAAGCCCCTGAAACCGGGAATGGCATTCCCGCCAAACACATGAAGATTATGAAAGCAAAAGAACGTATCAGAAAGATAGCGGACAGCAGATGGGCAAGGACACTCGCGCTGGCCGTAACAGCAGCCATCATATTCAGCTGGCTCTATTCCCACGGTATATCGCCTGTATGGACCGCCGTGGCCATCATCTGTTTCAGGGGACTCTTCAGGTTCCTCTACCGTATAGCCTGTTTTCTCGTGGCACTGGCCATCATTCTGTGCATACTGAGTTTTCTGGTCTTCTGAAATCTGACGATATGGAACATGCACGGAATTTATCATTGCAGCATAAGGGAGCTGTCCGGGAGCGGGCGGCTCTTTTTGTATCCGTCACAACCGGAAATGACACGGGAAGAAAAGGGAAAGGACTAAAAACACAGACATTGGCAAACCGAGAACTACAGGGCAAAGTTGGCAAACGCTTCTTGTCGGACGGCAAGGTCAGGCCGCAAGCGGTTTCGGAAAAAATCATCCTCGCTGCGCTCCGGTATTTTTCCCGAAAACCCTGCCTTTCCGGAAGCATTTGCCGTTGGGCCCTTGTAGTTCAACGGGCTGCCAAAGCCCGGGTATTCACAGTTAAAAATTAAAGAATATGCAACAAGCGATCATCACAAGACAGTCACCAGCCCCGATAGGGATGCCCGTGACAAGAAGACCGAAAGTACACGTCCCGCAACCCTCCATCAAACTGCCGCCAAGAGGAACCACTGGCCCCGTTCACATCTCAAAGCTGCTGAACCCCGTTCTGGAAATATGCAGACATCCGGACAGGGACAGGTTGCTGGCAGAATTCTTCAGCGAATATTGAAATACATCGTCTAATCATTTAATTTTTATCAATTATGTTTTTCACAGCAATCCACAAGATGATGACGGAAAGCGTGGACCTCACGATCGTCATCCGCAAGACAAACGGCCAACTGACCGTTTCCACATTACCCAAGTCGAACGGACTCAAGGACGAGGCCCAGAACCACATCGTGCCGCTGACTGTCACGGGAACGCCGCAGGAACTTGACTCGGGATTCCTGCAGGCAGTCACAAGACCGATACAGAAAGCCTGCGGGCTGATCTCAAACATGGCACAGTTCGAGGCTCAGGCGGACAAGGCCGCCGCCAGCAGCAAGGCCGCCAAGGAAGCGAAATCCAAGGAAACGAAGGAGGAGCGCGAGAAACGGGAAAAGTACGAGAAACTGATGAAGAAGGCGGAAGAACTGACAGCCGCCAAGAATCACAGGGAGGTCATCAATGTGCTCGGACAGGCGAAAGCGTATGCGACAGCCGCCCAGCTGAAGGAAATCGAGGAGAAGATAAAGGCGGCCGACACGGAAATGAACCGGGGAAGCCTCTTCGACCTGATGGAACAGGAAGCACAACCGGAATCTTCGGTACAGCAGCAACAGCCACACTCCCAGCAGCCGACATACACGCAGGCACCGGAACAGAGAAATCCGCAACCGCAACGTCCGCAACAGTCGGCACCGCAGCAGACATACACGCGGAGACCGTCACAGCCGATGCCGGGACAGGCTCAGCCCGCACCGCAGAGACCACAACAGGCATACACGCAGCATCCGCAACAACCGGGAATATGGCCGTCGCAACAACAGCCGCCACAACCGCAGGCAAGACCGCAGATACAGCCGCACGCGCAATACGTACAGCGGACAGGCGGACAGCAGCCTTCCCAAACTCAATATCCGCCGCAGCCTGAAATACAGGACTGGCAGGAAGAACGGTTCATGCAGGAGGACGAACAGCAACCGTACCTCTCCGATCAGGAACATCCCGCATACAGTGAGAAGGACTACGAGGAATACATCGATTTCCCGCAGTCCATGCTGGAACCCAAGTATTCACCTTATCAGACAGTTTAAGACATGGCACTCGAAATCAAAGGAATGACACGCTCATTCAAATTCAAGAAAGGAACGGAGTATATAACCCTTCATGACCCGGATCCGAACATCTCGCCGGACATGGTCATGAGCTACTATTCGAACATGTACCCGGAACTGACGACGGCTACCGTTCACGGACCGGTCATCAGGGAGGATATGACAGAATATGAGTTCAAGACAACTATCGGAACAAAAGGATAAAGGATATGGCAAAGGACAACAGAAAAAAGAAGAAATCATGTGTACCATTGGACGGATATCAGGCGGAACAGCTCGCGAGACTTATCATTGCGGAAACCGAAAGGAAGGTGCATTACGGCACGGAAAGGAAGAAACGGATTGCGGCACCCAGCGGTGCCGTAATTCTTTTCTGAACGCTACATTCTTGCCGATATCCCCATCGGAACTGTTCACGGACGGTACTGACGGGAAGCCGCACAATCTTATCACGCAGGAAAACTATGGGTACCTGCGTGATTCCTTTTTCAGATATGCACTCCTCATGAAGAAGGAGGCGGTACATACACCGGGACGAACGCCCGGCGAAAGTATTGCCAGACTGCACGAAGAGATGTGTAACCTTGTAGGCAATGACATGAATGTCAACATTGAGCAGGACGAAGAAAGACTCCTGTTCCGTCTCTGGAAATGTCATGAATGGGGAGAACTCACGTTGTATTACTTCCCGACGAAGTTCATGGAAAGGCTCGGACCGGAACTGAGACGCATATCCGTCACCTTCATCCACAACCTGATGCAGGCGAACGGGATAAACACTGTACTGGACGAGGATGACATGGACTATGCCCTGACACTGATGTCTGAGGATGATTCGGGTGAAACGGCATCTGACCGGAAAAAGAGGCGGCGGCTCCTGCACTCCTATGAGGAAGGCAGGATACATGCCCTGTTACGCCGGGTGGAACGCAAATCCTATTACAAGAATCTGCCGAAGGCAATCGACCGATATAAGCCGAAGGACGGGTACGAACAGTCACTGCTCTCTGTCATGAAGGAGGGACTGGAGTTCCTTACACCTGAACACGGCATCATGGAATACGGCTACGATCCCTTCTACGAGGAAGAACCGGACTTTTTGCCCATGTACCTCAGCAAGCAGATCCGGGTCATCTATGACTGCACCGACATGATAACGGAATATCTCACCGACTATTACAACTCCTACAGTCAGGAGACATACGACATCATTCCGGTCACCACCTGTGACCTGTCTCCGGAAATGGAGGAACTGTTCCGCATGGACGACTATCCGGAACGCTTCTTCAAATGGGCGGAAAAATTCATCAACATCACAGTATAAACCAATCTGAAAGCATATGATAGACAGCAACGAACTGACCAGAAAAATCAAGACGCCGCTCAACCCCAAGGCGGCACTGATAGCCTATGCCTCGGAGAATGACAGGAACTTTTTCCTTGAAATCCGTGAAATTGACGACCGGGGAAGCATGACGGAAGGAAGACCGGTAACCCTGGAATTCATGAACACGCTTGTGAAGGGATACTCGGAAAGACACAGCACCACTCCATACGGGAAGATACCCGACAACCTGTTGTATTGCGACCCGCGCAAGGGAAGCGAGAGATACGTGTGGTACAACCCTCCGCACAAGAGGATGATGTTCTTCAGCCCCGCGCTCAAAATAGAAAACGCGGAATATTACCTGCCGGGAGTGATCTATGAGGCCGGAGAACACGGAATGAGAATCTATGCCTACAAGGAAAATGTTCCCGGACCGGATACCGTGCTGTATGCCGCGCCATTCTTCAACGTGACAGGTTCCAGCGTATGTCTGGGAAACGCCAGGATAGAGCTGCCGAAGGACCTGACCTATGAGAAGCTGCTGCAGTACTGGGAAAGGAAATTCTGGCTGACGGAATTCTCCCACCTGGGAGGGAACGGGAACCCGACAAAATCAAACCTCGTGCTGGTGACAAAGGCGGCACGGGACAGGGACTTCAACCTCGACGAACTGAAACCGCTGAACAACATGAAACTTAAAGACATACTGAAATGAAAAGAGTACACTACATCGACAACTATCTCATAAACCCGCAGCATCCGGTAACGGTAAACCTTATCGGAGCAGGAGGAACAGGCTCGCAGGTGCTTACCTGCCTGGCCAGGCTTGACACGGCACTGAGGGGACTGGGACATCCCGGACTGTTCATAACTGTGTATGATTCCGACATCGTAACGGAGGCCAATATCGGGCGGCAGCTCTTCAGCCCCTCGGACATCGGCCTGAACAAGGCACAGTGTCTTGTCACACGCATGAACAACTTCTTCGGCAACGACTGGAAGGCGGTACCGGACATCTATCCGGCAGCTCTGAAGGACGCCAGACGGGACAATCTGGCCAACATAACGATTACCTGCACGGACAACATAAAGTCCCGTCTCGATCTGTGGAACATACTGAAAGCCGTGCCGGTTTCAGAATACAGAAGCTACGAGACCCCCCTGTACTGGATGGACTTCGGCAACACGCAGGATACGGGACAGGTCATCCTCGGAACCGTACCGAAGAAAATCAGACAACCGGCATCCAAGCTGTACGAAACGGTAGAATCGCTGAAGGTGATCACACGATATGTCAAATACGCGAGAGTGAAGGAAAAGGATTCCGGACCGAGCTGCTCACTGGCGGAGGCCCTGGAAAAGCAGGACCTGTTCATCAACTCCACATTGGCACAGCTCGGCTGCAACATCCTGTGGAAAATGTTCCGCAACGGTATGATCGAGTATCACGGGCTGTACCTGAACCTCTCAACCTTGAAAATGAATCCGATACCTGTCTGAACGCGGCTTTATGGCCTATAACATGTTAAAACTTGTTTGAAATCAAGACAAACATATATTAACTTCATTGCAGTTAGAGACAAATGTATATATTTGTATTTTGGAATATTATACAATAGGACAGCGTATTGTCTTGCCGGAACTTCCGTAATTCAGGCAAACGAAAACAGGGTCATCCGCGTTTCCACACGGGACTATAACAGGGGGCCTTATTTTTTCCTGCATCGGGAAATACGGAGAAACAGAAATATGGACTGACTGTAAAAGATAGAATATGGACAAGATATTGGATACCCGAACCAGAGAATCTTCTGCCGAAAGCTGCCGGCAGAAAGGAGAATCATGCGGGCAAACCGTCGCCCGCCAAGGTTATAACAGGCCGGAGTGCATTCTGTGTACGACGGGATAGCACGTCGGGGTGACATCCAAATTACTCACGTCCCGGAAGACTGCGCCCCACAACCTTCCGGGATTTTTTATCATAAGGCGTATGAGGAAGCTAAGTGGAATTTCATTGCAGACAAAAATCATAGCTGGTTATCTGATATTGCTGGCAGTCATCGGAAGCATGATTGCCATACTGCTCCATGAGCGCAAAAAAATGCATGACATAGCAAACGGAACCGCAGAAATACGTGAGATCCGGAATGAAGTCAACGCCATACGCCGACACATCGTTGGAATCGCATTGCTGGGGGAATCCGCCATCGGATGGGACAGTGAGGACTTCTCGGCATACCGGAACAGGCGCCTGCACATAGACAGCCTGCTGGAACGGATGAAAGACAACGGCCTGGACCTGGTGAGCCACGAACAGATAGACACATTGCGACGGCTGCTGGAAGAGAAAGAAAGCCGCCTGTACCATCTTACGACGGTTTTTCAGGAGCAGAGGACCTCAGACAGCCTGCTCTACAACCGTCTGCCCGAGGTCATCAACAAGAGTACCCGTACACGCACAGTCACCCGCCGGAAAAACGGCATAGCAGGTTTCTTCGGCAAGAAGGAAACCGTACAGGTACCGGCTTCCACGACAGAACTGCGGCAGCTCAACCGCCAGCTGATAACCATGCAGGAAGAGCATGACAGACATATCGGACTCTATGTTGACAGCCTGCGTCTGCAAAACCTGAAACTGAACAAAAGACTGAACTCCTTCGTCACCGCCCTTGACGAACAGGTCCAGGCCGCTTTCCAAAACCGGGAAACAAGGATTGCGGAGGCAAAGGCACTTTCATTCAAGCTGTTTGCGGCCACCATCATAGTTGCCATTGTCCTGCTGATCATATCCCATCTTGTCATACAGAGGGACATACGGCGCAAGGAACATGACCGCAGCAGACTGGTGGATACGCTCAAACAGAACCGGGAACTGTCCGAAATGAGAAAGCGTATCATCGTAACGCTATCCCATGACATAAGGGGACCGCTGAACGCCATCTGCGGTAGTGCGGAACTGGCCATTGACACCAGGGAAAGAAAACGCCGCAACACCTACCTTGACAACATCATCAAATCCTCACGCCATATCACAAGACTTGCCAACAGTCTGCTTGACCTCTCCAGGCTGGACGAAGCGAAGGAATCACTGAACAGGATACCTTTCAACCTGAAAGCCTTCGTCGATGACATCAACGTGGAATACACTTGTGCGGCCAATGATAAGGGGCTGGTCTTCAAAACGGAAGCAGAGGACACCGACATCGTGGTATGCGGAGATGCGGACCGCATCCGTCAGGTGGCGGACAACCTGCTGACCAACGCGCTCAAGTTCACCCGCAACGGAACAGTCTGTTTCCGGGTAAGCTACAAGGACGGGGTAATGACCATGGAGGTGGAGGACTCGGGCATCGGCATGGACAAGGAGACGGTAGAACGCATATTCCGGCCGTTTGAGCGGGCGGCGCCAGACATTTCGCCGGAAGGATTCGGGCTCGGCCTCCCGATAACCAAGGGACTTTTGAACCTGCTCGGCGGCAGCATCTCCGTATCGAGCCATGTCGGGAAAGGCAGCCTGTTCCACACGGAAATCCCCCTTGCCATTTCCACTGAACCGGTAAAGAATAGCGTCATGCCAGCTGTGAAAAGATACAGCCTTCCCAAGCGTATCATCTTGGCGGACGACGATCCGATACAGCTGCGCATCGTCATGGAGATGCTGGAGCGGAACGGAGTATCATGCCGGACTTGCATCGGGGCGAAGGACGTGGCCGGCGAACTGCGGAAAGAACCGTATGATCTACTGCTGACCGACATCCAGATGCACGGTACCAGCGGTTTTGACCTGCTGTACCTCCTGCGTCATTCCAATATCGGAAATTCACGCACCATCCCGGTTGCCGCCATGACCGCCCGCAACGACGTGGACGAGAGCCGCTATACCGAAGCCGGCTTTTCCGGGTGCATACGGAAACCGTTCTCCATGAACGAACTGCTGGCTTTCCTTTCCTCCATAATGAAAAGGTCGGGACAGCAGCAGGAGCAGAAGGCGGATTTCAATGCCCTGGCCGCAGACACGGGGGACATGGAATGGATGCTCAATGCCTTCATCAAGGAATCGCTCGACAACAGGACAGAACTGAAAGAAGCCCTTGAAAGCATGAAAACGGACACGGAGCGTATGAAAAACACCCTGCACCGCATGTATCCCACCTGGGAACAGCTGGGGGTGGCCTGCGAACTGGAGACATACAGCAGAATCCTGCATGACGATACTTCCGATGACCTGACCATCAGTACATATACAGAGGCCGTCATCGTAAGAATAGACCGGCTGGTAGGCGACGCGAAGAACCTGCTTTCGGAAATCAGAAGACTTGACTTAAAGAACTATACGGATGAAACACAGAATACTCATAGTTGAAGACAATATCCTGCTGGCCGGACAACAAAAGAAATGGTTCGAGAAATCCGGCTATGAAGCAGTGACAACCATAGACGAACCCGGTGCAAGGCGGCTTCTGAAAAAGGAGCCTTTCGATCTTGTCCTTTCCGATGTCCGTCTTCCGCAGGGGGACGGCATATCGCTGCTCGAATGGATGCAGAGAGAACGGATAGATGTTCCCTTCATCATCATGACCGGATATGCTTCCGTGCAGGATGCCGTCCGTGCCATCAAGATGGGAGCAAAAGACTATCTGGCCAAGCCTGTTCAGATGGATGAGCTGCAAAGTCTGATAAAGAACATCCTGCATCCACGCTCAGTCATATACGGAAAGGACAAGGGCATCCTTCCCAGGAACAGCCGGCAGATGAAAGAAGTGGAAAATCTGGCGCGTACGGTTGCTCCATTCGACATTTCTGTCCTGATTCTTGGCCCGAACGGTGCAGGCAAGGAATCTATTGCGCAACGTATCCATTATTCCAGCGAACGCAGGGAAAAGCCATTTCTGGCAGTAAACTGCGGGGTCATTCCCAAAGAGCTTGCGCCCTCGCTCTTTTTCGGGCATGTGAAGGGGACGTTTACGGGGGCGGACACAAACCGTGAAGGCTTTTTTGAAACGGCCCGTGGCGGGACCCTGTTCCTTGACGAGGTGGGAACATTGTCCATGGAGGTACAAAGCATGCTTCTGCGTACCTTGCAGGAAGGCACCTATATCCCTATAGGCAGCTATCGTGAGAAACACTCCGACGTAAGGATAGTAGCGGCAACCAACGAGGACCTTCAGTTGGCCATCAGGGAGAGACGCTTCCGGGAAGACCTCTACCACCGTCTGGGGGAATTTGAAATCGTCCTGCCGGCCCTACACGAATGCCCGGAGGACATACTTCCGCTTGCCGAACATTTCAGGGAAAAGTTCTCCAGGGAACTCAAACGGCAGACCGACGGATTCAGCCGTGAGGCGGAACAACTGCTGCTCTCATACGGCTGGCCGGGAAATGTGCGGGAATTGCAGAACAAGGTCAAACGGGCCGTCCTGCTGTCCAAACAGCCGATAATCGAGTCAGCTTGTTTGAACATAAGAATCGAGGATGAGGAAGAGAAAATCTTCCTTTTTCCGGAAAATGAGACACAGGAAAAACAGTCCATCATCAGAGCCTTGAAAATATGCACGGGCAACCGGAAACGGACGGCGGAGATGCTGCACATTGATCCGTCCACGCTGTACCGGAAAATGAAGAAATACGGACTGAACGACAAATAAAGGCAATATAGACCGGAGATGTTTTCCAGTCTGGAATAAAATGCCTACTTTTGCATAAGTCTGGCAAAATGTGAAACACATACTGCCAGCAGGAACATAAGAAAATACCGGCAGGGCTGACAGCCTCGCCGGATATTATACATAAGTCGCAAGACGTCTCGGATGGGAATCTGACAAATTCAAAAATACAGAGACTTTTGCGTGTAGCTTATGCTATGCCTAATAGCGTGAGCTCATGCAAATTTCTGTATTGGGCTTTGTCAGAGCCTCCATCCGAAATAGCGTGAGTCTCACGCTTTTCATTTGGAATATCAAGGTATGGCAAAGTTACAGGTTCTGATAGCAATGACATTGAACGGTTCCGTCCCCGCACGGAACGATTCCCTGCTGCAATGGATACAAAACAGCAATGACGGTTTCCCCTGCTGGCGGAACCGGTACACCCGCATGCTGTATCCGGGCTATCCGCTGGTCGACCTCATCTGTGACAAGGAACAGTCTGCACCCTCTGACATATATCTGGCTGAAATCTATGACGACAGCAGCGCGGAACTGCTGCGGGGACTGTCCCTGTACCACCTGATAGATGAGATGGTCATTTTTCTTCTTCCGGTAATCAGTTCCGAAACGGTTCCCGTATCACAACATATCTCCACGGACAAATGGAAACTGGTCAGGACAAAAACATTCAGAAACGGAATCTGCCGCCTTACTTATCGCAAAACATTGCAATAAGAGATTGCACGCTCTTGCATTTGCAATACCCCAATCAGCCCCGATTTTTCGCGGCTGATTTTTTATTTCTCTGTTTTTCAGCAATTTGCCGTATCATTATGTAGCAATATGCTCCATTGGTCCACGTTTTGGCCTATATCAAATGAAACCTGTTGCGCAACACGGTGTAAATAACGGAATTATTACACTAAAAACAGAATTCATTATGATACAGATAGACAGGGAGACATTCCAGATGATGCTCCAGAAGATAATGGAACGGTTTGACAGAATCGATGACAGGCTGAACCGCATGAACCGGCAGACGGCCGCCCTTGAAGGGGACAAGCTGCTCGATAACCAGGACATGTGCGAACTGCTTGGCGTTACAAAGCGTACCCTTGCCCGTTACCGCCAGAAGAAACTGGTTACCTATTACATGATTGACGGGCGGACCTACTATAAGGCTTCGGAGGTGCAGGAGTTTCTTAACCGGAAAGGGAAAGTCCTGCCCCTAAGAATAAAGAAAGAACTCGGTCTTCAACCCTAATCAGATGACAATATGGAAATTATATGTATAGACAAGCGGATTTTCGACGAGTTGATTGTCCGGCTCAGTGAGATAGAGAAAAAAGTAACCCGCCTGTGCAGTCCGGCAAGAGATGCGGGACTGAAGAAATGGATGGACAACCGGGACGTGTGCGAGGTTCTCCGCATATCCAAACGCACGCTTCAGGTCTACCGTGAAAAGGGTCTGTTGCCTTACACCCGAATCAAGAACAAGATTTTCTACAGGCCGGAGGATGTGCAGAAGCTGTTGGAATCAAGTGATCACCCTCAAAGAAAAAAGCCATGAGTTACGATCTTATTAACAAGCAGGACCCGCGGATTGATGCCATTTTCGAAAGTCTGGAAAAGATGGAGCAAATGATTGATGGACTACAGACGGCACCAAGGCCGGCATTTCACGGTGATTATTTCCTCACGGACGAGGAGCTGTCGAAAGTATTGAAGGTCAGCAGGCGTACCCTGCAGGAATACCGTACCCTCGGCGTGATACCTTATTACCTTGTACAGGGAAAAGCCCTTTATAAAGAATCGGACATACAGAAAGTTCTTGACGACGCTTATAAAAGATGCAGGGAAGAACAGCGATGGGTATGATAAAACGAAAGAGACCGTCTCCAAATCACTTCACTTCGAGACGGTCTTTTTCGTTTCCGCACATGTTGAGTATTGAAAAATACTAAAGTATATAAGCGACAGGAGCCCCTAATGTTCTGTTCTTAGGACTTCCGTATCACTTTACAGGACATCTCCTTTGTTTGCAGACTGCCATACGTTTTTCAGCCTGCGTTTTCCGGCGTTTGTCTCTTCCTCATAAAGGTCAAGATTCGTGTTCGCCCCGGATTTTCTCAGACGTCTCATATCTTCATCCACTTTCTTATCGGTTACATGAGCATAAATCTGCGTTGTGTCAAACCGGCAATGTCCCATCATCTTACTGACAGTTTCAAGAGGTACTCCCAGTGAAAGGGTGACATGCGTCCCGAAATTATGTCTTGCCTGATGGAATGTCAGATCAAAGCCATAGACTTTGCCCAATTCTCTCGTGAGCAGAATGGTATACTCACGTTTGTACAAATTGAAAACTTTATCACCTTGACGTTCTCCACGATATTTTTCTATTATCTTCAACGGAATGTCCAGTAGACGGACAGAAGAAAGCGTACCGGTCTTCTGGCGATGGATATGGATCCACCAGGAGCCGTCACCTGACTGCGTAATGTCATTTACCGTCAATCTTTTCAAATCCGCATAAGCCAGTCCTGTAAAGGTGGAGAAGATAAACATGTCACGGACAAATTGCAACTGCGGTTTTTCCACAGGAGTTGCAAGCAATGTCTTCAAATCCTCCAGTTTCATGTGGCGGCTTTTCCGTTTGGGCAGTTCCGGATGCAGACGGCAGTACGGGTCCCGTCGGATTGTACCCTGGCTTACGGCACGCATGGTCATCTTCTTCAACCTGTAAAGATGTTCATGCACGGTTTTTGAACTTAGATTGCGGTCTGTACGCAGAAAAAGTTCAAAATCATCATAAAACACACGGTCAAGATTCCGGAGCATGACATCTTCAACGCCACGCTTCTGCTGGACGAAAGCCGAAAGATGCTTGTATGAGCGTAGGTAAGAGTCATACGTCTCTTTTATCCTGTCTATGCCAACACGTTTTTTGAACTCCTCATTATGCTCCCTGAAAAGAGCCAGAAGTGTAAGGGGCTTTTGGCCGACACCCATCACGGCATTCTTCACCTGTTCGGCCGTGATAAATCCCAGATTACTCTTTATACGTTGATAATGCCCTTTGATTTCTTTAGTCAGATCATCTATAGCTCTGTTGACGATAAGAGCATTCCCACTACGCCCGTCAGCCCGTCCTTTTTCAGGGTTCCATATGGCCGGGTTGACAGATACCTTTGTACCTATCTGTACCCATTGAGCATCTATGCTTATCTTGCACAGCAATTGACACGTTTTATCCTTGCGGATTTTAGTGCGGTTTATATAAAACAGTATCGCAAACGTACTGCGACGCTTGATTTCCGTATTGTCCGTATTCATTTTCATAATCTTCATTCTTTAATAGGGTTATTAAATGACCACTGAAAAGCGTTCTGCAATCTTCTCGTTCAGGTTTCTTGTATCGGTATCAATCTTGTCATCAGTAACTTTGGCATAGATTTGGGTTGTCTTGATTTGTCTGTGTCCCAGCATCTTGCTGACTGTCTCAAGTGGAACTCCATGAGAAAGTGTGATTTCCGTCGCATAGGTATGACGGGCTGCATGAAAGACCAGCTTACGCTTTATACCGCAAATTTCAGCAATATGCTTCAAGTGATAATTCAGCACACAGTTTGAATACATCGGAAGCAGTTTTCCTTCAGGGGCAATATCCCGATATTTCTCTAAGATACGAAGCGGAAGTTCCATCAGCGGTATTTCAAAATCCACTCCGCTTTTTTTACGTGCGCTCTTAATCCACCATACACCGTCTTCTGCAAGAGACAAGTGTTCATTTGACAGAAGACACATGTCTATGTATGAAATCCCCGTGAAACATGAAAAGAGGAACAGATCACGCACATGATAAAGAGTCCGGTTATGCAAAGGCGTAACCATAATACGATGCAATTCTTCGGACGTGAGATATTTCTGTCTTGGCTTTGGACGGGCCAGCTCATAACCGATGAACGGATTTGCCGTAATTATACCGTCGGCGATTGCTTCGCCGACTACCGTCTTCAACCGGACGGAATGATTGACAATAGTAGACTGTGAGAGATTGCATTCTGTACGTAAATACAACACATATTTCTCGATAAATGAACGGTCCAGAGCGGTAAACGGAAGGTCTGTTACCTTATATTGCATTTGTAAAAAGACGGCAACATGATTGTAGGAATTACGATAAGCATATAAAGTTTTTTCTGTTCGGTTAACACCTACACGCTTCTCAAAATTCCTCATGAAGTATCTGTAATAGCTCAACAAGGTTTCCTGACCTGAAGCCATGCCCAAAAGCTGGTGCTTCACTTCCTCCGCAGTCACATCTTCACGGACTGCGGACATTTCCGCATAAATGCCGAGAGCTGTCGCTCGGATTTCATCAAGCTTGCTGTTGATTTCCCTGGCCGCAACACTCTTTCCACACGCCCGTCCGGATGACCATAATGATTGTGGCACACGCAGCTTTACACTGAAAGCCGTTTCAGAGTGTTTGCCGACAATGAGCCGTGCCATCACTGGGCAGTTCCCACTGGCATCCGCCTCACTCTTTTTAAGGTAGAACGAAACCTTCACATCTTTCTGATTCATAACCTGTTCCATTGTTTGCAAAATTAATGGAGACAGAGTTGATCATCGGCATGTTAAATATCGTCAGACATCGACAAAGCTATCATCATTGACTTACAGAACCTATATTTTTCATATTTCAAAAAAAATAAGTACCTTCGTTAAGCCAAAATGATGAAACTGCGTTCTTTACGGTCGGAACAGGAAGGATTTTCAAACAATTCCATGCAACAGGAATGGGCAACGGATAGGTAGCAATTTTTCTGCTTAACTATTCAAAAAACGGCTTCAAAGCACACTTTTACGAATGTAGAATAATGCTACATAAATCCCTGAAAACCCAATAGTTTACATTATTCTTCTTAAATCCATCCGAAATCGGGCGAGTTTCACTATCTTTGCACAAAAATTCAATTTAAGATGAAGGAATCCGAAATTATCAATGCTATCCGACAAAAATTGGGGATAGAATCGCTGAACCCTATGCAGAAAAAAATGGCAGAGTCAACGAACTCGAATGATGTCATACTTTTGTCGCCGACCGGTTCCGGCAAAACCATAGCATTCACCATTCCCATGCTCAAGAATCTGCGGGCATCCAACGGACGCGTGCAGGCCATTGTCATAGCTCCTTCACGCGAATTGACCATTCAGATTGCCAAAGTGGTGCAAGCCATTGCATCGGAAGTCAAAGTCACCTGCTGCTACGGCGGACATAATTTTGAGGACGAGAAAAACTCCCTTTCCGTTGTGCCCGACATTATTGTCAGCACTCCCGGCCGCCTGCTTGACCATATCAACCGCGGCAACGTGGATGTCTACCCTACCCGCATTCTGGTTCTTGACGAGTTCGACAAATCATTGGAACTCGGATTCCACGATGAACTGTCGAAAATTTTGCGCGAAATGCCCAATGTTTCGCGCAGAATTCTGACATCGGCAACAGCCCTTGACGAATTCCCCGATTTTCTCCGGATGAAAAATGCCGAAACCATCAGTTTCCTGCATGCCGACCAACCGGCAAAACGAATGAAGGTATATGAAGTGAAGTCGGATTTGAAAGACAAACTCGACTGTCTGCTTACGCTTTTAAAAAATTTGGACAACGGACGTACCATCGTCTTTGCCAATCACCGCGAATCGGCCGAACGCATTTTCGACTTTTTACGAAATAACCAGCAACCTGCAGGAATCTACCACGGCGGTCTTGACCAAATCGAACGAGAAAAGGCCATTTCAATGTTCAACAATGGTACATTTATGATTCTTGTCACTACCGACCTTGGCTCTCGCGGATTGGACATACAGGAAGTAAAACACATTATCCACTACCATCTCCCGCTTTCGGAGGAAACTTATACCCACCGTAACGGACGTACGGCCCGTGTAGATGCCAACGGTTCCATCTATGTCATCACCGGACCGGAAGAACGCCACCCGGAATACATTCAATTTGACGAAGAGCTGCAAATAAAAAAAGAATCGGCCGGAAAAATCAGAAGTTCTTTCGAAACCCTGTTTTTCTCAGCCGGTAAAAAGGAAAAGATTTCGCGAGGCGACATCTTGGGATTTCTCACCGCCAAAGGCGAATTGGAAGGTGCCGAAATAGGGAAAATCGACATTGCCGACCATTACGCCCTTGTCGCCATTCCTAAAGACAAAGCAAAAACCGTTCTCGCAAAAATCAGTAAAGAAAAAATCAAAAACAAGCGGGTCAAAATATCCATCGCCCGCCAATAGTCTGACGGCTATTTCACATAGATATGCTTGATTTCTGCCACATAAGCCATGTGGTAGCCACCTTGCTCTGGCGTATACCAGCGCTCACAGAGGCTCTTGTCAAGAAAGTTCTCCTCTTTCAGGTTATCCTGATAAAGGACTTCACACTCCAGTGTCAGCCATGCTTCTTTATAGCCCATCTGTCCGTCAGGCAATGCAAACGGGGTGAAACCTGACTCATGCATCTTGTCCATATCTCTACCGCTTTTCGACCCCAGCACTGCCATTTCACGTTTACCGTCTTCGAAGAACGACAATGTGAAACGCTTTGTCTGCTCAACAAAACCAAAAGTATGGCGTGTAGGACGGATTACAGCCACAGCAACCGGCTTGCCCCACATAAATCCGACACCGCCCCAACTGGCAGTCATCATGTTGAACGATTTTTCATCGCCCGAAGTAATCAGCATCCAGTCGGAACCGATGCGTGATATCATATTTTCATTCAATTCTTTGAACGTAATTTCTTTCATAGCTCAATATATTAAATCTCCTTTACCTTCTCTTACAATCTCCAATTCTCCCGATGTCATATCTACGACCGTCGACGGAATGAGTCCGCCGTCGCCACCATCCAACAAATAAGTGGCACTGTCAGCATACGTTTCGGCAATCAGTTCCGGATTCACTGCATAATCGTCGTCCGTATAGGAAATGGTTGTCGACAATATCGGATTTCCCAGACGGCGGACAAGTTCTACAGCCACATTATTTTCCGGCACACGGATTCCTACCGTCTTACGCCCCTTAAACACTTTAGGCAGCGAAGACGATGACGGAAGAATAAACGTAAACGGCCCCGGCAAATTGGTTTTCAACACCTTGAATTGCCGGTTGTCGAAACGGGCATATTCCGCAACCATAGAGATGCCGTTGCAAATAATCGACAAATTTGTTTTGTCGGGGTTTATGCCTTTCAATTTGCAGATTTTATTGATGGCACTGTTGTTCAACGCATCACATCCGATGGCATAGAGCGTATCTGTCGGGTAAATGACAATATCCCCGTCACGCAAAGCCTCAACAGCCATGTCAAGGAACTTCGGGTTGGGATTGTTTTCAAAAACTTTCAGAATTTTCATGGTATTTAAATTTAGAATACGGTCACTTCAATGTCAGTAGCCGAAGCATATTTTTCAAGCAAAGAGACGGACCAGCGCAGCGTATCGTCCATCGGCATCTCTTCGCCGAAGGCATTAATCTGCATGTGCAGGTGGGTAGTCTCCATCGTGATTTTTGTCCGTTCCTCATCGCTTGTCGGCGAACCGATACCACCGACCGCATCACGATAAACCGGAAGTCCCTCTATGTTCAGCAATCCACGGCCGATGCCTTCAAACTTTTCTCCGGCTTCGCCCACTCCGAAAATCACAGTATCACCGACAATCTTGTCGGCATCAAATCCTCCAATAGAGTAGCCGCAGCCCATCGACACCAGATTAATTAAATCGACAAGCGTACTGATACGGTAAATGTCCATTCCTTTCACCACACGACGGCACAAGGCCTCGCTCGACACCCTGTATCGATTCGGGTCTTTTCCCAAACGTTTATACAGTTGGCGCGTTGCCGCAATGGCAGGACGCTTGTTTATCCATAGCAGTTCATAGCTGTCATGTATTCTTCGGGAAGCTTCCTTAATTTCCTGCCAAAGTTCTTCACTCGTTTCCGAATTACGCACCTTCGCACGAATAAGTCCGATTTTCACATCCGGACAGATCTCCCTTATACGTTCGTCTACTAAAACTTTCATTGCTTTATTCTTTTTTACAAAGATAGCGAAAGGCGAGAGCAGAGGCAAATGAAAACGGAGTTTTCAAATTTGACTATGCCGAGCCGCCTCCTATCTTCTACAAAAATACACAATTGATTCCACTTTGCATACCTCTTTGGCCAAATTATACAATGCCGCCTGAACAAACAAAATCCTTCCACCATACAAGCAGAAGGATTTCGCCTAAAAGTCTAAAGAACAAACATCATTATTTCACGCCTAAAATTTCTTTTATGCCACCCAACGAACTCAATACGGAAGATGCCTCGTAAGGCATATACACAGTCTTCGTATCCTTTCCGTTTGAAACCATTTCCTTCAAAGCCTCAATATATTTCAAAGCCAACATATACGAAGCCGGATCTGATTTTGTAGAGTTGATAGCCTCAGCTATTTTCCGTATGGCTTCCGCTTCAGCTTCCGCCTGTAGGATTTTGGCTTCGGCCTCACCCTGCGCCTTCAAAATCTGCGACTCCTTGTCGGCCAGCGCACGGTTGATTTGCGACTCTTTCTCACCTTCCGACTTCAAAATTGCGGATGTCTTTTCACCCTCGGCCTTCAATATTTTCGCACGGCGTTCACGCTCGGCCTGCATCTGCTGTTCCATGGCGTTGCGCACACTGTCGGGAGGCGTAATATCCTGAAGTTCCACACGGTTCACCTTCACGCCCCATTTGTTCGTAGCATCATCCAGCACCGCACGGAGCTTTGAGTTTATCGTATCGCGTGAGGTCAGCGTTTCATCCAACTCCAACTCACCAATCACATTTCGAAGGGTTGTTTGAGTCAGTTTTTCAATGGCATTCGGCAAATTGTCAATTTCATAGACTGCCTTAAACGGGTCGGTAATCTGGAAATAAAGCAACGCATTGATATGTGTTGTTACATTATCTTTGGTGATGACACTCTGCTCCGGAAAATCGTACACTTGTTCGCGTAAGTCAATCTTGTCCGACATCCGAACAACAGCCACATCCCGGCCTCCGATAGTTTTTGTCACATAGCGCACATAGATTTTTCTCGGCTGGTCAAGAATCGGCCATACGACATTAATTCCCGACGGAAGAGTGGAATGATATTTACCCAACCGTTCGATGACCTTTGTTTCACTCTGCCTGATAATAATCAGACCTTTCAGGGCAAAAACGATAACGACAAGCGCCACCAGCCCCACTACAACTAATGTTCCCATAAGTATATTGATTTATATCTGTTATTTCTTTCTTACTGTAAGCACGATGCTGTCAACACGCAGAATCTCCACCTTCTCGCCAACAGCAACGACAGAACCGTCCTCGGTCACTGCTCTCCAATCGTCACCGTCAACAGCAACACGCCCTTGATTCCGGCTACTATCGATAGCTTCCGTCACCGTTGCCGTCCTTCCGACCAAAGCCTCTACCCCACATTTGACTTCTGACATCTTGTTGCGTGCAAACGCCTTCAACAGCAACGGGCGAACCAATACAAAAGCCAGAGCCGAAAATACGGCAAAGACAAGTATCTGCCACTTCAATTCGCAATCCGTAGCAGACACTACAGCGGCAGCAACAGCACCAATCGAAAAGCACAAGACAGCAAAACCGGAGGTAAAAACCTCAACTACAACAAGGAGCAAAGCTATAATCATCCAAACATGCCAGACTTCCATAAATCATCAAATATTAAAATCCGTTATTTGTGTTTCTTCATATCCACAAATATAATATTTTTTTTTATTTTTACAACGCATTTTAATCAGAACATCACATATGAAAATTGGAATTATCGTTGCAATGGGTAAAGAACTACGCCTGTTGCTGAATTTAATTGAAAACAAGAAAGAGGAAGAAAACAACGGCTATAAAATATATTCGGGAAAAATCGGCACTCACGATATTTTTGCCATGCAATGCGGCATCGGCAAAGTGAATGCAGCAATCGGCACACTTACCCTAATCAACGAATACGCACCTGAACTCGTCATCAATACGGGTGTTGCCGGCGGTGCAGACTTGTCAGTCGGACAAATGGACATCGTCGTAGGCAAAAACATTGCACACCACGACGTATGGTGCGGCCCGGGTACGGAATACGGCGAAGCATCAGGTTTCCCTCTCTATTTCAATTCCGATGAAAAAATAACGGAAATTTTGAAATCACTTTCGACCGAAGACAACGTCAGATATGGTCTTATCTGCTCCGGCGACAAGTTTATCGCGACGGAAGAGGAAGTGAAAGAAATCAAGTCACATTTTCCGGAAGCTCTGGCCGTAGACATGGAATCGGCATCCATTGCCCAAGTCTGCCATCTGAAGAATGTACCCGTATTCGTCATGCGTGTCATCAGCGACACTCCGGGAGCCGAAAAAGACAACGTAAAGCAATATGAGAACTTCTGGGAGTCGGCACCGGAACACACATTCCAAATGCTCTCCAACATTTTGTCAAACATAAAATAATCCTATTACAATGGAAAAGATACCCAGTTTTACAATCAACCATATCCTGCTGAAACGAGGAATTTATGTATCACGTCGCGATGTGACGGCAAGCGGCGATATCCTGACAACATTCGATGTCCGCATGAAAGAGCCGAACCGTGAGCCGGCAGTCAGCCAGTCAGCACTGCACACTATTGAACATCTGGCAGCTACATTCCTTCGCAACCACCCGACATGGAAAAACGAAATCATCTATTGGGGACCGATGGGATGCTGCACGGGCAACTACCTCATCGTTAAAGGTGAACTGTCGTCACGCGACATACTGCCGCTGATGATTGAAACCTTTGAATTCATCCGCGACTTCGAAGGTGATATCCCAGGAGCAACACCGCGCGACTGCGGCAACTATCTGCTCAACAACCTACCAATGGCAAAATGGGAAGCTGAAAAATATTTGCGCGAGGTATTGACCGTTGCCACTGAAGAAAATCTTGTTTACCCGGAATAACATTCAACATGAAAAAGATATTTTTCTCACAAATCGCCATGCTTTGCTGTATGGTGATTTGTTTTATATCCTGCAAAGCCACCTCCAGCCTGGAACCGATTCGCAACGAGCTTTCGGCCATCGCCCAACAGACAGACGCTGAAGTCGGCATTGCTGTCATTGGCTCAAACGGCGACACACTGACAGTCAACAACGATGTACACTATCCAATGATGAGCGTATTCAAGTTCCATCAGGCCCTTGCAGTGGCCGACTATCTGCGGCACAACAACCTGCCGCTTGACACAACGCTCCACATCACCCGAGCCGACATGCCGGAAGGCACATGGAGCCCGCTCCGTGACAACCGCAAGGAAGCAGAATTTGACATCAGCATTGCCGACCTGTTGGTCTACACACTCCAACAGAGCGACAACAATGCCTGCGACATTCTGTTCAAACTCCGCTCACCTGCTGAAACAGACCAATATGTACGTTCATTAGGCATCGAAGATTTCAACATATCCTACAACGAAAGAGATATGGGAGCCAACCACCAATTTTCATACGACAACTGGACAACCCCTTATGCTGCGGTATCGCTGCTGCGAAAGTTCATAGAAAGCGACATTATCGCCGAACCTTATTTTTCTTTTATAAAGGAAACAATGAGCAATTGTGAAACCGGACTCATGCGACTGCCTGCACCGCTGAAAGACACCGGTGCTACAATCGCCCACAAAACCGGCAGCGGCTACACGGAAAACGGACGAATTTCCGGAACAAACGACTTGGGATACATCACTCTTCCTAATGGGGAAAGCTACTACATTGCAGTATTTATCAAAGATTCCGCCCACTCACAGGAAGATACGGAGAAAATCATTGCAAACATATCTGAAATCGTTTACAACCATTTCAACAAATAATCCGAAAACAGCGAGGGCAGACAGGAATACTGTCTGCCCTCGCTGTTTTCGTTTATCTTATTGCTCAGCCGCGGCAATTCTCCACTCCCCTTCGTGGTAGACAAACTGCAACACCCCCATCGAACAGAGACTGACGACAGCATCTTCAGTCGAGCTTAATGACATATGCATTTCTTTTGCAATGCCCTCAACGGTGACATACTCCACGCGAGAAATATACGAAAGCATTTTTGTCTCCAAGTCGGAAAAAGAGAAAACCGAATGCCGTTTTTTCGAAGCTTTCCACACCTTTAGCATCAACTCCGGCACCTGTATATTTTCATCCGCAATCCGATAGTACGGCAACCAGCGACGGTTATCGTCCTGAGCCATCACCGGTATAGACGACTTGGCAATGGAAACGAGCAATACATATTTCCCGTCAATGCAATAAAGAGTCTGTTTCACCTTCTGTGCCGGCTTGCAGTACATTTCCGCAGCCTGCTCAATCATGTAAAATTCCTCTTCACTGCGTATTCCGGCGATATTGCCGTTATCCTTGACTCCGACAAGCAGACGTCCTCCCTGATTATTGGCAAAAGCGGCAATGCTGCGGGCTATCTTCCGTGAATCGGAAATAGAAAACTTAAAGTCCTGACAGACATGTTCGCCTTCCTCTATCAGTTCATATATCAACTCTTTGTCGTGTATCGCTCTAAAATTCTTGATTTCCATTACAAACCTCTTTTTTCGAAATATAACGCGCTATTTTTTCTCATCCAATTTTCGCTGCTGATAAAGCTGCCAGGAATTAATCAGATTATGCCATACGCTATAGAATCCTCCGGCTATAGACGTAATCGGAGTAAAGAACGTATAGCTGATCCAGATTATCAGCACTGTGTTTTTCTGTCCCAGAGCCTGTCCCGCCGTAATCTTGTCGCCATAACGGGCTCCCACATATTTGCCGACTGCAAACTGCAATACACAGCATACCAAAGACACCAGGGCAATACCCACCTGAAGCACCCATGACATATTCGAATGAACAATCGTCTTCACCGTCATTGCAATGGCCAGCGACAAGGCAACCGCCCACATATAAAACGACAACTCAGAATACGAAGCCAAACGAGCATGAACGGCAGGCAACAGCTGACGCAACAGCAATGCGCAGATGAACGGGCAAAGCAGCAAAGGAAATACTTTCCCGATAATCAGCAAAAACGACGAAAGAAACGACAGTTCCGGATGAGGATGAACCAATGGTGCGCATACCGGTATGGCTACAGAAACCATCAGGTTGATCAATATCGTATATGTTGTCACGGAAGCAGGATTTCCCCGCAATTTTCTGACCACAACGGCAGCAGCAGTAGCCGTCGGACAAATCAGGCAAAGCATCGCCGCTTCCAACAACACGCGATAGTCACTCTTTGGCAACAAGGATGCGACTAACGACAACAGACCAAATACGCCCAACTGTATAAGCAACAGCCACAAATGCCATTTGCAAGGATGAAGGTCTTTCACGTCCACCCGACAGAAAGTCAAAAACAGCATACCAAAAATCAGCAACGGCTGCACTATTTCTACCGTACGGTTAACGAACGGCCGTGTAGGCTCCAAAAACGGGATATTTACATACACAAAATAAGCGATAACGCCAAATGCCATTGAAATTGGAAGAATCCAATTTTTCACAAATCTAAACAAACTCATTTTTCCTGTTTTTAAAAACTGTGCAAAAGTACATCAAAATCGTGAATTATTGTCCGCCCATTATTGGTTTTCCATTCTCAAGGTGCCTCCAAACCTACAAAAAATGCCGGAACTCAAAAAAAAGAATTCCGGCACGACTATCTTTCCGACATTTTTATTTTTCAATCAACGGTTTGAGCACCGGTATCAACTTGTCGGCATAACGGCGGAAACCCACATCCGTAAAATGAATACCGTCAACGGTACCTTCATTGTCATAACCGGCCAAACCGTCACAGTCCACATAATACAAATCCTTATAGCCGTCAGCTACAAGCTTGTCATAATTTTTGCGGAACGCCGCATTCTTTTTCGGCAAATAGGATTTAAAGAAATTGTCATATTTAGCATAACTGTACATCGGACCTTCCACCATGACAATAGGAACATTCGGACGAAGTTCGCGCAATGTCTTGATGAAACCGTAAGTCAGCGTGTCGCACATCATTTCCGTACAGTTAGGCACAGGGTCGATTACAAACACATCGGCATCGGCGATTTTTGCCATTGCACGTGCCATGCACAAGTCCATTTTTCCTTCACCGCTGAATCCCAGGTTGACAGCTTCGCAATTCAAGTCACGCTGAATCATGTTGGTTGCCACCATACCCGTACGCGTTGAGCAACCGCCCTGAAGAATACTTGTTCCGTAGAACACAATTTTCTTCGACTTGCGCGGGTTGTCGACCTGCGGCATTTGAATGACGGAAGCACTGTCGACAGCCAGTTCCATTTTTGTCACACCGTCGTACAATGGAAGATATACAATATATTCATGCATTTTGCCGTCGAGGTTTTCCACAAAAACCTTCTCGCACTCCTTGTTTTCGTTGGCTATCGGGCGGTTGGTATTGACATATTCCCACACACCTTCATCGGTAAGAATATACAAGTCCGTACCCTTCAATCCCGTATCCGCCATGTGGAACATATGCGTATCCCAAAGCAGCGTATATCGGATACCGACACGCTTCGAATCCGTGGCAAAACGGATACCCAGACCGCTGCTGCACTGTGCACGATTCCACAAATCCGGGCGTACGCTGTCCTTCAAATATTTAGGAATGCGCGTATAAGGAGTTTCCGTGTCAGTAAAACCCTTGTTTATCATTCTGAAATTCTGTGCGTCCACATATTTCAACGGACCGTTGTCCTGAGCAGACAAGCCGGAAGCACCGGCCATTACAAATGCCGCACATACGGCAAGCATCGTTTTTTGAATCATTTTCATAGTATGTTATTTTTGTAATTTGGTTTAATGCAAGTTTCTGTCATTGGTAGTACGATAAATGGCCAAAGCCACCGGAATCAAAGCCGTATCAACAAGCCTCTCCAGTCCCGACGACCAATTTTCCGCACCGCTAAGATAAGCCCGGACAATAATATCATAGTCGCGGGCTGAAATCAATGCCGAATAGTTATGCAGTTTATGGAACTGTATCAGTTTGGCAATATGCGAACAGACCGTCGCCTTCTTCAAATCGCGCACCGAGGCTATTTCGTCAATCGAGCAGCCCTTTTCAATCAAATAGCGCGTCAACTCCTCCGACGAACCGGAAGCCGTAGCCGAGAGTCCCTTATGTTTTCGCAACGCACCCACAAACTGCTTGCCGTAGCGCACCACCTTCTTTTCTCCGATACCCGGAATTTCGGCAAATTCCGGCAAAGTCACCGGCTTGCGTTCCACCAGCTCATTCAGCACCTTATCGCTGAACACAATATAGGCAGGAACACCTTCTTTCGTTGCGATAAGCTGGCGGATGGCCTTCAGTTCGTTCATCAGCTGCTGATCCGGAGTCAACACCACTTTCTCGCGTTCCGTCCGGCCAACGGTCTTCAGCTTACGGTCTTTGAACACAATCCGCGACATCTGTATGGGTATGTTGCCACGGACCACATCCCAGCCGTATTCCGTTATTTTCAAATGCCGGTTTTCATTATAGGCAATTTCAAACAGCCCCATCTGAAGCATTTGCAACAGAAAACCGCTCCACATGATATGCGACAGTCCTGCCCCGGCACCGAAAGTCTTTATCTTGTCATATCCTTTCTCCAGCACGACCGAACGACGGGAACCGCGCAGAACATCGATAAGCAAATCAAATGTTATCTGCTGATTCGTCCGCGCGATAGCACTGATGGCCATCTGGCAATAAACCGTTCCGTCGAAACGTTCAGGTGGATTTTTACACACATCGCAATTTCCACAGTCGTGGTCGAAACGCTCGTTGAAATAGCTCAACAGCATACGGCGACGGCAAACACTCGCCTCGGCATATTCCTGCATACGCTGGAGCTTTTCCTTGTTGATTTCCAATTGTCCCGATTCTTCCACAAAATGTGTCAGCATCGCCACATCGGCATACGAATAGAACATCAGCGTGTCGGAAGGCATTCCGTCGCGCCCTGCACGCCCTATTTCCTGATAGTAGCACTCTACGTTTTTGGGCATGTTGAAATGCACCACCCAACGGATGTTGCTCTTGTCAATTCCCATACCAAATGCAATCGTAGCACAAATGATGTCGATGTCATCATTCAAGAAACGCTGCTGCACACTCTGCCGCTCGGCATTACTAAGTCCGGCATGATAGCACGCCGCCCGATAGCCTTTCATACGCAAATGGTTGGCCACCTTTTCCGTATTTGCGCGCGACAGACAATACACAATACCTGCCTGACCGGGATGCTCGTCTATGAACTCCTCTATTCTCAGCAGTTTTTCCTTTTCCGTATAGTTGGTTTCTACATTCAGCGAGATGTTCGGGCGGTCGAACGAAGAAATGAACATCTGCGCATTCCTCAATCCGAGCTGTCGGACGATATCATCACGAGTCAGTTTGTCGGCAGTAGCCGTGAGCGCCATAAACGGTATGTTGGGGAAATATTGCTTCAATACAGCCAACCGCGTGTACTCCGGACGGAAATCATGTCCCCACTGAGAAATACAGTGAGCCTCATCAACAGCAATCAGGCTGATATTCAAAGAATCCGACCATTGCGTCACTTCGGAAAGCAACCGTTCGGGCGACACATAAAGCAGTTTGATTTGTCCTGCAAATACCCGCTCCATAATGTCGCGGTTCGTAGCTTCCGTCTGCATGCTGTTAAGTGCCGCAGCCGGAATACCATTGCTGCGCAGCGTGTCCACCTGGTCCTTCATCAAGGCCAGCAACGGAGAAACGACAATGGCACAACCGTCCTTCAACAACGCCGGAATCTGATAACAGACCGACTTCCCGCCGCCTGTCGGCATAAGGACCAGCGCATCGCCGCCCCTCATAACCTGCTCAATGACCTCATACTGAATAGAACGGAAGCTGTCGAATCCGTAAAAACGCTTCAACAGCTTCAGTGCACTTTGTTTTATATCAATCTCATTCTTGTCAGAATGCATTCTTTTCTCCTTTCACTGCATTAATGATTGTTCGTACAATAATTTTAATGTCGAGCGAGAGAGTCCAGCTTTCTATGTATTTCACATCATATTCTACCCGCTTTTCCATCTGCCACAACTCTTCCGTCTGCCCGCGGTAGCCGCTCACCTGCGCCAATCCGGTAATACCCGGCTTAATCATGTGGCGCACCATGTACTTGTCAATCAGCTTGCGGTATTCATCCGTGTGCTTCACCATGTGTGGCCGAGGCCCTACCACCGACATATTTCCAATCAGCACATTGAAAAACTGCGGCAGTTCGTCGATGCTCGTTTTCCGCAGGAAGTCGCCCACCTTCGTCTTGCGCGGGTCGTCTTTTGTAGCCTGCAAAGTATCGGCCTGAGCATTCACGCGCATCGTCCGGAACTTGTAACAGGTAAATTCCCGCCCACGGTATCCAGTCCGTTTCTGAGCAAAGAAAATAGGTCCTTTGGAGGAAAGTTTGATGGCAATAATCACCGGTATCAATATCGTACAGGAAACCAACACAATCGCTATCACGGAAACAATGATGTCGAAAATACGTTTGATTACCCTGTTCCGCAACCGCTGCAACGGATTCGGCCGATAGAGAAGCATCGGCAAATCGCCGATAGATGTCAGTTTGAAATTGGTTGTCATAAAACCGCTAATCATCGGAACATAGTAGAACTCTACATCATTACTGTCGGCAATCTTTATGATGTTGCCCACATTTTCCTCTTCCGACGGAAGCGAACAATAGATTTCGTCGACAGTTTCTTTCTTCAGAAATTCTTCAAAATCCGAGATTTTTCCGGTAATTTTCACATCCTTGTGCTTGTTGTTGTCAAAAATACCGACAATCCGATAGCCATATCCCTGGTCAGACTGCAGCTCTCTATATAGCTGTTTCGAGGTTCCGTTCCAGCCAATAATGACTATTTTGCGGAAATTCAACCCTTTACGACGGAAATATTTTATAATCCTGCGGGAAATATTCCACCATAAAGCCAATGAAGCATAATAGAATATATAGAAATAAGCATAGACTTTTATCGGTATTTCATCGAAACCAATAATAGTCATAAATGCCATCATCACAAGACAATGGACTACAAAAGCCTGACAGAGCATAGTCATCAGCCGGTCGGCAAAGAGGATGCGTTTTTTATGCACCTCAGAGAACAACGACAAGACCGGCAGATAGGAGATGTTCAGGAACAGCCATGTCGTGTTGCTCTTGAACTGCTCAACCCCATCCAGCTGACAGCATAGAATCACATACACCAAGTTCAATAAAACGAAATCGAACATGGTGGTCATGAGATTCACCAAATATCCATAACGTCCTTTCGTATTCACTAAAAACGTATTTAAAATCCACATTATAGAGTTGCAAGAATCCCTATAATGTGGATATATTCATTTTATATTATTAAAGTTTCTCGTCGATCAGTTCAATCTTCTTTTCCAATGTAAGCAACTCTTCCTTCAAACGGGCGATACGACGCTCCATTTCCTTGAGGACAGAACCTCCGGATTTAGTCGTTGCATTGAAAAATCCAAGATTGTTTTCGTATGTCTTGATTTCATTGCGTTTCTGCTCATACATACGAACCAACTTTTCGCGCTCGCGGAACAAACGGTTCTTGTCACCCGCCAATTCTTCCACATTGCTTGCATAGCTTTCGAAACGGGCACGGCTTTCGTTGATGTCAAACTTATCGTAAGCAGCATTCAACGCTTTCTTGTATTCTTCATACACCTTGTCCTTTTCCTTATAAGGAACGTGTCCGATTTCCTGGAATTCGGTTGACAATGCCTTCAGCAATTTGCGGATTTCATCCTTCGGCAAATTTTCGTCGATGTTCTTCAACTTTTCGACAACAGCCTTCTTGGCCTTCAGGTTGTTGTGTTCAGCCTGACGGACATTTGTCGTATTCTTGTTCTTGTTTTCAAAGAAATAGTCGCAAGCCGCAATAAAACGTTTCCAAACAGCATCGCCGCTCTTCTTGGCAACCGGTCCGATTGTCTTCCATTCTTTCTGCAAGGCTGTCAGTTCGTCGGCTGTCTTTTTCCAGTCGGTGCTGTCCTTCAATGCTTCCGCACGTTCGCAAAGACGGTGCTTCTTTGCCAAATTTTCCGACGATTCATCCTTCATACGTTTGAAGAAGGCTGCCTTTTGTGCAAAGAACTCGTCGCATACCTTACGGAAGCGCAAGAACAAATCGTTGTTCACCTTGCGAGAAGCAAAGCCCAAAGTTTTCCAACGTTCCTGCAAACCGATAATCAACTTAGTGGCTTCATCCCATTTTGCATACGTTCCAAGCTCGTCCATATTGATGGCTTCAGCCTCTTCGCAAATGGCGATTTTTGCAGTTTCGTTTTCTTTTTCCATTTCTTTGCGACCTTCAAAGAAAGCCTGATGACGCTTGTTGACTACCGTAGAAGCCTCTTTGAAGCGTTTCCACAAGTCCTCGCGCAATTCCTTCACCACCGGACCAATCTCACGCCATTTGTCGTGCAGTTCCTGCAACTTCTTGAATGCGGCAATCACATCATTTTCAGCGCCCAGACGTTCAGCCTCTTCACACAAAGCCTCCTTGGCTTCAAGATTTTTCTTGAAATCGTAGTCACGGAGTTCCTTGTTGATTTTCCACAGGTCGTAGAACTGTTCAGTCACAGTCTGATACTCCTTCCACAAGCCCTTGTCTTCCGAAGGAGGAACACTTCCGGCTGTCTTGAAGTCCTGTTGAAGCTGTTGGAATTTCTGATAGTGCTTGTTTATGTTGTCAGCATCGCCGGCAATTTCAGCCAATTCGGACAGAATCTGTTTTTTCTTTTCCAAATTAGCCTGCAGTTCAGCTTCAATGGCTGCCAACTGCTCGGCACGGCGTTCTTTATATGTATTTAATAATTCTTTCAAACGTGCCTCAGCCTCGTCCGGCATCGGAGCAAAAGCAGCTTCTTCGTTTCCTTTGTCGAGGAATTCCTGCTTTTCTTTTTCCAATTCTTGTTTACGGATTACATAAAAGGCGTGTTTTACCGCTGCCACTTCGTCACGGACTTCGTCTACAGGTTTTTCTACAAGAACAGCCAGCTCGTCCAGCAATTCGGCTTTTGTCTTAACACTGTAGTCCGTTCTCGGTTCAGCACTCACGTTTTCAGTAGGTTCTACTGCGGAAGCAGTTTCTTCCACAGGATTGTTCAAGGTTACGTCGTTATTCTGCGCTTCAGCAGAAATTGACTTGTCACACGATTCCATATATTAAATTTTTAAATGAACCACTCTTCAAGTGGCAATGGTTTTAATTATTGCGACCCAAATATAAGCAAATTTTCGGTTATCCGCCATTATTTGAATGCAAAATACTGTTTTCGGTTTGCTATTTTTAATGAACCAGTTACTCTATAACGGAAAATATCAACATTTATTTTCTGTTTGATTCATAATATAAAGTTGTGCAGTTTTCAGGTCGCAGCACTGCCGCAGCCACTTCTGCCAATTTTTTCGGAGTAATTTGCCTGTATCGACCGACCTCGGAATTTATCATTTCCACGTGGCCCAAGGCTTCATAGTATCCTAAATTTGCCGCACGGTCGTCATTGTTTATATTCGTAAACAACACATTCGACTCAAAACGGTTGACATTTTTCTCTATTTCCCAAGCATCCACCTTTCCGGACAGAACGGCATCAATTTCCGCATCAATGGCATCTTCAACAGCCTTATAGCCTACGCCCGGCAACAAATGTGCCTTTACAATCAGCACACCGGCATCGATATCGCCCGTAATCGAAGCGTCGACCGACGAAACAAGATTGCCGCGCATCAGTATATTTCTGTAGAAACGCGAAGAACGTCCGTTCGACAACACGTCGCTCAACAAGTCGCACGTCTGATAGTCGGCATGCATACGGTCACACATATGATAGATACGCACCAGCATGTCATGCGGCACATCCTTCGCCACTCTCAGGCTGCGTGCTTCCGTTTGAACCGGCTCCACCGGAAGTACAGGATGCACAAACCCGGAAGCTGGAATATCACCGAACCATTTTTCCGCCAAACGGAACGCCTCATCAGCATCCATATTGCCGACTATGGAAAGTATGGCATTGTCGGGCGAATAAAAACGGCGATAAAAACTGCGGACACGTTCTGCCGTCACATTCTCGATATGCTCCAGTTTCTCACCGATTACCGGCCATCGGTACGGGTGCTCCTTATAGGCAATCTTGCGCCAGTGATGACCGCTGTCGCCATAAGGAGTATTCAGACAACGCTGCTTGAATTCCTCCATCACCACACTCCGCTGCACTTCCAGACTCTTGTCCGTAAGCAACAGATTCTGCATACGGTCAGACTCCAGCCAAAGAGCAGTTTCAATATTGTAGGACGGGACTGTTTCGTAGTAGTTGGTAATGTCGCTGTTTGTCCAGGCATTGCACTCCCCGCCTGCATTTTGAAGTTTACGGTCAAAATCGGGAGCATTCTCCGAACCACCGAACATCAGGTGTTCCAACAGATGGGCAAGCCCCGTAGAATCGGCATCTTCATTTTTCGAACCGACACGGTATAACAAATTGACTGCCGCCATTTGAGTGGCGGCATTCCTGTTGTGGACCACACGTAGTCCGTTGGGCAAGATGTGGCGGTTTATTTCAATCATTCAACAACCGTGGCTTTCAAAATTTTCACGTCGTCTACCGGACGGTCGTTGCCGTCAGTTGCAATCTTCTCGATTTTTTCAACTACATCCATTCCTTCCACAACTTCTCCATATACAGAGTAACTGTTGTCGAGGAACGGCGTGCCACCGACTGTGGTATAGGCTTCTTTTTGTTCCGGTGTAAAATGGAACAGATTGCCTTTTACTTTCTCTTCTGTTTCCTTAATCAGTTTTTCCTGCAGTTCCTGCAAACCGGCACTGTTGCGGGCACGGCGCAAGTCCATGATTTCTGCCTTATGTTCAGCCACAAGATCTTCAAATACGGCCTGTTTCTGACGGTTCTGCATGGTCTTCTCCATAGCCACGAGTTCCTGAGCATTGTATTTTTTACCGGTTACAATATAGAACTGCGAACCGGACGATTTTTTCTCCGGATTTACATTGTCGCCGGTTCTGGCAGCAGCAATGGCACCTTTCTTATGAAAGTATTGCGGGAAAACGAATTCTGCCGGAATTTCACTGCCGTGGTCGGAAGCTCCCAACATCTGTCCCTTCTTGGCAGTTTTAGAACTTGGGTCACCCGTCTGCACCATGAATTCATTAATGACACGATGGAAAAGCACACCGTCGTATGCCTTTTCTTTCACATTCTTGACAAAATTGTCACGGTGGCCCGGAGTCTCGTTATAAAGAGCTATTTTTATATTTCCGACTGTAGTTTCCAACAATACAGTCACTCTATTTTCCTGCATATTCAGTTTGTTT
Source organism: uncultured Porphyromonadaceae bacterium (assembly GCA_900544305.1). Lineage (GTDB taxonomy): Bacteria > Bacteroidota > Bacteroidia > Bacteroidales > Muribaculaceae > Limisoma. Next base: position 94,517 of record UQUV01000009.1, read on the forward strand.
GCTTTTTTTTGTTCGATAACATTCGTCTGTCCAAACGACACCATCCGGACAAACATCATCAATAGAAATAAAAAGAGGGTTTTTCTCATCAAATCAGATTCCTTTCTGGAACACACGCTTGTATATTCTTCGGAAATTGTCGTCCTTGGCACTGAGTTCCTCTGCATGTTCTGCATAGTCTGCTCCCCAAAGGCTTGACAACAAATCTGGGATATACTTGTGTTCGCGATCCTTATCAATGGCTGCCTTAACCAGCAAGTCGATTGAGTCGGCATATTTTTCCGCATCTATAGCGTGCAAATATCTTGCCGTACTTACCACAAACTGGCCATTACGGTCGACATTAATCATGTTCTCGACAAGTGCGGGCATCAATTCGTCACAATTGCCAATATTGTTGGCAATATATTCATACGTTGACAGTCCGTCTTCTGCTTTTCTGAGTTTTTTAAGAATATCTTCAGCCATCTGAATTTTATTTTATTACTATTGACACACTTGACGCATGGCGGCAAGCACGTTTTATTTTTTCTTTTCACGCAAAGATAATGCAACGGAAGCGAAAATCAAAAATAACTTTTCCTATTTTGCATTTTTACGCCCTATTCTGCATGTTTTCCACCTGCGTCACCCGCAAAAGAACTATCTTTGCAACATGGAAACCAAATTAGAAATATACTCGGCCGACCTTTCGACACAATTGAATCTGCTTTATGCCGACGACGGCATACGTGCCGGATTTCCCAGCCCGGCGCAGGATTACACGACGGAAGCCATCGACCTGAACAAAGAGCTTATACGGCATCCCGCCACCACGTTTTACGCAAAAGCGGTAGGCGATTCGATGAAGGACCGCGGCATAGACGACGGTGACCTGTTGGTCATCGACAAATCCATCGAGCCGGAAGACGGCGACATTGTTGTGGCTTACATTGACGGTGAATTTACACTAAAAACCGTAAAAACCGACCCGCAGAACGAATGCGTATGGCTCGTACCTGCCAACCGCAACTATCCCCCGATAAAAGTGACGGAAGACAACAGCTTCCTCATCTGGGGCGTTCTTACCTACAATATAAAGAAACAGTTCCGAAAATAGAGGTTCGATCCCACATATTTGGGAGAACCTCTTTTTATTTCAGCACATTACAGCCTGCTCTTCTCATCGTTTCCTGCACCAGTTCCTCTGTATTTTGTCTTGAAATTATTAAAATTCCAACTGACTGAAAAAACCACTTTTCTACCATAGGAATTTGTCGTTCTGTCCGAGACAAGATAATTCAAGATTTTCGTATCCTGAGTTTTCGACCAATTAAACAGATCCTCCCCTCTAAGCGCAAGGTTTAGATTGTCATCAAAGAAGGATTTTTGAAGCGCAAGTTCACTATATCCGAACCCCTTCATATAATAAACGCCACGATTTCCTTTAGTGTTCCACTGCACATTTGCCCGAATAACAAAATTTTTAGGAAGAGTTATTTCATTTTGAAATGAAAACAACCCGTAAGGTTTGTTATAGTCAAGAGGTTTATCAAGATAATCGAGTGTCAGAAACTGCTTATAAACCCCAACTGTCAATGTAGGTCGCCAACATCCCAAAGCCTGAGATGCTACCAACATGGCACCCGCCAACTGATATTTCGGAGCATTGGATGTAAACCACACAGACGCTCCATCGGCAACATCCGATCGTTCAGCCGTCGTATAAATATAATCGTTAATATACTGATAGTTTAATCGCAGACTGACAATAGAATATTTCATACTTAATTCCACATCATAAATCTTTTGAGGACGCAATTTCGGATTTCCTCTTTCCTGATGAAATTGATTATTATATTTCACTTTATTGTTAAGCTGTCCGAAAGAAGGACGCTGTAACCGATTGGAAAAATTCAAGGAAAAATCCACATTGCCAACCGGCAGTGACAGAGACAAGGACGGCAACACATCTGAATATTTTCTTTCGTCTATTATTTTACCGAAATCCGTCACCTTCGATTTGACAAATTCATATCGCACGCCGACTTCTCCCAGTAAATTCCCCCAACTTAACTGATACTGTGCAAAAACTGCGTATTTATTTTCCCGATTTTCATAGACATCCTCCTCTATTTTTCCTTCCGGATTATGCGATTGGCCGCCAACGTTCACCAAACTATAATCAATCCCCCATTTCAAACTATGACTGTCGTTGAAATGATAATCAAACTCTCCTTTAGCCGCATATACCCGGCTATTGTTTTCGCTGTATGTATTGGTGGTTTCTGAGTGTTTGTCAGTGCTTGACATCTCCTCAATACATTCGTGACTGTCAAGCCAATCACGAACATAATCCGCTTCTGCCTGTATAGAAAACTTGTCTGTTGCCTTAATTTGATAGTAAACATTCACATTGTCAAATCTGGAATCATCATTTCCTTTTAAAGCATTCCGATTGTTGACAAACAGATTCCCGTCTTCATACATTTTAATCCAATCCTTGTCAAAACCGGATTGAATATTCACGTTTCCGGCATATCCGACATATTGCAAGCCAACACTTTGCTTGTCGTTTATGTCATAATTCATTCCAACCGAAAACGAATGTTCCTTTCCACAATCCGTATATTTCGACGAGGACACCTCATTATACACAGCATTTTGTTCATAACTTATTTGAGTCACGTCATACCTAATATCTTCCTTTAGGTAATCAAAACGGTAAGAACCAAATACATTCAGTCCTCCTTTCTGATAACTGAGAGACACTACTTCATTATGAGAGAAATGGGTTGACAAAGCACCTTCAGCATCCACCTGAGCCATAAAGCCTTCACCCCGTTTCTTTCGGGTTATAATTTTTACAACAGCTCGTGTGTCAGCATCATATCCGGCCCCAGGATTTGAAATAACCTCGACGCTCAAAATATCCGTTGATTTCAGCATCAACAATTCATTGTCATTCCGCATTTTTTTGTTGTTGATGTATATTATTGGACTACCTTTGCCAAACACTTCATACTTATCTTTTAATGCTATGACACCGGGAATATGCTTCATCACGTCCTTAGCCGTTCCGGCATTTCTTAAAGACGAATTGGCAACATCTGTAATCATACTACCCCCACGACTATACACAAGCGGCTTTCCTGCCGTAACAGTAACTTCCGACAATGCCACCGTCGCATCGTTCATAGCCACAGTTCCTAACCTCACATCTGTCTGCTCCACAGACAACTCCTGTTCGACTTCCTGATAACCCAAATAGGAAATTTTCAAAAGATAATGCCCTTTTTTGACGCCATCAAACTGGAACAGCCCGTTGTCGGCAGAAAGCTCGCCACGGTAATAGACAGAATCCGGCAAGCTTAACAACACAACATTAGCAAAAGCCAAAGGTCTGTTTTGTTCATCAACCAACATTCCGTCAACAGTCTGCGCCAACGTATTGGCAATACCAAGCATCAAGACAGCCAAGAACGACAACAATTTTGACAAATACATACTTCAGTTTATTTTTGTCATACCTTTTATTTTTCGATAACACATAGCTAATAGACTTAAAATCACGCTGCATATTACCCAGACCAAATTTAGATAAAAACGGCGAGATTCTACACCGGCAGAATAAAAAACAAGGCCA
>UQUV01000010.1 GCA_900544305.1 uncultured Porphyromonadaceae bacterium
ACTCCCGACACCTGGTTTTGGAGACCAGTGCTCTACCAACTGAGCTATTCCCGTATTTGCGAGTGCAAAGGTAAGAATCTTTATTGAAATAAACAAGTCCTCACCAAACAAAATTCCCCTACACAAGCAAAAAAAATTCAACAATAAAAAAACGCAGCTTTGCTACTTAAGCAAAACTGCGCATATTTTCTCACCCCATTGCCTACATAAGGCTTTGTTCGATTGATTCTACCATATTCTTAAAATCCTTGTCAACCGACATTCGCTCGTCGATGGTTTTACAGGCATGCAAAACCGTAGCATGATTACGCTTCAACTTCATACCGATAGTCGTCGATGACATTTTCGTATGTTTTTTTGCCAAAGCCATAATCAACTGTCGAGAATCAGCCACATCACGCTTACGCGACTTGCTGTATAGCATTTCCGACGATATAGAATACTGTGAACAAACTTTTTCCACAATGCCTTCAAACGTAATCTGACGCTTTGAAATCTTCACTGAATTCGACAGCACATTTCTTGCCAAATCAATCGTGAAAGGCTGGTTCAAAGTTGTTGCATAAGCCATCAAAGAGACAAAGACACCTTCCAATTCACGCACATTGTCCTTCACATTCTGTGCAATGAAATCAACCACCTCTTCCGGCATCTCTACCCCAGCCTGCATTGACTTGCGCAACAGGACATTTTTACGCAAATCGTAGTCCGGACTTGAAAGCTCCACAGTCATACCCCATTTGAAACGAGAAAGCAACCGAGGTTCCATACCATCCAATTCCGACGGTGGGCAATCGCTTGACAGAATCAAATGCTTCTGCTTGTTATGAAGATGATTGAAAATGTGGAAGAAAGTATTTTGTGTTGCAGTCTTGCCCGACAATTCCTGAACGTCATCAATAATCAGCATATCGATGCTCTGATAGAAATTCAAGAAGTCATTCAGCGTGTTATTTTTTACCGCAGCTGTATATTGAGTGACAAAAGTACGGGCACTCAAATAAAGTACTCGGCTTGACGGATGACACTCTTTCATCTTAATTCCGATAGCCTGAATCAAGTGAGTTTTGCCCACTCCCGTCGGACCGAAAACAAACATCGGATTAAACGTCTGACATTTCGGATCCGTGGCTATGGCTTTAGCTATTGCATAAGGGAGCTTGTTGCTTTGGCTTTCGCAATAGTTTTCAAATGTATATATCGGATTTAACTGCGGATCGAGTTCCCCATATTCTTGCGGAGCAAATGGGTCAACTGCCAGATTGCGTTGTTCAACCGCACGGCTTTTACGAGGCTCTTCAGCCACAACATGCGTTTGTGGATCATCCTTAACAACATTATAAGAAAATCTCAAACGAATGTTTGAACCATACACACGCATCAAAGCAGCAATCAGAAGTTTGCCGTACTGGCCTTCCAAATGCTCTACATAGTAGGGTGTCGGCACATTCAGCACCAACGTATTTTCCTTCTTATCGTAGCTACCCACTTCAATCGGGGCAAACCACGACTCGAATTGAGCATTTGAGATATTGTCCTTTATTATTCTCAAACACTCGTTCCATAAAACAATATGTTCCTCGTTCATTCCTTCTTAATTTACACTGCAAAATTTGTCATTTTTTTTCAACAAAACAAATGCGAAATATTTTGCATTTTAGACACACAACATAAGACCCCTATAAATCAACAAGTTACAACAGCAGCATTCAGCGACGCTCATATAAACACACAATCACCTGTGTTACAACTTATTAGACCTACACCTCGCGACTGTATATTTATTATATCATCAGTCTATACCCCCCTTTTTATAGCAGTTTAGAGAATGCATAGCCTAAATTCGAAAATAGGTTGCTTATTTGGAATTATTCCAGATAAGCAACCTATCTCCTCATTTTCTGATATTCTTAGAATAATTTAAACTGCACATATTTTTTCGGGTGAGCCTTTAAATCTATAAATATCGAATCCAGGCTTAAAATAGTTGAATCAATACGGTTATACAGACCATCATCGTTCAGCAGCAATCCCAAAGTTGAATTTGTTCCGTTCAACTTGGTCGTTATATCAGCCAGATTATCCGTTGTTACTTTAACATTATCCATTGTTTCTGCAACTGGCATTTTCTTCAATTCTGCACTTATTTCCTTCAAATCCGCTGAAACAGTACGCAAATCAGCTGTTATTTCTTCCGCATTGCTTACCACAGGACCGACATGACCCGATACTGCTGCCAATTTTGCAGTAGTAATTTCAATGTTACGGGAAATAGCATCCAGACGTGTTACCATTTCATCAAGAGCAGGATTAGCCATAACACTGTCAACACTTGCCAAAATATTGTTCAATCGAGGAAGAATCTTGACAACCTCAGGCATTATGTCTGTCGAAATCTCCGACATCAAGTCCGAAGCCTTCGAACCGGCGATTCTTTCACCTTCTGCAAGATATTCGGTACCCGGAGACATCTGAAGAGCCAAACTTGCAGTACCAAGCATGCTTGAAGACATTGAGATACGACTACCTTTCGTCACTTTGATTTGGCTGTCCAAATTGACTTCCACCAATATATTTCCAGGGTTATCATAATCATAAAGGATATCCGTAACCTGACCGACCTTCATACCGTTCAAAGTCACCGGCGAAGCTTCCGTCAAACCGGAAACATCTTCAAACGATACATAATACATATTCGAAGACTTGAACACATTTATCCCTTTTAGGAAATCTATACCTACAAACAGAATTGCCAGACTCAGGATTAATATAAATCCAATTAAAATCTCTCTTGTGAAAAGTTTTCTCATTACTATCTATTTTACTCTTTTATCATTTTTAAATTCAACGATGAACGCTTCCTTAAATTTCTCACGAACTTTACGAAGTTCCTTTTGTGCCTTTGACTTATTGTCGGTCGCGCCATAAGTATACTTGTATAACCCGTTTTCGTAATAATAGTCGCAATCTTTCAAGCCCTTGAAATGGCTGCTGTTTTTCGGCAACTTTTTAGAACTCGTAAGAAATTGCACCTTATATATTAAGGTATCATCATTCTTTTTCTCGACTTTTTCACTGTCCTTGTTTTCTTTGACTGTGACAGTTTTTTTCGACTTCTTTTCTGTTCCTTTTACGGATACGGATTTAGAATAAAAATCGTTGGCACTCTTATATTGCACAAAAGCATCATATATTGAGCCTGCCAATTCTTTCTGTCCGGAATCTGAAGACAGATATTTTTCTTGTGTCGGATTACAAATAAAATCAAGTTCTACAAGCACTGCAGGCATTCCAGTTGCAGCCAACACCCAAAAACCAGCCTGACGAACACCATTATCCTTTCTTCCCACTTCGGAAAAACAAGACTGAACCATGGACGCAAACTGTACGCTTTGCTCCATATGCTTGTTCTGACTCAATTCAAAAACGATATAGGACTCAGTTGAATTAGGGTCAAAGCCACAATAACGTACAGTGTAATCATCCTCAAGAACAATTACAGAGTTTTCACGCTTTGCCACTTCAAGGTTTTCCTCCGAGCGGTGAAGACCCAATGTATATGTAGCAGCACCATGTACAGTCAAACGGTTTTTAGACCTACGGTCTACAGAATTGGTATGAATTGAGATAAACAAATCTCCGTGAGCCTTATTTGCTATATCTGCCCTTCCCTGCAAAGAAATAAAGGTGTCATCATCCCGCGTATATACAATTTTAACATCATCAAAATTTTCACGAATTAAATCACCTAACTTCAGTGCAACACCAAGATTTATATCTTTTTCTCGTGCCTTCTTACCAACAGCTCCAACGTCTTTACCACCATGTCCCGGGTCTATGACCACAACAAAGTCCCGACCAGATACAGAGGCCGTAGCCGTCAATAAACAAATCAACAATAAAAAGAACTTATATATGTTTTGCTTAATTGATTTCATTTTTCCGAATTCTTTGACAAAAGTACTATAAAAATTCTATTTAACGACACGCCATCTTCCTTTTATACGATTTATTTTAACCAATAACCCAAACTTTACCACTATTTGCGTAAAAAAAGACACATACAACAAACACATCTTTGATTTTTATTGTATATTTAGAATGAATTTATCAATCTCATAAGACTCATGCAAAATTTAATCTTAATATTAGGACTCATCCTCTGTGTTCAAAGTTTGTCGGGGTGTAGCGACACGAACACGCAACCGCTTGACATAAAACGTTTTGAAATAGACATCACAAAACTCGATTCTTTTAAAGATGCTGAAAAAGACAGTTTTCTCAGTAACTATTCAAAAGTCATTTCACTCTACATTCAAAACGTTTACCCTGACACCACAGAAACGACAGAGAAAAAACTGAAAGCGTATGCAAACTCCACATCATTCAAGTACTTTCAAAAAGACGTTGTCGCCAAATTTTCCGACATCTCGGAAATGGCGCGAACACTTGCTTTGGAAAAGCAGAATTTTGAAACATTATTGAACTTAGACTTCCCAGAGATTTTTACATCCGTTATCCCTTATAACCAATCCATCATTCTCGACAGCACAGCAGTCATAGTCGGACTTAACCACTATATGGGAACGGACTACCAGCCCTACAATACTTTTCCAAATTACCTGAGAGAGTTTAAGATTCCGGAAAAAATTCCATACGACATAGCCGAAGCATTTTTAAAAACAAAATTTCCATATGCCCCAAGCCAGAATACACTGCTTGAGCGCATGCTTTATGAAGGAGCCATATATCTTGCAGTCAAAAGTGCAGTTCCAACGTTCAAAGACAACATTTATCTCTGCATGGCCAACGACAAATTCGAATGGTGCATAAAGAATGAAGACAAAATCTGGAACCAAATTTTGATTGACGAAAATCTCTACACAACCGACGAGAAAATAATCAGCGGAATCATCATGCCAGCCCCATTCTCCAACCCCATTTCACAAGAAACTCCAGGAATGGTTGGAAGATGGCTCGGCAAAGAAATTCTAACGAAATATCAATCACGACATGATTTTTCAATCATTGATTTCTTAAAGAACAAGCAATACAACAATAGTCAAAACATACTAATCGAATCAGAATATAATGGACAAAAATAACAACATCTACGGATTGATTGGATATCCGCTCGGGCACTCATTTTCCCAATCATTTTTCAATGATAAATTTCAAAGCGAAGGAATCGATGCCGAATATCGCAATTTCGAAATTGAGAACATTGAAGACTTCCCTCAAATAATCAACGGAGACATCAAGGGACTAAATGTCACCATTCCCTATAAAGAACAAATCATTCCGTTCTTAAACCACATAGACAAAACAGCTGAAGCCATTGGTGCTGTGAATGTCATAAAAATTGACCGCCATGCGGATACCCTTATCCTTACCGGCTACAATTCCGATGTCATCGGGTTTACAGAATCTTTAAAACCATTGCTAAAACCGCATCATAAGAAAGCCTTGATATTAGGCACCGGCGGAGCATCCAAAGCCGTCAACTATGCGCTACAACAATTAGGCATTGAAACCAGTTTCGTGTCACGGTCAAAAGGCAAATCCGATTATTCATATAAGGATTTAAACGAAGAGGTATTTCAAAAGCACCAGATAATCATCAACGCCTCACCTGTCGGAATGTATCCTCACGTCAACGAATGTCCGGATATTCCATATGACTTTATAAACGAAACACACATTTGCTATGATCTCATCTACAACCCTGAGGAAACTTTATTCTTGCAGAAAGCCAGAATGAACAATGCCACGACAAAAAATGGCATGGAAATGCTCGTTCTGCAAGCATTGGCAGCTTGGAATATCTGGAACCAATAAAGCCATACTACGATGAAACTCACACTCGCAACCGCTCCATTGTCGAGAGTCCTTATTCCTTTAATTATAGGAATTGCAGGCTACCAGTTACAACTTCATCCGGGAGTGGTTGCAAGCGTGACCGTATTTTCCTTACTGCTCTACTGTATTCCTTATATCAAAAAGGATCCCTTTTTCAGATTAAGATGTCATTGGCTTTTCAATGTTTCTCTTTTTCTATTGCTTACATCTATCGGCTGGTCAATCGCCCACTTTCATCAACCGGCTGAAATAGAAAATCAACAATTGAACCGACCAACTTTCTTTAACTACACCATTGAAAAAATAGAGCAGAAAAACATTACGACGCAAGTCTATGGTTCTTCTCCAAATTTTAACCGACGCCCCGTTCACATTCTTTTAACCTTACAAGGAAACATGTACGACATCTCCCCTGGAGACATTCTTTGCTGTTATGGGGAAATTGAACGGATTAAGAGTTCGTCCATGCCCGAAGCATTTGATTTTGCCTCCTATATGGAACACCAAGGGTACCTTTACTCTGCCTACATCGAACGGAAACACTATGAAATCATTTCACATAAAGAAAATCTGTTCACTTTTGCCAACAGCATTAAACAAAACATCATCCGACACATTCATCACTTGCAGCTAAATGAAAACACTTCAAGTTTTATTATCACCATACTTACAGGCGAAAAATCTTATATAACAGAAGACACACGGGAACTTTTCAACGATGTGGGACTGGCGCATATTCTTGCCGTCAGCGGATTACACATTTCCATCATCCCCCTGATTCTTAATTTTCTTTTATATCCGTTCGAACGCTTGATACCTCGCTGGCTACGGCTGACGATGGTTCTGCTTGTTATTTGGTGTTATACACTCGTCACCGGCTTCTCGCCGTCTGCAGTCCGAGCAGCGATTATGACATCTTTTGTTCTAACGGCTCTCATATTTTATAAACGCAACTACGTATTGAATGCGCTATGCGGTGCGGCAATTCTCACACTGGCATTCAATCCATCGGCAATTTATGACGTCGGCTTTCAGTTAAGCTATCTGTCCGTATTAGGCATCCTTTTCTTTTCTAAAGTTTTGACTTTTGGGAAACGGAATACGTGGCAGCACAAAATATCTTCCTTCTTCGCCCTATCGATATCCGCCCAAATAGGAACAGTTGTCGTATCGCTCTACTATTTCCACACCCTTCCACTCTCCCTCATTGCAAGCAACATTATCATCGTTCCACTATTGCCAGTCTTTATGTTGGCATCCATATTGGCCACCATATTGTCATACTGCAACATCATTCTATATCCCCTGAGTATCTCGATTGACTATTTCTATCAATTTATCGAATTGTTCACCTCTGCATTACGTTCACTGCCATATTCCACAATATCAGATATCTGGGTGAACGACGTTTGCATCATTCTCTATTATCTGGCAATCGCCATCATTTGCCTGTTCATCCATATTAAAGTAAAAAAACACTTTTATCTATATCCAATAACAGGCATTATCCTGTGCTTCATTATCAATCTCTATATAAACAAAAACAGAAAAGAAAAAGGCTTTATTTTATCCGACGGTTATTACTCCTGCAATTTCATTTTTTACGACACGCCCAAAGCCTTTATCATAAATTCACTAAATGACACCACTGATATTCAAGACTTCATCAAAAGCAACAACAGGTTTTTCATTAAGAACAACATTACAGACATCACTGTGCTAACAGACAGTTTCAGTAATGCACAAATTCACTTCGTACATCCACAGGTCGAATGCTGCGGAAAACACATTGTATTTGTACAAGGCAATTACAAGAAAAAGCCACGACCATCAAAATCAGAACCAGTCGACTATCTTGTCATCACCAAGCGATATTATAATTCACTTTGCTTATTGTCTGATTTCTATAATGCCGACACCATTGTACTACCACAAGAAATCTATCCTAAGAAACTAATGGAATTTCATCAGGAGGCGGAATCATGCAGCATGCCCTATTATGATATGAAACAAAAAGGAGCTCTTATTCACAACGAATAACTATTTCACTTTTCCAGCCGTCACAAAAGTTCTGGTATAATATGGTTCTTTCAAGGAACTGACAATTACACCCCTACTTGATGAGGCATGCACAAATTTATTATCCTTGAGATATATACCTACGTGATTAACTTTCTTGCGACTTTTTCCGGTTGCAAAGAATACCAAATCACCCTGCTTCAATTCCTTTTGCTTGATTCTTTTACAGTTTTTACTTAATATAGACGCAGAGGAACGCTCCAACTTCTTATTGTAAACAGCCGAATACACTTTCACTGTAAAACCGGAACAATCCACACCTTTCCGGGAATTTCCGCCATACTTGTAAGGAGTACCCAACCAACGGGCACACATTTCCAACAATTCAATATTGTCGTCGGAATTAACCTTAACACCTAATTTTTTCGACAGACTCGAATAAGTGTCTTTTTTTGCGCTTTCATATTTTTCATGTTCATTCTTTACGGTCTGCTTCGAAGAATGACAGCCGGTCAATGCAAACAGCGCTAAGCAAATGACCATAATGGTATTAAATATTTTCTTCATAATTGTACTTATAAAAAACAAAACGGCAGAATCGAATCCAGACAACGAATCCAATTCTGCCGTTCTATTGTGGTTAATTATTTTTCTTCAGCAGCTGTTTCTTCTGCTTTTTCAGATTCTTCCTCTACAAAGTCAGTGTTTCCACTTTCCACCAACGTATTGTACCAAGAAATTATTTTCTTGATATCTGTGATATAAACTCTTTCCTGATCAAAATCAGGCAAAATTTCCAAAAAGAAATTTTTCAATGCATCCTGAGTTTTATAATCACTTGCGTTGACAGTCTTTCCTTCGAATTTTTTATAGATTGTTTCGAACACTTTTGTCAATTGAACTTCTTCGCCAGTCGTATAAACTGCAATATCACCAAGAGAAACGACTTTATCATGCGAGTATGCCGGAACACGTTTCTTAGTTTGCAATGATTCTACAATCAACATATTCTTACCTTGAGAAACGAGTTTATATAGACCCGGTTTTCCTGAAATAGATAAAATAGCTTTAAGCATAATGCATCAATATATTTTTTAATAAATTTCTACAAAGACAGAATAAGCAAATGAAATCAAAGTCATCGTTTTTGACTTCTTCAAGCCTTTCTATCGTCTGCAAAGATAGCAATTTTTATTTTTGTACAATCCTTTCAATTGTCAAATTATCTTTAGCAATCAACTCATCTATCTGTGGAAGCAACGAAACTTTCCCACTGTTGTCAATTCTAAAGAGAGGCAAACGCGTTTCAGCAATTATTTTTTGCGATCGTATTCGCGCCTGAACCTGTTCTACAGGAAGACCATTACGTTTGACAACGCGGGCTACTCTTATATCTTCAAGAGCGTCAACCAACCAAATCTCGTCTATCAAAGCATCCATTCCGCTTTCAAACAGTATTGCAGTTTCTACAAAAACTGCATCTGCATTACATTCAGACACCCATTGTTCAAAATCTGCATGAACCTCTGGATGAACAATACCGTTAAGTTTTTTCAAGTTTTCCGGATGGCCAAAAACCATAGTTGCCAAATACGGACGATTAAGTTGGCCATTTAAAAGAGATTCTTCGCCAAAAGCATCTACTATCCGACTTTTAATTTTCTGAGAGTTGTCCATTAATCGCTTTGCTTCAGCATCACAATCATACACAGGAAAACCCATCACTCTCAGAATTTGCGAAACGACACTCTTCCCGCTTCCAATACCGCCAATAATCGCTATACGTTTTTTCATATCAGTGTTCAATTATATACTCCACACTGTCCAATTCCAATCTCACATTCCTCAAACTTGCGGGCACCTTACCCAAGTGAACCGGCAGTTTGTCAGAACCTTTTGTAATATTGTTAAAATCTACAACTGCCTCAAACTCGTTTTTACCAATCACATTGCCATACTGACTGATAGGCAACAAATAAGATACAGACACACGAGAAGGGAATACCACCATTCTGACATTTTCCGGCAGACTGGTTATTACCACCGGAATGCTCGACTTTTGACCAACCAACGGTTCCACCGGAATAATCACCCGAACAGAATCCGGAACAATCTTGACATCCTTCACTTTTTTCAAAGCCAGTGTTGTCAGAACCGTATCGGTCAATTCTTTCATTACAAATTTTTCCGTTTCCACCACATTTGTTGCATTCAGTGTAATTGCATCTGAATAGATGGTAACAGAATCAGGAATCACACCTACTCTGCCATTAACCACATATTGCAAATGTGCGGCATACTCACCCTTTATTACTACCGGAACCCGTTTTCCGGGCAATGTAGTGTATTTGACTGACAAATTTTGAGGATTCGAACCGACAATTGTTGCATCGGCACCAAAACAGGAACGGAACAAGTCGGCCATTTCCTGATTATTAATCAACAGTTCACCTTTCCCGTTATCAAAATCCTTGAAGTCGGCTGTTATTTCCGCATCTCTGCCTAAGGCATATTTGAATAACGAATAACCGTTGTTTTTTACAGTCACAAAAAATTCTTTCGGGTAATCGCTGACAATCGTTACATTGTCGGGCACCCCCGATAAATTAAAAGACACACGAAAACTTTCCTGTGTAACCTTGTTCAGTGTCAGCACCATCCAAAAAACGAAAGAAATGGCGACAAACACCAAATACAGCAAAATGTCACGTCCTTTCGACGAAGAAAGAAATTCCTTGACAGTCTGTATATACTGTACTATTTTACTACGGTTGATAAACATATTGAAAAAAACAAACCATTCTCAACAACGTAGAGGTTCTGAGAATGGTTTTCTATATAAGACGTTATATTTTTATTCTTTGTCTTTAGTGGCAGCAGCTTGAGATGCTTCTGCGGCTGAAGGATAAACAGAACCCTTGTCTATTCTGATTTTCACATTATCGGCAATCTCAAGAACGATGTATGTATCTTTTACTTCTTTGATTTTACCGAAAATACCACCGGCAGTAATTACCTTGTCACCAGCCTGCAAGCCTTCTCTAAACTTGCGGATTTCTTTTTGTTTCTTTGACTGCGGACGAATCATAAAGAAATAGAAAATTACGATCAGAACCACAATCATCAAAATATTCATGTAACCACCTCCTGCAGCGTTTGCATCTTGCAACAAAATTGAATTTAATTCCATTTTCAAAAGTATTATGTGTTTTATTAGTTTCTTCTACAAAGATAATGTATAATTTAGTTTTTGAACAATCTGCCTTCCTTTTTTAGATAATTTATTATGGAGTTCAAAATTCCATTAACAAACTGTCCGCTTTTATTGGTGCTGTAGCACTTTGCAATTTCGATAAATTCGTTCATCGTAACTTTAGTCGGTACAGACGGCACTTTTTCCAATTCGGCAATTGCCACCAAAAGAACTACAATATCCATAAATGCCAAACGTTCTGTTTCCCAAGAATCTTTCGACACGAACATGTCGATAAGCTTCATGTATTCATCCTTATTGTTCACCGCATTGACAAACAATTTCTCAGCAAACAGGCGGTCTTCATCATCCTTGTATTTTGGCAGCAGTTCTTCGTAACCTTCTTCCTCAAAACGCTTGATTGTTTTAAGAACAAAAGTTCCTACAGTGTCCAAATCATCATTCCAATACACGGATTTAGCCTCAAGAGCATCTGTAAGATTTTCATCGATAAACACCACTTTCTTCAACAGATTTCTCCAAAGTTCACAATCCTCTGCCAAAGAAGTTCCCGGCTTGTCCATATATTCCTGATAAATATCGGAATTGACAATTTTATCCAGCATCAGGCGCAATGAAATTTCGCTGTCTGCCCAACTGATGCTATTGTCTTTGACAAACTCTTTGAACATCTCACAATTGGAAATTTTTTTCACAAAAAGATTGTCGACAAATTTCGTATTTGGATTCAAATCTTCATCCGTAGGCAAATACTTGTTTCTTGCATTGTCCAAACGCTCTTCCTGAAGGCGTACAAACTCTACCGGGAGCATTAGCAGATAGTGGTAAAGCTCATAAGCCTTGTCAAGACTTGTTGCCAGTTCTTTCTGAGCTTCCATCATTCTTTTGCCTTTTTGGTCCAACAAATAGGAGTAAACCATTTGGACAACTTTGATTCGTATTAAGATTCGATTTATCATATCAAAAGACGTTTTTATTTTTGACTTGCAAAGTTATTCGTTTTTCTTCAATTTTTCAAATATCAGAGCGTTGTCGGACAACTTCATATATAAGAATTCCGGCTGCAACCGACACATTCAGCGAATTAATCTGTCCGAACATCGGTATGGCGGCCAAATAGTCACATTCACGCAGGTTTTCATTGGAAATCCCAGTGTCCTCGGCTCCCATCACAATAGCCGTAGGAACCGTGTAGTCGAACGTCGTATAATTTTTACTGCCTTTTTCGGTCGCACCGACAATCATCAGTCCGGACTCTTTCAACTGTTTGATTGCCTTGTTCAGATTTTTCACACGCACCACCGGAATATGTAGCAGTGCACCCGCCGATGTCTTGACAGCATCAGCGTTTACTGAGACACTATTCTTTTCGGGAATGATGATGGCATCAACGCCGGAACATTCACAGGTACGGGCAATCGCCCCAAAATTCCGGACATCCGTAATTCCATCAAGTGCCACAACAAAAGGCAACTTTCCGGCTTCGAATAGAGAAGGAATCAAGTCGTCGAGATTGTGATAGGCCACCGGAGAAAGGAAAGCCACAACCCCCTGATGATTTTTCTGCGTGATTCGGTTAATACACTCTACCGGCACACGCTGCGAAACCACACCGTATTCCTTTATCACTTGAAACAGTTCTGCCACCAGGTCACCACTGATATCTTTCTTAATCAGCACCTTGTCAATGTCTTTTCCGGCTTTTATCGCCTCAATGACTGCACGCAAGCCAAATATATAATCATTTGTTTTCATATTCTACACTGTATATTTCAATAGTGATTTAGCATTATTAACGGCAGCGTCATCAATGGTTGAACCACTGAGCATTCCGGCTATTTCCCGAATTCTTCCGTCCTTGTTCAACTCTTCAATATGAGTTACCGTCGTATGCTCTTCATCTTTTTTAAACACTTTATAATGATGCGCTCCCAAAGCGGCCACCTGTGGCAAATGAGTGATGGTTATCACCTGAATCCGTTCTCCAATGCGCTGCATCATTTCTCCAATTTTATTTGCGACTTCTCCAGAAACACCGGTATCCACTTCATCAAAAATTATCGACGGAAGCTGCATGCTTTCTGCAATAATAGTTTTGATGCTTAACATCAAACGGGAAATCTCACCGCCCGATGCTGTCTTCTCAATCGGCATCGGTTGCTGATTTTTATTAAACGCAAATAAGAAGGCCACTTTGTCCTGACCGTTCCGGTCATAGGGAATTTTGTCAAATGCAATTTCGCAACGGATATTTGCCAATCCCAACGGGCGTGCCACCTCACAAATCTTATTAGCAAAATTTTCGGCTGCCTGCTTTCTTGTTGCACTTAGTTCGTCAGCCACTTTTGCCATTTTTATCTTTTCCGTCTCGACAGCGTTCTCCAGTTCATCAATTTCATTGTCCGAAGATTCGATTTCCGACAGCGACTTTTCAATTCCACGCTGAATTTCAAGCAACTCCTCCAACGTATTGACATGATATTTTTGCTGCAATGAATAAATGGCATTCAAGCGGTCTTCCACACGCTCCAACTCGGCAGGGTCATCGTTTAATGACTCAACTTTTCTTGAAACAGTATCATAAATATCCTTTGCCTCGATAAGCATGGACTGGATTCTTTCGGACAAACCACCCGACTCTTCATACAAACCAGCCAAAGCATCCAAGCGATGTCCGACTGTCGACAACTGTGAAACCACAGAATTTTGACCGTCACTCAAACAAGAGCAAACCTCCCAAAGACTGGATTTGATTTCCGAAATATTTGACAGTACATTAAGTTCTTTTTCAAGCTCCGTCTGTTCGCCCTCCTGCAATTTCAAATCAGCAAACTGGCGCATCTGAAACCTCAAAAAGTCTTCATCACGTCGGTTGGCCTCAATTCGTTTCCGAGTTTCAGCCAATTTCCGACAAGCGGCCGTATAAGTTTTGAAAGAAGCATTATAAACTTCCTTTATCTGTTTGTTCCCTGAAATATTATCCAATACCTCCAACTGGTATCCCGACTCCAACAACAAGGCATTGCTATGCTGCGAGTGGATGTCAATCAAATGCTGCGACAAATCAGACAGCAGATTTAAGTTGACAGGGGTATCGTTGATAAACGCCCGGGAACGGCCGTTTGGATAAATCTCCCGGCGCAATATACATTCTTCCGGAATGTATTCTATATCATTCGCAACAAAGAAATCCTGCAAAGCATAGTTTTCAATATCGAAAACCGCCTCAATGACAGACTTTTTCTCTGCGTTGCGTATAATTTTCAAATCAGCACGCTGCCCCAACAGCAAAGACAAAGCACCGAGGATAATTGACTTGCCGGCACCCGTTTCACCGGTTATTATCGACAGTCCCTCGTGCAAATCCAATTCAATGGAGTCAATCAACGCATAATTGGAAATAACCAACCGTTTCAGCATACTTAATTATTTTGAGATTCCTCTTTAATTTGATTCAACCGTTGCCCTTCTGTCGGATACAAAGGATACAGCAATTCATACACTGCCTGACGTTCGCTTACATTGGATTTTGAGTAGACATTAACCAATTCGTCGAGTTTCGCATCCTTGAACATTGAAAGCACGACCGACATCGGCGCAACGTCGTAAATAGACTTCAGGATGCCCAACGATTCTGTGATAACAGCTTTTCCTTTATCCGGACTCAGCACCATTTCATCCAATCCCTTACGGTGATAGTTGTACATAAGCGTACGGATAGAACTGGTAGCCTTGTCGGTAAAGGCACTCAACACGGCGCTGCGGTTCTTATTGTCTTCAAATGCTTTCCAACCGCTTTCACCCGAACTTTGGGCCATCGTCACGACATTGTTAGCTTTTTCAAAATAAAGGTCACCTCCATTCGGAGAAAAACTGTCGAAGTCAACGGCAAGAATCAAAAACGCATAGAAATTGAGAATTGCAGTCAAATTGCTTTCCATTGTATTCTCGGAATAAATCAACGGTTCATTTTCCTGATAGTCAAACTCCACGTTAGTATCCTTAAAATTAATCAAGGTCGTGGTGTATGAACTATTATACACAGGTCGTAATGACTGCACCTGCAAATCGCATTTCATTGTCGTTCCTTCATAACTGTTCACAGTCAGGAACAATTTACATTCTATACGTTCATTGGCAAGAAATTGGGCGTTTCCCCACTGAGTGTTGTTCATATACTCGGTGATAGCCGACTGCAACGTCGTAAACACGTCTTTATCCGTACCGGCAATCTTGTCCGTATTGACTTCTACAGAACAATTCAGTTCCTGTGCCCGCATAAACAGTGGGCACAACACCAGCATGACCAACAAGATCATAGCTCGAAACCAATTAAGACGCTGAGCCTTCATTTTGCTTTGCAGTTATCAAGTCTACAATATCTGCCGCCACTTCTTTTTTAGGCTTCACCTCATAAGAATGAACCGTACCATCCTTTTCTATGATAGTCACCTTATTGGTATCAACGCCGAAACCGGCCTGTTTGTCGGCCAACGAGTTCAGCACTATCATATCCAGATTTTTCCGCTCGAGCTTTGATTGGGCATTTGCCATTTCATTGTCAGTTTCCAATGCAAAGCCGACCAACATTTGTCCCGGCTTTTTAATTTTGCCTAATGCCGCCGCAATGTCCGGATTTTTCTTCAATTCAATGACAGGAATATCATCCTTTTCCCGCTTGATTTTTTTCTCCGCCACCACAACCGGTGCATAGTCAGCCACAGCCGCACACATGATGGCTGCATCGGAATCAGCAAAAGCCGACAATGCCGCATCGTGCATCTGCTGTGCAGATTCTACTGACACAACATTAATCGACGGATGATGCGCCTTGATTGACACCGGACCGCTAATCAGCACAACTTCAGCTCCGCGTTCCGCACATTCCTCCGCCAAAGCATAGCCCATTTTGCCGGAAGAATAGTTTCCGATGAAACGGACAGGGTCGATTTTTTCATAAGTTGGCCCTGCCGTAATCATCACTTTCTTTCCCTCCATATCTTTACGACGAGTCAGGAAGTCGGCCACGACTTTGAAAATCTGTTCCGGTTCTTCCATTCTGCCCTTTCCAATCAAATGGCTCGCCAATTCACCGGATGCAGGCTCAATGATATGGTTACCGTAACTTCTCAGCCAATCCAAGTTACGCTGAGTTGACGGATGAGCAAACATATCCAAATCCATTGCCGGAGCAATAAACACCGGAGCTTTCGCCGACAGATAGGTAGTAATCAGCATATTATCAGCCACACCATTGGCCATTTTGGCAATTGTGGAAGCCGTGGCTGGAGCTATGACTACAGCATCTGCCCACAACCCCAAATCAACATGACTGTTCCACGAACCCGTGTTTGCCGTAAAAAACTCACTGATTACGGGATGACCACTAAGTGCCGACAGTGTTACCGGAGTAATAAATTCTTTTCCAGCCGGAGTGATGACAACTTGCACGTCAGCACCAGCCTTTACAAACAATCGAAGGAGGCTTACCGCCTTATAGGCGGCAATCCCCCCCGATATACCCAATATAATATGTTTGCCTTTGAGCATTATTTCATTCTCAATTTAATATTTGTCAATACGTTTTTCGTATTTTGCGGGAAATCACCCTGCATCATCCAACCGAAATAACCGATGTCACGACGAAGCACTTCCTCTACAGGCTGACCTTTGTATTTTCCGAAATTGAACACTTCCACATTCTGGTCGTTAAGAACAATTCTTCCGGCCAAATCCACGTTGCGGTTCTGTGAAGAAAATTTCGACAAATAGTCAACGTCATTTTCCAACGACGAATAACGGTCAAGCTGTGCTTTCAGCACTTCATACGTGGCACGAGTATCAGCCGATGCGGAATGGGCATCATTCAAATCCTTATTACAATAGAACTTGTAGGCTGCTACCAGCGTGCGTTGCTCCATCTTATGGAATATCGTTTGAATGTCGATAAACTTTCTTTTGGAAATATCAAAGTTTACTCCGGCACGTAGAAACTCTTCCATCAGCAATGGAATATCAAAACGATTGCTGTTGAAACCGGCAATGTCACATCCCTCAAAAACATGGCTCAAATCTTTGGCTATGTCTTTGAACAGTGGCTTGTCCTTCACATCCTCATCCGTAATATGGTGGATGGCAGTAGCTTCTGGAGGAATCGGCATACCTGGATTTACACGGATAGTCTTTTCCTGTTCCTGTCCATTAGGAAAAACCTTGATATAGGATATTTCAACAATTCTATCCTTCGTGATATTTACGCCTGTCGTTTCAAGGTCAAAAAATATCAGCGGATTTCTTAGATTCAATTCCATACCCTTAGCTATTTGCAACCATCATCGGCATCAACAGTCCAATCCAATCCTCGTTCTCTGCCTGTTCAACTGGAACAAACAAACCTGGTCTTGCCGGATCTGAAACCTTGAAATAAATGTTGTCGACAGAAATGTTGCTCAACACTTCAATGATTTTATCCTTATTGAATCCGATTACAATTCTGTCACCTGAATATTCGCAGCTTACGATTTCTTCTGCTGAAGTTGAATCCTTGACATCCTGAACACGAATCATAATCTGATTATTGGTAATTTCAAGGCTAACCAAACCACCCACTGCCGCAAAAATTGCCACACGACGGATTGCCGTCAACAACATAGCACGGTCAACTGTCACTTCATACGGATTGTTGCGCGGAATTACAGCATTGTAATCCGGATATTTTCCATTGATTTGTTGTGTTGTCAACGTATAAGCATCTGTTTCGAATGACACTGTCTTTGTTCCAAGAACCACTTTGACGTTTTCTTCTTCTTTTGACAGGATACCCAGCAGCACGTTGGCAGGCTTGGCAGGCATGATAAAGGAACTTGTGTAACCGGTAGCGACACGATTGTTCACATAGCGGACAAGTTTGTGAGTATCGGAAGCAACAAATCGGATTTCATCCGGCTTGATATCCCATAGCACCCCGGTCATAACCGGACGAAGAGGGTCTGTTCCAACAGCAAACACTGTTTTTTCAAGACTCTTCGTAATTTCCTCTGCCGGAATATGCATTTCCAATGTATCCTCCACCATTTGTTCTTTTTGAGGATATTCGCGTCCGTCGATTCCGACAAACTTATATTCACCGTTGAGGTAATGAATATTGATTTCAAACGTATTGTCGTTCACTTCAAAAGTAAATCCCTGGTCAGGAAGTTCCTTCAGAAGTTCAAGCATTTTCTTAACATTCACAGCAAACGACCCCTCACCCTCACTTTGCAAAAGCTCGATACGGGTTGTTATCGTATTTTCCTGGTCAGTTCCTGTTACAATAAGCACGCCATTTTTCAACGTAAACAAAAAGTTTTCAAGAATTGAAATCGTGCTTTTTGTGTTAACCACCTTACTAACAGCTGACAAATGCGTTAGCAACGTCTTGCTTTGAATTGTAAATTTCATATATCGTTAAGTTTTTTATCTGATACAAAAATAATAAAAATAAATCAGTCGAAAAGCAGATATATTATTTTTTCCGACTGTCGGAAGGTGACAAAGTCACTCCACCGTCCGCTATCAGAATCTTGCCTTTCTTGTACAGGTAACCCAGCGCCTTTTTAAAATCTTTTTTACTGCATTGGAAAACAGCCTTAATCTCGTCAGGTGAACTGGAGTCGGACAAGGTCATTCCACCGCCGGCTTCACGCAGATATCCCATGATACGATTAGCCAACTGAAATACCCGTTCACCGCCACGCTCACGCAATGTTACATCAATTTTACCGTCTTCACGGACAGTTTTGACATATGCGGGGATTCTGTCTCCGGGAGACAGCGGATCAAACAAATCATTATTATAAATCATGCCCCAAAACAGATTGTCGACAATTACCTTATATCCCAAATCCGTCTTATGCACTGCCAATATATCTACAGTGTCGCCTTCCGAATAACGGGGAATACGGTTTCCTACGTATTTATTTAATTTGGTAGAACCAACGATACGTTTTGTCGCATTATCAAGAAACGCATATACCACATAGCTTCCGCCAACACGGATTTCCTGACTCTGTTCACGGAATGGCACCAGCAAATCCTTCTGCAGCCCCCACTCCATAAATGCTCCGACACGATTGACTTCAACAGCCTTCAGCAGACCGAACTCTCCGACTTCAATCAGCGGTTTCTCGGTTGTAGCCACAAGTCTGTCCTCCGAATCACAATATATGAATACGTCAAGTTCATCACCGACTTCCATCGATTCGTCGACATATCTCTTGGGCAATAGAATCTCTCCCGACTCACCGCCATCAAGATATAAACCGAAATCAACTTTTTTTACAACCTTCAGATTATTGGTTTTTCCTATTTTTATCATATCTTTACATTCAGAATTGGACTGCAATATTTTTTGTTGTTATAATTCTATTTTTTGTTGTTCAACGAAATCTAATTCATAAAAATGAACTATTTCTTTAACTCTCGGCTAATCAGTATAGCAGTTGCCATTTTTTCACTTTATGGATGTTCTAATCCGTCAGGAACCTCCAGTCAAAGGGACAATACTCTCCCACAATTGGACTCCATTTCCTGCGCAGACTCCATTAAGGACATTGCCCAAAGCACTATCACCGTCAAAGCCGACATAGTGTATCCAACATTCTACAAAGATAAGCAAAATTCAGATGGCATACAATCTCTTTTCGCCCAACATATATTAAATATTCAGGAAACTGACAGCATTGACATAAAAAAGAAAATACATCAATATTCACACGACATACTGGAAGCCTACAAAATGCCTCCAGCCAACGAACAGATAGAAGAAACGGACAAAGACGACTACTCTCCGACTCTTCGGCTTGATATCTGCCAAAAGATAAATGTCGCCTACAACGGCAACGGGCTCATCTGTTTCCGCAAGGCTTCAGAAATGCGAAAGAACGGCAAACCGACCATTCAAACAAACAAGTATTACACATTCGACCTTGACAAAATGACACGGATTTCGACTACCGACTTAATCCGCAGTGAATACCAAAGCGAGGTCAACGAACTGCTGAAACAGCAACTGTTAAAGCAGGAAGACATCAAATCGCCGTCGCAACTGTTCGAACTGGGATATTTCAACATTGAAAACCTTTCAGTGACCAACAACTTTTATCTTACGCCCAAAAGCATTATCTTTGTCTACGAGCCCTACGAAATCGCCTGCTTTGCTCTTGGCGAAACGAAAATAGAGCTCAATTTTTCAGACATCGAAGCATATCTGAAGGATCCGAATTTGGTTAACAACTTGTAACATCAACATAAATGGAAGAAATCATCAAATATTTCCCCCATCTTACAGCCCAACAAATTGAACAGTTCAAAGCTTTGGGCCGACTCTATCCGGAATGGAACGAAAAAATCAATGTCATTTCACGAAAAGACATCGAGAACTTATATACCAACCACATACTTCATTCGCTAAGTATCGCTAAATTCACCGACTTCAAACCCGGAAGCACAATTCTCGACATGGGCACCGGCGGTGGATTTCCAGGCATACCGTTAGCCATCATGTTTCCCGAATGCAAGTTCCATCTTGTTGATAGGACTGGAAAGAAAATAAAGGTAGCAACCGACATTGCCGCCCAAATCGGACTGACAAACGTCACTTTCCAACATGGCGACGTAGCCGAAGTAAAAGAAAAATTCGATTTCGTGGTATCGCGTGCCGTGATGCAATTGGACAGCCTCATTCCTCTTATTCGGAAGAATATCAAAAAAGACTGCATCAACAGCATTCCCAACGGCTTGATTTGCCTGAAAGGAGGCGAACTGGAAGGAGAAATCGGCAAAGTGAAAATGCCTTCGATTACTGCCAATATCAGCGATTACTTTTCAGAAGAGTTTTTCAAAACCAAAAAAGTTGTCTACATCCAAATCTAAATTCAGCAGACTATGAATGTAAGCAGATTTGTATTTAATCCATTCGGCGAAAACACCTATATTTTATGGGACGACAGCACCAAAGAAGCCGCCATTGTTGACCCGGGAATGTCAAGTGCTGCAGAAAATGATGCAGTTGACAAGTTTATCGCAGAGAAAGGCTTAAAACTTACCCACCTTGTCAATACGCACATGCATATCGACCATGCGATTGGCAACGGCCATATAATGGAAAAATACGGACTTGTATGCGAATGCAACGAAACCGACAACTATCTGGCAGAACGACTGACAACACAGGCACAAATGTTTGGCATCCCTTTTCACGGCAAAAACATAGCCGTTGGAAAACACCTTGCCGACAATAGCGAAATCAACGTTGGCGACGAAAAGCTTCAAGTGCTTTACGTACCCGGCCACACAAAAGGCCACATAGCACTCTATTCCGCAACATCTTCATTTGTGCTGACCGGAGATGCCCTCTTTCAAATGAGCATCGGACGAACCGACCTTCCAGGAGGAAACTTCAACGAACTCATCAACAGCATAGAACAAAGGCTGTTCAAGCTTCCTCCGGAAACTATCGTCTATCCGGGACATGGAGGTGAAACTTCCATCGGCTTTGAGCTGGAACACAATCCCTACATATAAAACAAGAAGAGAGCGACCAAAAATTTCGCTCTCTTCTTATTTTTTAAAGCTTCTAATCACTTTCCGCACCACCTGAAACATCTTAAAACCGGCGATAGCATACTGAACGATATTCTTATTAGCCGAATACTGCCCCCATAGACGGGAAATCATATTTGCCATCGAACCGTTCACCAGTTGCTGTTTTAACCCGGAAAGTCGTTCTTTTTGCATTTCCATCCTGACCAGCACCAATGCCTTTTGATACTGCAATTCCTCCAACGTGTATCCCTTCCATTCCGGCACACCGTTCACTTCCGTCGCATTCTCCTTCATATCTTTATTTTTTATCGATTAACAAGCGTGAAACGAACCGGGTTATCGGATTAAATATCAGCGCCTTTCTGAACAGTATAACTATACACACAATTACGAGGAAAAATCCGGCAATCAGAACATAGGACCATGCCCCTCCAACAAGTCCGGCCAAAACCACTTGCAGCGATGCTCCCAAGTAAAACAGAGCTACAACAGCCAGTGCCGACACAATGCCGAACAATGCCATCATTGACAGCAATATGGAAAGCTTCTCAATACAAATTAACCGTGCATAATCAAGATGAAGAAGTCCATATTTCTTCACCTCCGACCAAACGTTCTGCCCTGTTGACTTTTCTTCTTCCATAATTCAACAAAAAACCCGAAAGACAAACCTTGCAGACAAAGTTGCCTTTCGAGTTCTATTTTTATTACTAAACTTCAGCGTCTTCTGTAATTTTCTCTACAAGCTGCTCCACTTCATCGTCCGTAAAATCAATGCCTTTTGACTTCAGCAAAGCCTTAATTCTCGCACGAGTGTCAGCACCCTTTTCCGGTGCAAAAAGCAATGCAACGGCACCGCCAATAACAGCTCCGCCGACAAATGCGGAAATCAATCCCAATGTCTTGTTCATAGTCTGTCAGTTTTAAAGTTTCAACTCTTTAGAAATTTCATCACTCAGCTCATCCAGTTGTTCAGCTTTCAATTTGAGTTTCTTTGATTTCAAATATTCTGCCAATTTCGAACGAGTGTCCGCTCCTTTTTCCGGGGCGAAAAGCAATCCTACGGCTGCTCCGGCAATTGCGCCGCCAACTACAGCCAAAATAATATGCAATGGTTTCATACACTAAGGTTTTTCATGTATAACAATCGATTAAAATAAATGTTTAGTCAAAACTCTTTTTTCAGATTGCCGATTGAATAATATCAATACATATCGGCTTTACACCACTTACCAGGCATTCGATGGCAATTACCATCAGAATCAGTCCCATCAAGCGCATCATCACATTGTTTCCGGTATCACCAAGAATAGCAATCAGCCTTGTTGACGCTCTCAGTGTCACATATGTAATCAAAAAGATGATAGCGATAACCCCGATAAGCACCAATTTATGCGCTGCTGTAACGGCATCCTCCATCATCACAATACCGTTGGCAATCGCTCCGGGACCGCAAATCATCGGAATAGCCAAAGGTGTAATCGATATATCATTGGCATAATCGCGAATCTCGGATGCAGCCAGCTTCACTCTTGTAAATTTAGCCTGCAGCATGTCATATCCAATCTTAAACATGATGATACCGCCGGCTATACGGAAGCCATTAGTCGACATTCCAAAAAACTTAAACAAGAATTGTCCGAAAATTGTAAACGAAACAAGTATCAGAAAAGCCACAAAACTTGCCTTCTTGACTATCCGACGACGCTCGGCTTCATCGAAATTTTGTGTCATGGTCAAGAACACAGGCATGATACCCAAGGGATTCGTCAACGTGAAAAATGACGTAAAACACAACAGTGCATAAGTAACCAATGAATTCTCCATAATCAAAAAAAATAATGGTAGAGCTTTTACACTCTACCATTTATATAATCCACATCAAAGAGCGTGCTGAAACTCCGAAAAACAGGATTTGAGTTTTCTCCCTCCTTTGTAATCCTCCGGTCTTTCGACTTCCCAAAGGAACGAGGCCCGCCATTAGAGAAAGAAATATGTCTCGGCATTTCATAAAATTTGATGAGTTTCCCAATCTGCTTTGATGTGGGATATCTTTCTCTAATGCAAATATAGCCATACTATTGGATATTTGCAAATTTTGGACACAAAAAAAGCCTCAAAAAAGAGGCTTTTCTTGTTTTTAAAATTGCTTATATTAAGCATTCTTTACCTTGTCAACAATAGCTTTGAAGGCAGCCGGATTGTTAACTGCAAGGTCAGCAAGGACTTTACGGTTAATTTGGATGCCAGCTTTGTGGATAAGACCCATCAACTTAGAGTAAGAAAGGTCTTCGAGACGAGCTGCAGCATTGATACGTTGAATCCACAATGCGCGGAAATTACGTTTTTTGTTCTTACGATCGCGGTATGCATATGTAAGACCTTTTTCCCAAGTATTCTTGGCAACTGTCCACACATTCTTACGACATCCGTAATAACCTCTCGTAAGTTTCAAAATTTTCTTTCTCTTAGCTCTTGATGCTACGTGATTTACTGATCTAGGCATTTTCTTTCTGTTTTTTGAATGCTAGCGGCTGTTACGCACTTAATAGCTACACATTCGGTTAATAAAAAATTGCTAATAAAATCTCTGTAATTAAAAGTCAAAAACCGTACTTTATTATCTGATTGCTAAAAGATCACGCACGTTGCGAACGTCGGCAGCAGTCAATGTAGTAAAGTGACCGAGGTTTCTTTTCTGCTTTTTAGTCTTCTTTGTCAAGATGTGACTTTTGTAAGCATGTTTTCTCTTAATTTTTCCTGATCCGGTAAGGGCGAACCTCTTTTTGGCACCGGAATTAGTCTTAACCTTTGGCATTTCTTTTTGTTTTTAAATTACTATTGATTTATATATGCTTAAATAAAGCTCTTTTATTTTGATTTTTTAGGAGTAAGCATGATGATCATGCGCTTTCCTTCCAACACTGGCATTTGTTCAACTTTACCATACTCTTCCAAGTCGTTGGCAAAGCGCAGCAACAGGACTTCACCCTGCTCCTTGAACAAAATGGAACGCCCCTTGAAGAACACATAGGCTTTCACCTTAGCTCCCTCTTTCAAGAATCCGATAGCATGCTTCAACTTAAAGTTGTAGTCATGGTCATCTGTCTGAGGTCCGAAACGGATCTCCTTAACGACAACCTTGGTAGACTTTGCTTTCTGTTCCTTCTGACGCTTTTTCTGCTGATACAGGAATTTTTGATAGTCAAGAACCCTGCATACTGGAGGCTCGGCATTAGGAGAAATTTCAATCAAATCAAGTTCCTGCTCTTCCGCAATACGAAGAGCTTCTTGAAGCGTATAAACTCCCTGCTCAACATTATCACCTACCAGACGCACTTCGCGTGCACGGATATGTTCATTTATAACATAAGCGTCTTTTGCGCCTTTATTGTCTTTTTTTTGAGGGACAGCATTGGGCTTTGGTCCCGTTCCAAGTGGTGTTTTTGCCATTAATTGTTTTTAATATTTGGTCATTTCCTCTATTTCTCGAGCGAAATTCTCGGCAAAGGTAGTAATTTTTATTGAACCTTTATCACCTTCGCCTTGTTTTCTTACAGAAATTTCTTCATTATTAACTTCTTTTTCACCGACAACGAGCATATAAGGGATACGTTTCAACTCATTGTCACGTATTTTCTTACCGATTTTCTCGTTTCGGTTGTCAACCGTCGCACGGATTCCCTTTTCAGCAAGAATCAGACGAACCTTATCGGCATAGTCATTAAACTTCTCACTGATCGGAAGGATTACGGCCTGTTCCGGAGCAATCCAGATTGGAAGATTTCCTGCAGTGTGTTCAAGAAGCACAGCCACGAAACGTTCCATTGAGCCGAACGGTGCACGGTGAATCATTACCGGACGGTGTTTCTGGTTGTCTGAACCTGTATATTCCAAATCGAAACGTTCCGGAAGGTTGTAGTCAACCTGGATAGTACCCAACTGCCAACGACGACCGATAGCATCCTTCACCATAAAGTCAAGTTTCGGGCCGTAGAAAGCAGCTTCACCATACTCAATACGTGCAGGAAGACCTTTTTCCTGACAAGCTTCAATGATAGCCTGTTCTGCCTTTTCCCAGTTTTCCTCTGAACCGATGTACTTTTCACGATTAACTTTGTCACGCAAAGAAATCTGAGCTTCAAAGTTTTCAAATTTCATCGAGCGGAATACAATGGAAATAATATCCATTACGCGCAAGAATTCATCCTTCACCTGGTCCGGACGACAGAAGATATGGGCATCATCCTGAGTAAAGCTGCGGACACGAGTCAAACCGTGAAGCTCACCGCTCTGTTCGTAACGGCAAACAGTTCCGAATTCAGCCAGACGCAAAGGAAGGTCACGATATGAATGCGGTGTATTTTTGAAAATCTCACAGTGGTGAGGACAGTTCATCGGTTTCAAGAAGTATTCTTCGCCTTCTTCCGGAGTATGGATTGGCTGGAATGAATCCTTACCGTATTTTGCATAGTGACCGGATGTTACATACAACATCTTGTTACCAATCGGCGGAGTCATTACTTCCTTATAATCGTATCTTCTTTGGATTTTACGCAAGAATTCCTGCAGACGGAGACGAAGTTCAGTTCCTTTCGGCAACCACAATGGAAGTCCCTTACCTACTGTTTCAGAGAACATGTAAAGTTCCATTTCCTTACCGATCTTTCTGTGGTCACGTTTTTTCGCTTCTTCAAGCATCTGCAAATACTCGTCAAGCATCTTCTTTTTCGGGAAAGAGATACCGTAAACGCGAACCAACTGATTGCGTTTTTCGTCACCGCGCCAATATGCACCGGCAAGAGAAAGAATCTTCACTGCCTTGATAACGCCAGTGTTAGGGATATGCGGACCTCTACACAAATCTGTAAATGCTCCCTGAGTATATGTTGTAATGTGGCCATCTTCCAATTCACTGATCAGCTCACATTTGTATGTTTCACCTCTGTCGCCGAACATCTTCAAAGCATCGTCCTTTGAAATGTCCTTACGCACAACAGCCTCCTTGCGAGAAGCCAGTTCTGCCATCTTTGCTTCAATCTTAGCAAAGTCAGCGCTGGTTATTGAATGTTCTCCCGGATCAATGTCATAGTAAAAGCCGTTCTCAATAGCCGGACCGATGCCGAACTTCACTCCAGGATACAATTCCTGCAGTGCTTCTGCCAACAGGTGGGCTGAGGTATGCCAGAATGCATGCTTGCCTTCCGGTGAATCCCATTTGAAGAACTGAATTTCACCATCGTTTTCGATTGGGCGAGTCAAATCCCATTCATTACCGTCAATTGTTGCAGCCAGCACGTCTTGTGCAAATCGCGGGCTAATGCCTTCTGCAATTTGAAGCGGTGTTACACCAGCTTCATATTGCTTAATAGCTCCATCTGGAAATTTAATATTCATATCTGTTTGTTATTTTTAATTCTTGCATAAATACAACGAACGCAAGATTCAAGTGCAAAATTAGTTAAATATTGGAAGTTATTACATTTTTTGAAAAAAAAACTTTCACTAATAGCTAACGTCTCATACGTTTTAGCACATTGTAGGACGACATAATACCAAGTTCGCCGGCCTTACTCAAATCAGCCACACCTTTTTCTATGTTGCCCAACTGCAAATATACCATACCACGATTAAAATATGCTTCACCAAAATCCGCCTTAATATTGATGGCCGATGTATAGCAAGCCAAAGCCGCCGTATAGTCGTTGAACGACAAATACATATTTCCTTTATTGAAATAGGCATAAATCTGATTTGGCGACATTTCCAACACCTTATCCAAATCATTCAGCACAGATTCTGCCATATATCGATCGTTTGCGGCTTTCAGTTCCCCGATGGTTTCACGTTCAGCCTTACGGGCAGAATAGGCAGACGTCAGTTCTGCATCGGTATTTCCCTCTCGCATTACCTCCATCTGACACATACGCGCTACCGAACGGGCAAAATAACCTAAAACGAATTGGGGACTCAAGCGTACAGCTTCAGTCAAGTCATTGATAGCAGACTCATAATCCTTCACCATCATAGAACTCATCGCCCTACCAAAGTAATCGATGGCACGCGGCTCGGAAGACATCAGCAAACTCGAATAATGACGAATCAATTCAAACTGCACGTTAATCTGTTCCTCTGTCAATTTGGGCTTCACATTAGTTATATATAAGCGGTCGCGCAAATAATGGCTGGAATTGATCTGGTCAACTTCTTTCTGGTAATACGCATCCGAACGCAAATCCGTAGTCTTGTCAAAATATGACAAAATATAGGAATCCTGCATTTCAATCTGTGCATTATAGTTCTGCACCTTTCCTCTGTATTTATTGTCATATTCAGGCTTTATCTCGTTATCGTTTTCAACCGTCATCAGCGTCTTGAATTTCTTCATCACTTCCTCCGGCGTTTCTTCTTTTTCTTCCGACTTGTCCCCTTCATTCACAGCATATTCACGTGCAGCCTGCTTTTCGTGCAGTTCTCTGGACTTATAATAATCCTGTTCTCCTCCTTTTCGGTCGCCCGACAAACGCTTGCTTTCGCTTCTTGCAAAATATGCCATCGGCAAATTCGGATAACGCTCGATAACCTTGTCGTAGTCAGCAATAGCCAACTTATATTGACGGGTCTGCTGATAAAGCGTTGCACGGTTATACAGAGCCATAAAATTGTCTGGCTCCCGCTCCAATACATACGAGAAGTCCTCGATAGCCTTGTTGTCGTCCTGCACTTCCATTCGCAACAATCCTCGGTTAAAGCGCGCCGGAACATTGGATGGATCCAGTTCTATGGCATAGTCAAAATCTGCCATCGCACCGAAATAGTCATCCAAATTATATTTCAAGAAAGCCCGATTCACAAAATAATCTGCCTTTTTAGGCTCCAACTTTATGGCACTGTTCATATCCTGCAATGCTTTTTCATAATCCGAAGCCTTTTTAATCAGGATATCAGCCCGCATGACAAACGCGTCGGCATTGTTTTCATTAACTTCTATACACTTGGAAATATCGTCCAATGCCGCAATCGTGTCGCCCACCGACAAATTCAACTGCGCACGCCCCAAATAAGCATTGTCAAACTTTGGGAACAAACGTATCAGAACAGCATAAGTTTCGGCAGAACCCTTGTAATCCTCAATCTTTTGCTGTGCCACAGCCTTGTTTATCAAAAAGAATTTACTTTCCGGCAAATATTTCAAGCCCTGATTATAATCTTCTATAGCGCCCTTGTCATTGCCCAATTCCTGTCGGGAAATACCCCTCACCTGGTAAGCGTCGACTATAAACGGATTTCGCTCGATTGCCAAGTCACAATCCTTTTCCGCTCCGCGATAATCTTCCAAATAGAATTTGGCTACTGCCCGAAAAAAATAAGGTTCTGCCAAATATGGCTTGGCTTTGATTACCTGATTGAAATACTGGATGGACAAAATATAATCTTCAAAATATAAGGCATTTCGCCCGATAATCATCACTTGATCCGTATTTATTTGCGCCGCTACGGGCATAGCAAAACTAAAACACGCAAACACACAAACCAACAAGGTTTTTATATATCGATACATTCTATTCATAATTTAACTTGACGGCACAAAAATAGTAGAAATTATAGGATTTTTCCGTATCTTTGCAGAGAAATAAAGCATTTAAGATAGATTTTAAACTTTTAAAACGAGTTTTGTTGTTAATTCAATTTTAGGTATAGGTAAAAATGAAAAATGGTTGTTTAAAAAATGTAGTGATTATCGGAGGTGGTTTTGCAGGACTCAACCTCGCAAAGAAACTGGACAAAGAAAAATATAATGTCACCATAGTGGACAAACATAATTTTCACAGTTTTCCCCCACTTTTCTACCAAATCGCATCATCAGGTTTGGAGCCAAGCAGCATTTCCTTCCCATTTCGTCGTGAAATGAGAAAAATGAAAAATGCAAAATACCGCTTCGGCATGGTGCAACGAATTGATCCCGAAAAGAAAATTGTCTACACCCAGTTCGAAGAAATTCCTTACGATGAACTTGTCATCGCAACTGGTACAACCAACAATTTCTTCAATATGCCGGAATTGAAGGAAAAAGTACATACACTGAAATCCACAGCCGAAGCAATCCGCCTTAGAAACGAAATCCTCGACAGACTGGAAAGAGCATGTATCACAAATGACAGCAAACGTAAAAAAGAACTTCTCAGCTTTGTCGTTGTCGGAGGAGGTCCGACAGGAGTGGAAATTGCCGGTGCATTGGGGGAAATGAAACGTTATATCCTCAAACGCGAGTATCCGGAAATCGACAAGGACGATGTTCGCGTTATCCTCGTTGAGGGAACTGACCGTTTTCTACGCACAATGAGCGAAAGAGCATCAAAAGATGCTGAAACATATTTGGGACACCTCATGATTGAGACTCGTTTGAACTGCATGATGGAGTCCTATGAAAACAATATACTTCACCTGTCCAACGGTGAAGACATCTACTGCGAAACGCTGATATGGACAGCCGGTATCACAGGTAATGCCATCAAGGGTATCAATCCTGAAGCGCTCGCGCGTGGTAACCGTTATACCATTGACGAGAAATTCAGAATCAAAGGACATGACAACATTTACGCAATCGGAGACATTGCCATGCTCTGCGACACGGCATATCCTCACGGATATCCACAAGTGGCGCAAGTGGCAATCCAACAGGCCAATTATTTGGCAAATCAGCTGAACAACGGAACATCCGACAAGCCTTTTGCCTATGTCGATAAAGGTTCAATGGCCACCATCGGACGAAACAGAGCTGTGTGCGACCTCAAGTTCTCTTATCTGTACGGACGTCCGGCCTGGGCAACATGGATGTTTATCCACCTGATTTCAATCCTTGGCATGCGAAACAAAGTAAACGTGATGGTGAATTGGATTTGGGCATATCTGTTCTACAGCACCTCCCTGCGTCTGCTCATACGTCCTGTGAAGTACCCTATCCGCAAACATTGGATCGACGAATAACACAAATCATAAAATATGAAGAAAACAAAAATCACAATATTACTGCTTTCGGCGCTCATGATGTCTTTTGCATCATGCAAGACCCAGTCTTCCAAGAAAGTGGAATATATTGAAGAGCCGATAACTGTTGAGGCAGAACAGGACAGTCAAAAAAAGAACGTACCCGACCAACGGCAACGTGTCAAAGGCGAATGGATTATCATCAGTGCCAACGGCAACGAGCTGTCACAGACGGAAGAACGTCCATACATTGACTTCAGTGCCAGAGAAGGACGAATTTACGGCTTTACCGGATGCAATATTGTTAACGGCAATTTCTCCGTACAACCGGGAAACAAAATCAAGTTTGACAATGTCATCACGACAATGAAGTTTTGCGACGGCATTTCGGACGAGCGCTGCGTATTGAACGGCCTGAATGAAGCCGATAATTTCACAGTTTATCGCCAGGATGACTTATACTATCTGGACATCAAAAACGCTGCCGGAGAAACGGTCCTGCACATGAAACGCCATAATGCCGACGTGTTGACTGGCACATGGGGTGTGTCATCAATTGAAGGACGCCACGTTTCCGACAAGCAAATCAAACTCATCATCGATGTTCCCGAATCAAAAATTTACGGTGACACCGGATGCAACATCATCAACGGCACGTTAGGTGTAGACCGTAACAAAGACTGGTTCATCCAATTTTACAGCATCGTTTCCACAAAGAAAATGTGCGACGAAAAATCTATGAAAATTGAAAGGAACCTGCTGGTGGCATTAGAAAAAGTGGAATTCATCCACCGCATAAGCAACAAAGAGATGAAACTTACCGACAAAGATGGAAACGAAGTTCTGCACTTGCATCTGATTAACCTCAAAGAATCCAGATAAGACCGTTGAACCAACTCATACAAGCAGGCATATTCCTCGGAGTATGCCTGCTTTTTCATTCATACATTTAAGAAACATTAAGTCCGGCACACCGACGACACTACTGGAAAATGAAGTATCTTTGTAAAATTATAGCATGCGCATCTTTGTAAAAGCATAAATTCAGAATGAACTTTGAATTACAGTCAAAATATCAGCCGACAGGCGACCAGCCGCAAGCCATAGAAGACTTGTGCAAGGCTGCAAATGAAGGCGTTCAATATCAGACACTTTTAGGCGTGACCGGTTCGGGAAAGACATTTACAATGGCAAATGTCATTGAACGGCTCAACCGCCCTACGCTGATTCTTTCCCACAACAAGACCCTCGCGGCACAACTATATGCGGAATTCAAGAATTTCTTTCCCCATAATGCCGTGCATTACTTTGTTTCCTATTACGATTACTACCAGCCGGAAGCCTACATTCCCTCTTCCGACAAATACATCGAAAAGGATTTGATGATTAACGATGAAATCGACCGTCTGCGACTGGCCGCAACCACCGCATTGCTGTCCGGAAGAAGAGACGTTATTGTGGTTTCGTCCGTTTCCTGCCTTTACGGTGTCGGTAACCCTGCCGACTTTGAAAGCAATGTCATTGAAATAAAAGTAGGACAAAAAATTGCCCGCAATGCATTCTTGCGTCGTCTTGTTGAATCACTGTA
The DNA here is from genome assembly GCA_900544305.1 of uncultured Porphyromonadaceae bacterium. Taxonomy (GTDB): domain Bacteria; phylum Bacteroidota; class Bacteroidia; order Bacteroidales; family Muribaculaceae; genus Limisoma. The sequence continues at coordinate 32,253 of UQUV01000010.1, forward strand.
TTCACGCAACGAAATAGACCTTGGACGCGGACAGTTCCGTGTCAAAGGCGACACGACCGACATCTATCTGGGATATGAAGAAATCATCATCCGCGTGATTTTCTGGGGAGATGAAATCGAATCCATTTCATCTATCAATCCGAATACAATGGTCGTTGAAGACCATTTGGAGGGTTATAAAATTTTCCCTGCCAACATTTTTGTGGCCACCAAAGAAAGAACAGCCTCCGCTATCGGCCAAATCGAAATTGATTTGGGAAAACAAGTCGAAATGTTCCGAAACGAAGGCCGAAGCGTAGAAGCCAAACGTTTGTACGAGAGAGTGACCTACGATGTGGAAATGATACGTGAAGTGGGTTACTGCTCCGGCATCGAAAACTATTCCCGCTATTTCGACGGACGTGAGCCCGGCGTTCGCCCTTATTGTCTTCTCGATTATTTCCCGAAAGACTTCATCACGTTCATCGACGAAAGTCACGTAACCATTCCACAAATTCGGGCTATGTATGGCGGCGATATTTCCCGAAAAATGAACCTTGTGGAATACGGTTTCCGACTTCCGGCAGCAATCGACAACCGTCCGCTGAAATTTGAAGAATTTGAAGCGACAACACATCAGACCATATATGTTAGTGCCACTCCAGCCGATTATGAGCTGAACAAATCAGAAGGCATTATCGTTGAACAGCTGATCCGACCGACAGGATTGCTCGACCCGCTAATTGTTGTTCGTCCTTCAAAAGGACAAATCGACGACTTGCTGGAAGAAATCACCGTAAGAATCGAGAGAAACGAACGCGTTCTGGTTACGACGCTCACAAAACGAATGGCGGAAGAGTTGTCAGCATATCTGACAAAACTGAATATTCCATGCGCTTATATCCATTCTGATGTCGACACGATGGACCGAATCCAAATTCTCGACGACTTGCGTGAAGGAAAAATTGATGTGCTGATTGGGGTCAACCTGCTCCGCGAAGGCCTCGACCTTCCCGAAGTATCGCTTGTTGCTATCATTGATGCTGACAAAGAAGGATTCCTGCGCTCCCACCGTTCGCTGACTCAGACAGTAGGACGTGCCGCACGAAACCTCAACGGAACGGTTATCATGTATGCAGACAAAATTACCGACTCCATGCGCCTGACAATTGAAGAGACAGAACGTCGTAGAAGCATCCAGCTTGCCTATAACGAACAACACGGCATCACGCCACAACCAATTGTCAAGGCACGAACTCCAATCATTGGCCAGGAGAAGAAATCTACAGAGAAAGTCGAACCAAAACAAAAATCATCCAAGAAGGCCGTTACCTACGACAGGGATTTCAGCGAAACAGAAAACATTGCAGCCGACCCGGTTATCGCCTATATGAGTGAAACGGAACTCAAGAAATCCATTGAGAAAGTCAGGGCTGAAATGATTGAAGCGGCAAAAAATATGGACTTCATCTCCGCAGCGCAACTTCGCGATGAGATGCTCCGAATGGAAGATTTATTATTAAAAGACAAAGACAAATGACAGAAAAGACTACAACATACCGGCAATTATGGCTTCCAACCACAAAAAAAGAAATAGAACGACTGGGTTGGGACTATATCGACGTAATATTATTTACCGGCGATGCTTATATCGACCATCCATCAATGGGATGTGCTGTCATAGGACGTGTGTTGGAATCAAAAGGTTACCGGGTTGCCATTATTCCTCAACCCAACTGGCAGGACGATTTACGTGATTTCAAGAAGTTGGGAGCTCCCCGACTTTTCTTTGGAATTTCCGCCGGCGCTATGGATTCGATGGTCAACCACTACACTGCTGCAAGACGCAAACGAAGTGACGACGCCTATACGCCTAACGGTCGAGCCGGAGCCCGACCGGATTATCCGACAATTGTCTACTCACAAATCCTCAAAAAGCTGTTTCCGGAAGTACCGGTAATCGTCGGTGGTATTGAAGCCTCATTGCGCAGACTCTCCCATTACGACTATTGGCAGGACAAACTCCGTCCTTCTATCTTATTTGATGCACATGCCGACCTGCTTGTCTATGGCATGGGAGAAAAAGCGATTGTCGAAATTACCCGACAATTAGAAACGGGGAAAAAAGTGAATGAACTCACTGACATTCCCCAAACTGCGATTATCACAAACGCAGCAGAAGCCGCGCAAGCAGCTGGCACTGACATCGTTCTTCATTCATTTGAAGAATGTCTGTCGGACAAAAAGAAACAAGCTGAAAATTTCAAGCATATAGAAATAGAGTCCAACCGTTGGGAAAGGCACCGGCTTTGGCAAGTTCACGGCAAAAAGGCCATAAAGGTAAACCCCATGTACCCGCCAATGACCACGGAAGAAATTGACGCATCATTTGACTTGCCATATACCCGACTGCCCCACCCGCGCTATAACGGAAAACATATTCCGGCTTACGAAATGATACGCCATTCCGTAAACATGCACCGTGGTTGTTTCGGAGGCTGTGCCTTTTGTACAATCTCAGCACACCAAGGAAAATTCATCGCGTCACGAAGCAAGCAATCTATTCTTAAAGAAGTTGAACAGATTGCAAAAATGGCAGACTTCAAAGGATATATTTCCGACTTGGGAGGCCCTTCGGCCAACATGTATCAGATGCATGGCAAAGATTTGGACAAATGCCGGAAATGCGTTCGTCCTTCTTGTCTGCACCCGCAACCATGCAAGAATCTGAACAACGACCATGCTCCGCTGTTGGATATTTATCATGCCGTAGATGCTCTTCCGGAGGTCAAAAAATCGTTTATCGGTAGCGGCGTCCGCTACGATCTGTCGATGGCCAAGCACAGCGACGAACGGGTAAATCAGACGAATGCGCAATACAACCGCGAGCTGATAATCAAACATGTTTCCGGACGCCTGAAAGTTGCTCCCGAACACACGTCCGACCGCGTGCTCAACTGTATGCGCAAGCCGTCGTTCGACCTGTTCTACAAATTCAAACAGTTGTTCGACGAAATCAATCACAAATATGACCTTCGCCAGCAGCTGATTCCTTATTTCATTTCATCGCATCCGGCCTGCACGGAACAGGATATGGCAGAACTCGCTGTTATTACAAAGAAACTGAATTTCCACCTCGAACAGGTTCAAGATTTCACGCCGACTCCAATGACCGTCGCATCGGAAATCTATTACACCGGCTACCATCCTTACACGCTCGAGAAAGTATATACCGCAAGAACAAAAGAAGAAAAGCAGAACCAGCGCAAATTTTTCTTCTGGTATAAACCCGAATGCGCCCAGGACATCAGAAAATCACTCATTCGCATGAACCGTCAGGATTTGATGAATGAACTGTTCAAGAGAGAAAACAAATCATTTAAACCAAATAATACAAAAAAGAAGTAACATGAACTATTTAAAATCTTCACTTATGATGGCTACGATTTTGGCGGCAGGAACAACAGCTTCAGCCGAACAAAATGCACTTATCAGCCGTCCCGACTTCAAAGTGGAAGACGGCAAATTCACACCCGAATTGATTGAAGCATTCGGACGTGCAAGTGACCCGCAATTGTCACCCGACAAAAAGAAGATTCTCTACAATCTTGAATTCATCAACCTCGAAGCCGACAAAGGCAACAAGGAACTTTGGGTAATGGACATTGACGGAAAAAATGCCGTGCAACTCACCTTTACCAATGACCCGGAAGTAAATGCCGTATGGTTTAACGAAGGCAAGCAGATTGCATTCTTGTCCAAAGCTGAGAACGGCATGCAACTGTTCGTTATGGATGCTGACGGCAAAAACCGCAAACAAATCTCAAATGTTGAAAAAGGACTTTCCGGCTTCTCATTCTCTCCTGACGAAAAGAAGGTTCTATTCATCAGCAATGTCCAATATGGAAAAACGACACAGGAAATATACCCAAAACTCGACAAGGCTAACGTACACATCGTTGACGATTTGATGTACAAGCACTGGGACGAATGGGTATCCGAAATTCCTCATCCGTTTGTTGCTGATTTCGACGGAGAAAAGCTTTCAAATGTAACCGACTTACTCGAAGGCGAACCGTATGAAGCTCCTATGAAACCATTCGGAGGCATGGAGTCATTGGCATGGTCGCCCGACTCAAAACAAATCGTATACGTTTCCCGTAAAAAGACAGGCTTGGAATATTCCCTTTCCACAAACTCTGACCTGTATCTGTATGACCTTGCTACAAAAAAGACAACCAACTTGACGGAAGGCATGATGGGATACGACACAAACCCGGTATTCTCTCCGAAAGGCGACAAACTGGCATGGCTGTCTATGGAACATGACGGATACGAATCCGACAAAAACCGCATTTTCGTTATGGACATGAAGTCTGGCGAAAAAACTGACTTGACAACAGATTGGGACTACACAGCAAATACCATCACATGGAATCCTAACGGAAAAGCCATCTACTTCATCGCTCCTTATCATGGTCCATCTCCTATTTTCAGCATTGACGTAAAGTCAAAGAAAGTGACTACCGTTCAAGATGACATGTGCGACTATCAATCAGTTGTTCCGGTTGACGACAAAAAACTGATTGCACTTCGCCACTCAATTCTTTATCCTAATGAAATCTACGCAGTAGAAAAAGGCGAAGCCAAACAACTGACAAATGTCAACACTGAACTTTTGTCACAACTTGCACCTGTCACTGTAGAAAAACATATGGTTCCGACTACTGATGGAAAGGAAATGTTGACATGGGTTATCCTCCCTCCAAACTTTGACAAGAACAAAAAATATCCGGCCATTCTTTACTGCCAGGGCGGTCCACAACAGGCAGTCAGCCAATTCTGGAGCTACCGCTGGAACTTCCGTCTGATGGCATCACAAGGATACGTTGTAATCGCTCCGAACCGTCGCGGTCTTCCGGGATTTGGAACAGAATGGAATGCACAGATTTCAGGCGACTATGGTGGCCAAAACATGAAAGACTATTTTGCTGCTGTCGACTATATGGCACAAAAACCCTACGTTGACAAAAACAAAATCGGTGCAACAGGCGCAAGCTACGGAGGTTTCTCAGTTTACTGGCTTGCAGGTCATCACGAAAACCGCTTTGCAGCCCTTCTCGCTCATGCAGGAATTTTCAATATGGAAACCCAATATCTTGAAACGGAAGAAATGTGGTTCGCCAACTGGGATATGGGCGGTGCCTACTGGGACAAAAACAACAAGACAGCCCAAAACACATTTGCCAACTCACCGCACAAATTTGTTGACAAATGGACAGCTCCAATCATGATTACTGTCGGAGAAAAAGACTACCGTATTCTTGCATCGCAAGGCATGATGGCCTTCAATGCTGCCAAATTGAGAGGCATTCCGACACGTATGCTTGTATATCCGGAAGAAAACCACTGGATTTTGAAGCCACAAAATGCACTTCTGTGGCAATATGAATTCTTCAAATGGTTTGACAAATGGTTAAAATAATAATAACCATCCACTAATACAAAGCTGTTCCCCATTTCAATTCGGGAACAGCTTTTTTTATTGAAACCCATTGAAAATTAATGTTTTTCTTTCGTATTTGACAAATTATTTGTATCTTCGCGAAGTTTTTTGGTTTAATATATTTTATACATTTTATGATTAATAGATTATTTAAAGGGAGTTTTCTATTAACCTCTTTATCATTATCAGTATTAGGGTTTGTTGCCTGTGACGAAAATTATGACCTTTCTAAAGGTGTTTCTACGGAAATGAGTATCGGTGGTTCAATGTCTATTCCAGTCGGACAGACTGATAAATTGACATTATCCGAAGTAATCGAAACCAATGACGACATTACGGTTGACGAAAATGGAGCCTATGCCATCCAAAAAAACGGTTCCTTGGATGTTAACATTCCAAGCGTCGATCCCATTACTATTACAGGAATCACTCCTGAACCTGTCGTTGTTGACATCGACACGGAACAAGGAACTTCACGCCAGTTGGCACCTGCTGCCGGAACAAACAGCATAACAGTTCCTTTGAACTATGAATTGGAAATAAGCAGTATTGAAGATATCCCATCAGAAATCCTCGATTTGATTTCCGTAAATTTTGAAACAGTAGAATCTACAATTAAACTTGTACTGACTCAAGGTTCAATACCAGCAAGCGATGTATTGAAAAAAGCTGAATTGCGGAATTTCAAACTGAAATTACCTGAATTTATTGAACTTGGACCGGGTCTTAACTTTTTTGACTATAACACCAATACAATTGTCCTTAATCAGGAAATTACATCCGGTGAAATTGCGCTCAACCTCCCGATTTCTGCCATTCGTGACATTGCCGCAAGCATTTCAAACGGGAAAATCGAATTGAGCGGAAAAGTTGTTTGTAGCGGAGAACTTTACTGTGAATTCTATGACACTCCTCAAAATTCTCCACGCCGCACAGCAAACGGAAAAGAAACGAATTTGCAACTGACAACTTATTTCGATGTACCTGAAATTGAAGTAAATTCCGTTGAAGGTATTTTTGATGCAGACATCACAATCGATTCCCAAGTTCTCAGTCTTGGAGAAATTCCGGAAGCGCTGACAGACGATAACACTCAAATCAACCTCAACAATGTTGCAACAACATTTGAAATAACGAACCCGACAGGTGTTCCGTTTGTAATTGATTTGAACTTTGTGGCACTCAACAGCGAAAACCAACAAATCAACCAAACGGTAGATTTATCTGTGAATGTGCCGGCTGCAATTGATTTCAACACTCCAAAAACTACAAAATACTACATCACTAACTCCGCATCGGCTGTTGCTCCTGATGGCTACGAAAAGATTCTCTGCGAGAACTTGGGCAAACTGATCAACCAAATTCCGAACAGTATTCAAATCACACCTTCAGTCAACACCGTAAAAACTGAAGTAAGTTTCTTTGAACTGAACAAAGCATATGATACCAAAGCAAGTTATGATGTTGCTCTCCCATTTGATTTTGGACCAAATTCGCAAATCAACTACACAGAAACAATCGACAATATTCACAAGGATTTAAGCGATGTTTCCGACTACATCAATGAAATGGTTGTCACTGCGGAAATTGAAAATACAATTCCAATGCGTCTGCAATTAAACGCAACGCCTTACGACCTCAATGGTCTTGACATGAGTGACCGTCTGGAAATTTCTCAAGACATCATTATTGAAGCAGGAAACGACAACGCCCCGACACAAACAACAACCATCATCATTAAAGAAAAGACAAAAGGCGCGTTGGCAGAACTGGATAAAGTTGACCTAAACATCAAAGGCAACACGCAGGAAGCTCAAACAATCCTTAAACCGACACAATACGTGTTGATTAAACTGAATGCAAAATTGCCGAACGGCATTAATGTAGAATTTTAACAGTTCAAGAACTAACAATGAAAGCTATTCTTAAATATATTTTGGCAGCAGTAACACTGCCAATATCTTTGTCTGCGTTTGCTCAAAGCGCACACTCCTCCTATTTCTTGGAGAATATGACTTATCGTCAGAATATGAACCCGGCATTTGCACCGGACTTCAACTATGTCAATATCCCGGCTTTGGGCGGTATTCAACTGGGAATGAATTCCAATGTCGGATTGGGAAGCTTCCTCTTTCCGCAAAACGATGAAATGGTTACAGGTCTGAATTCAAGCATTTCTCCGGACGAGTTTTTAGGCAAACTCAACAAGAACAATATCATGGAGCTTGACCTGCGCATAAACATCTTGTCTTTCGGTTTTGCACAGTGGGGAGGTTTTAATACATTCAGCGTCAGCACACGTTCAAATGTTGGAGCCTATCTGCCTTACGAATTGTTCGAATTTGCCAAAATCGGACAAATTGACGGAGCACCGACCGAATATGACATCAATAATATACGCGTTAACACAAGCAACTACGCTGAAATCGCACTTGGCCACAGCAGAAACATAACCGATCGCCTGAGCGTTGGTGCCAAACTGAAAGTTCTTGCCGGTATTTTAAACACAGATGCTGAAATTTCTAACCTGAATGTTTATATGTCAGGAGAGAAATGGCAAATCAAAGAAAGTGGAAAAATATTTTCTTCCAACAGCATGAACGTGAAGTTCAAAGAAAATGGAGAAATTGATAATTTCTCTACATCATTTGGTGTTGACGGATTCGGCTTAGGTCTGGACTTGGGTGCTTCCTATAAATTGCTGGACAACCTCACGCTATCTGCTGCAATTACCGATATAGGTTTTATTTCATGGAAAGGAGAAGAAGCGTTGGCAAATCCGGAACCATTCGTATTTGACGGATTCTCCAATATTGGAGGAGAAGATCCGACAACCGGCGAGTCTTCAATTGATTCTGAAATCGACCAAATTGAAGAAGATTTGAAAGGACTGACCCGTTTCTCACAAGAACAGCAAGTCAGCAAAAGCCAGACACTGACAACAACCCTCAATGTCGGTGCAGAATATGGCATATTGAATAACAAAATATCTTTCGGTCTTTTGTCTTCTACACGTTTTGGTATGCCGATTGTATGGTCAGAAGTTATGGCTGCTGCCAATTTCCGCCCCACCTCATGGTTTAACGCAACGATAAACGGGAACTTCTCCAACATTAGACAATCAATGGGTGTTATGTTGAATTTCTGTCCTAAGGGATTCAATTTCTTTATTGGCAGTGACTATATACCATTCAAATATTCGAAGGAAGGCATACCTTTATATAATGCCAAATTCAACCTTTTATTTGGCATGAGCTTCACGTTCAATCATAAAGGATAATCCTGTTGCCTGACTTTAATTCGGCAAAACAATATATCCCGGCTACAGAAACAGACTGCAGCCGGGATATACTTTTTAAAGGAACAAAAAAGGCCAGAACTCATACGGGCCTTTAATATTTTTCGGAATATCGGTTACAACGGTTTTACTCCAATACCCGGAAGATCATACAATGTGACTTTACCGTCCACGATTTTCACACCATCAAAACAGTCATTCGAAATCAAAAGATTTCCATCAAGGTCAGCCCAATCCACCATAGGAGAAAGTTGTGCCGCAGCACTGATTGCGCAAGATGTTTCTGTCATACAGCCCAACATCACTTTCATACCTAATGAACGCGCCAGAACAGCCATCTTATATGCCTCGTGCATACCTGTACTCTTCATCAACTTAATGTTAATGCCGTCGTAAGCATCTTTGGCACGCATCACATCCGGCAGACGCTGCAAAAACTCATCTGCAATAATCGGCAGAGGAGAACGTTCTTTCAACCATGCAGTTTCGTCAATCATTTCTTTCGGGAACGGCTGTTCAACAAACAGACAGTTGCGCTCTTTCAACCAATGACACATCTCCAATGCCTGTTCCTTGCTATTCCAACCCTGGTTAGCATCAACACAAATCGGACGATCGGTTTTTGAGCGGATAATTTCAACCAATTCCTTATCGTTATCCAAACCCATCTTTACTTTCAGCACTTTATAAGGAGCCGCCTCATCAACCTTTTGACGGACAACTTCGGCCGTATCAATACCGATAGTAAACGATGTGTTTGGAGCCTTTTCCGGAGAAAGTCCCCAAATCTTATACCATGGCTGCCCCATAATTTTGCCAAGCAAATCATGTAAAGCAATATCGACAGATGCCTTTGCCGCTCTATTGTCCGGAGCAACGCTATCAACATAAGCCAAAATTTCTTCAATTCTGAAAGGATCTGTAAATTGAGCTAAATCCAATTGTCCCAAGAATTTTGTTACAGATTCTATTGACTCTCCCAAATATGGCGGCATGGAAGCCTCGCCATAACCAATAATTCCGTCGTATTCCAACTGAACAAGTACATCAGGAGTAGTTGTACGACTGCTCTTAGCCAAATTAAAAGCATGTCGCAATGTCAGTTCATATGGTTTAAATGACAAATTCAAATGTCCGCTTTTTGCTGTTTTACGAGTAGCCTCCCCTGCACAAGAAATAGAAATCGGGGATGAAACGGCCAGCAGTCCAAGAGCCGTTCCTTTTAAAAATTTTCTTCGGTCCATAGTTTTATGTTATTTTTCGAATATTCTAAAAATACCAGGGATGTTCTTTTACTTTGACAATACCTTTTGTTCCAATTTCTCCATTGATACGCGACATTGACAGATAGGTATAGTCTATAAAATTATCATCTTTCGGATTCATACTGTTCAACTTCACACGGCCGGAACTGTGGATAAATTTTCCGTCATTAAGATACATGGCGACATGTGTCACACGACCGTTTTTGTTTCCTATAAAAATAAGGTCACCCGGCTGTGCTTTCTCTGCCCAATCCTTACATTCATATTTCAATCCTGTCAATGCCTGCTGGGAAGCATCACGCTGAAGAATAATGCCGTTTGCAAAATACGAAGTTTTAACGAAACCTGAACAGTCGATGGATTTAACGGATGTTCCACCCCACAGATAAGGAGTACCCATCATGCGGAATGCCGTTTTGCGAATCAGTTCGAAATTAAAATCCTGGTCTGCCCAATCCGAAAATTCAGCAACATCCTGAACACGGGCATAGCCTGTTCGTCCGTCAGGTAACGACAATTCTATAAAATCGCCTTTAGCTGACTTGAATTCAAGAATATTGCCCAACACAAGGTCAGATACCACATTGCCTTCATCGACATCCGGATTGGCAAAGAGCGTAGCCTGATAAGCCGTAACGACGTATCGCTTCGAAGTTTTCCAATCGGAAAATTCTTTTTCTGTCATCAGTTCAAGAGAGCCGGCAGTCATATATCCAATATAATTATCCGGAGTCTGCACACGATAGAAATCAGAAACCTTATCCAATACCTTCATCGGTGTTCCCATGATGGCCTGCGATGCGAGTTCTGCAGCATTACGCGGGTCATACCGCAAACAGGCAACGGATATCGTAACAACAGCCCATTTATCCTCACCAATCTTTTCCGACGGCAACACTGCTATTTTATCATCATACTTTATTCCGGCTTTTTTAAATTCCTTCAAAAGTTCTTTTTTTGCACCGGCATTGTCGGTTTCACCGACAAGCTCCACAAGACCATTTTGATTTTTGGCTTCCACTTTCCAAACTGCAACCCGAGTATCAGGTGCATATTTGGCTTTCATCTCTTTTATCAATTGTTCCGGAGATTCAGCCGATGCAACAAATGTCATAAATGCTGCACAAAACAGAGCAAATACAGGCTTAAAATGTAGGTTCATTATAGTTATGTTTTATGGTTACTTCTTTTCAAAACTTATCAATTCAAGTTCCGGCTCCCATTCCTTATAATAGAACAGATTACCTTCCTTCCACTCGACTTCACCCAACTGGAAGTCAACCGTTTCACTGCGCACCCAATTTTTCTTAGGAGAGAACTGCCCGCCGACACCTCTATTGGCTGCAAAACGGTACATGTCGATTCCCGACTTATAGAAATTACGGACATTGGAATCCGGTGAAACTTCAAGCACACCAAATGACATGTCAACCGGTACCCAACCGATGCCTTCATAATAGGTTTCAGCCCAGTCATGCATTCCTACATTGCTTGGATGAAGCATCCAACCGCTCTCCCATCTTGCCGGAATACCTAAAGAGCGAACCAACGTAATATAGAGCAACGACACCTGACCACAGTCGCCATGACCGTTTTCCAACACATATTCAGCCATATTGGGTATTGTGCTATATTCACGTGCACCGCCCCATGGGAAATAGGTATCAATCCAATCATATATCAAGGAAGCCTGACGATATGGATTCGTTTCATTCCCAACAATCTGCTTGGCCAATTCCTTCATTTTATCCGTCAAAATTACTTGAGGCAATTCCGTTGATGTATATTTCTTATACAATTCCGAAGACTTGTCATATTCCTTCATATGATTAAGGATAAAGTCTGCCGAATAGTACATAGGTTGAACATCATACGAAAATACAGCCTCAAAATGCAACGGTTCTTTGCCATCAGCCTTCTGCTCCATATAGATTGAATTGTGCACGCTGTTTTCCGAATATACAACCTTATGTGAGGATGTTTCCAACTTTATATTGGACTGACGGCCGTTTTCAATTGGAAAAGGCATCCACACACGTACCTTCTCACCTTTAGGAACTGCATCGGGTTTTACATCAATCGTGAATTTCACTTTTGCCCGATAGGTATCTCCCAAATGCGTTGTCGGATTATGTGTCTTAATCACTTCTTCCGCATATCCTGCATATTTCTGATCGCCTACAATACCTTCATAACGACGTTCAGCTGATAATTCCGGAACTAAACGGTCAAGATTTGACACAGCTTTTCGGAACAAATATTTCTGCCCATCGATTGTCATGGTTTCAAGATATTTCTTGCTTTCCCACTGCTGAAGATTGTAGTCCGATGCGTTATTGAATTTCTGCCGTATCTGTTTGACACCTTCTTCATAAGGGATACGAAAATCCGACCGGATACGGCTCATTATTGACAACAAAGAATCCTTTTGATAAACTGACAACCCTTTTTCTTTATTAATAAGATTCTCCGCTTTAGTGAACTCTCCGCTACCGATCAGACCGGTTATTGATGTTGGCACTTCTGCATTTGCTGCCAATGCCATAAAGGACGAGATTAAAAAACAAGTAGTTAGGTTCTTCATAAATATTACAAATTAAAGTCATTTGCTTATTATTGATAACAAAAATAAACAATATAATCGAAAGTTCCCGACACATATCCATAAATTTTAAACAAGATTTATATTTTTTCAGAACAACAGAAAACTCACACCGCTGCCGCGAAACCGCAATCAAACATTTTTGCGCCAAAATATTCCTTATTCTATAATTGTTTACTAAATTTGCAGATACTGAAACTTATCTCAAACGTATAAATATTATGGCATCACCTGAATTTAAGTATGCTCCGATGTTTCAAGTCGGAAAAGACGAAACAGAGTACTATTTGCTGACGAAAGACTATGTATCTGTCGGCAAATTCGAAGGACATCCCATCCTTAAAATCGAAAAAGAAGGTTTGACTGCAATGGCAAATGCCGCATTCCGCGATGTGTCATTTATGCTTCGCCGTTCTCACAACGAGCAAGTTGCTAAAATTCTGCACGACCCGGAAGCAAGCGACAACGATAAATATGTAGCTCTTACTTTCCTTCGTAACGCAGAAGTGGCAAGCAAAGGTGTTCTTCCTTTCTGTCAGGATACAGGTACAGCAATTATCCACGGTGAAAAAGGTCAACAAGTTTGGACCGGCTATTGCGATGAAGAAGCACTTTCTTTAGGCGTATTCAAAACATACACAGAAGAAAACCTGCGCTACTCACAAAATGCACCGTTGACAATGTACGAAGAAGTCAACACAAAGTGCAACCTTCCGGCTCAAATTGACATCGAAGCTACAGAAGGTATGGAATATGAATTCCTTTGTGTAACCAAGGGCGGCGGTTCTGCCAACAAGACATATTTGTATCAGGAAACAAAAGCAATCCTCAATCCGGGTACACTCGTTCCTTTCCTTGTTGAAAAGATGAAGACTCTGGGTACTGCAGCATGTCCTCCTTATCACATCGCATTCGTAATCGGCGGTACATCTGCTGAAAAGAACCTGCTCACTGTGAAGTTGGCTTCAACACGTTTCTACGACAATTTGCCGACAACCGGTGACGAAACAGGACGCGCATTCCGCGATGTTGAACTTGAAAAACAAGTTCTTGAAGAAGCACACCGCATCGGCTTGGGTGCACAGTTCGGCGGTAAATACTACGCACACGATGTACGCATTATCCGTCTTCCACGCCATGGTGCATCTTGTCCGGTTGGTTTGGGTGTTTCCTGCTCTGCTGACCGCAACATCAGATGTAAAATCAACAAGGACGGTATCTGGATTGAAAAACTCGACAGCAATCCTGGCGAATTGATTCCGGAAGAATTGCGTAAGGCAGGTGAAGGCGATGTTGTTAAAATCAACCTTGACCAGCCAATGTCAGAAATCCTTAAGGAACTTTCAAAATATCCGGTTTCTACACGTCTTTCTCTTAACGGTACTATTATCGTTGCCCGCGACATCGCTCACGCAAAACTCAAAGAACGTTTGGACAACGGCGAAGAATTGCCTGAATACTTCAAGAATCACCCGGTATACTATGCAGGTCCTGCCAAAACTCCGGCAGGTATGGCATGTGGCTCTATGGGCCCGACAACAGCAGGCCGTATGGACCCGTATGTAGACTTGTTCCAAAGCCACGGTGGCAGCATGGTAATGCTTGCCAAGGGTAACCGCTCACAACAGGTAACTGACGCTTGCCACAAACATGGCGGCTTCTACCTCGGTAGCATTGGTGGTCCGGCTGCAATCCTTGCTCAAAACAACATCAAGAGCATCGAATGTGTCGAATATCCGGAATTGGGTATGGAAGCAATCTGGAAAATCCATGTTGAGGACTTCCCTGCATTCATCCTTGTAGACGATAAGGGTAACGATTTCTTCAAACAAATCAAGCCTCGTTGCGCTGGATGTAAATAATCACGCCAATAACGCAAACAAATAGCAAGCGGGTCGTATCCATCGTGTTACGACCCGCTTATTTTATTCTAAAAGTGAAAAGCACAGACATCAACCGTAAGCCTATTGTTATTTTTCATTAACGCGCATTACATTAACTATCAACGACATATACTTGCGAAACATAAATCACATCAAGGAAATAACCCATTTTTAACATTTATACACACTCAATTAAATTTCTCAATCGTATTATATATAAAACAATCTTTAATATATGGACCAAAAAACACTTTACACACGGGCATTATCAGCCGATTTTCTATATTGGCTGAATGAAAACAAATTACTGAAAACATTTAAGAGCAACCCGCTACTCAATATCGGTATGCGTGGAAATAAAATCATCATCTATTATCGCGGTGCAAAAATCCTGACAATCACTGATCGCATCATTTCAAACCCGAAAAAACAATTGATACAATTAGACTCCAAATACATTGGAACAGAAAGCATATGCCCGCCCACCCTCGACAATATTCAAGAATATTTGAACGAAGCGATATGCGCAGTCAACAATAGTGGAAAAGTTGTAGCCGAACAGGAAATAAGGCAAACAATAGCTTATGCAAACAACCTGTCGGCAAACGCAAATGATACGGACTACTTCATAGTTGACCAAGAATACAGCGCACCAAGTTCAAGCGGGAAGAATTGTAAATTTGATGTGGTTGCCCTCAGATGGCCATCAAAGAAAGAAGCTCGACGGTCCCCGAATATCAAAGATTTTGAGATAGTCATTTTTGAACTTAAACACGGTATCAATGCAGTCGGTTCATCCTCGAAGGCACAGAATGGAAAAGCTGCCGATCTCAAAAGCCATATGGAAGATTTTAAATCATTCGTCAGCAATGACAGTATATGCCATCAATTCAAGCACGACATTCTATCGATGTTCCGACAACAGTGCATCCTGGAAGATGGATTTTTCTGCTCCGGGAAAATGCACAAATACGAAAAAATCAAAGGCTTGAAACATATTCCTGCTTTTATTGAATCGTTGACAGACAGTCAAATTGAAAGAATTCCTGTAAAATTCGGATTCATCATCTCGGATTACAAACTGGCAAGTACCGTCCTCACTGAACAGTTGTCCATGTTTGACGATGATTTCCTGTTCGCCACAAGCTCATTTATGGGCTACGGACTATACGATGCTTTCATAATTAATCGAAACCAACTAAACAACATTTTAAGCAAATGAAAATCACTATAAACCACAAAAACTTTATTTAAAAAAGCAATCAAAAATTCAACAAATCAGGCACACTATTTGTTGTGTAATAAAATTGTATCGATTTTTAATAAAAGTCGGCATAATTTCAAGAAAAAAGTTGTATCTTTGTACGAAAACGCGTTTTTAAAATACTTTTAGAAGTAAATGAGACAATTAAAAATTACAAAATCAATCACCAATCGCGAGAGTGCGTCACTTGACAAGTATCTACAAGAAATTGGACGCGAGGACCTTATCTCTGTAGAAGAGGAAGTTGAATTGGCCCAAAAGATACGAAACGGCGACCACGCAGCATTGGAAAAATTGACTCGTGCCAATCTTCGATTTGTTGTATCTGTAGCAAAACAGTATCAGAACCAAGGTTTAAGTCTTCCTGACTTGATTAACGAAGGTAATTTAGGCTTGATTAAAGCGGCTCAGAAATTCGATGAAACACGAGGATTCAAATTTATTTCCTACGCAGTTTGGTGGATCAGACAATCTATCCTGCAAGCGTTGGCTGAACAATCAAGAATCGTTCGACTTCCGCTCAACCAGGTGGGCTCATTAAACAAAATCAGCAAAGCCCTCTCTAAATTTGAGCAGGAAAACGAAAGACGTCCTTCTGCTGAAGAACTGGCAAGCCAATTGGATATCCCTGTGGACAAAATTTCAGACACATTAAAAGTGTCCGGACGCCACATTTCAATGGATGCTCCATTCGTAGAAGGTGAAGACAACAGTCTTCTTGATGTCCTGACCAATGATGACTCCCCAATGGCCGACTCATCGCTCAACCAGGAATCCCTGTCAAAAGAAGTGGACAGAGCGCTTAACCAGCTGCATGACCGCGAAAGGGAAATTCTAAAAATGTTCTTCGGTATCGGCTGTCAGGAAATGACATTGGAAGAAATTGGAGCTAAATTCGACTTGACAAGAGAGCGCGTACGCCAAATTAAAGAAAAGGCTATCCGCAAACTTAAAGGACAAAAAAGCCGTTTATTAAAATCCTACTTAGGAGATTAAGCACAAGACATAATAGAGTGCATAGAAATGTATAAAAAAGACTGCGAAATGCAGTCTTTTTTTGTTTTATACCCTATTATGGCTTCAATTTCCGAGCTATATAAAAAACATAACCATAATAATTCTTATACTTTTTATAAAACTCCAACTCCTGCATATCGGTTTCTACAATACGTCGAGCCAAATCATACTCCCCATAGCGAGACAGAAAGTCTTTGTGCGATTCAACAAGCGGACAATAGTAGTTATCAAGCCAACAGTTGTCCTGTAATATAAAATGCCCCAGCACCATATAGCCGGCCTCTTCCAAAATTCGAATTTTACCCGAAACAGTATCCATTTCCGCATATTCGGTATTCCAGAAATCTGCCAATTCGTCAGGACGGTTTTCCGTTATCCACGACAATTCTGTCACGGCCAGAATTCCCCCATCCTCTATAAAATCTTTCCAGTAATTTACACCTTTGCGGAACCCCATATTGTAGACAGCTCCTTCCGACCAGACAATATCAAATTCCTCTCTTTCAAAAGGCAAATCATCCATTGATGCAACAACTGTCGAAACAGAAGCGCTCAAAGCTCTTCAGGAACAACTCTTTTCAAGTTTCGCCAGAAATTCTTCAAACAAGTCAACAGCAACAATCTCTCCCTTCAAACTGGCAGCCAAAGCTATTGTCTGCGCACCTGTACCACAACCGATATCCGCAACTCGATAAAACTGACTTCGGTCAATACCGGCCATATTCAAAGCTAAATTTGTCGCGTCATCACTTCCCGGCCCTTGACGCATATTATTCAGATGCAACCGCATCATCAAAGTTTTCTCATCCATAGTTATAATATCATTCAACAAAAAACGCCGACAGGGCTAATCCCGCCGGCGTTATAATTTACTTCTGTCTCTCAAAATAGCAGCAAAAACTCTCTATTCTATAATTTAGCCAAAGCCATATTAGCCCAACGGTTTTTCTCCTTAACCGATTCCAATTTCAATGAGAATTCTTGTGCCTTTTCCTCAAGCATCGGAACATCTTCCACATAGAAGCCACTCAAGAACATTCTACCGCCCGATTTCAAGGCACCGGCATATTTGTCAATATCAGCCATAATGATATTACGGTTGATGTTTGCCAACACGAAGTCAAATGCCTCCTTTTCTACGACGGTTTCAGCTCCTCCCAAACGGATTTCCACCTGAGGCACATTATTCAGCTGAATATTGTCAAGCGCATTCTCATAAGCCGGAGGATCAATTTCCACCCCAAGAACCTTTCCAGCGCCACGCATAGCAGCCAAAATCGCCAAGATTCCCGTACCGGTACCCATATCAAGCACAGCCTTACCCTCCAAATCCGCATTTAGCAGGCGTTCCATCATTAAACTCGTTGTTTCATGATGTCCGGTACCAAAGGCCATACGAGGATCTATGACAATATCATACTCGGCAACCGGATAGTCTTTATGGAAAGAACTGTGAACCACACAACGGTCTTCAAAAACAATAGGCTGAAAATAGTTCTTCTCCCATTCACTGTTCCAGTCCTCCCCTTCAATAAATTCTTCCACCACATCAATCTTCGCGTTGAAAGGATATTGTGCCAGTACTTCATCCACAGCATTACGGTCATACTGCTCCGTTCGGATATAGGCAGACACTCCCGCATCATCCGGAACAAAACTTTCAAACCCAACCTCACAAAGCAAGGCCGACAAAATATCGCTTTCTGTTTCCGTAGCCGGAGACATGTTGAAACGTATGTGATAGTAATCGTTCATCTGAAATTTTGAGTTTATGTAAAATGAAAATAACGGAATCAAAACTGACTCCGTTATTATTGTAGCGCTTACGGGACTCGAACCCGTGTTTCAGCCGTGAGAGGGCCGCGTCCTAACCGCTAGACGAAGGCGCCATACCTTCTTTCTCTCAACGGGGAGAATCCCAAAAGTGTCCGGGATGAGACTCGAACTCACACGAGCGAATGCCCACTACCCCCTCAAAGTAGCGCGTCTACCAATTCCGCCACCCGGACTTCCAAAATGTTTGAGCGAAAAACGGGACTCGAACCCGCGACCCTAACCTTGGCAAGGTTATGCTCTACCAACTGAGCTATTTTCGCATTTGCCGTTTCCGGCTCACTAACTTTTTCAATATCCTTGAGCGAAAAACGGGACTCGAACCCGCGACCCTAACCTTGGCAAGGTTATGCTCTACCAACTGAGCTATTTTCGCATTTGCCGTTTCCGGCTCACTAACTTTTTCAATATCCTTGAGCGAAAAACGGGACTCGAACCCGCGACCCTAACCTTGGCAAGGTTATGCTCTACCAACTGAGCTATTTTCGCATTTGCTTTAGTTCCCTTTTGCGGTTGCAAAGATAGAGACAATTTCTAATTCTCGCAAGTTTTTTAGCAACTTTTTTTCAACTTTTTCTACCCAAAGGACCTAATATCTTAATATGCAAATTATTGCGCATATCATTTTTTATACCCCTGCAACAAGCTGAAGAACTCCTGGCGCATGGCAGCATCATCAAACACGCCACAATACTCAATTGTCGCGGTTGAGCTGTTCTCTTTTTCTACCCCACGCATCTTCATGCACATGTGGTCAGCTTCACAATAAACAATGACACCCTTTGCTCCTAATTCTTTATAAAGGACATCACAAACCTCTCTTGTCAATCGTTCCTGCACCTGCAACCGGCGGGCAAAAACATCGACAATCCGAGCAACCTTGCTCAAACCTACCATGCCTTCACCTGGAACATACCCAATTGAAATTTCTCCATAAAACGGAAGAATATGATGTTCGCACAAGGAATAGAACTCAATGCCTTTTACAATGACCATTTTCGAACCCGAATATTCAAAAATGGCAGAATTAACCACTTTCTTAGGATCCTTACGATAGCCTGAAGTTAAAAACGACAAAGCCTTCGCTGCCCTCATCGGCGTTTTTTTCAAGCCGTCACGTTCAGGGTCTTCACCGATAAGTGTCAATATGCTTTTATAATGTTCTGCTATCTGCTCAACAACGGACATATCAAGTCCGTCAATCATCTGCTTCTGTTCTTGCATCACTCTATAATTATAATTCTATCCCTCACAATGACCATCTCGCCGGCCAATGAAGGAAACTTGGTTTTCAAATCCTCCAATGCTATTTCAGCTTCCTCACGTGTCAAATAATTACCCACACGCAAACGCCAATACGGCGCCTTATAGGCCATATAGGTGCCAATCAAAGGATAAATCCCTGAAATTTCACCTGCAATCTGCTCTGCACGCTGTTTTGCCAAACGCTGACGATTGTCGGAATATACCTGTATTCTGTAGCCCGTACGATGGACAACGGTCGTACCCACTCCCACTTCCGGAGTTTCAACATTTGTACCCGTAGTATCACGAACCAACATTTCATTTAATTTTGCAGACTGATAAATCTGTACATTCCCATTGGAACGCACTCGAATCGAATCCACAATTGACCGCACAACGTCCTTTTCGTCATCCGGCAATACATTTTCGCCCGACATTGCCGAACATCCCAGCAATGCGGAACAACATAATATGACAATTTTCCGAAAATCCATATTATATAAATAAAATAGGCTACAAAAATAATGATTTTTATTCATTTTTCGTAGCCTATTATAAATTATGTGATGCTAAAATTAGAATGCATCAACGATGCCCATGAATGATTCAGCTTCCAAAGCTGCACCACCGATCAAGCCACCGTCAACGTTCGGTTTAGCGAAAAGTTCTTTTGCATTTGAAGGCTTGCAGCTACCGCCATAAAGGATAGAAGTGTTGTTTGCAACTTCTTCACCATATTTTGCAGCAATTGTAGCACGGATGAATGCGTGGATTTCTTCAGCCTGGTCAGCAGTAGCAGTCTTGCCAGTACCGATAGCCCAAACCGGTTCGTAAGCCAATACGATTTTGCCGAAATCTTCAGCAGAAAGGCCGAACAATGAATCTTCAACCTGAGCCTTAACTACATCAAAATATGTTCCGTTTTCTCTTTCTTCAAGAACTTCACCAATACAGAAAATAGGAGTCAAGCCATTAGCCAATGCCAATGCAACTTTTTCCTTCAAGATTTCTGCTGTTTCGTGATAGTATTGACGACGTTCTGAGTGACCAAGAATTACATATTTTGCACCTGTAGAAGCAACCATAGCAGCTGAAACTTCACCAGTATAGGCACCCTTTACCTTGTCTGCACAGTTTTCTGCGCTCAAGCCCAACTTAGTTGAGTCGATAACAGCATTAACAGATGCCAAGTGAGTGAAAGGAACACCGATAATTACATCGCAGTTCGGAGTGCGAGTTTTCAATGCTTCGTTTACTTCTTTAGCCAACTTTACGCCTTCTTCAAGCGTAGTGTTCATTTTCCAGTTACCTGCAACAATATTCTTTCTCATTGTTATGAAAATTAATGTTATTGATTGAATTTATTTCTTCTGCAAATTTACGGTTTTATTTTGATTCCGCCGCATTCGTATACTAAATTTAATAACCAGGCCCAGACGATTTATCAGCAGGAGCAACACCCCTAATATTCCAAGAGTAACCGTCAGCACCAGCGTAACCCTTCCGCGGTCAGCCAATGACACCTCCCCATCATCGAACGACATGTCGAAAAGTTCAGGAAGTTCATCGGATTCAATGCTGTCCAGTGTCGATTTCCAAACGATTCTTCCGTCTATGACACGCACAATGGCCGGATTTCCTCGAGCAATTGTCTTCAGCATGGAATCATCCATAGTAAATATCGGATAATCGGCAAATGCAAATTCCTTCCATTGTGCAATTTCGTCTTCAGAGCCGCTCGTAAGACACACCAGCGACACACCCGATTCCGAAGCGAACTCATTCATGTCATTTAGGCGGAACGTCGTTGCCACATCTATCCCTGAAATATTCGGAATCAAGACAAGGACAACATCTCCTTCACGAGGCAAAACTTCAGCCGTCACCTCGACATCTCCATCATAAATGGCAATCGGCTCCACATGCTGAGCCCGAGGTTGCACCGCCGGCTTGGCGATTGGCTTTCTGTCAACAAAATTCCAACTGTCGTCAGGCAGGCTGTCCAGCATAAATTCGCGTTGCACCCCATCCTTTTCATAGATAAACACAAAATCGTCCTCTCCACTATCCACATTGGAAGCGATAATTTCTGTTCCGATTTTATAGGGACGAAAATCAATGAGTGGCTGCACATAATATCCCCAATAAATGATTATCAGCAAATAGACAGCAGGAAAAACGACGGTCATCCATTGCACCGCCGGACCATACAAACTGCGGACTCTCTTGTTGTTGTCCAACAAAAACACCAAGCCGGCAGTCAACACAACATTTTTCCAGAAAGTTGTCTGATTCGACAGCACCAGAGCATCGCCAAAACACCCGCAATCGGCAACAGGATTTGCCACCCATACGTAAAACGTCAACGGCAGCATAAACACCATTGTCAGCAAACCAAGAATGACAGCTGTTCTGCGAAAAGAGCCAATCAACAGCAAGATACCCAATACAAACTCAAACAACGGAACAAAACCCGCCGCCAAGCCTGCAAAAGGTCTGGCCCAATCCCAACCGAAAGCAGTAAGGTAATCCCCTATCTTATAATAGAAGCCCCAAAGGTCAACTCCTTTAACAAATCCGGAGAATATAAACGTACCGCCAACGACAAGCCGGCAAAGCAGTACCAACAAACTCCGCCATGTCAACAACGACTTGAACTTTGCGCTCCAGCCGTTACTCTCCATATTCAAGTTTTATCAAGGCAAACAAAGAGTAGTTTATCATGTCCATATAGTTGGCATCGATACCTTCAGAAATCAGAGTACATCCCTGATTTCGCTCTATCTGCTTGGTACGGAACAGTTTTGTCAGAATCAAATCCGTGTATGAGCTGATGCGCATCAGTCGCCAAGCTTCGTCATAGTCATGATTCTTGGCAAGCATCAAAGTCTTTGTACTCTCCATATGCTTGTCGTACAAGGCCACCGCTTCCTCTACCGGCATTTCCCCTGAATCACTATACCCCAGCTCCAGTTGAATCAGTCCGATAATTCCATAATTGACAATTGCTATAAACTCCGGACGAATTCCTTCGCCAACCATTGAGCAGCCTTTCGTTTCCAACGAGCGGATACGGGTTGCCTTAATGAACAACTGGTCGGTGATAGATTCCGGACGCATAATACGCCATGACGCACCGTAGTCCTGCAGTTTCTTCACAAAAATGTCGCGGCAAATCGCAATTACTGAATCAAATTGGCTGTTTGTATCATTTTGTTTTTCCATATACCTTCACTTTTCATTTCTTGCAAAGTTAATACAATGACTTAGCTTTTAAAACAGTCACATCATTTTTTATAATTGAAAGACAATAAAAAATGGAGTCTTGGGAATAACCAAAGCTCCATTTTTCACTTGTTTTTTGTAACGACTTTTTTATTTGAGTTTCTCAATCTTTTCAGCCAACTGTGCTTTTGTTGCTGTCCCAACGTGACGGTCTACCACTTCGCCATTTTTCAAGAACACAAGTGTCGGTATATTGCGGATTGAGAATTTATCACACGGATCAGAACATTCATCGACATTACACTTGTAAATATCAACCACGCCTTCGTATTCTGTAGCCAATTCATCTACAATCGGTGAAATCTTCTTGCAAGGACCACACCATTCTGCCCAAAAATCAATAACAACTGGAGTACCTGCACTTATTACCGACTCAAAATTGTCGTCAGTTAATTCTTTTGCCATTTCTATTTGTTTTTATTGTATTAAAATATGCCACAAAGATAGGACTATTTTTAATATTTCACCATGATTTTATTTTTTAATTTCATAGTCGACTCCTATCTCTTCCAATTCCAAAAGCAACTCTTTGTTCAGCAGGATT
Organism: uncultured Porphyromonadaceae bacterium; assembly: GCA_900544305.1. Classification (GTDB taxonomy): domain Bacteria; phylum Bacteroidota; class Bacteroidia; order Bacteroidales; family Muribaculaceae; genus Limisoma. The sequence continues at coordinate 55,974 of UQUV01000010.1, forward strand.
TTCTCGTCAGAAGCCATCAATATCGACTTCTTTTCCCGAGGATTCTCTATGTTTACATACAAATCCGACATAGGTTTCTGCTCTGGGTCGATATAACGGTCCAGCAATGACTGCAAAGAAGTATTCTCCATATCCGTCTCCGAGATATTCAGCTGAATACCTTTCACCACATCTCCTTTCTTCGACTCCATCAGCTGGATTCCTTTGACATACATCCGCAGACTGTCGTTAAAGCGTGACTGACGATAGCCAATCGTCACCATAATAATATTTCCCACAACAGCATATCGCATAAAGTCAACGAAATCCTGACCGAAAAGACGTATTTCAGCTGAGCCTGTATAGTCTTCAATCTTTACAATACCGAACTGGCTGTTGGTTTTTGCAGATGTCAGCGTTTTTGCTTCTACCACAAGACCGCCAAGCACATATTCCGTATCCGCCGACTGTGGCAAGGATGAATTATAATCTTTTGCATGCAAGTTGCATCCGTATTCCACTTCAATGTAATAAGAATCCAACGGGTGTGCTGACAAGTACATTCCCACCAAATCCTTTTCCCAGTTCAAACGTACGATATCGGCTTTTTTCGGACGACGCGGAGGTTCCGGCTTGGCCGTTTCAATCACTTCCGTATCTCCAAAAAGAGACGATACAGAATTAGCCTTGTTCAACTGATACATCTGACCATATTTGATAAGCAGCTCGTCAAATGCAACAGAATTATCTTCAGCCTTTCCAAAATCCTCGCGGGACACATTCGGGAAACAGTCAAAAGCACCGGCCAGTGCCAAATTTTCCAACACTTTTCTGTTGCAAGTGCTTAAGTTCACACGCTCTACCAAATCGTATATTGAGGTATATTCTCCGTGAGCCTCACGTTCTTCCAGGATTGACTGCACAGCATTACCTCCGACACCTTTAATAGCTGCCAGACCAAAACGAATCTCACCCGCCTTGTTTACACTAAACTTCGCACGACTTTCGTTGATATCCGGACCTTTTACCGGTATCTTCATCGCCTTGCATTCATCCATAAACTTGCTCAATTTGGTAATATCGTTCAAGTTACGGCTCAATACGGCCGCCATATATTCCGCAGGATAGTTTGCCTTGAGATATGCGGTCTGGAATGCCACCCAACTGTAGCAGGTAGCGTGACTCTTATTGAAGGCATAAGATGCAAACTTTTCCCAGTCTGCCCAAATCTTTTCCAACACCTTCTCGTCGTAGCCATTCGACTTTCCGCCATTAATGAACAGAGGCTTCAATTCTGCCAGCTTGTCGGCAAGTTTCTTACCCATCGCCTTACGCAAACCGTCGGACTGACCACGCGTAAAATTGGCAAGCAAACGCGAAAGCAACATAACCTGCTCTTGGTAAACAGTAATACCGTAAGTATCCTTCAAATACTTTTCCATGATTGGAATATCGTATTCAATAGGCTCCACTCCATGCTTACGCGCAATGAACTGCGGAATATATTCCATTGGCCCCGGACGATACAGGGCATTCATGGCAATCAAATCCTCAAATGTGGATGGCTGCAGTTCACGCAGATATTTTTGCATACCGGCCGATTCGAACTGGAATGTACCGGTAGTTCTTCCTTCACAATAAAGCTGATATGTTTTCGGGTCGTCGATAGGTACATTGTCAATATCAACTACCTCGCCTGTCCGTTCCTTGATATTGTCAAGAGCTTCCTTGATGATGGAAAGCGTCTTCAATCCCAAGAAGTCCATCTTAATCAAACCAGTAGACTCAATCACCGAACCTTCATACTGAGTAACGAGCACCTTCTCGCCGTCCTTATCGGTTGCAGTTGCGACCGGCACCCAGTCAGTAATGTCATCACGACCAATGATCACACCACAAGCATGCACACCCGTATTACGCACGTTTCCTTCAAGAGCCAACGCATACTTCAAAGTTTCACGTACATCGTGAGAGCCGTAATTCAATTCGTTCTGCAATTCAGGCACCAGCTCATAGCAGTTCTTCAAATTAATCTTCGGCGATTTTCCGTCAACTTCCGGCAGACGGTCGGGAATCATTTTCGTAAGACGGTCACTTTCAGCAAGCGGCAAACGTGTCACACGTGCCACATCCTTAATGGCCGACTTTGCCGCCATCGTACCGTATGTAATGATATGCGCCACTTTTTCCGCTCCATATTTTGCCGTCACGTAGCGCAATACATCGGCACGGCCGTCATCATCAAAGTCAATATCAATATCAGGCAACGAAATACGGTCCGGGTTCAAGAAACGCTCAAACAGCAAATCGTATTTAATCGGGTCAATCTGAGTAATACCCAAACAATAGGCAACGGCGGAACCTGCGGCAGAACCACGGCCCGGTCCAACGGACACCCCTATTCTTCTTGCAGCAGCAATAAAGTCCTGCACAATCAGGAAGTAGCCCGGGAAACCCATATTTTTGATAGTGTCCAATTCAAAGTCAAGACGTTCAGTCTGTTCGGCTGTCAGCGAGTCGCCCCAACGTTTTTTCGCACCTTCATATACAAGATAACGAAGGTATTCATTGTTGTCATTGAAACCTTCGGGCAGCGGGAAATTCGGAAGAATCGGGTCGTGATTGATGGAGTACCGTTCCACCTTACTCAACACTTCCACCGTATTGTCAAGCGACTCGGGAATGTCGGCAAAAAGTTCGTTCATTTCTGCCTGAGTCTTCATCCACTCCTGCTTACTGTATGTCATGCGGTTTTCATCATCGAGAAAAGTACCTGTCGACACACAAATCAGACGGTCATGAGCTTCTGCATCACTCTCATTGACAAAATGCACGTCGTTTGTACATACAAGCTTGATATTATGCTTGTGTGCAAATTCTACCAACACGGCATTCACTTTCTGCTGTTCCGGGTAAACACTGTGATTGGCATTCGGAACAGTGGCTTTATGGCGCTGGAGTTCCAGATAGTAGTCTTCACCAAAAACTTCTTTAAACCATAAGACGGAAGCCTCTGCCTCTTCAATACGGTCCTGCATAATCAGGCGTGGAATCTCGCCACCCAAACAGGCAGAGCAGACAATCAACCCCTCATGATGAAGTTTCAACTGTTCCTTATCTGTTCGCGGGTGATAATAATAACCGTCTGTCCAGGCTTTAGAAACCAGTTTAATCAGATTATGATATCCCTTTTCATTTTTTGCCAATACAACCAAGTGGCGACCCGTATCTTTTTTCGACTCACGGTCCGTCATCAATTTATCGGCCACATACATTTCACAACCAAAAATAGGAACGAATATCTTCTTTTGGGCAGCTTCCAATTCTGCTTCAGCAGAAGCTACCGCCGCCTCGTCAACCGTTTCGGCCGACTTCAGCTCATCTATCTGTTTCTTGAGATTTTTTATCAGCTTGTCCGTATCCCCGTTCTTTTTCTTCACATAGTCAAAGAACTCCTTGATACCGAACATATTACCATGATCAGTCAAGGCAAGCCCCGGCATACCGTCAGCTATAGCCTTATCAACCAACGATTTAATGGCAGCTTGTCCGTCAAGTACCGAATATTGGGAGTGAACATGTAAATGTACAAATGGATGCATAATCTATATTTCTGTTTTGGACTTGTAAAATTAATCAAAGCATTTCATTCCATAAAAACAAGCAATGGATTATACCAAAATTTAACATTTTCAGCATCGCCCCTCTCCACAATTTTCCGATTATTGAAATAGTTTTTGTAGTTTTGCACCATAATTACATGTAATATCAAAAATCGTGATTTATCCACAATCTTTAGAATCAAAAATAGGTTTCGACGGAGTTAGAACCATCATCGAAAATCTTTGCAACAACAGTTTGAGCAAAGACAAATGCAAAGAAATGAATTTCTCTTCCGATTTCGGACAAGTTCTCACCCAGCTCCAACAAACCAACGAATATCTCACCATTCTCAACACCGGGGAAGATTTTCCAAACGGAAACATTTATGACCTTCGGGAAGAACTGGGGCGCGTACGTATCATTGGAGCATATCTGACGGAAACAGAATTGTTCCAATTGGGACAAACGCTCTCAGCGGCTGCCGACATTTGTGCATTTTTCACTGAGGAACGCAGCAACAAATTCCCCCAACTGAAAAAAATAGCGGACGAAGTGACTACGTTCCCTGAAATACTCCGCATCATAACTTCTGCCATCGACAAGTTCGGCAACATGAAAGACAATGCCTCTCCAACACTCATGGAACTGAAACGGTCACTACAAATGACCGCAAGCAGTGTCAACGGTATGATGCAACGCATTATGTCACAATGCAAACAGGAAGGTTTCTTGGAAAAAGACTCATCACCCGTAGTGCGCGACGGCCGTCTCGTCATTCCCGTATCCCCTATGCACAAACGGAAAATCAAAGGTATTGTCCACGACGAATCCGCGACAGGTAAAACTATCTTTATCGAGCCGGCAGAAATCGTCGAAGCCAACAACCGCATTCGAGAACTCGAAGCCGATATTCGTCGCGAGATCATTAGAATCCTTACAGAAATAACTGACAAAATACGCCCGTCATTAGGCGACTTGTTCGCACTCTATAAAATCATCGGAATTTTCGATTTCATTCGTGCAAAGGCTTCCTTTGCACAGGAAATCAACGCCACACTGCCTCACGTTTCGGAAACGCAGGAAATCGAATGGTACAACGCCATACATCCGATGCTTTTCGTTACACTGAAAAAGCTGAATAAGGAAGTCGTGCCACTGACCATAAAGTTAGACAAAGAAAATCATATTCTTCTGATTTCCGGTCCAAATGCCGGAGGTAAATCCGTTTGTTTGAAAACAGTCGGCATTGTCCAATACATGCTACAATGCGGCATCCTTCCTCCTGTATACAGCAATTCACATTTCGGAATTTTCGAAAATCTGTTCATTGATATTGGCGACGAACAATCTATCGAAAACGAATTGAGCACATACAGTTCCCACCTTTCCAACATGAAATTTTTCATGCAGAAAGGCAATGCAAAATCATTGATTCTTATCGATGAATTCGGAGGCGGAACAGAACCGCAAATAGGCGGTGCGATTGCACAGGCAATACTGCACAAACTGAACGATGCCGGAATTTTCGGTGTCATCACCACACACTACCAGAACCTGAAAAATTTTGCCAACGACACGTCGGGCATTGTCAATGGTGCCATGCTCTACGACCGCCATCTGATGAAACCGCTGTTCCAACTTTCTGTCGGAAACCCCGGAAGCTCATTCGCAGTAGAAATTGCCCGAAAAATCGGTATCCCCGCCGATGTAATTGACGAAGCGGAATCTATTGTCGGTTCCGACTACATCAATATGGACAAATACCTTCTTGATATTGCCCGCGACAGAAAATACTGGGAGAACAAACGTCAGGACATCCGAATCGAGCGGAAGAAACTTGAAAATCTCGTTGCGCGATACGAGAGCGACATTGAGCGGCTGAAACTCGAACGGCATCAAATTCTTAAAGAAGCCAAAAGCGAAGCAAAGGAAATCATCGCCAGCAGCAACGCGTCCATCGAAAACGCCATTCATGAAATCAAAAAGGCTCAGGCAGAAAAAGAACGCACAAAAGAAATTCGGAAACAGATTGAAGAACTTAAATCCCGTCTTGCCAACGATGAAACCGACAGCGAATCATCCGCCAAACTGGATGAACTTTCCGCTAAAATCCGGAAAAAGAAGCACAAGCACGAAAAGCCCGTTGCCGCACAACCACAAACAGAGGAAAAGCCTCTCGCCGTGGGCGACAGCGTCACTATCGACGGAAGCAGTTCTGTAGGTGAAATCATTGAAATCAACGGAAAGAATGCCATTGTCACATTCGGCATCTTCAAATCAACGGTGCAACTGTCTAAACTGAAACGAACTCTGCGTAAAGCCACATCTACAGCGGCAAAAGATTCGTTCATTTCTTCGTCGACCACCGATGAGATGAGAAACAAACAGCTTAATTTCAAACAGGACATTGACGTAAGAGGAATGAGAGCCGACGAAGCTATCCAAGCTGTTTCTTACTTTATTGATGATGCAACTCAATGCAACATCAAGCAAGTCAGAATCCTGCACGGAACCGGCTATGGAATTTTACGCCAACGTATCCGTGAATACCTCAACACTGTTCCCAGCATTAAATCGTTTAAGGATGAACACGTTCAATTCGGCGGTGCAGGCATAACCGTTGTCACTCTTTATTAACGACACAAACAAATTCAAAAAAGCAAAAAGCGGAAATCGATTATCGGTTTCCGCTTTTTGCTTTTATGTAAGTTCTATTAATCTTTCAATTTCTTCAGAACCTTATTGTCGACTTTTACCTTGTACTTCTTGCGCAACTGAGCTACCCATTCTTCTTCCAGATAGTTCTGATAATCGGCAACCACCTGACCGCGGACATCACTCATTTCTTCCGGTTGAGCAAGCACCTTACCACCGTAAACGAAATAGTCGCTGTATTTCTTTTCCGGTTTCACGCGAGGACCACCGAACTTTTCAGAATCAACCATTGCATTCTCGCCTTCAGCCACCAAAACCTTTTCAACTTTGATGAACTTTCCAAAATCACGACGAAGAACACGAACCAGGCTGTCTTCACCAAGAGTCTTCAAACGTGCTTTCACCTCTCTTGAAATAGAGTCACCGGTTGTTTGAATCAAAATACCTTTATATTTTGGCGATTCCCACTTGTAATTGTCACGATGAGCATTGAAATATTCTGTCAAACCTTCCACATCAGTCGAAGCCTTTTCCCAAACATTTCGGTTGCTGATTTCGAACAACAGCATACCGTCGCGGTATTCATTAACCAGATTACGGAATTCCGGATTGTTCTGCTCCAGCATTTGACGTTCATATTCAGCTACCTCACGGTCAATAATGCGATTCGTACGGGCATCCAAAATATTCCACGCCAAATCATCACGTGCGACTCCTACATTTTTCAACTCTGCAATAAGCAATGACAACGGATAATTCTTGTCTGCAATTGTAAACAAAGTTTCTGAAGAATTTTCATAACGCGCGATAAATGCAGAATCCAATGCATTCGGGCTGGTAACCTCTTCTTTCAATTTCTTTTCCAATGCCACATTACGCATCAGTTTATATTGTTTCTTCAACTGTTCCAATTTTGACTCATAGGCAATGTTTGCATACGGGCTTCCCATAAGCACTGCCATAGCCTGCTCTCTTGCCTCAGCATAAGAGCCTAACTTCTTGCTGTCTAATTTCTTTACGATATGCACACCATAACGTGTAGCAAACGGTGCAGAAACAGAATCTTTTGCCAATTCAAAAGAAACCTTTTCAAACTCCGGAACCATTTCACCACGACCGAACCAAGGCAGTTGTCCGCCATTACGTGCAGAACCCGGATCCTGCGATTCCTTCTTGGCAATTTCCTCAAAGTTACCACCGGCCTTTATTACTTTATAAATACTGTCAACTTGAGCAAACACCTCTACCTTCTGTTCTTCTGTAGCTCTTTGCGGATACAGTTTCAAAATGTGTTCAGCAAGAACCTTGCCTTCATCCTCACGAATATCGTAAACTTTTACAATATGATAACCGAAATCCGTTTTAAACACCGGAGAAATTTCACCAACGGGAGTTGAATAACAGGCCTGCTCGAATTGAAACGGGAATCTTCCGACAGAAACATATCCCATGCTACCCTTGTTGTTCTTGACAGACTGGTCAATAGAATATTTCAAAGCCAAATCCTCGAAACTTTCGCCATTCAAGATACATGTGCGGATACTGTCGAGTTTTGCTTCTGTCTTCTTGTTCTTAGCAATGTCTCTATCAAGAGGCAACATGATATGGCTTGCCTTCACATTATATTTCATATGTTCGTAGATTTCCTTCGCCTTGTTTTCCTGGGCTACGGTATCTACCAAATAAGGAGCAGCCAATTCATTCCGATAACCTGCAAATTCCTTTTTAAAAGAAGCTGTAGTATCAATACCGGCAGCCTCCGCATCAGCAACCTTCAATTTATAGACAGTGAACATGTCTATATATTTGTCCAATGGCTGCTTAGCCACCTGCTGCTGATTATTCTTATTATACATATACTCAAATTCAGACAACGTAACCGCTTTCCCGTTTACTGTCATCAATACCGGATCTTTTTTAGGAGCAGCAATGACTGACAAACATCCTGCCGCCAAAACAAGCCCTACGAATAGTTTTGTTTTTTTCATATTATAGATTTACATTAAAAAGCACAGAGATATAACGTTATTCAAAGAATAAAATTACATCTCTGCACTAAAAATATTATGTTCTTAACATTTTTACACGACTGAAACTATTCGCCGCGGCTATAGTTCGGTGCTTCGCTTGTGATAGCCACATCATGCGGATGGCTTTCTGCCACACCTGCATTTGTAATGCGAGTGAATTTGGCATTATGAAGCTGTTCGATATTTGCAGCACCACAGTAGCCCATACCAGCACGCAAACCACCGACCAATTGATAAATCACTTCATAAAGAGTTCCCTTATACGGAACACGGGCAGCGATACCTTCCGGCACCAACTTCTTCACATCGCTTGTTCCAGCCTGGAAATAGCGATCCTTTGAACCGTTTTCCATAGCTTCCAACGAACCCATACCACGATATGATTTGAACTTACGACCGTTGAAGATGATTGTGTCGCCAGGAGCTTCTTCTGTACCGGCAACCAACGAACCGATCATTACACTATATCCACCGGCAGCCAACGCCTTGACAACATCACCGGAATAGCGCAAACCACCGTCAGCAATCAAAGGCACACCAGTTCCTTCCAATGCCTTGGCCACATCGTAAACTGCGCTGAGCTGAGGAACGCCGACACCTGCAACCACACGAGTTGTACAGATAGAACCCGGACCGATACCCACTTTCACAGCATCTGCACCTGCTTCTACGAGCATCTTGGCAGCTTCGCCTGTAGCAACGTTACCGACAACGATATCGATATTCGGGAAATGAGCTTTTGCCTCTTTCAGTTTTTCAATCACATATTTAGAATGTCCGTGAGCAGTATCAATAACAATCGCATCCGCACCGGCATTTACCAATGCCTCCATGCGCTGCAAAGTATCGACAGTCACACCTACACCGGCAGCAACGCGCAAACGACCTTTGGAATCCTTGCAAGCCATCGGTTTGTCTTTTGCTTTTGTAATATCCTTGTAAGTAATCAAGCCGACAAGTTTGTTGTCCTTATCAACAACCGGCAATTTTTCAATTTTGTGAGCCTGCAAAATTTCAGCAGCAGTTTCCATATCTGTCGACTGGCTGATTGTAACAAGGTTGTCCTTTGTCATCACCTCGTCGATTCTCTTCTGCAAGTCTCTTTCAAAACGAAGGTCACGGTTTGTTACAATACCGACAAGATAACCGCAATCATCCACAACAGGAATACCGCCAATCTTGTATTCTGCCATCAAATCAAGAGCATCCTTCACAGTTGAGCCACGTTTGATGGTGACAGGATCGTAAATCATACCGTTTTCTGCACGTTTTACAATAGCCACCTGACGAGCCTGCTCTTCAATTGACATATTCTTATGAATAACACCGATACCACCCTCGCGAGCAATCGCGATTGCCATTTGAGCTTCTGTAACTGTATCCATAGCGGCAGTCACAAAAGGTATTTTCAATTCAATGTTGCGTGAAAACTTTGTCGTGAGCTCGACAGTCTTAGGTAATACTTCTGAATAGGCCGGAATCAACAACACATCGTCGTAGGTCAATCCGTCCATTACTACTTTATCTGCAATAAATGACATAACGATTGATGCTTTAAATTTTATTGCACGCAAAGATAGTAAATTTTATCAAAACGTCCATAAAATTTATGCCGAAAAATAACAAAACCGCAAAGAAAAAATATCACGCCCGACCACCATCAGAACAGCACACTTCCTCGTTACCGCCAAAAGCTAAAAAGGTTGAAAATACACATTTTTAAACGGGAAATAATTAACTTTGCAAACTAATGACAAAATAAAGCTATGAGTGATATTATATTAGGTATAGAATCTTCTTGCGACGACACGTCGGCAGCTGTCATCAAGGACGGCATTCTGCTCTCCAATGTCATTGCAAGCCAAAGCGTACATGAAGCATACGGGGGCGTTGTGCCGGAACTGGCATCTAGAGCCCACCAACAAAATATTGTGCCGGTTGTTTCTGAAGCCATCAAGCGTGCCGGCATCGACAAGTCCGAACTGAGCGCAATAGCTTTCACTGCCGGTCCCGGTCTAATCGGCTCCCTGCTTGTAGGCACATCGTTCGCCAAAGGTCTGGCAACAGCACTGAACATTCCGATGGTGAATGTCAACCACTTGCACGGACACGTCCTGTCGCACTTCATCAAAGAAGACGAAAACACGGAAGTTCCCACATTCCCATATATGTGCCTGCTGATTTCAGGCGGTAACTCCCAAATCATTCTTGTTGAGAATTACAACAAAATGCAGATTCTCGGCCAGACAATTGACGATGCTGCCGGTGAAGCATTCGACAAATGCGCCAAAGTAATGGGTCTGCCCTATCCCGGCGGCCCTCATATCGACCGTCTGGCACAAATCGGAGATGCCAACAAATTCAAATTCAGCAAACCGCATATTCCGGGATTGGACTACAGTTTTAGCGGGTTAAAGACATCGTTTCTTTACACTCTGCGCGACGAACTGAAAAATAACCCCAACTTCATCGAAGAGAACCAAGCCGACTTGGCGGCCTCCCTGCAAAAGACCATCATCGACATCCTCATCGACAAATTGGACAAAGCAGTAAAGGAACATCCTGAAATCAAGCAGATTGCCATCGGTGGCGGTGTTTCCGCCAATTCCGGTGTAAGAGACGCCGTAGCCGAATTCTGCGAAAAGCGTGGCATCAAGGCATTCATACCCAAACGTGCATTTACAACCGACAATGCTGCCATGGTGGCCATAGCCGGCTATTTCAAATATCTTGACAAAGACTTCTGCCCTCTCGACATTGCACCATTTGCTAGAGTAGAAGTGTAAAACCCTATAATATAATAAAGGAATGGAAGTTTCTATCATAGCTATCGGCGATGAGTTGCTCATCGGCCAAGTTGTCGACACCAATTCCGGATGGATAGCTCAAGAAATCACCCCTTATGGATGGAGAGTCAAAAGTGTCCGTGTCGTAGCCGACAATGCAAAGGAGATAAAAAAAGCCGTTGAAGACGCTTTTAACGAAACAGACATCGTACTTACTACCGGAGGCCTCGGACCGACAAAGGACGACATCACCAAACAAACCCTCTGCGACTTTTTCGGCGGAGAACTGATCTACGACAAAGAAGTAGAAAAAAATGTGTTGGAAGTTGTGGCAAAACGCAGTTTGACAATCAATCCGCTGACAGCCGCACAAGCCTATGTTCCTTCCAGCTGCAGAGTAATCCAGAACAAAGTGGGGACAGCACCAATCATGTGGTTCGAGAAAGACGGCAAAGTTCTGGTTTCCATGCCAGGTGTTCCGTTCGAAATGCAGGAAATGATGCACACGGAAGTTTTCCCGCAGCTTAAGAAGAAATTCCAGAAAGACGAAACCGTCGAGCATCGCACTTTTATTGTAATAGGATATTCCGAATCATTGCTGGCTGCTGCATTGGAAAACTTCGAAAGCAGCCTGCCGCAAGAAATCCATCTTGCCTATCTGCCCAAGCCGGGCCTTGTCCGGTTGCGCCTAACCGGCGTCAGCAAAGACGGCGACGACCTCGCCTCCAAAATGGAACAGGCTGAGCTACTGTTGAAACAGACTTTGGGCAAAAGCATTATTTGCGACAAGGACATGAGCGTCTCTGAAATTTTAGGAGACCTTCTTTCCAGAAAACAACTTACGGTATCAACTACTGAAAGCTGCACTGGCGGCAACATCGCGCACGAAATCACAACCGTAGCCGGATGCTCTTCCTATTTCAAAGGAACCGTAGTTGCCTACGCCAACGAAGTGAAACAAGAAATCCTCGGTGTCAGTCAGCAAACGCTTGAAAAAGACGGCGCCGTCAGCGAACCGACGGTACGCCAAATGGCAGAAGGTGTAGCACAAAGACTTCACACGGATTGCTCTATCGCCACATCCGGCATTGCGGGGCCTGGTGGAGGAACAGAAGACAAACCGGTAGGTACTGTTTGGATTGCAGCGACAGCCAACGGCAAAACAGTCAGCGAATTGCATCGCTTTGCAGGAAACCGCAGCCGAGTCATCAATCACGCCACCACAATTGCCCAGTTGATGCTCATTAAAATGCTACTTAAATAAGTGCTATACAAAAAAATATATTGAAAAAAGTTAGAAAAATTTGGAGATTATCCAAAAAAACACTTACTTTGCACTCTGTTTTGAGGAGTATAATTGAAAAATAATAAAAAACAACAATAGCCATGTCAAAGATTTGTCAAATTACAGGCAGAAAAGCGGCCGTAGGTAATAACGTTTCTCACTCTAAGAGAAGAACAAAACGTAAATTTGAGGTCAACCTTTTCAACAGAAAATTCTTCTGGGTTGAACAGCAAATTTGGATTCGTCTTACTATTTCAGCAGCAGGACTTCGTACAATCAACAAGATTGGTCTTGATGCAGCATTGAAGCAAGCAGCAAACAAAGGTTTCTTAACAAGCATTAAAACAGTAGAATAAGATGGCAAAGAAAGCAAAAGGTAACAGAGTTCAAGTAATCCTTGAATGCACTGAACATAAAGACAGCGGTATGCCGGGTACTTCTCGCTACATCACAACTAAAAACCGCAAAAATACAACAGAACGTTTGGAGTTGAAAAAATACAACCCAATCTTGAAAAGAGTAACTGTTCACAAAGAAATTAAATAATATAAGCTATGGCAAAGAAAACCGTTGCAACACTTCAAACTGGTGAAGGACGTACATACAGCAAAGTTATCAAGGCTGTAAAGTCTCCAAAAACTGGCGCATACGTATTCAAAGAAGAAATGGTACTTAACGATGCTGTTAAGGAAGCGCTCAACAAATAATTGAAGAATATATTTTTCCTATCAATAGACGTATAGCTTTTCGGAATTCATTTTCGAAAAGCTATCGTTGTTTATAGACGGAGATTATTCACGATTTTTTATTACTTTTGCATCAAACTATATAACCAACAGCCTATGTTCTATGTATCCAAAAGAATGGAAATAGCCGGTTGTCACAAACTGACGCTCAACTACGAAAGCAAATGCACGCAACTGCATGGGCACAATTGGATTGTAACCGTGTATTGCAAAGCAAAAGAGTTGAACGAAAACGGAATGGTATGCGACTTCAAGCATATCAAAGACAAGATTCACGGCTATCTTGATCATGGAAATTTCAATGAACTCCTTCCGTTCAACCCAACTGCCGAAAATTTGGCAAAATGGATTTGCGATCAAATTCCGGAATGCTATAAAGTTGAAGTCCAGGAATCGGAAGGAAATACAGCCATTTATATCGACGACGAAAAAGATGGAATTTAAAATCAACGAAATTTTTTACAGCCTTCAAGGTGAAGGTTATTTTACCGGTACTCCCGCTGTGTTTGTCCGATTTTCGGGCTGCAACTTGAAATGCCCATTCTGCGACACACAGCATACCGAGGGAGTCAAAATGACAACCGACGAAATTATCAAAGAAATAAACAGATATCCGGCCCGACACATCGTGCTTACCGGAGGCGAACCGTCGCTGTTTATTGACGAGACGTTTGTAGCCAGCATCAAAGAAAAGACGGGCAAATTCATTGCAATAGAAACAAACGGAACTCACTCGCTTCCACAAAACATAGACTGGATAACGCTGTCACCTAAATTCGAATTCTGCAACGATGCCAATTTGGCAATCACGGAATGCAACGAACTGAAAGTCGTGTTCCGCGACCAGGATTTAAGCATCTATGACAATATCAAAGCCGCACACCGATTTCTTCAACCTTGCGACTGCGGCAATCCCAACATCAACAAATCGATACAGAAAAAAGCGGTTCAATACTGTTTGGAACATCCGGAATGGAGACTGTCTCTCCAAACACACAAATTGTTGGGAATACAATAGGGCCAAAAACGCCAAAACAGCGAATTATTTTGAAAAATAAGTCAATAATTCAGTAATATATTAAAGCTGTGTCCTATTATTTATTGTATATTTGCAAGGAATCAAGATTATGACGAATGAACTTTGAGATATTGTTTGTACTTATCTGCATGATAAGCATGCTGGCAGCTCTAATCTTAGACTTGATGAGGCCGGGACTTGTGCTGCTGAGCATCATGATACTGTTCCTGTGTGCAGGAATAATCACACCGACAGAGATGCTTGAGGGATTCAGCAACAAAGGAATGATTACTGTTGCTTTATTGTTTTTAGTCAGTGAAGGCGTTAGACAAAGTGGTGCACTTAATATTATTATAAAAAAACTGCTACCGCAAAAGAAAACATCAGTTCCAAAATCACTACTACACATTCTCCCTTCTATTTCTGTAATATCGGCATTTTTGAACAACACGCCTATTGTTGTCATTTTCGGTCCCATCATCAAACGCTGGGCTGAAGCATTGAAAATGCCGGCTACAAAATTTCTAATTCCCCTATCCTACGCCACCATCCTCGGAGGCGTATGCACTCTTATTGGCACTTCTACAAATCTGGTCGTACACGGTATGATCCTGGATGCCGGCATGGAAGGATTTTCCATGTTCGAATTAGGCAAAATAGGAATATTCATTGCAATAGCCGGATTAATTTATCTTATCCTCTTTGCAAACAAACTGCTGCCGAATGACCGTAGCGACAAACTGGAAAAGGAAGAGGAACCCTCCGACAACCTCCATAAAGTGGAAGTCATCATCGGTTCACGTTTTCCGGGTATCAAAAAGACACTGGGAGAATTTGACTTCACACGCCACTACGGAGCTTATGTAAAGGAAGTTAAGCGCAAAGGACAATCCTACACAACCGACCTCGACAAGTTTACAATTCTGGAAGGTGACACATTGATTCTCTGGGCAGACGACACATTTATTCCAACTTGGGGTGATTCACGTGTTTTCCTCATGGTGGCAAACGGTAAGGATAACCAGCCGACTAAGTCAGGTAAAAAACGGATATTGGCATTAGGTCTGCTGATATTCATGATTGTAGGAGCCACTATCGGTGAACTGCCGTTTATGAAAGACGCTGTTCCTGGCATGAAGTTCGACATGTTCTTCTTCGTATGCATCACCACAATTATCATGGTATGGACGAAAATGTTCCCACCAAAAAAGTACACAAAGTACATTTCCTGGGACATTCTGATAACCATTGCCTGTGCATTTGCAATAAGCAAAGCCATGAATAATTCCGGTTTAGCTCCAATGATAGCCAGCTATGCCATCAGCATGACCGACAGTCTGGGCCCGTATGGACTATTGGCTGTCATATTCATCATTACCAACATTTTCACAGAACTGATAACCAACAACGCTGCAGCTGCTCTCAGTTTCCCCATCGCATTGGCCGTAGCTAACCAGCTCGGAGTCAATCCCACACCGTTCTTCGTGGTAATTTGCATGGCTGCGTCTGCCAGCTTCTGTACACCAATCGGCTATCAGACCAACTTGATTGTTCAAGGTATTGGCGGTTATAAATTTACGGATTTCGTAAAAATCGGACTCCCGTTGAATATCATTTCTTTTTTATTGTCAACATTCTTGGTTCCTCTTATGTGGGAATTTTAAAATACAAAATCGATTATGAGTACACAACCCGAAAATATTTATCCGATATTCGACAAAATGATGTCGAAGCAAGATAAGGAAGAGTTGCTGAAACAACACGGCGTGATGCTGTGGTTTACAGGCCTGAGCGGTTCTGGAAAAAGTACCGTTGCCATCGCCCTCGAACGGGAACTTCACCAAAGAGGCCTGCTTTGCCGTATTCTTGACGGTGACAATATCCGTAGCGGCATCAACAATAATTTAGGATTTTCCCCCGAAGACCGTGTGGAAAACATCCGCCGCATTGCAGAGGTCGGAAAACTGTTTGTCGATACCGGCATCATCACGATTGCTGCATTTATCAGCCCGAACAACCAGCTTCGGAACATGGCTTCTGAGATTATCGGAAAAGAAAACTTTATAGAGGTCTATATTTCAACTCCGCTGGAAGAATGCGAGCGACGCGACGTCAAAGGTCTTTATGCCAAAGCGCGCAGAGGAGAAATAAAGGAATTTACCGGAATCTCCGCACCTTTCGAAGCGCCTGAAAATCCGGATATCGAGCTGGACACTTCCAAGCTTTCCCTTAAAGAATCGGTCGACATCTTATTGGAAGCTATTCTTCCGAAAGTGTCATTCTAAAGTTGTAACAAATAACACTACACAATATGTCAAACTATAATTTAAGCCACCTGCAGGAACTTGAGGCAGAAGCAATCTACATCATTCGTGAAGTAGCTGCTGAATTTGAAAATCCTGTCATGCTTTATTCAATCGGAAAAGATTCTTCTGTAATGGTACGCCTCGCCGAGAAAGCCTTTGCACCCGGAAAAGTGCCATTCCCGCTAATGCACATAGATTCTAAATGGAAGTTCAAGGAAATGATTGAATTCCGCGACAACTATGCAAAACAATATGGATGGAATCTGATTGTGGAATCCAATATGGAAGCATTCAAAGCCGGCGTTGGACCGTTTACCCACGGTAGTAAGGTACACACCGACCTGATGAAGACGCAGGCCCTTCTCCATGCTTTGGACAAATATAAATTTGACGCAGCTTTTGGCGGTGCACGTCGTGATGAAGAGAAGAGCCGCGCTAAGGAACGTATTTTCTCATTCCGTGACAAATTCCACCAGTGGGATCCGAAAAACCAGCGCCCGGAATTATGGGACATCTACAATACCCGCGTACACAAAGGCGAAAGCATCCGTGTATTCCCACTGTCAAACTGGACGGAACTGGATATCTGGCAATATATCCGATTGGAAAACATTCCTATCGTGCCGCTCTATTTTGCGAAGGAACGCCCTATCGTAGAAATTGACGGCAATCTGATTATGGCCGACGACGACCGCTTGCCGGCTGAATACCGCGACAAAATTCAAATGCGCAAAGTGCGTTTCCGCACATTAGGCTGCTGGCCGTTGACAGGTGCCGTAGAAAGCGATGCCGACACCATCGAAAAAATCGTGGAAGAAATGATGACTACCACCAAGAGTGAACGTACAACCCGTGTCATCGACTTCGACCAGGATGCAAGTATGGAACAGAAAAAACGTGAAGGTTACTTCTAAATCTTTGTAATTATGGAAAATCAGACACTCAACATAAAAGAATTTCTTGACAAGGACGAACAAAAGGATTTGTTGCGCTTCCTTACCGCAGGTTCTGTCGACGACGGAAAATCGACGCTTATCGGACGACTTCTGTTTGACAGCAAAAAGATTTATGAAGACCAGTTGGACGCACTCGAACGCGACAGCAAACGCATGGGCAATGCCGGCGAACACATCGACTATGCACTGCTCCTTGACGGATTGAAAGCCGAACGCGAACAAGGCATCACCATCGACGTGGCCTACCGCTATTTCAGCACCAACAACCGCAAGTTTATTATCGCTGACACTCCGGGACACGAACAGTACACCCGCAACATGATTACCGGCGGTTCAACGGCAAACGCAGCCATCATTCTTGTTGATGCCCGTACCGGTGTCATCACACAGACACGCCGCCACACATACCTTATTTCCCTGCTGGGCATCAAACATGTGGTTTTGGCTGTCAACAAAATGGACCTGGTTGACTTCAACGAAGAAGTCTTCAACAAGATTGTCAGCGATTACAAAGATTTCGTGTCTACGCTCAACATTCCGGATATCACCTGCATTCCACTGTCGGCACTTGACGGCGACAACGTCGTGGAAAAAAGCGAACGCACACCCTGGTATTCTGGAAAATGTCTGCTCGACTATCTGGAAACAGTGCCCATCGACCTCGACCGCAATTATAACGACTTCCGCTACCCTATCCAATATGTACTCCGTCCGAACCTTGACTTCCGTGGATTCTGCGGCAAAGTGGCAAGCGGCGTAATCCGCGTTGGCGAAACTGTTATGGCACTGCCTTCACGCAAAACATCAAAGGTTAAAAGCATTGTAACCTACGACGGCGAACTACAGGAAGCATTTCCACCACAATGCGTCACTATCACTCTTGAAGATGAAATCGACATTTCAAGAGGTGAAATGCTTGTCAAGCCAAACAACCTGCCTATTGAAGACCGCAACTTCGAAGCAATGCTGGTATGGATGGATGAAGAGCCGATGGACGTAAACAAACAGTTCTACATCAAGCAAACCACCAACACTACCCGCGCCCGTATCGACAGCATCAAATATAAAGTTGACGTCAACACTATGGAACAATCACAGGTTGACAAACTTTCGCTCAACGAAATTGGCCGTGTCGTGTTCACTACAGGTAAGGAACTGTTCTTCGACCCATATCACACAAACAAGCAGACCGGTTCATTTATCCTGATTGACCCGATTACCAACAACACCTCGGCTGTCGGTATGATTATCGACCGAGTTGATGTAAAGGATATGGCTCACGAGGATGCACTTGCAACCATCAACCTACAAGAACTTGGCATTGACGAATCACACTTCGAGGCAATCAGCAAAGTGTGCATGGAGCTGACACGCCAGGGCATTCCGGTAAAATTAATGAAATAGAAATTTATGGGACTTACATTCGACAAACTTCCGGTCAACACTTTGGTGGGAGCCGACTGGAAAACATTCAAGGCTCTCACGACCGACCAACATATCGGCAATGCCTACAAGGGCAAATACCGCCTGACCAAGATGGTATGCCGCCTGCTCAGCGCCCTCAAGACTTTTGAGGATGCACGCTACAAGCAAATCGCCGACAAACCGCTCGACATGGATCCGGTATTTATTCTCGGGCACTGGAGAAGCGGCACAACCTTTGTGCACAATGTGTTTGCATGCGACAAGCATTTCGGCTACACAACAACATACCAGACTGTTTTTCCGCACCTTGTGCTTTGGGGACAACCGTTCTTCAAAAAGAACATGGCTGCACTGATGCCAAGCCATCGGCCAACAGACAATATGGAGCTGCAAGTCGACCTTCCGCAGGAGGAAGAGTTTGCCTTGTCAAACATGATGCCGTATACGTTCTACAATTTCTGGTTTTTCCCGGAACGCTGGATGGAATACTGCGACCGTTTTCTGACTTTTGAAAAAATTACGGAAAAGGAACGTGCAGAATTCAAAAACATCTTCATGCGACTGGTCAAAACTTCACTTGCCAATACAGGCGGTACACAATACCTCAGCAAGAACCCGCCGCACACAGGTCGCGTCAAGACATTGGTGGAAATGTTCCCAAATGCAAAGTTCATCTACCTGAAACGTAATCCGTACACGGTATTTGAAAGCACAAGAAGTTTCTTTACCAACACCATCCAACCGCTGAAACTGCAGGACATTTCAAACGAACAGATTGTTGCAAACATCGTCGAAACCTACAAGCGACTTTACGACCGCTATGAGGCCGACAAAGTACTCATTCCGGAAGGCAATCTCTACGAGATGAAGTTTGAAGATTTCGAAGCCAATGCCTACGAAATGACAAAGGACATCTACCAATCACTGCAGATTCCGGGATTTGAAGAAGCTGAAGCTAACATCAAGAAATATCTTGACAAAAAGAAAGGCTACAAAAAGAACAAATACAAGTATGAGGATTCTACTGTGAAAATTGTAGAAGAGAACTGGGGAAAGGCTTTATCCGAATGGGGTTACTCACTATAAAGCCGACAACACTACCAAATAAAAAATGAGCGCGAGTGGCAATTTGCCTTTCGCGCTCATTTTTTGTTTATCTTCTATCCGGATTAAAAACCGACCGCCTCCGGAATCAAACGGAAGCTGTAGCCCTGCTTCTTCAAATAGTCGAGCAGGCGTCCAAGATATTTGTCATAGAATTTATCCGTTCTGTTGGCATCCGTTCCAAGGTGCAACAGCAGAATATGTCCGTTCAAGCCCTGTTTCTTTTCAACCGAAACAATTCTGTCGTAAATAGCCTTGCTGCTCTGATAGTAGGACAAGTCAGGCGTTGTATAATCCATATTGCTACCCGTTCCAGGAGTATAGCTCACCAAAGAAAGTCCCATTTTCTGCGCCCATGAAGCGACTTCCGCATTATACTCTTCAAACGGAGGCATGAAACAGGGAGATGTTTCCGGAGTCAGTCCATATTTCGACATCACTTCAAAACATTTGCGAATATCGTCGGTAAATTCCTTTTGGGAAATCAGTGTCGAATCCGGATTTTTCCAATCAATATAATGCAGATGTCCATAGCTGTGGCCACCCACATAATATCCGCGTTTCACCAGTTCTTCCACAATCGGCCCATTGTTTTCAAAGAAATAGCCGGTAAAAAAGAAATTGGCAGGAACATCATATTTCTTCAACAGGCGCAATACCTTTTCAGCCCCTTCACAATCCTTGTGTGCTGTAAATACCAACGAAATTTCTTTACGGGAAACATCCGTCCGCACAATACCGCCCTGCGAATAGATGTTGGCATCTTTTTCCAATCCGGCCTGTCGCATACCTTCGCTCTGCAACGACGAAAGGAAATAAGTCATACTTGCCGTACCATCCATCGTCGGCTCGTTTGTTGAATAGTCACCGATAGCATCATGGTAAACCATATCATCCGGTTGGAACTGCTCATAATTGTCGGAAGGCAACCATGGCAAACCCGTCAGATTCACACCTCTCAAACTATTAAAGATATTTGAATACACCGGACCGTCGACCAATCCACCGGTTGCATTTCCCATCCGTTCCTGCACATAGGCCGAGTGAGGCTGTGCCGGATAATCGCCTGAATATGGAAGTTCAACCACCATACTTGTACCCCACGGGTTACAGCCAAACAGCCAGTCGCGCAATGCAGCCTCCATTTCTACATAAGTGGAATCGCCGGTCGCTTCCCTATAAAGCATACATTGTGTAACCATCGCCGTTGTCAAGTTGTTGGAACACCAGATAGCCGGAATTCCGAACAAATACGGATTCTTGACAGCCTTCTGATAGGTTCTTTCAATACCTGAACGCAGATTCCTCGCAAATTCCGCACCCAAACGGCGTTCTTTCACATTAGCCAATCGATAATGGCCGACGTTCATAAACGGATACCATTGGTAATGCTTGGCACTGTCAGCACCCATCCACGGTGTTATAGGTTCCTGACGGCCATACTCGACAGCTTCTTTCAAATAGCGGGGATTGCCGGTCATGCGATACAGTTCGGCAGCACCCAATTCCATATCGTCAACCCAATTCACTTCCTCATATATATAGTTGGAAACTACAGATGCCGTCTGGCAGACACCGGGCTTTTTTACACCTTCCTCATATGCATCGGCAGCTTTTTTCCCAATCTTTTCTGCAAATTCAGGATAAAAATCTTTCAGGATTTTTGCCCCCAGAGCAAAAGAAGACGCAAACTTACCGGCAGTGCTTGCCACTCCTGTCGTGGCGTTCATAAACTTACCACGTTGTTGAGGTTCTCCCGAACAGAAATATACGGGACGCCCCAGTCCCGGACCATATCCATAGTCCACTTTATCAGTAGCCGGAGAACGAAAAGAGGCATGGTCGCGGTCGTCCGCTATCTGATTATAGAGTTCGCCCTTTTCGGGGTTCATTCTGTCAAGCCAGTCCAAGCCCCATTTTATCTCATCAACAATATCGGGAATACCGTTAGCTCCTTTATTCCCATTAGCATCGTAATAATCACCAAAAGCTCCGGGATTTGCCTCATAAGCCAACATCATCTGATACATGGCATTGGCCGATGTTGTCGTATACTGCAAATAATCGCCGGCATCATGCCAACCTCCTCTGACGTCAATATGCTGTCCGCTTTTAGTCGGATGGTATTCTATGTAACCGTCATGCTGATGACAGGTATCTTTCAAAAATGGATTATATCCGCAACGTTGCTGACGCATGTAGTGCAATACAAAATCAGCTGTCCCGTTATAAACATTCGTATTAATCGGAAATACAGGAGAAACGGCTTCACCGGCCTTCAGATAATAACTTCCGCTTTTCTGGAATTTGGAAAAGTCAAGCCGATATGAACTGCTCATTTTTCCATATTTACCAGTATTCCGTATCGTACTCAAATGGGCTTCCGTCTTGCCCGTGACCGCGTTGACCAATTCAAAAGATGCCAACTGTTGAGGTTCTTCACTGATAAAAACGGCTACTTTCACTGATTGGGGCAAATAACCCAACTGATTGATGCGCACCCACTGCCCGGCCGAAACCGCGAACGATGCAGCCAAGAGTGTCGCAGCTACAAGAGTTTTCTTCATTAACTTAGATATATGGTTAGATTTGTAAAAATATGGACATTCTTTCCACGCAACAGAAAAGCGTCCGGATTGATTTAGTTGTTCAAAGTTACAGAATAATCAACTTTATTTCTAATTTTCCTTAGAAAAATTTGGTTTATAATATAAACCTGTTTATATTTGCATATCCATCTCAAGGTGGATATATTTTTTACGAATATAGTTTATATTATAAACCAAATTACAAATCAAACAATGAAAACGACACAATTAAATGAAAAAGAAAGTTTGGCACTCATCACAGCGATGATACAAACGACAAGAACACAATTAGGCAAAGGTTCAGGAAACCAGTTTCTCATATACGGAGGTTGTGCTGTAATTCTTGCCAACATTATCTACATTCTGGTTGATGCAACGCAAAATCCTGTATGGAATGCCCTATGGTTTCTTATGTTCACACCCGGAATCATCCTCTCGTTAAAAAAGGAAAAACCCAAAGTCATCACCTATACAGACCGAATGATTAGCGACACATGGAAAGTTGTGGGTTCTTTGTTTCTGCTTACAGCCATTCTCATTTTTGCCATCGGTTTTCTGCTCCTTAACATTTGTAGCTTTACTATCATGATGCCGCTTTCCATCATTTATGCCGCAATCGGCACATCGGTTACAGGAATCGTAATTAAAGACAGACCTTTGACAATCTGTCCGCTGTTCGGCTTTATTTTTTCCATCTATATGCTGATGAGTATGGTTGTTTCCGATATTTCATTTCCCAATT
The DNA here is from genome assembly GCA_900544305.1 of uncultured Porphyromonadaceae bacterium. Taxonomy (GTDB): domain Bacteria; phylum Bacteroidota; class Bacteroidia; order Bacteroidales; family Muribaculaceae; genus Limisoma. Next base: position 79,197 of record UQUV01000010.1, read on the forward strand.
ACTGGAATTTGTTATGTGGGATTTCTTTCCTTATCATGATGGTAATTCCCGGCCTGCTTCTCAATAAAAAATCTCAAAAGGTATGCTCAAAGAATTAGATCCACTACTCCATTCACAACTTCGTCTGGCTGTCATTTCCATACTGATGTCAGTAGACGAGGCCGACTTTGTCTACCTGAAGGAAAAAACAGAAGCAACAGCCGGCAATCTAAGTGTTCAGATAGACAAGCTGTCAAATGCCGGATACATTCAGGTAAAAAAAGAATTTGTCGGCAAGAAAACCCGCACCTCCTGCCGCATTACAGAATTGGGAAGAGAGGCGTTTGAAAAATATGTCGATGCTCTAAGAAGTTATATCAACATTTAAAAATATTACTGTCCGCTAAAAGTTCATACATCATTATAATGATAGGGCCGTCCTCCGA
>UQUV01000011.1 GCA_900544305.1 uncultured Porphyromonadaceae bacterium
TATCCGCGGTCGAATATGTAGTGCGCTCCAGATTCGTATGGTATCTCAGGCATAGTCTTTGAATCGTGAATATTGGCAGGTGTAATATGCACAAATGCAGGAACTTCCGCTTCAATATCGTAGAGCGTATGCAACTTTATTCCGCCTTTATGTTTGCGAAATTTAGCCCACTCAAACACTGACAGGCACAGATCAACCGTTGTAGAATCAAATGCATAAACATGACCGTCAAGTTCGAATATTTTATTGATTCTACGCCTGCGGGCCTCGGCAATCATGAATGTTGCATACTCTTCGAAGATACGGTAATTGCGTTGCTCATTAGCCTTACTAAGATTGCTCCGAGTTACAGACTTCCCGATTCCGAGATGGTAAAGTTTTCCAGCATGAGCTTCCATAGCCACAATCAAATCTCTGAGACTCTCTCGATTGGATAGCTGACCGAACATCATCGTAAGTAGTTGATTCCAACATGTATAACTCTTGATATATTTGTCGCCTTCATACTTTGTAACGATACGATTGAATTTACTTCGGTCAAGGAACTTAACTAATTGGGCAAAAATATATGGGTCTTTATGCATAACGGTCTGAAAATTACCACAAAAGTAAATTCAAATCCGTTCTCCCCAAAATCTCCTATAACAAATTGAATTTCAATAATTTCAAAGAACTTCTATGATTTTTTAGTGGACACTAATGGTTTTTGTTGCAAAATTAACTTATGAGTAAGCGTCCATTGATTTGCAGAACGGTGCGTATCAGCGCAATCGGCACGGGCTTGCAACAATTTCATTTTCCGTATGTTACCTGTCCTTGCTTCGGTAACTGACAGCTAACGGCTTGGTAACTGAAATGGCTCAATATTCCGCACTCCGTTGCGTTTCCGGCATTTGGCAGAATAATGAAAAACCGCTCATTTCAAACGGGTTACGTTTTATCTTTACTTGTTTGCTGACGGGTGCTCTGTGGGTTCTGTTCCATTGTGGGCGTCATTCCTTTGCTGTGAATATCTTAAACAATGGAGCTAATATAAAGACGGTAGCAAGTCTATTAGGCCACAGTGGTTTGCAGCATACGGAAAAATATACAAGAGCCGTAGATAGTCTAAGACAGGCTGCAATAGATAGTTTGCCAATGTTGACAGATGAAATCCTTAAAAAGTAGATATTGTTATGAATTGGACAGAAGAAAAAAGTTTATTGGCTTTTTCCAATATTGAGCCGACTATATTCAATTATGGTGCAAGCCGGAAACTTAATATGGAGGAATATGAATTGCACAGGAGATGTGATTACATAGTGTATTATTGCAAAAATAGTTTGACACCTTTTTGCCGACAAGAAGTGGTACGACTGGGGACTATGGGCAGATTGCAACAATTAAGAGAGTGTAACATTGGCAATATAGATGAGTTCAATCGCAAATATCCCAAAATAGCATGGGGCATAACGGCTATGTTGTTTACATACTATGAAAAGATTGGACAAAATGTTGTTTTTAGAAAAGATGGAAACTTGTGTACTGTTGAGCAGTTGTTTGCAATTTATAAGGGATTGAGTAGGCAGCGTTATCTGTTTCAGCATAATTTGTCAGAACTGTATCAGTTTTATAAAGATTCAAAAAATGAAGTGAAGTTGGCAGAAATTGATGAGGACTTTAGAATTTGGCATATTGCTGAAGAATTGGAGTTGCTTGAGAAAAGCAAAAAAACTGCATTGAAATTGATTCCTGAATTTATTATAGAATATGCTAACAATTATGTGGTTTCGGCTAATTGCAGCACAGTCGAGACAATAATATTGCCCAAAGAGTTGGACCAGGAAAATGTAAGAAAATATTTTGTTAGAGCGATGAGTGTAGGTTTTATTGAGCGAACAGAGATGGGGTATAAATGGGTGTATGGTAGTAGCAGAGGGCAAGCACGATTGGGGTATTTTTGTATGAAAGTATTTTCAAATCCAAGGCCGATTAATGAGCTGGAAAAATTATTTGGAGTGACAAAACTGTCGTCATCAATTACTAGTGCATGTAATAATGAAGGGGTAAGGGCAGATGTCAAATCGTGGCGGTCAGAGCTGGATAGTAAGATTTTCTTTGATTAAAATCATGAAGTTAAATAAATTAATGTGCGATGTAATGTGTTGATATATAGTACGCTGTACAAAATTACCCCAAATAAAAACAATTTTACCTATTGATTAAGAAAGGTTGCTATAATTTTGTGGTGTAAAATTTAATATACAATGAAAAAACTATTATTATCATTAAGTCTATTTTTTATGTTTTGCTTCAGTAGTTTTGGAGCAGAAATTCCTCGGCCAGAATATCCTCGGCCGCAATTTGAACGAGAAAGTTGGATTAATTTGAATGGTACATGGAGTTATGAGTTTGATTTTTCTGAAAGTGGATTGGAAAGATCATTGTTTAACTCTAAAGGGTTTGAGAAACCAATAACGGTACCTTTCTGTCCGGAAAGTCCTTTGTCGGGAGTAAATCATAAAGATTTTATTAATGCGATGTGGTATCATCGGACTTTATCAATTCCTCAAGATTGGGAGGGAAAACACATCCTTCTTAATTTTGGAGGAGTAGATTATAAGTCTACAATCTATATAAATGGAAAGCAGGTGTTTGTTCATTATGGAGGTTCATCATCATTTTCTGTTGACATATCAAAATATGTAACAGTTGGTAAAGACAATGATTTGGTTGTCTATGTGCAGGATGATGTCCGTTCTGAAATGCAAACCGGAGGAAAACAGTCACGGCGTTTGTATTCATACAGTTGCCTGTATACTCGAGTAACGGGCATTTGGCAGACTGTTTGGTTGGAAGCTGTGGAGAAAGGTGGTTTAAAAAGTTGTCGAATCACTCCGGACTTGGATGGTGGACAATTCGTTTTTGAACCTGTCTTTTACGATTTGAATCAAAATGTAAAATTGAACATTCGGATTCTTGATAAAGGTAAAAAAGTGTTTGATCAAACGATAAATGGCAGTAATAATGCTTTTGTCAGCGCAAAAATTAAGAATGTAAAGACTTGGTCTCCTGAATCTCCTTTCCTTTATGATATAGAATTTACTGTTCTAAATAATGAAGGAAAAGTAATTGATAAAATTAAATCCTATGCAGGAATGCGTAAAACGGAAATCCGAGGTACGACATTTTATTTAAATAATGAGCCATATTATCAGCGTTTGGTGTTAGATCAGGGTTACTATCCTGATGGTCAATGGACAGCACCGACAGATGAGCAATTAAAACGTGATATCGTATTAGGAAAGGAAGCTGGTTTTAATGGAGCTCGTTTGCATCAGAAAGTTTTTGAACAGAGATATTTTTATTGGGCTGATAAGTTGGGATATCTGACTTGGGGGGAATCCGCAAGTTGGGGTATGGATTGGACGAGTCCAGTGGCTGCAAGAAATATGATTACAGAATGGGAGGAATGTGTTAATCGTGATTATAATGCTACGTCATTAGTTGCTTGGTCTCCTCTTAATGAAACTTGGAAAGCTGATATTGATGGTCAACGTGCTCGATTGACAAATGATCTTTATTTCATAACAAAACGTTTGGATCGCACACGTCCGGTCGTTTCTGCAAGTGGTGGCTATCATGCCGGTTTTACAGATATTTATGCCGAACATACTTACACACAAGATCCTTTAGAGTTGTATAAAGAGCAGATGTTGAAAGAAAACGGAATGCCTTATATACACCATCCGGAACATAGCGCTCCTTATAATGGTGAAGCCTATATGATTGATGAGTTTGGAGGCATTCAATGGATTCAAGAAATGAAAACGGAAGAAGTCGCTGGTACTGATTCGTTTTGGGGGTATGGAAAACCACCGAGAACAATTGAAGAGTTTTATCAACGCCTTGAAGAACAAGTGAACGTGATTTTAAGTATGGATCATATTACGGGGTTCTGTTACACTCAAATAGTGGATGTGGAACTTGAAAAAAATGGTATCTATACATATGATAGAGATGTGAAATTTGATATGGAACGTATACGTAAAATTTTCACCAAGTCACGTGAACAGGCAAAACAAGAGGTGAAACAAATGCTTGAAAAACGGAATAAATAATAAATGAGAGGGTTTTATTATTGACCATGATAATGGAACCCTCTAAAAAATAAACCATTTAAAATTTAAAAATCATGAAAAAAAAGAACTTTTTATTGGCTGCAGCATTAATGACAGCCGGTTGTATGACAGCAGAAACTCTGCCGGAAGGATTAGTAAGTCTTTTGCCAGAAGGTGTTAAGGCAAATATCAGTACGGAACGAAAGTTGTCAAAAATTAAAAATGTAGTGGTAGCCGGATCTCCGGAAAAAGGATATAAAGCATTTTTTGCTGCTACAGATGAAGCTCATGGAGAAGAATTGTGGGTTACTGATGGAACTCCTGAAGGAACCAAACTAGTCAAGGATATTGTAGCAGGAAGTTCTAGCTCCAATGTCGGCTATTTGACTCGTTTTAATGACAAAGTTGTATTTCAGGCTTACACTGATGATGCTGATATGGAACTTTGGATTTCGGACGGAACAGAAGAAGGCACCTATATGGTAAAAGACATCAATGAAATTGGTGCTTCTGACCCACGAGGTTTTACTCAAGTAAATGAAACACAATTTATTTTTGGTGCTAAAGATTTTGAAAGTGAAAATTATAGCGAACGAGGTGCTCAATGGTGGCTTTGGGTTAGTGACGGAACAGAAGAAGGAACCAAAATGATTGCCCAATGTGACATGAAATTTCCTGGTCAGGACAATACAACTTGGATGACCCCGTATTGCCGTGTTGGACGTAAAGTGTTCTTTAAAGCTGACAATGTTGATGGAACAACAGGTGAAGAACTGTGGGTGACGGATGGTACTGAAGCAGGTACAAAATTTGTGAAAGATATCAATACGGAGGAAATTGCTACAGGTACTGCCAATTCTGCAATTGACAATATGGTGAATTTCTATAATGAAAAATTATTCTTTAAAGCATTCTCAATTGAAAGTAGCAATGAACCTTGGGCAAGTGATGGTACAGAGGCTGGAACATATCAAATTTATGATTCAAACCCGACTTCTAATGAAACCGGTTTCCCTCGTGGTGGCGGTGCTTCTGATGCTGCAATGTACCCATATAATGGACGTATCTATTTCCGTGGATATACATTAGATGGAGGATGTGAACTTGCAGCAACTAATTGCGAACAGGGTGATTTTAAATTCTTTGATATTAATAAGAATGACCCGTCTGTCGATAATAATGGTTTTGCTGATCCTGGTGTGGAATTTGATGGTGTTTATATGTTCTGTGCGGCAACAGGTTTTGACCCATTGAAAGAAGGCAACTACGGTGGAGAATTACATTATACAGATGGCGAAACAGTGAAGATGCAGTCTGACCTTGGTCCTGGTGTTCAAAGTAATTGGGTAAAAGAGTTGACAGTTGTCTCTGGTAGCTTGTATTGGTGGAATGAAAGTAGCGAAGATCCAGAGAAAAAACAGAAACTATATCGTATTGATTCTAAAGATCAATTCCCGGTACGTGTAACTAACCTTTCTGCAGACGGTGACAAGATTCACTCACTTCGTAATCTTGGCGGTGATCTTTTGTTTGCTACGGATGATGAAAATAAGAGTTTGTATTGCTACCACTATCGTAAAGAAGGTTTTGATCCTATTAAGGATGCTGATAATCTGGAACCTGAATATCGTACACGTGAAGAAATTGCTTCTGTAGAAGGTTTGGAACAAGATGTTCAATCTGTGACAATTTATCCGAACCCGGCACAAGGCCAGTTTAATATTAATACAACAGAAACTGTTAAAACAGTGAATGTATACGACTTGGCTGGCCGCTTGGTTATGGCTGAATCAAATTTGTCTGGAAATCAAGTAGATATTCGTAATCTTGCTCAAGGACTTTATAAGGTTGTTATTGAGACAGCCAATGGTTCTTATGTTTCAAGCTTGATTGTGAAATAATTTGATGATGAATAAGATAATGTATTACATGTATTTGTGGTACATTATCTTATTTAGACAATGTTGAAGGCATTCTAAATTAATGAAAAGCAAACAACATTACGTCGTTACGGCATGAGGTTAAAAACCAAACGAATATGAACAGACTGACAACATTCTTTTTCTCTTTGCTGATGTTTGCAGCCGGAACGCTTTTTGCCAGAGAACAGTGGACAGAAGAACAGGCTTGGGCTTGGCAAAAAGAAGTTGGCGTTATCAAAGGCTTTAACGAACCATATCCGGCCTATCCGGACATGTCAAGAACGGAGGTGTTGCAAAAAGCACATGAAGCCGGATTGAACAGTGTACGCTTTTGGGTACGGGGAAACACGGCAGAAGAACAGATCGAATACGTTCAAAAAATGATTGACGATGCCGATCGGTTTGGTATGACTGTCTCGCCAGTCATTTCATTCGTTGCCGATAGATATTGGCAAAACCGTGGGAAACAGCCCATGAAGGAGTATGAAGCAACTGTTCGTCAGGTGGTAAGAAACTTTGCCCAAGAGAAACGCATTGTATTTTGGGATCTGTGGAACGAACCCCGATATGAAGATAAAGCAGAAACTTATGAGCAGCTTGATATCATAGAACAAATGGTCGGTTGGTGTCGCGATGAAAACATAGAACAACCTATCACTTCATCTATCATTTGGGCTACAATAAAAGAGGATAGCAAGTCTTTAAAACGCATGACGGAGGTAGAAGCGATGATGGATATTCATAACTTTCACTATTATAACTGCGCCCTCGATTTCAGTAAGCATATTTATGATATGATGGATTATCTGCAAAAAATAGGAGATCGTCCTATGGTTGCCACCGAATGTCTCACACGTACCAACGGTTCTGGCATTGCACGTACATTATCAGCTTTCTCCAAGTATAAAGTGAATTTTTATGTTTGGGGATTGTATGTTAATGACCGAAATTGGGAAACTCGTTGGGGACAAAGTACTTATGACCCTTATGGACCCATGTTTCATAATCTGTTCTACAGCGATGGTGATGTGTATGACAGCCGTGAAACAGACATGCTCAAGGACTATCGTTTCTGTGAAAAAAACGAAGAATTGTATCCGCCATTAGAGAGAACCGAACGATGGAGCCATGAACGGGCGTGGAAGTGGATGGTGACCGGTCCGCTGAAAGGTTTCACAGCAAACGGATTGAAATCTCTTCCCCATGCGGATGGTTATAATGCAGTAAAAATAGCTTTTTCATATAATACATGGAAGGCTGACACTGCCTCTTTTTTCCGTCAAATGGATGGTTTGTTAGCCCAGGCTGCCGCAAAAGGATTGAGCGTCATGCCGCTCTTACTTACTGATGATGATTTCCAAGCTCCTCATCAATCGTTGGCAGAATATGTAGGGAGTGTTGTTGGCAGGTATTATTGCGATACACGTATCAAGGCATGGGAACTATATCATCATCCTGGAGAAAAGGTAAACGACGCAAATGCTTTGGAACAGTTGGTTAAACTCCTTTTTCGTTATGCCCGCAACCAGTATGCAAATCAGCCTCTCACCATGACTCCTTATGTACAGGTTAATGCATTTGAACCAGGGTTCGACTATTGGGGTGCATTGGTACATGGACGAACCGGCGGCTGGGACCGACTCGTATACGGAGGCGGCAGCAATGCCCGATTGTGCTATACGATATGGGGTCTGTCTGATATCATCTCTTTTTCGGCATGTTCAAAAGCTCCTGAAACAGGTTGGCTGGCCAGTATATGTTTCCGTTTCGGACGCCCTGTGTTCTGTACTCAATGGAACATAGACGACAGCACGGACATAGATGCTTATTTGCAACGTTTTGCTAAAAGCCAGATTTTCTGGTTTTCCAGCGGAACGGACATCCTGCCCGAAAAACTTGTCGGATTTAAATTCGAACAAATCAGTACGCAACGACAAATAACTGAAGGAATTTTTTAATAATATTATACATACAACTATCATGTCTAAATTAAAGATGCAAAACTTTTTATATAGGACATTTATTTTAATGTTTGTCTGTTTTGTCCCGATAAATCTTTTTGCGCAAAAAAGAACAGTTGCTGGTCTTGTACAAGATAAGACTAGTCAAGAGCCGTTAATCGGTGTGACTGTTATGGAAAAAGGGACAACAAATGGAACAATGACTGATATTGACGGACGCTTTAATATCAGTGTCAGTTCAAATGCGACGTTAGTATTCTCTTATGTCGGCTATGCGAGTCAGGAGGTTGGCATTAAAGGGAAAAATGAGATAACAGTCGGTATGCTTCCAACAAGCGAAGCCTTGGATGAATTGGTTGTCATCGGATATGGTGTTCAGCGGAAAAGTGATATAACTGGTTCTATTTCCTCTGTCTCTGGAAAAGACATTAATGATGTTCCAGTGTCGTCGGCTCTTCAAGCTCTTCAGGGTAAAGCTGCCGGTGTTAACATTATTCAAAATACAGGAGCACCTGGTAGCAATACAACGATTAAGATTCGTGGTACGGGAACTGTGAATGATGCAGATCCGCTGTATGTGGTGGATGGTTTTATTGTCGATGATATTGATTATCTTAATCCGAATGATATTGCCAATGTAGAGATTTTTAAAGATGCGGCTTCCAGTGCAGTATATGGAGCTCGAGCTGCTAATGGAGTTGTGGCAATTACAACAAAAAGCGGAGAAGAAGGAAAAACTAAAATAACGTTCGACAGCTATGTGGGTTTTTCAAATCCATGGAAAACGATTGATGTTATGGGTGTCGAGGATTATGCTTTGATGTCAGATTATATAAATGGATTGTCCAATTATTCTGCTGACGGTAAATTATATTATTCGAAGAATGAGAATGGTCAATTGGTCTACGATGATTATAAATTTCATCGTGTCGATACAATACGTAACAATTCTCCAAAAAATTGGTGGGATGCCATTACTCGTACAGGATTCCGTCAACAATATAATTTGTCTGTTTCAGGTGGTAATGCAAAAACGAAATTTTTGGTAAGTGCCAGCTATTTTGATGAAGATGGTATTGTTGAAACTTCTAAATATCAGCGATTCAATGCTCGCGTAAATGTAAACCATCAGTTAACATCATGGTTGAACGCCAGTGCGAATATTTCATATACAAATGAAAATACACATGCAGTTCCGGAAGGTCAGAATGGTGTGTTGAAACGTGCTTTGTATCAGAATCCATTAGTATATACATATGATTCAAAAGGTTATTATTCTGAAGATCATCCTATTGCGATGATAAACAGAAACCATCAGCAAATCAAGACCGACAGGTTTGACATGAATTTGAGTTTGAATGCTGACATTACGAAATTTTTGAATTATCAGTTTAAGACATCTTATTATATAGTTCCGGAAGATCATACAAATTTTTACGAGGTTAACAAATTGGATGTGGACTTCACTATGCCGAGTGACTTGACAACCGTTTATCGCAGACAAAACCGTACGGATAAATGGGAGATCAATAACTTGTTGACATTCAAATGGAACAATGATGTACACTTCCTTACAATACTTGCTGGTCAAACAGCAGAAGGATACCGTTATAGTTATCAAGAATCAACAAGGAAAGGTACAGCCAGCAATTCGTCCAATGATTGGTTCTTGTCAAGTGCTTATACTGGCGATAAAACATATGGGTTGAATCGTGAGTGGAGTGCTGTCGGTTTTATTGGACGTATCAATTATGATATCCTCGATCGTTATTTGTTCCAGGCCAATGTTCGTGCGGATGGCTCTTCTAAATTTGCTTCAAGTGAGCGCTGGGGTATTTTCCCATCTGTTTCTGCCGGATGGAAGTTTTCTAGCGAATCGTTTATGGAAGGAGCAGATTGGTTGAGTTTGGGTAAACTGAGAGTTGGTTGGGGTATATTAGGTAATAACCGAATTGACGAGACATCTCGTTATACGCTTATTTCTTTACAATATAATTATCCATATGGTATTGGTAATCATATTCTTTATCCAGGAGCGATTGCAACTACAATCGGTAATGATGCTATCCGTTGGGAGAAGGCAGAAACATTTAATGTTGGTGTCGATTTAGGCTTCTTAAGGAATAATCTTACTGTAAGTTTGGAATATTTTGATAAGGAAACTAGTGATATGTTGTTAAGAGTTCCAACTGTGTTATCAGCTGGTTTAGACAGCGATCCGATGACAAATGCGGGTGCAGTTAGAAACTACGGAGCGGAAATGAATGTTAGTTATAAAAATAATATTAATAAATTCCGCTATGAAGTTGGATTTAACTTGTCGTACATCAAGAATGAAGTAACAAGTTTAGGAACTGGCAATGAACCTATCTATGGTTCATATCTGGAAGAAGGAAGTATCTTGGATTTTGTTACAAAAACGGCTGTAGGAAAGCCAATTGGCTGTTTCTATGGATATGTAACAGACGGAATTTTCAATACTTATGAAGAGGTTAAGGCCAGCGCACAATATGAAGTCGGTAAAAATGATTTTGAGCAGACAACTTTCCCTGGTGATTTTCGGTTTAAGGATTTGAATGGTGACGGTCGTATTACAGCAGAGGACCGTACATATTTAGGTTCTCCATTGCCTGATTTTGTATTTGGTGTTCCAATTTCTTTGGGATATGGCAATTTTGATTTGAATTTGTTTTTCCAAGGGCAAACCGGAAACAAAATATTTAATGTGATGGATTATTATTTGTACAATGCTGCTGAAGGAAATGTTTACGCCGACATACGAGAAAAACATTGGTCAGGCCAGCTTAGTGATGACCGTAAGTTTTTCCCGAAAAATCTAGATGCAACAGTACCAGATTTGGATCCAAACGATCGAGCACGTAATTTCCGTGCATCAGATTTCTTTGTGAAGGACGGTTCTTATGTCAGATTAAAAGAATTGCGTCTGACTTATACATTCCCGAAAGAATTGATTTCGAAATGGAGAATGTCGAATTTAGCATTGTCGCTTTCTGCCTATAATTTATTGACATTTACGGCATATGATGGATTTGACCCAGAAGTCGGCAAGGTGGTAGGAACCGAAAGTAATAATTTAAGCATGGGTGTTGACCATGGTAATTATCCACAGGCTCGTTCTTTTACGATCGGACTTAAGATAGGTTTATAATTTAACAAACGTTTGTTATGAAAAAAATTATTGTCAGAATTCAGGTCTTGGTCTTTGCCATTCTCTCATTAACAGCTTGTTCTGATTTTTTAGAAAAAGATGTAACAGGGGAATCAGATGCAAATGACTATTACGATACTAAATATAAATTGCAGTCGGCATTGAATGCAGTGTACGATGTTTTACAATCTGATGAATTTACAGAATGTGAATATCGTTTTGGAGATCCCACAGCTGATGATGTTTGGGGTGGAGATGAAGGTTTGGGCTCACAAATGGGACAGTTAGTTAATTTCCGTTTTGATACGAATAACGAATGGATTCGGAGACGCTGGGAGATTAACTATAAAGGAATCCATCGCGTTAATCAGGTGATAGCGAATGCTCATAAAGTGCAACTGTCAACTACGGATTATTCTGAATATAAAGAGGTTCGTGAGATTCTTGGACAGGCAAAATTTTTGAGAGCATTCTTTTATTTCAACCTTGTAAAAACGTATGGAGGCGTTCCCATTCGTCCGGAGGTTGAGGATGTCAACAATTTGGTAATTCCTCGTAGTTCTGTGGAAGATGTTTATGCATATATTGAAAAGGATTTGCGAGAAGCTGCTATAATGTTGCCTGCACGTTATCTGGGTAATGATTGTGGTAAAGCTAGCGAAGGTGCAGCAGTTGCATTATTGATGAAAGTGTTAATGTATCAGGCTGTTCCTGGCGAACAGTCGGAAAAATGGGCAGAAATGGTACGATTGGGTGATTTCTTTGTTTCTGGTGTACCAATGACATTTGAAGAAATTCTGCAATATGATTCTGAAGAAGAAGATTGGGAAGCTCTTCGTGTCCGTTTGTGGTTCAAGCCAAAGGCAGAAAACGGAGAAACGGATCCTTATGAAACGCCGCAAACCCAACTTCCGTCATTGAATACGTCGTATACACTGAAATATACCGACTATTATGGTAAGAATTTTACATACATTGATCAGTTCTTTCAAGATGGAGAATTCTGTAGCAGCTCAATTTTTGAAATTGTTTATAAAGAATCGGCTGACGGTACAAACGGTGATACCAATGAAGGTGGATTTATTTATGATGAATTATATTCTTCGTCTCCAAGAATGTGGACTACCTCGGATATAATCACTGAAATTTTTGGAAGTGATCCACGCCGTAGTTATATCTTGGGCCACCAAGAGTATACTCCGGATGGAGATTTATGTCAGTGTGGACCAGGTAGATATGTTTCTTTAAAATGGTATACACCAATGAAAGAGCGTCCTCAATATGGTGGAGACAATGGAAAGAATCGTCGAGTAATCCGTTTCCCTGAAGTTGTTTTGATGTATGCTGAAGCCTTGAACGAATGTGGTAACGGTATGGCTGCATTGGAACAACTGAACAAATGCAAGGCACAGGCAAATACAATCAATAACAGTTCAACTTTGTATATTGGTGGTGGTTATGGATATATGAGAGATCAGATTTGGAAAGAACGCAGAATTGAAATGTGTTTTGAATGGGATCGTTTCTTTGATTTGGTTCGACAAAAACGAGCTGCCAGCGTGATTAAAACATATGGCTCTAAGCGAGCGAACAAACGGGGCTATTACTTCCGTGAGGGTGTCAATGAAATTTTCCCTATCCCACAAAGTGAAATAGACGTTTCAAATGGTGTTGTCACTCAAAATCCAGGTTATTAATCATCAAAAATTAAAGAGAAATGAAAACATCTATAAATATATTATTGAGCGTATGTCTTGTGCTTCTTCTGGGTGCATGTGCTGAGGAAGAAGCTGCAACACCGAAAGCTGTTATGACTATTGATAAGGACTTGCTAAACATTAATGAGTCAATGATAGTCAATTTCCATGGAGTGGCTGATCAGGTTGTTGTATATACTGGGGATGAGACTCATGATTATGAGTTGCGTAACCAGAATAATACTGGATTTGTGGTTAATAAAGGTACATTCAGTTATTCATATACTGTTCCAGGAACATATAAAGTAGTATGTGTCGCTTCAACACATACGGATGGCGCTACGGATTTGAAACGTGATACATGTTCTTATTACGTTAAGGTTATTGATGATCAAACGGAGATAGACAAATTGTCATGTCCTCAAATTCTGTATGACGAGGTATTTGCTGAGAAATTGAACGAATCAGACTGGTTGATGAAATTGCCGAGAAAGGTAAAGTATAAAACAAATGCCATGACAATTTCATTGAAACAACGATTAAGTTTTTATATTCATTCGGAGCTGACTAAGGTTTTCATTGATGGTGCTGAATTTTCTAAAACTACAAAATATGATTTGGAAAATGATTTGAATATTAAAGTACAATCTGATTTTGGTACGACCCGTGATTATAAATTGTTTACAATCTATTATCCGGAATTCAAATCAATGTCCATTGCTGGAGTTGAAGGAACTTTGGTAAGAAATGAATTCGAATATGATTCTTTTGTATATGAATTCAAGCTGCCGGCAGGTACGGATGTAAGTAATGTTGTTCCGGAATTTACACTTAGTGGAGATGGCGAAAAAGTTTATATAGGAGAAGCTGAACAGATTTCGGGAGCAACTGCAGTTGATTTTACTAAACCTGTCACGTATAGGTTGATTGGAACAGACGCTGAAAATCCAGATGTTAAAGCTGTTTCAAATGTGGAGATTAAGATCGTTTTTGAATAACGGTATAATTGGTTAGTAAGAGGTAGTTCAGATTGAATTTTGTGTTTAGGAAAACCTCTTTCAAATGAAAGGGGTTTTCTTTTTTAGTGTTTAACCATGATATGAATTAAATAAGTATGAAAAAAATATTATTGACTATAGCTCTGTTATTGGGCCTGAATACGGTTGTTAGAAGTGAACGAGTGGCACCATATTCAGGTTCAAGAATTTTTTGGGATATGAATAGCCAGGTGACTGTCTTTAATTCTGGTAATTATGCTCGCATGATCGAATTGCAGGATGGTAGATTGTTGGCTGTTGCTGAAGCCGGTGGTGGTATATCTATTGCAATTAGCGAGAATAAAGGAAAAAATTGGAGTGATCCCAAGCGTATTGTCGCTAATCCTGGACAAATATTTTTGGCTGTTCCGGATGTTATTCAGTTGAAAGATGGAACAATTGTCGTAGGATATAATCCACGTCCTACGGAACCATATTCAGAGGATAGAAAGTTTGGTATACGTGTTGTTAAGAGTATAGATAACGGAGAAACTTGGAGTGAACCTATTTTTGTATTTGATGCACAGCATACATTTAATGATGGATGTTGGGAGCCTTCTTTTTTAGAATTGCCTTCGGGTGAACTCCAATGTTATTTTGCGAATGAAAATGATTATACTTCAAGTGGTGAACAGTGTATCTCAATGTGCCGCTCTTTTGATAAGGGAGAAACTTGGAGTGACCCGGTTAAGATTAGTTTTCGCGCTAATTCTCGTGACGGTATGCCTGTTCCTATATTGCTGAAGGATGAAAGTGAGATTGCAGTTATTATAGAGGATAATGGTTGGCCGGGACGTAATAATTTTGCAGCAACGACAGTTCGTACTACATTAGAGGATAATTGGAGTTCTGGTTATGTTGACGCAAATAGTCCTAACCGTAATATGATATTTGAAACCATTCCTCCAGTTGGAATTGTTTCTGCTGCTCCATACATTAGAGTCCTTCCATGGGGAGAAACTGTTGCTTCATACCAGGGTAATGAAAATCGGAGTTCATTTGATTTGCAATATTTTGATATGTTTGTTCTTGTTGGTGATGCGCGTGCAAAAAATTTTAAAGCCAAAAGTGCACCTTTTTCTCTTGATTTGGGGCATCATTCTATTTGGAACTCGGTTTCTGTAATTGAAGATGGCGTTGTTGTTGCAGTTGGTTCTATCGGTGAACCAAATAAAAATAATAATGTCCAAATGATAAAAGGGTATCCAATCCGACAGGTAAAAGCAAGTTATGGTACTATAAAAGTTGACGGAAACAGAAGCTCTGATGAAAAATGGACAACAGAAAATGCTGATCAGTTGAAAATGGGCAATGTAACAAAGAATAAAACGACAGTGGATTTTGCCTATGACAATGATAACTTGTATTTGACAGCTCGAGTTATTGACCGCAATATTATCAATACAGGTTTGGACAATGATGGTATTCGTTTCTTTATTGATGCGGATAACGTTTCGGATACAGAACCTGTACAAGGCATGTATAGTCTTTTCTTGGATACGGATGGTAGCATGAAACTTCAGCGGGGAGACAATGGCAGATGGGTGACAGATAGCAATACGGATGGCATACAATATGCATTGAATCTCAAATCGTTTTATTATGATGTGGAGGTTGCAATTCCTTGGAATAAGCTTGGAAAGTCTTCAGCGCCAGTGAATCAACGTATGGCGATAGCATTAGAAATTGCCAATAAGGAAGAATTTCGTTTGACCAATGAGGTTATTCCAGATGTAGATAACAATGCTTCATGGACATGGCTTGAATTTGTATTGGAAGAAAATAGTGACGTTGCCAATATTGAATATGACGCCAAAATAAACGTAAAATTGAAAGACGGGAATATTTATATTGACAGTGAGAAAAAAATGAGTCGTGCAGATCTATTTTTGTATAATGGCATGCTTGTTAAAACTATGAATATTAATGGCTGCTATACACAAATGCCTTTTCCAAATGAAGGGAAAGGCATTTTGAAGGTCGTTTTTGAGGATGGACAAATCTATAGCCAAAAGTTGTGGGTACGATAGGTGTGATAACAGATAATACTAATATTTTGAAGAACGATGAAAATTAAAAATTTTTTACTGGGAATGTTAGCAATCAGTAATATGTCTATTTTTGCTGAGAACATTCATAATCCAGTTTTGCCAAATGTTGCGGATGCAGGAGTCTTAAAATACAATGGTAAATATTATATTGGCGGTGTTAATACATTTGGTGATTTTTATGTTTCAGAAGATTTGGTTAATTGGGAAGGGCCGGTTCATGTCGTGACGATGGACAATGACTGGACTAAAGGAACCGGAGCTAAGAATAATCAAATTCATGCTAATGATATGCTGTATCATAATGGTGAATTTCATTTATATTGGTCAGTTAATTATTGGGGTAATGATCGTCATGCTGTTCATATTGTCCATGCTCAAAGCGGCAATGTGACAGGTCCGTATGAAGAACCTGAAAAGCGTTGGTGGATGGATAACCGCATTGATCCAAAAATTTTTAAAGATGACGATGGACAATTGTATATGTATATGGTTCGTTTTACTGACGGCAATACAATATGGGGTCGTAAAATGAAAAATTTACGAGAGTTTTCTGGAGAACCGGTCTGCCAGTTTGCATCTTTACCGGGTACATGGGAAACAATGGATAACAGAGTTGCGGAAGGTCCTTGGGTATTTAAGTACCGTGACCGTTATTATATGATGTATAATGCAAATCACACTGGGACAGAATGGGGAAACTACCAACTGGGAATTGCGGAGGCTGATTCACCTTTAGGTTTTCAACATGGTAATAAATATAGTTATCCGGTATTAGGTTCTAATCAGACAGAATTAGAGGAAAATTATGTTGATGTTCTTCGTTATAGCATGATTTATACACCAAATTTTCTATATACGACCGAACAACCGAAGGGAGAATGGATGAGTGCCGGATATGATGCGTCATCTTGGAAATCCGGTTCTTGCGGATTTGCGTCGAATGAAATAAAAGGTTCTACAGTCAAAAGGTATGGGACAAGTTGGAACACTCCATTTTTATGGTTACGTAAGTCGTTTAGAGTTGAGGATATTAATGATAATTTTGCATTAAGAGTAACTCATGACGGTGCTACTAAGATTTATGTCAATGGCAAACTTATTTATGATAAGAAAGGACGTGACTATTGTATAGTAAATTTGAGTGAAAAACAAAAGAAAGCTTTTCTTCAAGGAGAAAATATTTTAGCTGTAGAGACATCTAAAGGGGCTTCTAATTATTTTGATGTTGCATTGTTTGATTTAAAGGATGATGTAGCAGATGATATATTATTTACTCCTGGACAACCGAATATCGTTCGTGGACCGAATGGGTTCGAATGGTGGCTAGTTTATATGGCGAATAAAAATAATGAACACAGAGGTCAACATATTGACAGAGTTCATTTTTTTGACAAGACACTTTTTGTGGATGGTATAACGGGTCCGAATACAAAAGGTTTTCATCCACTTCCTTCAAAACCAACTTTCTCAAAAATGGAGGAAACTTCTTCTTTTGGAATTGTTCAAGATGTAGCTCCCTCAATGTCTTATTTGTTTGAAACCAATATTAAAACAGATAACGATGCCGGTATAATAGCTTGGTGGATTGATGATGAAAACTTTATTCGGGTTGGATTGGATAAAAAATCAAATTCGTGTCGTTTGGACAAAAAGGAAAATGGAAAGAGCCAAAGTTATAATTATCCTTTGCCCGTGGATTTTCGATGGGGTGTTTACCACCAGTTGAAAATTGAGAGAAATGATGCAAATTTGAAAATTTGGTTAGATGAGATTCCTGTGTCTATAGACTCTTTGGAAACGATAATACCACAGGGCATTCGTGGTCAGTTTGGCGTTTTTGACTGCGACGGAGATGCATTGTTTGCCGGTAGTCTTGCGACAATTGGTTTTGATGATGTCAATATTTGTTTGAAGTCTGGAGAGGAAAGAATATTTGGTGAATTATTAAAAAACTATGAATACAGTTTCCAGTTATATGGTCTTTCGGATGAAAATATGGCAGGCAGTTATCCTCTGTATATAGATGAAAAGAATTATATTAAGGCTCTGTTTAACGGTAAAACTGAACAATTGGATGTCATTTGCGTGAAGAAAGGTAAAACAAAATGGCTGAAATCATATCCATTGAGTAAAAAGAAAACAGTCTATCCTGATGTCAAATATACAGATTTTATTGAAAAAACTTACATGTTTAAAGCTCCTGTTTGGTTGGATTCAATATATATAAGTAGACATGACGCAGATAATAAGTCTCTTTTTGCCGACAATATGTTTGAATATTTTGATATCGCATACTTGGAAAGCGGTGAATGGCATCCGTTAGAATCGCAAGCTACGGGTATAGATGCTCACCCTGCATACAATTATTTGACAATCCCAAAACGGAAAGTTGAAGGCTTGCGTTTTATAAATAAAAATGCAACAGATTTACAACGGCATATTTATAGAATAAGGGTACATGAGCGTTTAAAAGAATCATATAATTTCCGTTCAGTTCGCAATGATGACATGTTGTATCTTTTTGTTGACGGAGAGGAAGTTGATGCTTTGAAGATTGATTTTGAAACATCAAAATTCGGTCTATGTTCAGATAACTATAATGCAGATTACAAAGGCATTATGTATTTTCATGTTAATAATGAACAGTAGAAATACAGAATATCAATAGGAAAAGAATGGTACGAGGTTTAGAAAAACTTCGTACCATTGTTCATATTCTTGTTACGACTTTCAATGCTTTTCACTATTTTTGATAAAAAATACTCTTATGCAGAAATTTAGTAGTGTTTTATTGATTTTGACATTTTTGCTAATGGGCTGTTTTGTTGCGGTTAGTGGAAGTGATTATCGTTTTGTTCATATAACCAGTAAAGAGGGATTGCCCCATCAGCAGGTTGAAGCGATGGCTTTTGATAATAAGGGCTATTTGTGGATTGGCACTCGAAACGGGTTGTCTCGTTATGATGGTTATTCTATCAAAACTTATTATAACGATCCATCTGATTCAACATCTCTTTGTCATAATTTTGTTAGGGCTTTGTATTTTGATTCTAAAAACAGATTGTGGATAGGTACACCAAAGGGCATTTGCCGTTTTCAAGAGGATTCTGAGGATTTTAAGGTATATCGCACTACTGATGTTGCTACTATTATTGAAAATGTGAATGGTCGAGTATTTTGCTCAGGAGCGGAATTGTATGTTTACGATGAGAAGAGAGATGATTTCGAACTGATAAAACGAAGTAATCCCGAATATGTAGTATCTATGGCTGCAGATGTAAAGGGTCGATTGTTTGTGGCAACAAATAGTTCAATATCTTACTATGACTCGTCTCTTTCGAAAACTACACAAATTGATTCAAAATATTTTGCGGATTTCTTGACAGGGGTTGATGGTATTGTTCCGTTAAAATTTGATGAAAAAGGTAGGTTGTGGGTTGGACGAAACGGAAAGGGAATCTCATGTGTTGATTTGACAACAGGCGAGCAACGGATTTATGAAGCCGAAGTAATATCTGACGGCACTGTTAGAGTTATCGCTGAAGACCATGAGAATAATATTTGGTTGGGTACGGAGAAAGGTATAACGGTAATTGAACCGGATGGGAATATTGATATTATACGTCAAAATTTTGTGGATAAAAATAAATTGAATGATAATGCCATTTATTCAATTATAGCAGACAAGAATGATAATATTTGGATAGGAACTTATTTTGGTGGAATTAATATATTATTGAAAAATAATGATTTGTTTAAATGGATAGAGCCTGGGTATTCGAATCAGAATGTTCGCGGAAAAGCTGTGCGGGAGATGATAGAATTGCAGAATGGCTTTCTTTGGATTGCTACGGAAGATGGTGGTATTAACATATATGATAAAAATAAGAATCAGATTGAACCATTTGACCGTATCCCTGATTTAGGACACAATGTTCATTGTTTGTATTTTGATAAAACGACAGATGAACTTTGGATAGGAACGTTTCGTAATGGATTGTTTTGTTACAATCTGAAAACTGGAAGATATGAACGTTATTTGCCGGGAGAGCGTACAGGGTTGGAATCGGATGCTATTTTTTCAATAACAAAACAAGGTGAAAAATTGTGGGTTGGAACAACTCATGGATTGCGTTATTTTGATATTTTACAGAAAAAATTTTGTAAAGTGAATCATCCGATATTAGACACTTTTTTTATTTATTGTCTATTGGTTGACAGTGATGGTAATTTATGGGTCGGTACTAACAATCAAGGGTTATATTGTATTGATAGCTCTACTAATGAAATTAAGGGATGGACAGCTGATTCACAGACAAATTTAGGAGATGACTACATAACTTGTCTTTATCAGGACTCAAATAATAAAATATGGTTGGGTACTAATAATGACGGATTACATTACATAGATCCTCTTGATTTAAAAATTAAATCGTTGGATAACGAGCTGTCATTATTTCGAAATTCTATTTGTAGTATAATTGAAGATAAAATCGGTAATTTGTGGGTCAGTACCAGTCGTGGATTGTATAAATATAATATTCGAGAGAAGAAATTGATTAGATATACAACCGAAGATGGACTTCCTACTAACCAATTTAATTTCGATTCGTCTATTTTGGCTCAAGATGGCAAATTATATTGGGGTAGTGTCAATGGGTTGATTGCTTTTGATCCGGAAGTCCTAAAAAGTAATAAAGGACCATTTCCTGTTCATTTAGGACATTTGACAATAGATAATGAAGTGATAACTGTAAACAGTGAAAATTCTCCACTTACTGCTGCTCTTGATGATATGGATACGATTGTATTGTCTTACGATCAGTCGCGATCATTTAGTATTGATTATCTGGCAGTTTCTTTGGATAATGCGCGCTCTTTGGAATATCAGGTATGTTTGGAGGGGGTTGACAAAGGTTGGCGAAATGCTGGGCAGGAGCGGAAGTTCGTTGGTTTGAAACTTTCTCCGGGAACCTATCGTTTGAAAATTAGGGCGAATAATTCAAATGTTGGATGGGAAAATGCGCCAGTAAAAGTTTTGACTATTGTGATTCGCCCACCATTCTATCTTTCAATATGGGCATACATTATTTATGTGCTGATATTGATTGCGTTGTTATTTATTGCATACCGTATTTTCTCAATTCGTTTGCATGAGAAAAATGCTATAAGAATGGCTAAAATTGAAAAAGATAAATTGGAGGAGATGAATAAGGAAAAAATCGAATTTTTTACAACAGTGTCTCATGAGTTAAAAACTCCATTGTCTTTGATAGTAGCACCTCTAAAATATATTTCCCAACAGAAAGAATTGGGAGAAGAATCCGAGAAGCGGTTGGAGATTGCAATTAAGAACACTAACAAAATGGTGGGAATTATTGATGAATTGGTTACTTTCAATAAAGTGGAATCGGGAAATTCCCAGTTCTTTTTGCAGGAAGGAAATCCTTTGGATTTTATAGAAAATACAGCAATGTTGTTTAAAGAAAATGCTGAGCAAAAAAATATATCGCTTTTTATACATTGTGAAAATAACGGTGAGGATGTTTGGTTTTCTCCGCTTTATGTTGAACGAATTACGAACAATTTGCTTTCGAATGCTTTGAAATTTACTCCGGCGAATGGAAAAGTTGTTGTTAAAGCAGAGATTCTGAATAAACTTGATGGTTATATTTATTTACGTATTGAGGTAAGTGATACAGGCATAGGTATAGTAAAAGAAGAAATTCAAAATATTTTCTCAAAATATTATCAAACGAAACGAGGACATAATGTAAACAATAAAGGTTGGGGGATTGGATTGGCATTGGTTAAGAGGTTGACGGAAATACATAAAGGTTCAATTTCTGTTGATAGCACTATAGGAAAGGGCAGTTCTTTTGTCGTATATTTAAATGTTTCGGCAGAGGCGTTCGATCCTAAGGTGTGTATTAGTGGAGATAAGACGATTGTTCCTCTTAGCAAATATGTCTATGATGAACCATCCGATTCTGGTAATTCTGAGAAAACAGATTCCGATGTGGTTGTGAAAGATGATAAATTATCGATTTTGATTGTTGAAGATAACAAGGAATTGTTGCAGTTCTTGGTGGACTATTTTTCATCTGGTTATAATGTATATACTGCAGAAAACGGAGCAGAGGCATTGGAGGTTGCACATAAATCCCCAATACAATTTGTTGTTTCTGATGTAATGATGCCTGTAATGGATGGATTTGTGCTGTGTCAGACTTTGAAAAACGATATACAAACGTCTCATATTCCTGTCATTTTGTTGACTGCAAAAAATGATACGGAGGATGTTGTTAAAGGATATGAAAGTGGTGCAGAGGCGTATGTCCCGAAACCTTTTGATCCTCAAATTTTGGAGTTGCAAATGAAAAATATTATGAGGACTCGTAGAATGCAGCAGGAACAAATAATCAATGCCGAGAATCCAGACATGGAAGAAACTTCATTGAGTAAATTTGATAAAGAGTTTATTAGCCAGATAAACGAATTGATTGATGAAAATTTGGATAATAATGATTTTTCAATCACATTTATAACTCAACAACTGGGAATAAGCCGCAGCCTACTTCATGTTAAAATGAAGAATTTGTTGAATATTTCAACTGGTGACTATATACGAAAAAAACGATTGAATAAAGCCTGTTCATTTTTGGAAGAAGGATACAATGTGTCCGAGACTGCATACCGGACCGGATTTTCTGACCCGAATTATTTTTCTAAAACCTTTAAGAAAGAGTTCGGAATGACACCGACAGAGTATTTAGATAGTAAAAAGGTGCAAGCTAATAAATCGAAGTGAACAATTATCCTTGTTTTGTGGACATGTTTACCCTTAGAATGCTGTATAATACGATACTTTTGCATATAAACTAATACAATATAATTATGAAAAAACTATTCCTACCTATTATCCTGTTAGGCTTGCTGTCTTGCAAAAACGATGGCTCAGACATTATTTTAATGAATGCGGATAATTTTAAAACAACAATTGATGGTAAATCTGTAGATTTATATACTTTAAAGTCGGAAAGTGGAATGGTAATGCAAGTTACCAATTTTGGCGCTCATGTCGTTTCACTGTGGACTGCAGATAATAAAGGTGCGTTTGATGACGTGGTTTTAGGTCATAAGTCCTTAGATGAGTATATGAATTATAAAGGTGAGCGTTTTATTGGCTGTGTGGTTGGACGCTATGCCAATAGAATTGCAGATGGAAAGTTTGTGATTGATAGTATTGTTTACAATGTTCCGAAGAATAATAACGGACAAAGTTTGCATGGTGGTTTAAAAGGTTTGGATCAGGTTGTTTGGAATGTAGACACTGTAGGTTCTGATATGATTCGTTTGTCATATTTGTCTCCGGATGGAGAGGAGGGGTATCCTGGTAATTTAGCTATACAGATGACATATTCCTTGACAGCTGATAATGCTTTTAAAATAGAATATTCGGCTACAACTGATAAGTCAACTTTTGTAAATTTGTCAAATCATAGCTTTTTTAATTTGAAAGGTGAAGGAAATGGTACTATTAATGATCATTTGTTGGCTATAAATGCAGATTCTATTACTCCTATTGATGAAGTTATGATTCCAACTGGAGAATTGATGTCTGTTGATGGAACTCCTTTTGATTTTAGACACGCACAACTTATAGGACAACGTGTGAATGAAGAAAATGAACAATTGAAAAATGGTAGTGGGTATGATCATAATTGGGTATTGAATAAGCAGATGCCAGGTGCTATTGAATTAGCAGCTTCTGTTTATGAGCCACAGAGTGGTCGTCTTTTAGAGGTTTATACCGATCAGCCTGGTTTGCAATTTTATGGAGGAAATTTCTTCGATGGAACTGGGAATGGAAAATATGGTGCTACGTACAATTACCGTGAAGCATTCGCATTGGAAACGCAGAAATTCCCTGATAGCCCGAATCAACCGAATTTCCCATCAACACTATTAAAACCGGGAGAAGTTTATCATCATGTTTGTATATATAAATTTTCTGTAAAATAATTAGAGGTTAATTGTTAACGCGGATAATTCATTATATATGAAAAATCAAATTTTTATATTTTTATTGTTGTCTTGTGTTTTTTCTGTGTATGCACAAGACGATGAGATTTATTTTGCGGATCCTACGATTTTTGTAGAAAATGGAAAATACTATATGACGGGGACAATCGGTAATGGACCAAAAGGATTTGCTCTTTTAGAATCTAAAGATTTGAAGCATTGGAATACATGTGATGGTTCTGCCTATTGTATGATATTAAGTCCAGGAACGACAACGTTTGGAACGGATATGTTTTGGGCTCCCCAAATTTTAAAAGATAATGGAAATTATTATTTAACATATTCGGCAAATGAGCAAACAGCGTTGGTAAAATCGGAATCTTTATATGGTCCATATGTGGGGGTGACTTCAAATGTTCAGCCAATTGATGGCTCTGAAAAAAATATTGATTCATTCATTTTTAAAGATGATGACGGAACATATTATTTGTATCATGTGCGCTTTAATCATGGTAATTATATATGGGTCGCGGAATTTGATGTTGAAAAGGGCATAGTTAAATCAGAGACATTAAAACAGTGCCTTGATTATACTGAGAAATGGGAAAAGACAGATAACAATCTGTGGGATCCTATAATGGAAGGGCCAACAGTGATAAAAATGGATGGAATGTATTATATGTTTTATTCGGCAAACCATTTTTTGAATAAAGATTATGCCGTTGGTTATGCAACAGCGAAATCTCCAATGGGTCCATGGACAAAATATGAAGGGAATCCGATTATTCATCGTAATATTGTGGGAGAAAATGGTTCAGGGCACGGTGACTTTTTTGTCGGTTTGGATGGTAAGCCTTATTACGTTTATCATGTCCATTATTCTGATACAGAAGCTACACCGCGTCGAACTCGTATCGTCCCATTGAAAATTAAAAAGAATAAGCACAACGGCTTAAGAGAGATTTCTGTTGATGAAGATAATGTAATTGTACCAATTATTAGTAGATAAGTACGTTGTGCAGGGTAGGATGTACATGCTTAAAATCGAAGCATACAACATGTGTTTTGGATGAGGTTGTAAAAACTGGGTAGAATTCATTTCTACCCAGTTTTTAGCATATATAATATTTTGTGTTAATGCAAGATTTATCTGACACTTTGCATTTAAACAGGATGCTTCGTCTATTTGGTGAAAAAATGTCCGGTGTTGTTGCTTTTGGCTACCCTTTGGCTACCTGATTAAATACAAATGCCTTACAATCAAACGATTGCAAGGCATTTGTAGTACTCGGAGCGGGACTCGAACCCGCACAGCCGCAATGGCCAAAGGATTTTAAGTCCTTCGTGTCTACCATTCCACCATCCGAGCCGCTATTTTCGTGCAGGGCACTTTTAGTGAAAAAGCGTGGCAAAGTTAATGATTCTATCCGGTATGTGCAAATTTTAATGTGTAAATTCTTGCTTTTGCAGGAAATAAGGCTTTGTATCGGTGGGTTATTGAAAATAAAAGTTAAATGTTGTAGTTATGAAATATTTTCCCTAGGAAAATTTGTCTGAATGGAAAATATGATTTACATTTGCAATATAATTTCCATAGGAAAATAAAAATAAGGAGGAACAGAGAGATGAAACAATTATTGAAACGAAACAATTTGCTGACAGTGGCGGGTGCAGCCGTCGGAGGCCTTGCGGGCTTTGGCTGGTGGTACTATGTCGGTTGTGCGAGCGGTACTTGTCCGATTACGTCTTCGCCGTATCTGAGTGTGCTGTGGGGCATGATGATTGGCGGGTTGCTGGTCAGTTCGTTCAGAAAGGAGGAGGCAAAATGAAACGCTTGTTGGAACGCTTGACGAAAGATTGGAATGGATTCCGCATTTTCCGTGCCGTGCTTGGCATTGGTGTCGGGGCGTATGCCGTTGTGACGAGTGACAGTTTTCTGTTGATGCTTGCCGCTTTCGTATTGATTCAGGCTCTGTTGAATGCATCGTGCTGTTGTGGCGGAAGTTGTGGCAGTGATGCGGACACTAAGAAAGAATTATATAAAGACGAAATAGAAACCTACAAACCTTTAAAGAAATGAAGAAAATCGTGTTGTTGGCGGTTGCCATGTTGGGAATTGTGTCTTGCGGAAATGCGCAGGTTCAGCAGACAGCTCCGACGAAAGTAGAAAAAGTAAATAAACAGGAAAATAAGAAAGTTATGAAACCGATAGAACTTAACAAAGCAGAATTTTTGAAAAGAGTAGCGAACTACGAAACGAATCCTACTGAGTGGAAATATCTTGGCGACAAACCTGCCATCATTGACTTTTATGCCACATGGTGCGGACCGTGCAAGCGTCTTTCTCCGATGTTGGAAGAACTTCAGGCTGAATATGGTGACCAGATTGTCATCTACAAAGTAGATGTTGACAAGGAACAGGAATTGGCTGCCGTGTTTGGAATCCGTGCAATGCCTACAATGCTTTTCATTCCGATGAACGGAAAGCCTCAGATGGCTCAGGGCCTGATGCCTAAAAACGAACTCAAGGGCGCTATCGACAGCGTGCTGCTTGGAAAATAGACGGAGGACAGAAATATGCCGTTGGCCGTTGACAAAAATCGCTGTCCGCAGAACCATCGTTGCCCGCTGGTGGCCATGTGTCCTGTCGGAGCCATTTCTCAGGATGGCTTCGGATTGCCGCAAATCGACAGTGAGAAGTGCATCAAATGCGGAAAATGTGTGAAATCCTGCCCGATGAAGGCAGTGGTAAAAGTGGCGTAAAGCAATTTATTATGGAGAAGTTGTGCAGAATTAGAGATATTTACCGTTCGATTGTGGAATTTGAAACGGAGTTTGAGCATACGTTCGGCTTGAGCCTGAATGAAGGCATGCTGTTGTGCAGTTTGAAGAACAACGGCAAACTGACGTCGGGACATATTGCCGAGATGCTTGGACTGACTTGTTCAAATACGTCGAAGGTGATTCGTTCGGTAGAAGAAAAAGGCTATATCGAGCGGATTCCCGGCGACCACGACAAGCGTCAGATGTATTTCACGCTGACGGATGCGGGCAACGAGTGTCTGGCTAAGGTTAAATGTGCCGACATTCACGTTCCCGAACTTCTGGAAAACGTATTGTAAAGAATGGTGTTATTAAGTAAAAACTCCTGCACCGGCAGAAAGGATGACTGCCGGTGCAGGAGTTTTGTGTCTTGTCGTGTGCGCCGTGTGGCGTTATTTCACCTCGATTACCAGATAATCGGATTTTTCCCAGAAGAGGGTAGAGTTGGTGATAACTATCACTTTTGAGCCGTTACGCTCTTCGATGCGGTAGGAATTTACCGGCTGTTTGGTAAGGATTTTTGCTTTCTCGGAGAAAGTCTCGATTTCGCGCAGCGTGCGCTTGTCGGCACGGGTGAAATAGCTGCGGTCAAAATTTCCTTCCAGCACTTTCGTATGGCTAAGGAATTTCTTTTCGAGAATGGAGTGTTCCTTCAGTTCTTTGTTGCTTCCCACTACATAGTAGCAGGTGTTCAGTTCGTTGGCAAGGTCGGCCGAGCGTTTTTCTGCTTCTTCGCGTTGGGAGTTGATATTGGTGACCTGATTGTTGAGCGAATCAACGCTTGAGTTCAAATTGCTGATGGTTGCCAGCGCACTGTTCAATTCGCGTTGTAGTTCAAGAATCTTTTGTGCCTGCTGTGTCATCATCTGTTTCTGCGTATCGATGGTTTCCTGCAGGTCGGCGTTCATTTTCCCGGCCTGCTTCATTTTCCGTTCCAGTTTGTCAAGTTCCGTACGGCGTTTTTCAAGCGCCATCCGCATGGCGTTTATATTCTCCATGATTTGCGATTTCCGTTCCGGAGTTTCCTGCTGGAAATTGGGCGAAACGATGACATGTTCCATTTCGTTGATTTCCAAAATGCTTTGGTTGATTTCACCGATAAGGCTCATGAGGCTGTCGCGTTCATCAGCAAGACGCGTAATGGTGACCGAATCAGTCGCATGGTCGCTGTTTTCCTGATTGCTTGTTGCATTGTTGCAGGCTGTCAGTAGGCCGGCGCAGCAAAATAATAGAACTATTTTTTTCATAATATCGGATTTTTATTTGTCTTGAAGTGAGCGTATTTGTCTTTCTTTTCTGTTTTTTTATCTTCTTTTTTTCCTTCTACAATCAATACGATTTCTCCTCGCGGCTCATTTTCAGAGAAATATGCGGCGAGTTCTTCGAGAGTCCCCCAATGGGTGGTTTCGTGGAGCTTCGATATTTCCCGGCTCACGCTGGCTTCGCGTTCCGGTCCGAAAGCTTCTGCAAGCTGTTGGAGCGTCTTGGCAAGGCGCATAGGCGATTCGTAGAAAACGATGGTGCGCGGTTCTTCGGCCAATTCCGACAGGCGCGTTGCGCGGCCTTTTTTCTGCGGGAGAAATCCTTCGAAGCAGAACTTGTCGCAGGGAAGCCCGGAATCGACAAGGGCAGGTACGAAGGCTGTG
Organism: uncultured Porphyromonadaceae bacterium; assembly: GCA_900544305.1. Lineage (GTDB taxonomy): Bacteria > Bacteroidota > Bacteroidia > Bacteroidales > Muribaculaceae > Limisoma. The sequence goes on from UQUV01000011.1 coordinate 28,432, forward strand.
GCTCCCGGAAGGCATTCCACAGGAACACCACATCGGCGGCATTCGCGTACGAGCAGAAATCCGGGGTCGCTGATGGCAGGTGTGCCGGCATCTGACACCAGTGCTATCTTTTCGCCGGCGAGCAGACGCTGCACAATGGGGGCGGCTGTCTCATGCTCGTTAAATTTGTGGTGGCTTTGCATTTTTGTCTCGATGCCGAAATGCTTCATCAGCACTGCGCTTGTGCGGGTGTCTTCCGCCAGAATCGTGTCAACGGCCTTCAGTACGTTGACGGCTCTGACCGTCATATCGTCGAGGTTGCCCACAGGGGTGGGAACAACATAAAGTTTTCCGGCTTCTGCAACTTCTTTCTGTGACATACTGCTATAGGAAATGGTTGCGGATAATTGTCATGAATTCTTTCACTTCTTCAGAGTCCTTGTCCCAGCCGAGGTCGCCGTAGAAATATTCTTCGGCTTCGTCGAAAGTCTGCATGGCTTCTGCCAGATTGATGGCGTCGGCCATCTCTGCCGCACTGTTGCCGAACAGTTCGCGGCGGAAGCGGAAGGAATCGTTGATAGAGAATGCACTCCGCAAGTCCTTCGATTTGTTACGGATAAATGCTTCGTCGATGGTGATGCGTTCCGTCGGCGTATTGTCGTCTTCCGGTACGGCCGGTTCTTCACTGGCGTAGTTTTCAGTTTCTTCCGGAGTTTCGTCTTCGGCTTCTTCTTGTGTGTCGTCTGTTTCCGGAAGAGTTTCTTCTTCTGTGGTTGGTTCTTCAGCCGCCGGTGTTTCTTCTACGGGTTCTTCTTCCGTCGGTTCTTCTTCAACTGGTGTTTCCGGTTCTTCTGCTGCGCTTTCTTCCGGCTGTTCAGTTACGTCGGTTTCCGGCGTTTCTTCTGTTTGCGGCAGATTGTCGAGATATTCGTGCATGGCCACTGCCATTTCTGTCGTCTCGTCTTCCATGTCGAATTCCGGCTGCTGTTCCGTGTCGGAAGATTCGCATTCCTCATCGGCTGTTTTGGTGTCAACCGCGTCGTGGTAAGCGGAAATCAGAGCTTCCGCTTCCTCTTGAGTGAGGGGCGCTTCAGTGGTCTCTTCTGCGTTGTCGGTATCAATTTCATCGAGTAGTGACGGACCGTCAGCGTTCTCCGACGGCATATCGGCAGTCGGCTCCGGTGTATTTTCACAGGCAGAAAAGTTCAAGCCTTCGGCAGCTTTTGCCAAATTTTCTATTTTTTCGCGGATGGCAGTGAACACCATTTCCGGAGTGTCGTCGCCGCGGCTGTCGGCAAGCATCAGCAGGCCTTCCAATTCATAGGCGGCAGCAAGCATGCGTTTGATATCTTCGTACATCTTTGCAATTAGTGTATATTACGTTTACACAAACATATAAAAACTTTTTCAAATTCGAGCGTTCTTTGCGGAACTATCTTTCTTCGTCGGCAAACATTCCTTCAAAAAGCGTTTCGATGGCCTTTTTCAGGGCGTCGTAGCTGCATCGGTATTTGTTGGTCATCAGCACAACCGCGTATTGCGGATGTTCGGCGGGATAGTAGCCTGCATAGCAGAGCACCCCGGTCATGCTTCCCGATTTCAGAGCCATTTTTCCTTTGAGAGGAGAATTTTTGAGCAGTTTCTTCACGGTTCCGTTTTCTCCTGCTACGGGGAACAGCGAAGGAAACAGGTCGCCATAGGCTTCATCGTTTGCCATGTGTGTCAGCACATCAGCAAGAAATGCGGGAGTAATGCTGTTGGCGCGTGAGAGGCCTGACCCGTCGTAAATGGTGACGGATTGGGTGTCGATTCCCCAATCTTCCAGAATGCGGCGTTCGCAGTTGACTGCCATTTCGCGGGTGGCAAATGTGGTGTCGTTCAGTGCAAGGGCTCTCAAAACGGCTTCGGCATACATGTTGTCGCTGCGTGTCAGCAATGACTTGATGATTTCCGGAAGTGCCGGCGAAAGATGGGTGTAGAGCGGATAGCTGACGCCCCGGTTGTCGATGGTGCCGTTTTCGACCGTGATACCTTCATAGGCGAGCGTTTCCACAAGGTCGTTGTAGAGAGCGTCGGCAGGATGAGGCATGGTGGTCCACAGTTCAACCGGTTCAGACTGACGGCGTACATTGCCGCCCATATAAAGTACGTTGGAATTTTTTTTACGCGACAGCGAAGGCGAATAGGCTTTGCCGCCAATCATGACATTGTTGACAATTTTCAGTTCGCTCAAGTGAGGAACCGTGTCGATGACTGCGGCGCGTCGGCCAGAAAGGTCGACAACCAATGAAAATTCGTTGTCAAGATAGTTGATGGCATGTACGCCCGAGCCATAGTATTCCACTACGTCGGCATCTTCCCACTGCATTGGAACGGCAGGGTCGGGGCTGACCGATTCGTCGATGATTATTTTTCCCTCAATTTTTGTGAGTCCGATGCGTTTCATTTCGCTGATACAGCCGTTTAAGAATGACTCATGGTCGGGAAAATGGCGGGAGTCCGTTGTCGGGTCCAGACCGCCGTTGATGATGAGGTTGCCATGCAGTACGCCGTTGTGGTCGATATATCCGTCGTAGGTTACGGTTGTCTGGAAATGGTATGTCTCCGACAGCGTTTTAAGTGCAGAGGCCGATGTTACGATTTTCATGACGGAAGCCGGAGTGATGGCTTCATTCATTGCGCTTTCTCCTACAACTTCCCCGCTTTTGAGGTCGACAACGCAGATGCCAACCTGGGCATTTCTCATGGCATTCGACTGGCAGAATCGGGAAATGGCCTTGTCGAAAGAGCCTGAGGCAAAAATGTTTGCGGAACACAGAATGCAGAGTGCAGCAATTTGGGCTAATTTCGAAATATATTTCATTGCTTATTTAGACTTTTTTCACTGCAAACATAGCAAAAAAACGTTGAATAAGTGATGCTTTTCCGCAGATTTGTTGTTGGTATTTATTGTATTGGCAAACTTTTTCCGTACATTTGTAAAAGGCAATATTGCTGTCTTTTTTGTTAGTACCATTATCTAAAAACTGAAGGCATATGAAAAAGTGTTTTATTACATTGATTATGGTTGTAGGGTTTGCATTGGCTTCAACCTTTGATAGCTATTCGATGGAAGCTTATGCTCCACAGCAAAAGACGGTGACTAACACCGATAAATCTGTAGAGAAAAAATCCGACGATGCTGCCGGTTGGATTTTAATTGGGGAAGTTGAGTTGATAGGACGCACCAATATTAAGGCAAATCTATACGTGAGAGCGTTGGCTAATCGGATTTTTTATCGCATTGAATATGCCGGTAAGTATTATGCTGCATATAGCAAAGGCGAGGACCGCCGGTGGCTTTATGTGGACATGGAAAAGGGCTGTTATGGATTTATTGCTCCGGAAGCAATGTAGAGCTGGAACGAGGTAATGAAAAAATGCAGAATTACCGTTGTGCGGATGGCTTGTTACCGTGATTTGATGGAGCGGTATGAGAATCCGTTGGAACACGCTTGCGATATGCGCGAAGGGCAGGTGTTTGTGGCTAACGGATGGGAAAAGCCTGAAGGAATGTGCGAGAGCGCATGGCAAACGATGTCTTCTTTTGTGATGGCCTTGTCGCATGGCGCTGAAAACTTTTACGACGGTTGGATGAAAAATCCTCGTTCGGCCATGATTTCGTGCAATGACGGTTTCCGTCCTGTCAGTTTTTTGATTGAGGCGCTTGATGAAGAAGCCGATTAATAACTAAAAATTGAAAATGCACTATGAACGAAAATGATTTGAGGGAAATGGATGACTTTGTAGAGAAGTATAAAGACATGGACAGACTTCCGGCGTGTGCCGACAAGCCGGTTGTCCGTCGTGAATGGGGCGGTGAAAATGGTACGGACTTGCAGATAGAGCTATATGCTCCGGAATTTGCCGACGGGTTGGTGTGGGTGGCTATCGAGTGCGGTTATGTGGGGCTGGGCTCTCTGTCGCCGCAGGAATTTGTTGAGAAAAATTGCAGCGGACTGGTCTATGTAGCGCATCATGTGGAAGGAAACATGTGCAACATTCTGATGTCGGTGGATGCCGATGCCGTGAGGGAGGATTTGCCTTATCCATATATGATATCCGGCAACGGTGCCGGCGAATATCAGGTAGCCGTCTATTCCGTGACCAACATTCCGGCCGACGGCGATTTGAGCCAGGCCACTTTCCGCAACCTCTATTTCGAAGATTTTTGCTGTAAATAAATTAGTTAGGGAAATAATACTTAATAAATTGTGAATTTGCTATGAAAATCGTTTTTGTATGTACGGGAAATATGTCGCGTTCTCCTTTCGCTGAATGCGTGTTGCGGCAGATGCTTCACGGACGGGGCATTGAAGGGGTCGAAGTATCGTCGGTGGGAACTTCTTATTTAGAGCAGTCGCCGCGTGACCCGATGATGGTGGAGATGGCGGCAAAGTATGGTTATCGCATGGGAGGTATGGCCGTTTATATGACTCCCGAGGAGTTGGATTCTGCCGATGTGGTACTGATTATGAGCCGAAAACATCATAACAAGTTGACTTCCACATTGAATTCTTCCCATTGGGACCGTATCCATTTGTTTCTTGACTACTGTTGCGGCATAGATGAAGACGTGCCCGACCCATATTTCGGTACAGAGTCGCTTTACCGTCGCGTCTGCGAGCAGATTATAGCAGGCTGCAACGCACTCGCCGATAAAATATCTGCGGGGAAATTAAGCTATTAAAATTGATGTAAAAGTGCAATATATTGCATAGATTGTTGTAAATATCGGTTGAAACTTTTATATTTGTACCAGATGTGAAATATATTGCACTATGAAATATGGTAGTTTAATCAAAGAGAGGAGAGCCTTGTTGGGGCTTACCCAACAGGATTTATCCGATTATACAGGGTTAAGTGTCCGCATAATCAAGAGTGTTGAGGCAGAGGACGGAAATCCTTCTTTGTCCACATTAGAGAAAATCGCGGATGTTCTTGGCCTTGAACTGATAATGAGAGTAAGGAGGGGTAACGAATGAGGCAGGCTGAAGTGTTGGTGAACAAAATAGTGGCCGGTACATTGACGGAGACTGATGATGGACGTTATGTTTTCAAATATAATGATGCCTACCTTGCAAGTGCTGAACTTCCGGCCATATCGTTGGCTTTTCCGAAACGTAGAGAAGAATTCGTTTCGGATGAACTTTTCCCGTTTTTTTTCAATATGCTTTCCGAGGGTGCCAATAAGGCGGTTCAATGCAGAACGTTGAAGATTGACGAACAGGACGCTTTCGGGCTATTGCTGGCTACGGCAAGGTATGATACAATTGGTGCTATAACAATTAGTGAATTATGAAAAAAATCAATGTATGCCCCGGTACGCTTGCCGTAGGATATGAAACATACAGTTCGCCCTGTTTGCGAAAAATGTTTGGGGGGAAGAGAGTCAGTCACATGCTTGATTTTAATTACGAGGAAACTCAAGCAGAAATAGCATCGGCTATCAATCGAATATCTATTTCCGGAGTACAGGAAAAACTTTCTGCTATTGTCAGAAATGGCAAGATTCAATTGACTCCGGAAGGGGAATCCGGACGGTATATCATTAAACCGGCTCCCGGCTACAAGCATTTGAGGTTCAGAAAGAACATTCCTGCTAACGAACATCTGACTATGCAGATTGCACATCAGGTATATAAAATCAAAACCGCTGCAAATGCTCTTGTATTTTTCGCTGACGGTGAAATGGCCTACCTTACCAAACGCTTTGATTATGCATCTGATGGTTCAAAGATATTGCAGGATGATTTTGCATCGTTGGCGGGAAAAACGGAACACAATCAAGGAAAGAATTTCAAATATACCGGGAGTTATGAAGACATTGCCGGATTACTGAAGTGGAATGTGGCAGCATGGCAGGTTGAAATGGCAAAGTATTTTACATTGGTTGTGTTCAACTACTTATTCAGCAATGGCGATGCCCATTTGAAAAATTTTTCTCTTCAGGCTACTTCCGGTGGTGATTATGTATTGACTCCGGCATACGATTTGATGAATACGTCTATCCATATTGATGATGGTGATTTTGCCTTACAGGACGGACTGATTCCTACAAGTAAATATTCGGATGTTTATGCCAGAACAGGACATCCCTGTCAAGATGATTTTATAACATTTGGGAAACGTATAGGCGTATTACCTAAAAAGATGATGTCAATCATAGCGTTGTTTGCTACAGAGCAACCAAAGGTCTATGAATTAATAGAAAATTCATTCTTGGATGAAAAAACCAAGCGCATGTACAAGCAATCTTATCTGGAACGTTTGAGGCGATTTCAGAGAAAAGATGAATTGTGATAACGGTGAGTAGTCAATAGATTCACATTTTGCATAGAATGCAAAAAAAACAGGCGCGGGGATGGCGGGAGAGGTTCCGTTGACCCCGCGTTTTGTTTGTCAATTCCACTTTTTGCCGCGGAAGTAGAGGGTGATGATGACGGCTGTGACAACCATGATGCCCCAGGCAAAGAGATAGCCGTAGCGCCAGTCGAGTTCCGGCATAAATTTGAAGTTCATACCCCATACACCCACCAGGAAGGTGAGCGGAATGAAGATGGTCGACACGACGGTGAGGCGTTTCATGATGGCGTTCATCCGCATGTCGTTGTTCGAGATATATAGGTCGGTGAGCGATGCGAATGTTTCGCGGCATATTTCCAAAGTCTGGAACGTGAGTGAAAGGTGGTCGTTCACATCGTTGAAAAACGGGCGGGTTTCGCGGTGAAGCAGTGGGTTGTCGGAACGTAGAAGAATGTTGTACTGTTCGCGGAGCGGAGCCAGTCCCTGGCGGAGCTGGATGTACTGTCGGCGAAGTGCCTGCAGGGAGTTGCCCATGTCGCGTGAGGCACGGTTGGACATCAATTCGCTGCCGAGGTCCTCCAGACGGTCGTCGATAAGGGTGGCTTTCGACACATAGTCGGTGATGATGCCGTTGAGCAGTACGCTGAACAGATAGTCGGTGTGGCGTTCGCGTATGCGCAGCACATTATTGGCAATTGCTTTTTTGACTCCGCAGAAGAAATTGTTTTCATTTTCCAGAAAAACAAGTACATAATTCTTTCCGAGTACCAGTGAAATGTTCTGCTCTTCCAATTCCTCATAAGGGTCTGCCGACGGGATGAAATACCGCAGGATGGCTACCATGTAGCTGCCGTAGTCCTCCACTTTCATCGGGTGGCGCACGTTAAGAATGTCCTGAATGGTCAGGAACGAAATGCCCAGGTGGTTGCATACGGTTTCTATCTTGTTGGTGTCTTTCAGGCCGTGCACTTGAAGCCAGTTGATGCCGTTGTCGTCGAGTGTCGACAGCAGTGTCGGAATGTCGTCGGTCGACATTTCCTTGGTGTCTGTCCTGTTGTAGCTGCACAGATGGAAATGAGTAGGCGTAAGGCTCTTGCCGGAGTAGACGAGTGATTCGGAAAGCAGGTTATTTTTCATTGTACCGTTGTTTTTAATTTTTGAAATGTGAGAGAGCGGCGCCGATGGCAGTGCTGAATTCCGCATATTCGGGGATGTGGAACTGTACGCCGTAAAGTTGTGCCAACTCGTCGAACACGCGTTTGCATTGCGGCAGTTGGGCAAGATTGCCAATCAGCACAAAATCGCGGATTTGACTGTTGAGCGAGGCGAGCACGGCCGATGCTCCGATGGTTTGCAGTACGGCATAGATGATGCCGAGAGCAATGTCGTTGGGCGACACGTTGTCGCTCACTTTACCAAACAGCGAGGCGGTGGCGTTCATCGGCAGATTCGGCAACTGGCAGTTGGTGATGTCGCCGATTTGCAGATTTACGTTCGCTTCGTTGCCGCTTTCCGCCATTTTGATGATTTGGTGGATGTCGCCGGTGTTTAGCGTCAGTTTGGCCAGTCCGACAAGCGAGCCGCCGCCCAAACCGATGCCGCCGATGTGGCGGATGCCTTTTTCGTCGATTTGCACGAACGAGGTGCCCGTTCCCATGCTGACAACGATGTAGCGTTTCAGTGCGGTGGTTTTGCCCGCACCGAGTCCGTCGGCTGTGAATTCGTCGACGTGCGTGGTCGGTATGCCGTAGATTGGCGTTTCGATGTAGGCGCTGCCCACGCCGGTAATCCGTATGTGTTCAATGTCGGAAAGTTGCAGTCCGTTGTTGTGGAGAAACTTTCCGAATGCTCCGAAAAGCGACGTGACGGGGTCGCCGGCCTTGATGAAAATCGGTGCGATGATTTCGCGGTTGGCGTTGATGCCCACAATCTTTGTCGTGCTTCCTCCGGCGTCAATGCCGATGATTAGTCCCATAGCGGTATGGTTAGATGGTTGGTAATTGAGTGATGGCTTTCAATATGTCGACGGCTTCATGCACGCTTCCGACGCGGTCGATGACCATGGAGCGTTTCGAGTCGTTCTCACGCAGCTGGCTTCGTTTCGAATTCTGTTGCCAATAGTTGAGAATGCGTCCGAACGCTGCCGACTGGTAGTAGGCCACGTTGTCGCCCGGCACGAAATAGAGCATCATTTTGCCCTGTTTCAGGTTGATTTTCTCGATACCTAATGAACGGGCGAGTCGTCGGAGCGACACGATGAGTATCAGCTCGCGCGCTTCGTGCGGAATTTTTCCGAAGCGGTCTTCCAGCCGTTTGCAAAATGCCTGTACGTCGGCTTCGCGCTCCATATTGTCGAGTTCTTGGTAGAGCAGGATTCGTTCGCTTTCCTGTGGCACAAAGGTTGCGGGGAAAAGAATTTCAAGGTCGCTTTCGATAGTACAGTCGGAAACGTATGCCTTGTCGTCTTCGCTGTGTTCGTCGGCGAAGGTGTCGGCAAATTCCTCGGTTTTTAATTCCAATACGGCTTCGCGCAGGATTTTCTGATAGGTCTCGTAGCCGAGGTCGGCGATGAAGCCGCTCTGTTCGGCACCGAGCAGGTTGCCGGCTCCGCGGATGTCAAGGTCCTGCATGGCAATATGGATTCCACTGCCAAGGTCGGAGAAACTTTCGATGGCCTGCAGACGGCGGCGTGATACGGGCGAGAGCGGAATATGGGGCGGCACAAGCAGATAGCAGAATGCCTTGCGGTTGCTGCGGCCTACACGTCCGCGCAACTGGTGGAGTTCGCTCAGTCCGAAGTTCTGCGCGTTGTTGATGATGATAGTGTTCACGTTCGGCATGTCGATGCCCGACTCGATGATGGTCGTGGCCAGCAGTACGTCGTATTCATGTGCGGCAAAGTCCATGATTGTCTTTTCGAGCTTGTCGGAAGCCATCTGTCCGTGACCGATGACGGTGCGTGCGTCGGGTACGAGACGGCGTACCTGATTTTCAAGTTCAAACAACTGCTCGATGCGGTTGTTGACGATGAACACCTGTCCGCCGCGCGACAGTTCGAAGTTGACGGCTTCGCGTAGGATGTCGTCGTCGAGTGCCGTTACCGTCGTGATAATCGGATAGCGGTTGGGCGGCGGCGTGTTGATGGCACTGAGGTCGCGTGCGCCCATCAGCGAGAACTGGAGCGTGCGCGGTATAGGGGTAGCCGACATCGTAAGTGTGTCGACGTTCACTTTCATCTGTTTCAGTTTTTCCTTAACGCTGACACCGAATTTCTGCTCTTCGTCGACGATGAGCAGGCCGAGGTCCTTGAATTTGACCTCTTTCCCAATCAGCTTGTGCGTGCCGATGAGAATATCGATTTTCCCTTCTGCCAGTTCCTGAATGATGCGTTTCACGTCCTTCGGCCGGCGGGCACGGCTCAGATAGTCCACTTTCACAGGGAAATCCTTCAATCGTTGCGTAAAGGTGTTGAAATGCTGATAGGCCAGCACGGTGGTCGGAACGAGTACGGCAGTCTGCTTGCCGTCGGTAGCCGCTTTGAAGGCGGCGCGTATGGCCACTTCCGTTTTACCGAAGCCCACGTCGCCGCAAATAAGGCGGTCCATCGGGCGGTCGCTTTCCATGTCGGCCTTCACGGCCTGCGTGGCTTTCAACTGGTCGGGCGTATCTTCGTAGATGAACGAGGCTTCCAGTTCCTTCTGCAGATAGCTATCGGGCGAGAAGGCAAAGCCCTTTTCGTTGCGGCGTGCCGCATAGAGGCGGATGAGGTCGCGCGCAATGTCCTTCAGCTTGCTCTTGGTGCGTTCCTTCAGCTTGTTCCATGCACCGGAACCGAGTTTGTTGAGGCGTGGCATTTCGCCTTCCTTGCCGCGGTATTTGGCAAGTTTGTGGAGCGAGTGGATGGAAACGAACACCTTGTCGTCGTTCGAATAGGTGAGCTTTATCATTTCCTGCATCTTGCCGTTGACGTTCGTGCGCACCAGTCCGCCGAACTTGCCGACACCGTGGTCGACGTGCACAATGTAGTCGCCCACTTCAATCTGCGACAGTTCCTTCAGCGAAAGGGCGAGTTTGCCCGAACGCACACGGTCGCTCTTGAGCGTATATTTGTGGAAACGTTCAAAAATCTGGTGGTCGGTGAAGATGCACGCTTTCAGGTCGTTGTCGACGTAGCCTTCGTGCAGGGTTTTCAGCACGGGCTCGAACGGGATTTCGTCGCCGCGGTCCTTGAAAATCACCCGCAGGCGTTCGAACTGCGGCTCGTTGTCCGAGAGTATGTATATTTTGTAGCCATCCTTCTCAAAGTCCTTGAACGACTGGCTGATGATGTCGAAATTCTTGTGGAACACGCCTTGCAGCGAGGTGCTGAACGAAAAAGCGGCATCGTAGTCGCCACGGTTGCTGACCGCATAGTCGATGTGGCGGAACGAATCCATTGCCGCACTGAACACATCGGCATCTACCACGTTGCGCATGGCGTTCATGTCGCCTTCGCGGGCAATGACGGCACTTTCCGATATAGTCTCCGAAGCTACTGCACGGATACGCTGGCGCAGCCATTCCTTGTCGTGGAAAATCAGCAGGGTGTCCTTGCCGATGAAGTGGAGCAGCGACTCGTTGGAAGCGGAATTGCTGCTGACGTTGTTGACCACGCAAATGTCGTCGATCTGCTGTTCCGAGAGCTGTGTTTCGATATTGAAGGTACGGATACTTTCAATGTCGTCACCGAAGAAGTCCAGACGGTAAGGCAGTTCGTTGGCAAAGGAAAAAATATCGAGAATGGAGCCGCGGATGGCAAATTGCCCCGGTTCGTAGACATAGTCCACCTCCTGAAAACCGAATTCACGCAACTTCTTCTCCGTTTCTGTCAGGTCGGCTGTTCCGCCGCGCCGGAAATGGAGCGTACTTTCGCTTACTTCCTTTTTCGAGGCCACCTTTTCGGCAAGGGCTTCCGGATAGGTCACCACCCAGCGTGTGCGCTTGTCGTCCCAGCGGTTGAGCACTTCCGCGCGCAGGATTTGCGAAGGAGGGTCTTCCTGGCCGTATTTGATGTCGCGCTTGTAGCCCGACGGGAACAGCAGCACCTGTTCGTCGCCGTTGATTTGGCAAAGGTCATTGTAGAGATAGCCGGCTTCGTCGAGGCCGTTGGCCACAATCAGATAGGGCTGCGACATTTTCGGTAGGCGTGAGAACACGACAGCAGGTGCCGAACCGACAAGACCGTTCAGCGCAATGCTTTTAATCTTTCTGCTCTTGACAGCGTCGTCCAATGCCGCCACACGCGCCGGCGTGTTAAGCATATCGCAAAGTTCAGAAATCTTCATCGTACAGAATTGTATAGGCAAAGATAGTGAAAGGCGAGAGCAGAGGCAAATGAAAACGGAGTTTTCAAATTTGACTATGCCGAGCCGCATCCTATCTTTTACAAAAATAGAAAAAGTCGGACATCGAGCCAAGCGAAAACATATTATATTTTCAAACGTTACCAAGTGGAGATATATTCTGGAGTGAACAAAACGGCGAATTGTTCGTCTATTTGTGAACATTCGCGGGTATGGGGTGTTTACCAAGAAAAGACAGAAAGGCAATGAAAGTAGCAATTACGGGAGCGACAGGTTTTGTGGGTTCCCATTTGACAAAATTTCTTGTTGCCAACGGGCATACGGTCATTCCGCTGGGTCGTGCATTTTTTGCCGACGGTGCGGAATCTCAGTTGCTTGCCGCTGTCAATCGGGCGGATGCCGTGGTGAACCTTGCCGGTGCACCTATCGCACACCGCTGGACCGACTCCTACAAACAACTTCTTTATAGCAGCCGCATCACGCTGACAACCAAACTTGTTAAGGCTATCCGGCAGGCTGATGGCCGGAAAATACTGGTTTCGGCTTCGGCTGTGGGCTATTATTCAACGGAGGGGGTACACGATGAATATTCCATTGAGCGTGGACAGGGATTTCTTGCCGACTTGTGCAATTTCTGGGAACTGGAAGCTGTCAATGCGATGAAGAATGCGCGTGTGGTGATTGTCCGTCTTGGACTTGTCATGGGCAAGGACGGCGGTTATTTTGCCCGAGCAAGCCGTTTGTCGCGTTTTGCCGTAGCCATGACTATCGGGCGTGGACAGCAGCCTTTCCCGTGGATTGACATTCGCGATGTTTGCCGCTCCATTCTGTTTCTGCTGGAATCGGACGATGCCAAAGGTTATTATAATCTGACAGCTCCCCAACTGATTACGCAGCGGGAGTTTACCGATGCCGTGAAGCGTCACCGCCGGCTGTTGCTTTCCTTGCCTATTCCGCAGTTTGTGGTACGGATGGTGTTGGGCGAAGCTGCCGAAGTGGTGGTCGACGGCCAGCGAGTCCGTCCGAAACGTCTGCTCGAAGCCGGCTATCAGTTCCTTTCGCCTACTATCGACGGTTTCCTTGATTCGATTGCAGGAAGGGGTTAGCTTTAAGCTTTCCCGATGGTTTGTGGTGATTTGTAATTGTTTAGGGAACGTTTTGAACTTGAATTTTTATGGCGTTTTTGCTTGTAGTTGTGATTTTTTTGCTATATTTACGCAAAATAAACCTTAAAACATGAAATCATGGGCAGAAATTTCCTAATCTTAATGTGTGGTCTATTCCTTCTTTCAACTATTCGGGCATTAATATAACCTTAAATGTCAGAAAATGCGACGAATTTTTGTGTTGTTTCTCTTGTTATCTTGTCTTGTGCAGGTCTGGGGTCAGGTTGTGGTGCTCAGCGGACATGTTCTGGATGCCGATACGCGTCAGCCCCTTGTCGGGGCAACGGTTATTGACCGGGATTCGAAAGTCGGTTGCATTACGGATACCATTGGAAAATTCTCTTTACGACTTTTCGGGGAGGCTCCGTTTGACCTGACAGCCAGTTATACCGGTTTCCGGCAGGAATCTTTGATTGTTGGAAACGATACCTTGTTTGTGGAATTTTGTCTCGAAAAGGATAATCTGCTGCCGAACGTGACAGTCTACGGCAGTCGGGACGATGTCGGCACATCTTCTTCGCAGATGAGTGCTGTATCGCTTTCCGTGTCTGAAATCAAGAGCATACCTTCGTACCTTGGAGAGCCCGACGTATTGAAAGGTTTGCAGAAACTTCCCGGCGTGACTACCGCTAACGAAGGGCAGGCCGGCATTTATGTCAGAGGCGGCAATATTGACCAAAATCTAATTACACTTGACGGTTCCACGCTTTACAATGCAGAGCATCTTAAAGGCTTTGTTTCGGCCTTGAACAGTGATATGATTGACAATGTGACATTTTACAGCGGAGCTTTCCCGGCCCGTTATGGCTCCCGCCTTTCGAGCGTGATTGATGTCGGCATAAAAGAAGGTGATTTTTATGATTATCATGGGACGGTGTCTCTGGGTATGCTGTCGTCGAGAGTGCAGGCTGAAGGTCCATTGTGGAAAGGGCATACATCGTTCAATGTTGGAATGCGCTTTTCTTATTTTGACTTCATCATGATGCCGATACTGAAAGATATGTACCTTCATCCTGATGCGTTGAATCCTTATGCAAATATGGATTATTATGATATTTCGGCAAAGATAGTGCATAAATTTTCCAGTCGAGACAAATTGTCGGCAGTATTTTATCTTGGAAATGACGTATGTGACGAGTCGCCAAATACCGACAGTCAAACATATTTGAAAGACGATGAAAAGAAAATTAATACACAGGACAACCGTTCGGAAAACCGTTGGGGAAACATTGTCTCCAGTTTGTATTGGACTCACCAGTCGAATGAAAGACTGTTGATAAATAGTAATTTGAGCTTTAGCAGATATTATTATAAAATCGGTCATGTTACCGAAGAGCGGGAAGAAATTTTTGAAAAGAAGGAAGACGATGATGGGGGAGTTGTCTGGAGGAAGAAGTCGGAAGACAGCTTCATTACTTCCATCGGCAATCGGTCGGAAATAAACGACTGGGCATTTGCGACGGATTTCCGCTTCTTCTGCAATGACAGTCATACACTTCGTTGGGGAGCAAAACTGTCGTATCAGAAATTTGAACCTGTAATAGATACCTATATGCGTGAATATGAATGGGACAAAGGGACGGAAACGATCGATGTGAATAGTGGACAAATGGGGGAAGTGCGCCGGGTAACAATGGTAGCGGCTTATGCAGAGGATGATTGGGCAATAACGTCGTGGTTGAAAGCTAATCTGGGGTTGCGCTACACACTTGCAGCAACTGACGGAAAAAACTATCAACTGTTGGAGCCCCGAGTATCACTCCGTTGGCTGCTGAGTGACGGCATGGCTCTGAAAGCCTCCTATTCACGCGTGTCCCAAAACTTGCATCGGTTAAATACAAACAATTTGCTTTTTGCAACTGACCTTTGGGTTCCTATTACTGAAAATATTCCGTTGATGAAAGCTGACCAATGGGCAATAGGCTATAGCTATGACTTGCCTTTTGACTTGACTTTTATGCTCGAAGGCTACTACAAAAACATGAAAAATCTATTGGAGTATCGTGATGGTGCCGGATACATGGCAGGCGCCGACAACTGGGAGAAGCAGGTAGCTGTTGGCAACGGACGTTCTTTTGGAGCAGAGGTGCTGTTGCGCAGACAGTCGGAAAATACAGATGGTTGGATTTCCTATACTTGGTCAAAAGCATTGCGTAAGTTTGACCGTGACGGAAATGTGGTTAATAATGGCGATGAGTTCTATGCCATGAATGACCGGCGGCATAATTTCAATATGTTTGTCAGTCACCGTTTCCCTTCGGGATGGAAGGTGTCTACCTCTTGGACTTATCAGACAGGACGATGTGGAACGATAGCGTCCATAGCCGCTTTTGGAGGTAACATGGAAGACTATACGGACGGAAATTCGGAATGGTCGTCGGTTTCTGGCAAGGATGTGCTGCGGATATATGTGTCGGAACGTAATAATTATCGGTTGCCGCCGGTTCATCGGCTTGACTTCAGTGTCTCCTATATTCTCAGTCATGGCTGGGGAGAAAGCGATTTTAACGTAACACTTTACAATGTCTATAACCGGATGAACATATCGAATGTCTATATAGGATATGAGGACAAACGCCCGGTACTGAAAGGCATTTGTATTTTCCCGTTTATGCCGTCATTTACCTATACTCTTAAATTTTGAAAATGATGAAACGAATAAATAGATATGCGGTCTTTTTATTTTTGATGATGATTGCGGTGATGTCATGTGAAATAGATTTGACATTAAAACAGCAGGATTTGCCGGCCGACATAAGTGTGTTCGGCATTATGTCGCCCGACACTTCGATGCAGATAATGGTGTCGAAAACACATTTATACTTTATTACGTTGGGTGAACAGATGGGTGAAGAATCTTTGTTGCCTGATGCGGATGTGCGCATTATTGTCAACGGGAAAGAGTCGACGGCTGTATACGATGCAGCAGTGCGTCGTTTTATAAGTGATAGCCGAGCACGTCCGCTTGACCATGTGGAGGTGTCGGTGGAATCGGACGGACTGAGAAGTACATATTGCGAATTTCAGGTGCCTGCCGAGCCGAAAATGGAGATATTGTCGATAGAAAAGGTGTTTGATGATATTGAAAATGGTGGCGTTTCATCATCTTTTCAGACGTATGATTCAGATACGTTGGCAGTCATAACCGTGAAAATCACAGATTTGCCCGGTGACAATTATTATCGGCTGAAAGTGAGAAGTGAAGGTTTCAGTGACGGTGCTTTGAAAGTTGTTCAGAATAGGTTTACGTCGGGTGACATTGTGTTCTACGACGAAAGGTTGTATCGCGAAACATCTGCTTTGCCCGCTTATTTTTCTAACATTTTTGATGACAGGTATTTTGACGGAAAAGAATACACGTTTAAAATAGAATCACGGATACAGGCCAATTATTTCCCGTTTAAGGACTTTTCGGAAAAGCGTATTGTTGTAGAGCTGCAGGCTTTGAGCAAAGGACTTTATGACTATTTGAAAGCAGTGGAAATCTATGATCGTGCTTATGAAGAAACAGAACATCGTGATGAATACATGGAAGGTGTAGTAGTGCCGACAAATATGGTAAACGGAACCGGTGCAGTCGGAGCCTATACTCGTAAACAGTCGTTAGTTGAATTGTAGAAATCTTTTATTATTGACGGTTTCTTCGATAGAGAATAAGAAAAATAAATAGTTTGTTTGTTTCGGATTTCAGGGTCTTATCCAATAAACCTTTTATATCTTTGTGTAAATAGTTTGTGTCTTAGCATAAAATTCAATTAAGATTGGTTTTCTGCTATGGCTTTTATTTTTTATCAAATACTTTGAAGAATGAGGACGACACACCGATTTTTGAGCGCATGTTTGACATTTCTCCTTGTGCTTTTGTTCCAAAGCAATATGGTAGCTCAAAATACTGACTATATCAAGGAGATGGAAAATAATGACCTTCAGATAAGGCAAATGCCCGGAACGGAAAAATTGCTGTCGGAATATTTAAAACCGGCAAAGATTCAGGAAGATACAATTTATGCGATTCTTTATATCCCTGCCGAATGTTATCGGTGTGAAGCTGCGATTCCGGCTTTCTATGAAAAGCTGAAATCTAATAGTGTTAACAATAAAATGTTGTTGATATCCGCTTATGAGGATTCGGTGGCGGCAGTAGGATACAACAAAACGAATAATTATAAGGCTGATTATTATCTCTATGATACGAAGGCTGACTATACGAAAATTTTTAGCTTTAATTCTGTAAGTTTGTATGGATTGCATGTGATGAAAATTTGTCCCAAATCCGGAGTTTTCATTACCGGGGGACAATATACCTTATTGGGTAAAGAATTTATTAATCAGCTTGTGGCTTGTCAAAAAAGACTGACGCCGCATTTATATCCGGGAACGGTGCAGGGTGAGGCCAACCGGCAAGAACAACCTTTGGCTATTCCTTCCAAACCTGTTTATCCGTGGACTGTAGAAGAGTTTGCCGTTGGATTGAAAAATGACGTGTTTATTTCAAACGTTTACGATGTTCCCAAATTTGAGAATGGTAACTTCTTTTTTACGGATATGCTGAACAATGGAGTCATGCTTTTCAGCCAAGAAGGACGAAAACTGGTTTATAAAACATTGTTTCAAGCCAATAAAGAGGAAAGAAAACGGTTTGTTTCTGTATCTGACAGTATGTTTGAAAAGCTGGTGAAACAGGGTCAGGTGTTCTATATTGCTTTGTCAGCCAATATGATAGACGAACATCGTCTTGCCATATCGTATTCATTGCCTAAAATATTTGGACAAATGGACGGCGGTGAATATAATCTTAGTTTTTATAATGCACCGGCAGTTTTAGTTCGCAATATTGATAATTTGCAGTCAGAACAGATGATTGCTCCTGACTTTGATTTGATGAATGCCGATTATTTCTATATGCATTTTGCTTTCGATTTGTTTAATGACAGACTCTGGTTCGGTTGTCAGAAATTGACTTGGCCGATGGACGGATTTGAGAAGGATGATATTGCGGGGAATGTTGCTGTCGATCCGTTTAATGATAAGTTTTATTCAACATTTAATCCGATAATGTCATCTTTTGATGTTAAGTCGGGAAAATGTGACGGCCATTATGGTAAGTTGGAAGAAAGTCAGCGGCTGAGTAAGACGGGATATTATTTCTTGAATAATGTATATGCCCATTTCGGAAAGGATTTTTTGTATGGAAATGGATATACGGGGAAACTTTATGTGTCGGACAGTACAAGTGTTGGAACTGGCGACAGGTGCTATGATGTTTTTGATATAGATTTGTCAAAGCTGCCTGAGCCGGATTCGTCCAAGTTTTACAAACTTGAGTATGGCAGCCTGTATGATGCGAATTTCAGCCGTTGTGTAACGGCAGTGAAGATGAATGATAAGGAGATTTGTTGCCTGGTTAAATATGGCAGGCCACGGCATGACGATTTTCAGAACGACAGATATTCTTTTGTCGTGATTGACCGTAAAAGCGGCAAAATGAAAGAATTTCCATTGCCATCAGTGAGTGCCGATGAAAAATGTTTGGGATATGGTATCCGTAATGAGCAGAACCATTTCAGTCCGTTTGTTTTTCTTCGGGGTAATTCCGGCTATAAACTCCGGAATTTTATTAATAAAAATGAATAGAAAATAGTTCTGCACTTTCTGAATTGCGTTACCTGGTGCAGGAAAGTGACTTGATATTTAACCCAAAACGGCCATTAGACCGCCAAACAAGGTTAGGCTGTCGACAGTGAGCTTTAGTTGGCTCTTTAGTCGCTTTCCGCACTGCTGCCGGCATCTTGCTTCCTGCTTTTTCTCGATGTAGCCCGCTACATCTTCGACAAAGACAGAAATCAATCTGCCTGACAGCAGCACGAAATCCACCATAAAGTCTAATGACCGATTTGGGTTTAAAATAAAATCCGGCCTCGCGGTTGCGTGGGCCGGATTTTGTTGTAGGGAGATGGCGTTTTATTTCTTCAAAACTTTCATCAGGGCTTCGTTTCCGTCGTGCATTCTGACACGCAGGATGTAGAGTCCGGTCGGCAGGCCGCCTGTGTTGATTTGCGTAATGCCGGGTTGCGTGATGCCTTTTACCAATGTGCCAGATGAATTATATAGCCACAGTTGCTCGATTTCGCTGGATGCTGACAGATGCAGAACGTTGTCGGCAGGCAGCGGCCAGGCGTTCAGATAGATGTCGTCGGCTGCGGTGCTTTCCATTCCTGAATTTTCCTTCGGGTCAATCCATAACTGTATTGTTGCCTCCGTTCCGCTTCCGTCAGTGGTGCTTGCCTTAATCGTGGCATAGCCGCCGGTGGTGTTGGGCAGTGCCGTCACTACGCCGTAGGAATTTACGGCAGCCAGTTCCGACCCTTCAATAACTTCCCAAACCACGCGCTGGTAGTCGGCCGACAGCGGAAGAATTTCGGCATACAGATATGCCGCCGGCTGGTCCTCGGTAATGGAAGTGTTGCCTTGGAGCGAAACGATTCGCAGGTCGGTCACATAGTCGATATTTGCGGCATTGCCTGCGTAAACTACATTACTGCGAACTCCGCCGGCCGTCATGTCCTGTGCGTTGGCTTTCTGTCGTTGCGGATTGTCGGCAGGGATGAGTTCGAGGGCATAGTACTGCATAGAACCCGGCGACCGGTCGATGAAACTTGTTGCCGAACCTGCCAGAACGGCGATTTCCTGCAGGGCATCGGGAGCGGTTCCGCGCAATATGCGGTAGGAGGCAATATCTCGGCCTTGATATGGATTCCAAATCAGGTTGTAGCTGCCTTCAACGAGACCGCGGTTGATGGTAAGCAGCACCGTCTGGTGCGGTTGGCTCATGCGGCTGGTTTCACCACCTACCAGAGTCATGGCGATAGCGTAGCGTTCGCTGCGCACGGTATTGTCGGCCGTCATGTCGGTGAACCGTCCTTCTGATTTTCCGGCGCGTCCTATTTCCGTGAAATCGTTCAGCACGGAACCTTCCTTGTAGACGATTATTTCGTCACAGCTCTCAGGAAGCGACTGTGTATCCCATGTCACTACGTTGCGGTTGCCGTTGCTTTCTACCATCTGAAGCGTCGGAGCTTCAATTTCGGGCAGTACGGTAAAGTCGAGGTAGCGTTGCTGTTCGTTGCCGTCGATAGTGGTGTAGAGTGTCAGGCGGCGGTTGGTGAGTTCCGGGTGGCCTACGATGCGTGCGGTGGCCGACGATTCTCCGGCAACGGCATTTATTTCAAGGTCTTCCCCTTCGTTGTTCTCGCCGCTCAGTTCCCAGCGCAGGGTGGCGGTTTTGGGTATGTCGTGTAGTGCGATGGTGAATTCGGAATTGAAATAAACCTCTTGCGGCATTGCAAAGCCTACATCGTACCAGCGTGTAACGCCGATGACGGTGGACGACTGGGCATTGCCAACGGCTACACTCACGGTCTTGTTGCCGAAGTTATTCCATGACACGCGGTACGGTCCGTACGAGCTGCCTTCGACGAAATCCGCTCCGTCGAAATCCCACACCGGCTCGACGCTTTCATCGCGTGTGCCGATATAACTGATTAATGCCGTCTGTCCTGCGGTGAGGATTGTCGGTGCGCTGATGAGCGGTGCCGTTTCCATTTTTATTGTAACAGGCGCTGAAAAATCCGAGGTTTCACCCCACAGGTCAATGGTCTGTACCTGTATTTCATACTCGCCCGCCGGCATGCGGTCGACAGGTATTTCGAATTGAGTGGCGCGTATAAAATGGTAGCAGTTGGGGTGCGTTGAGGATTTGTCGGGCGAGTTGACTTGCATTCCTGCGTAGGGACCCGTTGCATTGCTTCCACCGTTTAGCGGAGAAATGATGTAGCTATTGGCACCCGTTGCACCTTTCTTCTTGACCGACAGGTTGTAGCGGAGCTTTTTGGTCGGCGTTTCGGCATCGGTGGCGGCGCTCCATTCAATGTGGAGTCCGTTCGTAGTTTGCCGTGCCGCTACGGTTGTCGGCGGTTGCGGGCGTGTGTTGGCCACTGTCGTGTTGTTTTGGGTTAAGTCAGTCGGGTAATCTGGGGAATGACTTACGACAGGGGCTTTGCCCGATTCCAGCGTCTTTACGATAATGGCATTGGTGGTTTTGCAGGCATCGGAAATGAATCCCTGGCGATAGTTGCCGGGCGAATCTACATACACGGCATAGACGCTGAGCGAGTCTTGCCGGTTGGCGTCGTAGGAGGTGATGAGCACATCCTCATATCCGTTGTTGTCGAGGTCGAACAGCGAATAATTGCAGTAGTCGCCTTCGTAGGAAATAGAGGCTGTTTCGGTCAGTCCGGTTTGGATGGTGTAGGCCGACACAAATTTTGTGTTTCCTTCGTTTTTCAGCACTTCGATGTTGCCGTTTCCTCTCCAGAAGAGCAGGTCGTAGTACCCGTCGTTGTCAAAATCCGTCAGTGTAGGAGCGGCAAACTCTGTTCTCGGAACAGGCGTTTCAAACGGTACGTCAATCTTTTCAAAGTTCATATTGCCCAGATTGTGGTAGGCCGTAAGCGCTGTATAGTTGTTGCGGTCGCTGTAAAGGTAGTATGAGTCCAGCAGGCCGTCGGCATCCCAGTCGACAATACGTTGGAATTTGTCGGAATGCTCGGTGGCCTCTATGTAGGTGAACGTTCCGTCGCCGTCGTTTCTATAAAGGCCATAGCCCGTGAAGTCCACCAGTCCGTCATTGTTGAAGTCGGCTTTGATGTCAATGGGAAGTTCCGGTACGGAAATGTTCACGTTGGACTGCTTGGTGAAATTGCCGTTGCCGTTGTTCAGTAGCAGACCGTGTTTTTGGGTCGTGTAATCGTAGTAAATGACATCGGCTTTTCCGTCCATGTTCCAGTCTACCCATGCGCATTTGCTGAAGCTGAGCCCCTGGTTGAATATGCCTTTGGCCTTGCTGAATGTTCCGTTGCCGTCGTTGTGGTAAAGTCCTGCGTTGTCCGCTACTGGTGCCACAAAATCGACGAGCCCGTCATTGTCGTAGTCGAAAAACTGCGGGTAGTAGTTACGGTAGAACGGGTTGTTGTCGCTTGAAGCGAGCCAGTTGGCCATCACGCTCACTGTCTGTCGCGATGTGGCTTGTGTGCCGTCGGAAGCGGTCATCGTGTGGATGATTTCTTTTGTTCCCGGCTTGTCCCATTGTATGGTCATCAGGCCTCTGCTGTCGCTCTTGATGTCGGCACCGTCGAGCTGCCAGCTGTGAGTCATTCCGTCGCTTACGGTGTAGTGGATGTCGAGGGTAAGCGCCGTCGATGTCTGCGTGGACAAGGTAAACTCGACAGGAATATAAGTGTGGCGGAAGCTGATTTCTTCGCTCCATGCTGAGCCTGCATGGTTCGGGTCGATGGTCTGAACGCTTACGTAGTAGGTTCCTGACGGCCATGAACGCAAATCCAATGTTTTTTCCAGACTGCTTCCGGCGTTTCCGTCCATAAAGTTGCGCCGCGTGCCGTTGGCAAGGGCGTGGCCGTTTACCATATCACTGCCGCCCGGGGTGGAGCCGATGCGTACGGCATAGGTCAGGTCCTTTGAACTTGATTGAGAATCCGATGCCTCTCCCCACGAGATTTTCAGCTTGCCGGTAGCTGCGTTATAATTCGCTGACGGACGTTGCGGGGCGTTGGGGGCAGTGTTGGCGGTCTGTACTCCTTCCTGAAAGTACACCTGTTGTCCGCCGTCGAAGAATCGGGAGATGAATTTGTGAGAAACCCAAATCTCCACAATGCCGTCGCCGTCAATGTCCTCGGCTTCTACCGTATAGTTGGGAATATTGTCCTTTAGTCCGAAGATGTTTTCGTTCGTGGTGAATGAATACAGCTTTTCAGCTTCTCCGAGGGTGAAGCCCGCTCCGCCTCGGCGTACGAGAACGTTGATAATGTTGTATTGCTGCCAGTTTTCCGAATAGGATTCGTCCAATTCGAGTAACAGCAGGTCGTAGTAGCCGTCGTTGTCGATGTCGCGGCAAGTGGAATAGATATAGTTCTTTTCCACATAGTCCTCATGCGGGATAAAATTGCCGTTGCCGTCATTTTCGTAGAACAGCGTGTAGCTGGTGATGCCGTCGGTGTTGTAGGCACTGAAGGTGACGAGGATGTCTACGTCGCCGTCGCGGTCGAAATCATAGCACCATACGGGCGAGTCGGCTGCAAGATTATCGATGAGGGCGGTTTCTTTAAACTCACCGCCACCCTGGTAGATGAGCGTTTTGACCACACCCTGTTCGCCGCCGTAAATCACATAGTCGGACACTCCGTCGTCGTTGAGATCGCGCACACATGCCGCCCCTCCGACGGTCGACACCACGTATTTCCCTTCCGGTGTTCCGTAGTAAAGTGTTCCGGTTGCGGCTTCTACGAGGTCGGCATATCCGTCGCCGTTCAGGTCAAGAGCCATATCGGGAAGTGTCGACGGTGTCGGGTCGGTGTTTGGTTCGAGTGCGGCACCGGTGAGAATCGACCACGGATTGTAGCCGAGTGTCTTGTTGACGGCTTCCGCTTCTTTCATTTCCATCCATGAGGCTGCATCGAAGTCGCCCTGATAGTCTTCATAGGCAACGAGGAGCATCGGTGTGGAAAGGAGCGACCCGTCGCGTGTGAAGTGGTGCAGCCGTGTGTAGGTGTTGGCTCCGTTGCGGATTTCTTCGGCGAGGTCTGTACGTCCGTCGCGGTTAATGTCGTAGTTGTTGAACAGCACCATGGACTTTACGTCATATTGGCCGGAACCGTTGCTGATGGCCGCCCATTGCAGGTTGCCGCTGAACTGTTCCGATGCAAAGACCCCGATATCGGGAATACCGTCGCCGTTCACATCGTCGATACCTGTCACATGGGCAAACTGAGGTCCATAGGTCTGGTGTGTTGAATTGAGTGCAGAAGTTGTGCCGTTGGGCGAAAATCCTTTGGAATAGCCGTAGTGGTAATAAAGTGTGGACTTGTTCATATCCTCACCTGTGGCATAACACGAAACAAATCCTTTTTCGCCGCTTCCGTCGAAGTCGTAGAAAGCTATCGCCTGCGGTAAAGGAATGTTGTACTGTTGTAAGCCCTCCGTCGCTGTAGCGCTGAAGGCATGGGCCATGATGACTGGCAATAAAAGTAAAGAATAGTGTTTCATGATGATATATATTGAAAATTGATTTGCAGAATTGGTAACCGGCCGTTTTCCGACTGTTCGGCAGATGAAAATTTTAAGGTGCAGCTACTCCCAAAAATATCAGTTTTATTATGAGGTAAAATTAAGGCTTTTTTCAGTCGGGAAATATAGACAAATATAGATAAAGCAGCAGAGACGGTATAAAACAGTGATTTTTTTCAGTACGCCCTTTTTTATGGAATAAGCTGTAAATGATTGATTTGTAGTGTGTTCCTGTTTGTGTCGCTGAAGGCGTTGGCAGAACTGCTATGATGGAGGCTGAAGTGGGGGCTTGTTTCGGGGGAGGAGGTATGCCGATGTCGGCAGATGTGATTATCCCATCACAAGTTTCAGGATTTCCTGATGGTCGGAAGGGGAAAACCAGTGCATGTCGGTGTCTTTGGCGTACCAGGTGAGCTGTTTTTTTGCGTAGACACGGGTGTTTTTCTGAATGCGTGCCACGGCGGTGTCGTAGTCCATCGTGCCGTCCATCCAGGCAAACAGTTCCTTATAGCCCACGGTGTTGAGCGAGTTGAGGTGTCGTTGCGGATAGAAACGCCGTGCTTCGTCGACGAGTCCGGCTTCTATCATTTTTTCCACGCGGCGGTTGATGCGGTCGAAGAGTTGTTCGCGCGGCAGGTTGAGTCCGATTTTCACAATGCGAAAAGGCCGCTGCTTCACGCTGTTGGTGCGCAGTTCCGAATAGGGGCGTCCTGCCTGTAGACAGATTTCTACGGCGTGGATGACACGTTTGTGGTTTTTCAGGTCGACTTGATTGTAATAAATGGGGTCGAGGCGGCGCAGCTCTTCGCGCATGGCCTCCGCTCCGTCGCGTTCGAAGCGTTCCACAACCTCGCGGCGGATTTCGTCGCTGATGGTGGGAATGTTGTCAATGCCCTTGCACACGGCGTCGACATACATCATCGAGCCGCCGCACATCACCACGTAGGGCGAACGGGCGAAAAGTTGGGGTAGCAGCTGCATCACGTCGTCCTCAAACTGGGCGGCACTGTAATACTCCTCCAAGCTGAGTGTGCCGACAAAATGGTGCTTCACCTCCGCCATCTGTTCGGCGGTGGGGGCTGCCGTTCCGATAGGGATGTCACGATAGAGCTGGCGCGAGTCGGCGGAAATGATTTCCGCATTCAGCTCCCGCGCCAGCCATACCGCCGTGTCCGACTTGCCTACGCCGGTAGGTCCGGTGATGACGACAAGCGTATTCGTTGACATCTTTCTCTTATTGTTCAGTACGCTGTTAGCGTTGTTCTACAAGTTTGCAGATTTCCACAATCACTTTCGCAGCCTTTTCCATTGATGGGATGGGCACGAATTCATAACGGCCGTGGAAGTTCAGGCCGCCGGCGAAAATGTTAGGGCATGGCAGACCTTTGAACGAAAGCTGTGCACCGTCTGTTCCGCCACGGATTGGCTGTACTTTCGGAGTAACGTCGGCGTTCAGCATGGCCTGCTTTGCAATGTCGATGATATACATTACCGGTTCGATTTTCTCGCGCATGTTGAAATACTGGTCCTTGATTTCGATAGATGCGCAACCCGGATATTCGTGGTTGATTTTGCGGGTAAGGTGCTCCAGTTCCTTTTTGCGGCGTTGGAAGCGGTCGAGGTCGTGGTCGCGGATAATGTAGGTGAGGGTTGACTCTTCTACGGTTCCTTCGAAACCAACGAGGTGATAGAAGCCTTCATAATCTTCGGTATGTTCCGGAGTTTCCCAGCGCGGAAGCATGATACTGAACTGGTTGGCGATGCGGATGGAGTTGATCATCTTGTGTTTCGCATAGCCCGGATGCACGTTGCGGCCCTTGAATGTAACCTTAGCTGCTGCGGCGTTGAAGTTTTCGTATTCCAGTTCGCCGATAGCACCGCCGTCCATCGTGTAGGCCCAGTCGGCAGCAAACTGCTTCACGTCGAATTTGTGTGCGCCCAGTCCGATTTCCTCGTCAGGGTTGAAACCGATACGGATGTCGCCGTGCTTGATTTCCGGATGCTGTTGCAGGTATTCCACTGCGGCAATGATTTCTGCAATACCGGCTTTGTCGTCAGCGCCAAGGAGTGTCTTTCCGTCGGTCACGATAAGTGCCTGTCCGGCGTATTCCTTCAGTTCCGGGAATTCGTTGGGCGAGAGCACTACGTTGTTTTCAGCATCGAGCACGATGTCGCCACCGTCGTAGTTCTCCACGATACGCGGGTTGACATGACGGCCTGACATGTCGGGCGACGTGTCGAGGTGGGCGATGAAGCCTACTGTCGGCACCTTCTTGTCGGTGTTGCCCGGCAGAGTGGCCATCAGGTAGCCGTTATCGTCGAGGGTAATGTTTTTCAGTCCCATTTCCTTCAACTCTTTTTCGAGAGCCTGGGCAAAAATCATCTGCCCCGGAGTGGACGGTGTAAGGTTGGTCAATTCGTCACTCTGAGTGTCGAACTTCACATACTTCAAAAATCTGTCAACAACGTTCATATTCCTATCGTTTTTGTTTCAATTTATTCTGTTTTTATTGGCTTTCCGCCAAACTTGATACAAACTTACACAAAATTGCCGTCATTTGCGAAAAAAAATGAAATAAACGTGCGGAAATACGACGGAAATTTCATCGTGGTTGTCTGCTGTGAAAGAAAAGGTAGTATATCGGTAATAATATCTGCCTGTTGAGTAGCATGTAATCACTATAATTTTAAAAAAATATACCAATTTTTAGGTATTTATTGGGCAATGTAAAAGGCGTTATTTTGCAGCACATAAAAACAACAAGTTAAATTAAAAATAGAAATTATGAAGATTATTACTTTGTTTACGCTGTGTGCTTTGTCAGTTTTGAATGCTTATTCTGCAGAAAGTCAACGACTCTCGATTGGCCATTATGAAGGAACAAATGATTCGGGAGAGAATGTCTACGATGCTTCGGCCCTGAATATGTCGCCGGTGGCATGGACTCATGTGCAGAGTGGTTCTCAGACAATATATGATGCACTGGAGTTGGGTGAGATGCAAAAATCGGAAATCACGTCTGTTCGTTTTAAATTTTATCATGGCGGTTATGCTGCCTATAGCGATTATACAACACGTTTGAGAGTATATCTGCAGGAGTTGGATGTTAATGAATTTCAAAAAAATGATTCCGGTGACTATCTATGGTTTAATGTAGATGAGAAATCACCGAATGCTGACATTGAATGGGAATGGACTTTTGATGATATAATTGCATCGGAGTGCTGTGACCGTGAAATTGTTTTGCCGTTGAGTGTCCCTTATACTTATACTGGAAAACATTTGCTGGTTACGGTTGCACAGGACAATGCCGAAGGTGTGTATTTGGAAGGTTTCACAACGATGTTCTATTGGTGCGACACAAAGCCTATGTATTGTACGGCCGTTTTTGGCAGTGACAGAGGCATAGGACTTTTTGATGCAATGAATACCAATCCTGTAATTTATCAGAGCAATTCCTTGATGATGAAAAATGCTCCGGCCATTTCATTCGAATATACTCCGTCAGAATCTTCGTCTGTTTCGGCAGAAAAAGCAGACGTTTACAAAGTTGTCGGAAAGGCCGATGCTGCAACTGTATACCTGAACGAGCCCGCTGCTGTTAAGGTTTATAATATGGCAGGACAGCTGTTCTATAGCGGGAACATGTCAGCCGGCAATCATGACATTGAACTGACAAAAGGGATTTACGTAATTTCCGTCGGCACTGATATGTCGAAGGTTGTTGTCCGTTAGTCTGTTTGCCGTTTGACGATACGTTATCGTTTACGGTTTCATTAATTTTCTATGTATATGAAAATTTTCATACTGATTTTCTTATTTATACCGTTCATGCTGTCGGCTGGGAATTCAGTCTTGGTCGGAAATTTCGATGCTTCCGGCGAGGATGATGTCTATGCTGGCAATGAATGGAACAATGCGCCTGCTGTGTCTGCTTTTAGGTATAGCGGAACACAGATAATCTACACTCCCGAACAACTGTCGGCCATGAAAGGAAAGCAGATAGAACGTCTGACATTCAAATATGTGAATGGCGGAAGCGACCGTTATGAAGGTAGGGTGACGGTTTCATTAATGGAAATAGGCGTTTCAGAATTTTTAGAGGATCCTACGCTGAAACATATTAAGTGGATACGTTATGAAAACGGAGGCCCAACGGTTTCGAAAGATGTGATATTGGACGGAAGGGAAGGAACCGTGGAATTTGATTTTTCATCGGAACCTTATTACTACACTGGACAGTCTTTGCTGGTGACCGTTACAGCCGAAGCAACCGCACAATCTCCGCTGTTGAAGTTTGTTCATAATGGAGATACGGAGAGCGAAAAATGGCGTGTGCTTACATACGGCAGTGACAGTGAATCATTTGCTTCCGGTATAGAGAGTATGGGAAACAGCTATATCCATGATTCTTCCGTTGGAAGCCGTCTGGCGGCAGCTCCGGCCGTCTGCATCGATTATTCGGAGAAAACGGTCGAACAGGCATTCTCCGGAGGTGATGGGACGGAATCATTTCCCTATCTGATTTCTACGGTGGATGATGTGCGTGAACTTGACCGCTGGACAAATGAGGGGAAAACCCGTGGGATTTTCTTTCTGCTCACTACTGACTTGACTTTGCCGGAGAACGTGTATATCGGAACAAAATCAGATTTCTGTGGCGTGTTTGATGGAGGAAATCATTGTATTACCATTGATATAGCCACAACGTCGGGCTATGTTGCGTTGTTTGGAAGTGCAATAGGCGCGACAATCCGAAATCTTCAGGTTGACGGCAATGTTGAGGGAACCGGTTATGTGGCAGGTGTTGTCGCAAATCCGGCCAACGGTACGTTGGTGGAGAATGTTGTTAACTTCTGTGATGTGACGGCCTATGGTAGTTCTTATGTGGCCGGAGTGGCGGCAAATATGGTGACACTCACAGGTAGTAAAGGTTGTCAGATTCTTCAATGTGCAAACTATGGAACCATTACAGCGGAGAATTGTACCGTCGCCGGTGGTGTCGTTGGCTATTCCGGGCAGCAGGTAGGCAATGAAATCGGACGTGTGGCCAATTACGGCCTGATGGATGTCCATGGCTATAAAGTGGCCGGTGTGGTAGGCAACTCAATGTATGACGACGACATTCATGAGGCTTTGAATTTTGGTACGACAACCCATCGGGATATTTCCGGAACACTTGGCAGTCCACGTGCGCCGTATCGGAATTGCTTTTATAATTCACAATATTTTGATAGCAATTATAAATATCCGAATCAAATGAAGCTGGTTTCAGAAATGATTGGAAGCGGATTGAAAAATTCGGAGAGCGGACATGGATTAGGACAGGATTTTTGGGTGTTTGCCGAGCAATGTTTCCCATTGTTGAAAGTGTGTGGCAGTGAAAACAGCGCAAGGTGCAAGCTCTATGCTGCACCGCTGATGCTGGCGGAAGGCAATACGCTGTCAAATGTCGATAAGCCATTTGTGGCAGTTTCTTCACATGGGGTGAAATGGAATTCTCTGTATGGAAAAATACAAATTGACGATATGGGGAATGCCATACCGGTTGCGGTCGGAAAGGACATACTGAGGGCTTCTCTTGATGGATATGAGCGGATGATTG
The DNA here is from genome assembly GCA_900544305.1 of uncultured Porphyromonadaceae bacterium. GTDB lineage: Bacteria > Bacteroidota > Bacteroidia > Bacteroidales > Muribaculaceae > Limisoma. The sequence continues at coordinate 58,009 of UQUV01000011.1, forward strand.
AAGTGACGGTTACCGATTGTTCATCTGTAATAGGACAAATGCAATCTTCGAATGAGGTTTTTGCCGGCGAAAATTGTTTGCTCTTTACAATAGTTGAAGAAGCCGGAATGGAGGTGCAGATATATGATTTGTCGGGTATTTGCCTGCGACAGTTGTCTTTGACGAAAGGAACTTATAGGGAGGCTTTTTTACCAGGGATATATATTGTGAAACTTAGTGATAAAGTGGTGAAGACGATGGTTCGCTAATTATTGTTGATAAACAAGTCAACCCCAAAAACTTATGTTCAAGGCAGAACATGGGCTTTTGGGGTTGATTGCATATTTGTTCTTCATTTAGAGTATCGAAAAAAGAGCTTTTCGTACATTTGCAAGGAAAAGAATGGAGAGACAATGAAACGTATCGAAGTTGTGGCGGCGGTGATTAGCCGTGACGGAAAATATTTTGCTACGCAGCGTGGCTATGGTGAGTTTAAGGACTATTGGGAATTTCCCGGCGGGAAGATGGAGCCGGGGGAGAGCCGCGAGCAGGCGTTGAGACGGGAAATAATGGAAGAGTTGGATACGGAAATCCGCGTGGAGGATTTTTTGATGACTGTCGACTACGATTATCCGGCATTCCATCTGACCATGCACTGCTTTCTCTGTACCGTCGTCAGTGGCCGTTTGGAATTGAAGGAGCATGAGTCGGCCATGTGGCTTGTCCCGCAAGACCTCCGCACGGTCAACTGGCTCCCCGCCGACGAAGCTGTGGTGGAGAAACTTTCGTTGGAGTGAAAACGGATATTTTGTAACTTTGAAAAAAATCGAATTATGTTAGCATACGAAAACAAGGAGCGGGGACGGTTTGAACTGGTGGAGAAACCGATGCCGCAGTTGCAGGACGGGCACGATGCGATTGTGCGCGTGACGTTGGGTAGCATTTGCACGAGCGATTTGCACATCAAGCACGGGAGCGTTCCGCGTGCTGTGCCGGGCGTTACGGTAGGGCACGAAATGGTGGGCGTGGTCGAACAGGTGGGCAAGGACGTTAAAACGGTCAAGCCCGGCGACCGCGTGACGGTGAATGTGGAAACGTTTTGTGGCGAGTGCTTTTTCTGTCGTCACGGATTTGTGAACAACTGCACGGATCCTAACGGCGGTTGGGCGCTGGGATGCCGTATCGACGGCGGACAGGCGGAATATGTGCGTGTTCCGCGTGCCGACCAGGGACTGAACCGGATTCCCGATACCGTGACCGACGAACAGGCGCTTTTCGTGGGCGACATCTTGGCTACGGGCTATTGGGCGGCAAGAATTTCGGAGATTACGCCCGACGACACGGTGCTGATTATCGGTGCCGGTCCGACGGGAGTATGTGCGCTGGCCTGCACACGGCTGAAACATCCGAAACGGATTATCGTGTGTGAAAAATCGGAAGAACGCTGTCGGTTCGTGGCGGAGCATTATCCGGAGGTGCTGCTGACTGAGCCGGAACATTGCCGTGAATTTGTCTTGGCTCACAGCGACCACGGCGGTGCCGACCGCGTGATGGAAGTGGCGGGTGCCGACGATACGTTCCGGTTGGCATGGGAAAGTGCACGCCCGAATGCTATTGTTACCGTCGTTGCGCTCTACGACCGTCCGCAGGTGTTGCCTCTTCCCGACATGTACGGCAAAAATCTCACATTTAAGACAGGAGGCGTGGACGGATGCGACTGTGCCGAAATACTCCGACTGATTGAAGCCGGCGAAATCGACACCACACCGCTCATCACCCACCGTTATCCCCTCAGCCGCATTGACGAAGCCTACCACCTCTTCGAAAACCGCCTCGACGGCGTTATCAAAGTGGCAATCACTCTGCCCCATCTTTAAGACTTCTCAGTTTTCAAAAATGTCAATTATTCATTGTTACCTTGGTGGATATTTCAGGAGTTTTGGACTTTTTTATCTTTAAAGTGCATTATATTTTATACTTTTGTGTGGAAATCGTAAATATGGTCTTCAATGAATAACCCCATGAAGAATTTGATAGGTGTTTGAAGAAAAGGGCATCAACAGACTTGGCTGGCGGAAAAACTTGGAAAATTTTTTGTATAGTAAATTCCTATGTTTGTCATAGTTGGCAGTCGGATGTGGGTGTATTATTTGAAATAGCTGGAACGCTGAATGTAGGACCTAAGGAACTTATCACAAACAAAAGGATTATTATGGCAGTAAAAAAGTCAGAACTATATAGTACCCTTTGGAAATGCTGTGACGAACTTCGTGGCGGCATGGATGCAAGCCAATACAAGGATTATGTATTGGTCATTCTTTTCGTAAAATATATCAGCGATAAAAGTCGTAATGATGACGGTTTCGATATAGATATACCCGAAGGGTGTCATTTTGAGGATTTTGTGGCTCTTAAAGGTAATTCAAATATCGGAGAGGAAATGAATAAGAAGATGGCTGCTCTTGCAGAAGCCAATCAACTTGATGGCGTTTTTGTGGCCGATTTTGAAGATGATACGAAACTGGGAAAAGGAAAGGATAAAGTTGAAACTCTAAGTAAACTTATTGCCGTTTTCCAAAATGAGAATCTTGATTTTAGTAAAAATAGGGCAGCTGATGACGATCTTATAGGTGATGCTTATGAGTATCTGATGAAAAATTTTGCAACGGAGAGTGGCAAGAGTAAAGGCCAATTTTACACGCCGGCAGAGGTTAGTCGTGTGATGGCAAAGGTGATAGGATTGAGTAACGCCAAAAATGGAAAAAAGACGACAATCTATGACCCTACTTGTGGCTCTGGTTCCTTGCTTTTGCGTGCTATGAGTGAAACCCCCGAGGGAGCAACTGTCTATGGTCAGGAAAAGGATAATGCAACTGTTGGTTTGGCAAAAATGAATATGATTCTTCATAATGAAATTTATGCTGATATCAGGCAAGGGGATACAATTAATGATCCTCAGTTCAAGGATGACGGCCAGCTCAAAACATTCGACTATATTGTTGCAAACCCACCTTTTTCAACAAAATCTTGGTTGAAAAGTGCAAAAATTGAGGATGAATACTATCGTTGGGGCGAAGGCATTAAAATCGGAGTTCCACCGGAGAAGAATGGCGATTATGCTTTTCTACTCCATATTGTACGCTCGTTGAAACAAACCGGCTGTGCAGCCTGTATTTTGCCTCATGGTGTCCTTTTTAGAGGTAATGCCGAGGCTCAGATTCGTAAATATCTTGTTGCCGAAAAACGTTACATTAAAGGAATCATAGGACTGCCTGCCAATCTCTTTTATGGCACAGGTATTCCGGCTTGTATCATTATTATTGAGAAGTCGGAAGCCGCTGGGCGTAAAGGGGTGTTTATGATTGATGCAAAGAGTGGATTTGTTAAAGACGGCGCAAAGAACCGTCTGCGTGAGCAGGATATTCGCCGCATTGTCGATGTATGGCAAGCGCAGCGCGATGTTCCACATTTTGCACGTTTTGTGCCAATGGACGAGATTGAACGTAACGATTACAATCTTAACATTCCTCGTTATGTATCAGCTCCTGATACGGAGGTGCTGCAGGATATAGACGCTCATCTTCATGGTGGCTTACCTAAGCACGATATTGACCAACTTGATAACTATTGGGCCGTGTGTCCTTCACTCCGAAATGACCTCTTTTGCGACCATCCTACACGTCAAGGCTACTATTCGCTGAATTGCAATCAAGATGCTGTGCGCGATGTCGTGGCTGCAAATATAGATTTCTGCCGACAGAGTGAGGACTTCCGAAACAGTTTCAACCTGTGGTGCGATTCACATCGGTCACAACTGTATGCCCTCGCGCTGGGATTCGCTCCGAAAATACTTGTCGAGCAACTGGGAAATTCTTTATTGGAGATATTCAAAGCGGATCGCTCATTGGTCGATGCCTACGATGTTTATGACTGCCTGATGAATCACTGGAGTGAAACGATGCAAGATGATTGTTATATGATTTCGTCCGGAGGGTGGGCTGTACAACTATACACTCCACAACCTGCCTCCAAGAAAAATGGCGAAAAGAAAAAGGAGAAAAAGGCAGCGACTCCCGAAGATGTCGTTTGCGACCTGCTTCCTGTACCGATTGTTATTGACGAGTATTTTGCAGAAAAGCGCGATATGATTGCTGCGGCAGAAGAGTTATTGGCACAATACGAGACGCAGCTTGCCGAATTGATAGAAGAACAGGCCGAGAATTACCTCGATGAGGATAACTTCCCCGATGGTAAAATGACCGATGCCAATGTGAAAAAACGAATTAAGGCACTCGATAAAAAGGCTGATGCTGACGAGATTGCCGTGCTGCAACGGTATCTTGCTCTCAAAGGCGATATATCCCTCAATAAGAAACTTGTCAAAGAGCGTAAGTACGATCTGCTTACCGCACTTGTAGTCAAGTATGCCGATCTGTCTGAGGAAGAGATTAAGCGGTTGGTTATTGAGAAAAAATGGTTCGCATCGCTTGCCTTGCGCCTTGACGGAGAGATGCAACGCATTAGCCAGCAACTTACCTCAAAGGTGTCAGTTTTAGCTGAGCGTTATGCCCAAACGCTTCCTGAGATTGATGACGAGATCGCCGATTTGGAGGCAAAGGTTGCTGCATATTTAAAACAGATGGGATATTAATTCGGAATAATGAAGAAATGAGTGAAAACAAGTAAAATCTATGAGTTCTGAGAATAAAATAGAAATCAAGTCGGAACTTGCTTCTGGCTATAAACATATATACTTACTTAATGGCTTGTCTTTGGCTCAAATTGATACTTTGTATAAGTATATGCCCTATGATAGGTTGATGAGTTGTGTGGCAAATAGTGAATTAGCCTTCGTTTCGCCTGCAACTTGGGTTGATCCATTTGAACGTAGGTTTTGGAAGACAGATTATAATAGATATAATTATACACGGCCTGAAATTGCTTGTATGTGCTTGACTACAAAGTTTTCTACAAATGAAGAGGCCGCGTGGAAAATGTATGCAGATAGTAAAAGCAAGGCATTGCGCATATCGTTTAATGTAAAACAGTTATTAGATACATTGGAATCCTATGCCCAAACAAATTATTGTGCTATATATATAGGCAAGGCTATCTATTCATTGGAACGCAAGGAGATAGTGGGATTACATAATAAAAAAGATAGTGAGTTTTTCCCTGAACATGATTTTTCGTTGGAGCATTATTTAACCTTGATGTGCTTGAAACGTAAAGCATTTGCATTTGAGAATGAGGTACGAATATTTATAGTGAAAGATAATCTTCCTTGGAATGGTGATATAATAAAGATCCCTGTAAAGATTGATAGAAATCTGATTCCTCGTATTATGATAGGACCATTAACTCCATTTGCAAACAATGATCCTCGAAAAAGTTTATATAATACTATCCAAAGTGTTGAAAGTGGTGTGTATAAACAACGGCTTGGCAATGCAATACAAGGTTGCGATGTGAAACAATCTCAATTATATACGGATAATAGTCCATTGAAGAGGATATGAATATACCACAAGGATATAAGCAAACTGAATTGGGAATAATACCCGAAGATTGGGAAGTGGTAAATCTTGGCAGTGTTGCTAAGATCAATGGGCGTATTGGGTTTAGAGGATATACGACGGCTGATCTTGTTGAAGTTGGTCAAGGTGCATATACCATAGGAGGTAAACATATTACAAATATGGTTTTAGATTTGCATGATGCAGAATACATATCGTGGCAGAAATATTATGAATCTCCAGAAATTATGGTTAGAAAAGGAGATATTGTATTAGCGCAACGTGGTACTCTGGGGAAAAGCGCTTTTATTAGAAACGATATCGGTCCGGCAACTATTAATCCAAGCCTTGTCTTAATTAATAAGATTAAATGTGATAATGAGTATTTGTCTTATTGGTTACAATGTGACAAAATAGTTGAATACATTTGTGCTATTAATAGTCAGACCTCCATCCCAATGATTACGCAGAATCAAATTGAACATATTCCTGTTGTTTTGCCTCCAATCAAGATCGAGCAACGAGCAATTGCGGAGGCGCTGAGTGATATAGATGGATTGATTGCGGCATTGGATAAGAAAATCGCCAAGAAACGCCTGATTAAACAAGGGACGATGCAACAACTCCTAACCGGTAAAAAACGTCTTCCCGGATTTACCGATCCATGGATAGAAAGGAAATTAGGAGAGATTGGATATACATATTCTGGATTATCAGGAAAAAGCAAAGATGATTTTGGTCAAGGAAATGCAAAATATATTACATTCTTAAATGTATTAACAAATCCGATATTGAAGGAAAATTTATTTGAATCTGTTAAGATTCGGGAGAATGAACTGCAGAATAGAACTCAATTCGGTGATTTGTTCTTTAACACTTCGTCAGAAACCCCAGAAGATGTAGGAACTTGTGCTGTATTGCTTTCTCATTATAAAGAACTATATTTAAATAGTTTCTGTTTTGGGTATAGATTAACCGATAACAATGTTGTTGGATTATATTTAGCTTATTATTTCCGGAGTAAATTAGGACGCCAGTTAATGACAACTTTGGCACAAGGCGCAACTCGTTATAACCTATCAAAAGAGTTATTTAATTCTTCACGAATCATATTACCAGAAACAAAGGATGAACAAATAGCAATTGCTACGGTACTGAATGATATAGATAAGGAGATAGCAGACCTTGAAGCCAAACGCGACAAGTATCGTCTCCTAAAATCGGGCATGATGCAAAAGTTATTAACGGGACAAATAAGATTAAAAAAAGAATAATATGAAACCGCTCCAAAGGATTTTGACAACAAAGAAAATCTATAATGATTTGACCAATCGTGGATTTTCATGGAATGATTTTTATCAATATCTGAAGTGCTATAATTCAGAAGTACGTCATTATGAACAGGGCTCTTGGGATAGCTTAGAAGAGTATTTTTCGGCTTATGTCTCAGACCTAACAGATGATGTGATTGCAGCAATGGCAAATGAAGTTAGTGGAGAAATCATTCAAAATGATACCTTCGATCAAACCGTCGTTAATGCAGACTGCTGGCGTAGTGGATATTTCCGGATATTTATAAGTCATTTGACTGAGAATAAAGAGTCTGCTACATATCTAAAGAATCATCTGGCAAAATATGGTATTGATTGTTTTGTAGCACATGAAGATATAGAACCTTCTAAACTCTGGCAAACAGAGATAGAAAAGGCATTAGCATCAATGGATCTTTTATGTGCCATTTTAACTCCGAATTTCTATCAGAGTAAATGGTGTGATCAAGAAGTTGGGATTGCGTTGGGACGAGCAATCCCGACATTATCTATAAAAAAAGGAGCAGATCCTCATGGGTTTATTGGCAAATATCAAGCAATTAAAGCTAAGAAAACAGCAGAGGCCGTGGCGAGAGATGTAGTAGAAACAATATGCAAAATGGATAATGTCAATGAAAAATACTTCTCTATTCTGGGCAAGTTATTTACTAACTCTAAAAATGAAGAAGAAGCCTTGGATTGGCTAAAACAAATGAATAAAATATCTAATTTTAGTGTTGATGTTATAGATAAAATTGCTTCTTCGTTTGGTAACAATTTAATCTTAAATACCAAAGAAGTTGTGAACGAGTACAATAGACTTGCAAGAAAATTTGGACGAACAGAATTGATATATTCAGATTCTACAGATATAGTTGATGATTTACCATTCTAATGTATAAACTATGGACACAAACATTGGGGCAAAAGAGCGTGTAACGCAAAATAGATTAGTGGCACTTTTCAGAAAGGTGTTGCATTATGCCTATCTCGGCAATTGGGAAAAGCGTGAGAACAATAGCAATGTCGAAGATGCATTGCTTACGAAGTATCTCTTGCGACGTGGCTATACCAACAAGGAGATACGGAGTGCCATTGCTAAGTTCAAACAAGCGGCAAACTCCCTTGGAGGTGGACTGTATAACGCCAACAAGGAGGTATATACCTTGTTGCGTTATGGTGTGAATATACAGGCAGAGGTGGGCGAAAAGAAAAAGATGGTTCGTCTTATCGATTGGGAGAATCCGATAGATAATGATTTCCAGATAGCCGAGGAGGTAACCATTCAAGGCGAAAGCGACCGCCGCCCCGATTTGGTCGTTTATGTCAATGGCATTGCGCTTGCTGTTATTGAGCTTAAGCGCAGCACAGTGTCGGCTCACGAGGGTATTCGCCAGAATATCCGAAACCAGCAGGATGGTTATATACCCCGGTTTTTCACGACTATACAGTTGCTTTTTGCGGGCAACGACACGGAGGGATTGCACTATGGTGTAATCAAAACTCCTGAAAAATTCTGGTTGCGCTGGAAAGAGCCGTGTGGTGAGCCGTGCAAACCATCGCACTTTACAGCCGAAGAATATCCCAATGAATTAGACCGTAGTGTTTTGCAATTCTTTGAGCCTGCAAGACTATTGGAATATATCCATGACTTCCTTATTTTTGACGGGGGAATTAAAAAAGCGGCTCGTCCCAATCAGTATTTTGCCATTAAAGCAGCTCAATCCAGAGTTCGCAATAAGCAAAACGGCATTATATGGCACTCGCAAGGATCGGGCAAATCGCTTACGATGGTATGGCTGGCTCAGTGGATACGTGAGAATGTGACCGATGCCCGTGTGGTAATCATTACCGACCGCGATGAGTTGGACAAACAGATAGAATCGGGGTTCAAGGATGCAGGGGAGCTGATTGAAAGAGCACAAAGCGGAGGCAAGTTGATTGAGATGCTCAATGCTGCTGAGCCGTGGCTGATTTGTACGCTGATACACAAGTTCGGCAATAAGAATGATGGTGATACTATAGCTGTAGGCGGTAAAAAGGCCAATAAGTCGCTTGATGTATATTTGGAAGAGTTGGCAAAATCGCTTCCTTCCGATTTTCGGGCTAAGGGAAATATCTATGTTTTTATCGATGAATGTCACCGTACGCAGAGCGGTTTCCTTCATGAAGCCATGAAGCATATCATGGGAGATGATGTCATGTTGATTGGTTTTACGGGTACGCCGCTGCTCCATACCGATAAAAAGAAATCGATAGAAACCTTTGGCTCGTATATTCATAGCTATAAGTTTAATGAGGCAGTAAAGGATAAGGTTATTCTTGATTTGCGCTATGAGGCCCGAAATGTGGAACAGTATTTGGGAAAACGAGAGAAAATTGATGAGTGGTTTGAAGCGAAGACAAAGGGATTAAGTTCTGTGGCACGTGCCGCTTTGAAAGAGCGTTGGGCAAAGATGGAAAAGCTCTTTAGCAGCAAGGAGCGCATTGACCGCATTGCCGCAGATATTTGTCAGGATATGAGTACCAAGCGTGCTTTAGCAGGCGGCTACGGTAATGCAATGCTTGTAGCCGATAGCATTTATCAGGCGTGTCGTTACTGGGAGGTTTTTCAGTCGACAGAATTGAAAGGCCATTGCGCTGTGGTTACAAGTTATGATGCGAGTACTGCATCTGTAAAAGATGAGTATCAGGGCGAGGGTGAGACGGAAGATCTGACCAAGTATGAGATTTATAAAAAGATGATTGGCGACAAAACGTCGCAACAGTTTGAAGCCTGGGCAAAAAAAGAATTTATTGACCATCCCGGAGATATGAAACTGTTGATTGTGGTGGATAAACTTTTGACCGGATTTGATGCACCGTCGGCAACATATCTCTATATTGACAAGAAAATGCGGGATCACAATCTGTTCCAAGCAATATGCCGTGTGAATCGTGTTGATAGTGAAGAAAAAGATTATGGATATATCATAGACTATCAGGATTTGTTTGGTGCTGTAGAGAATGCTATCAAGGATTATACGAATGGAGCCTTTGACGGTTACGATAGTGAGGATATTAAGGGATTGCTTACGAATCGTCTGACAGAAGGTCGGAAAGCCTTGGAAGAGGCATTACAGGCTGTTTATACGATGTGTGAGGTGATACATCCACAAACTCGGGAGGGCTATTTTTCGTATTTCGTCTATTCCGAAACTACGCCTGTCGAGAACCAACAAAGCGAATGTGAAGAAAATGCCAATAAGCGTGAAACATTTTATAAACTTGTCTCTCGTTTAGTCCGTCGTTACATAGATATCGCCAATGAAATGGAGCAGGCTGGATATACAACCGAAGAGGCTGCTGGTATTAAGAAGCAGGTTGATTATTTCAATGATATCAAAGATGAAATAAAATTGAAGAGTGGAGATGCTCTTGATTTGAAATATTACGATCCTGCTATGCGACAGCTGATTGATAACTATGTCCGTGCAGAAGATAGCGAAAAATTGGTTGATTTGGCAGATATTTCATTCCTTGATTTGATTGATGTCGAGGGTGATAAAGCCATTGATTCGTTACCAAAGGAAATAAAGAAAAATGAACGCTCTGTTGCGGAAATTTTGGCAGCCAATATGCGTAAAATGATTATCAGTGAGCGGCCTAATAATCCTGCCTACTTTGATAAAATGTCGGAATTGCTCAACCAATTGCTTCAAGAACAGAAAGACGGTAAGATTCAATATAAAGAATTGATTGAGAAACTTATTGAAAAACTGAAAGAGGCACGTTCCAATATGAAGGCCAAATATCCTACAGCTATTGATACAAAGGGAAAGAAAGCTCTATATGATAATCTTGGCAAAGATGAGGCTTTGGCACTTCGGATTCACGAAATTGTAAAAGCCAATGCTCGTGATGGTTTCAGGGATATGGATGGCAGTGGCTTGAAGAAGATGAGAGCATTGCGAAAGGCTGTTGAGAAGGCTCTGGAAGGCGTTGAGCCCGAGAAAATAGATGATATTATGCAGCTGATAGTTGCACAAAAAGAATACTGATGGTTATTGTTAAGGTTGCTAATATATCAGCAGAAGTTGAGTGGAAGGAGATTAAGAATGTTCATCTTACAATCTATCCGCCCGATGCTCGTATCCATGTATCTGCTCCTATTAGGATGACGGAGGAAGCAGTGCGATTATTCTTGATTACAAAAATGACTTGGATAAACCATCGAGTATCACAGATACTGGATCAGAATCGCCAAACTCCTCGTGAATATGTATCTGGAGAGAATCATTATTTTAAAGGGCAAAGATACCGTTTAAAGGTTTTGTATCATAATGCTCCTGCAAAAGTTGAGGTTCAAGGTAACGAATATATTAAATTGTATGTTCGTGAAGGAACAACGGCTGAACGTCGAGCTGAGGTATTGCGAGAATGGTATCGAGCGGAATTTAAATCGATACTTCCTCCATTAATTGCCAAGTGGGAATGTATCTTGGGAGTAAAGGTAAATAAATGGGAAGTCAAGCAGATGAAAACCTTATGGGGAAGTTGTAACCATAGTATGCGTAATATTATTTTTAATTTGGAATTGATAAAAAAGCCAATTCAATGTATTGAGTATATTGTGGTACATGAGTTATTACATATCAAAGTCCGGTTACATAATGAAGAGTATACTGCTTTACTGACTCAATATTTCCCGAATTGGAAAAAACTGAAAGAGGAATTAAATGAATTTGTCGTATAATTGAATTCTGTTTATTTCAGCAGGAAGTTGAACAGGCTGTCGTCGGCGTGGGGCATGATTTTCCGGAAGTGGTTGACCATGCGTTCGCGGGATTCCTGCGGGGTGCGGTCGGGGTGACAGGCTTCCCGCTTGAAGAGTGCTTCAGGTGTAGTGAGCAGTGACCAGCCCCAGCCGTATTCCCGTCCGTGGCGGTCGTGGGGATAGATAAAATCCTCGGTGACGATGTAGCCTCCCATTTCGAGCCGCGAGACATAGGTGTCGAACCGTCCTCTCATTTTGGGACCGGTGAAGCCGCATGCTGCACGGAGTTCGCGGGTGATGAGGCTGCCTTCGCGTTGGAGCGTGGCAAGAATCATTTCCTCTACGCTTCCCTCTTCGGGGTAGGGATAGATGCTGCGGCGGTAGTTGCAGAAATCGGGCCACCATTCGCGGCTGATGAACGCTGCTTTTTTGTCGAAAAATTTGCCGTAGGCGCAGCCGCTTTCCTGCAAGATGGTACCTTTCCACTTCCATAGCGGCCACTCCCATCCACCGTCAGGTAGCGGGGTGTATTGGAATTCTTGGTCCATCACTTCTTCGGCCGACCATCCGTTGATGCCCATGCCTAATAGCGGCAGAAATCCGATTTTGTCGATATATTCAATCAGTTCGCTGCAGGATTGTAGTTTTCTCGTTCTCATTTTCCAATTTCACCGTTTATTCGTTTTCTAACCACGGAAAATGCCTTTTGAAACAGGATGGCATTTTCCATGGTTTCTGCTGTCTCTTTAATGCTGAAGAGTAGAAAGGGCTATACGTGCAGTCCCATTTCGTAGGCAGTCTGGAGCTTTTCGTTGCCTTCGATGGCGTGGGGAGCGTCGACGCCGCCACAGAACAGTGTGCCGGCAAGTCTGCATTTCGGGTAGCAGTCGGTCCATCCTGTAAGGCCGCTTTCCGCACGTTTCGGCACTTCGGGTTCGTTTTCGGCTGCTGTTGTCAGCAGATAAACGTCGCGGAACTTGTAGTCCAAAGGATACATTGCGTTCATGCGGTCGATCATCACTTTCATCTGGCCGCTCATTTCGATGCAGTATGTGTACATCGTTGATTATCAATAGTATAGCACTCTAAAAGGAACAACCAGCAGGTTGGCAAGTATCTGAGAATGTGTAAGTTAGTGATTTTTAGCACCATTCTCGGCTTGTACCTCCATTTTGGAAAGTAAAAGTAAGTGTAAT